>JANOWJ010000188.1:0-69407 GCA_031417835.1 Saprospiraceae bacterium | reverse complement strand
AACAAACATTGTTTATTGAGTAGTAGTAATCATTGCTGACACTGGATTTTGAGCCTGCCTGCTGCAGGCAGGTCCAGCGCGTCTACCAATTCCGCCACTTCGGCTAATATACATACCGCAATCTTCTTCAAGAAGCGGATGCAAACTTATCTAAATTCTCGCGGATACGCAAGACATACCGTTTCTTATAATGATAATCTTTGAGCTCTGTGAAGAGGGCAAGATCGGAGTGCTCCATGTCTAATGATAAAAGCAATGGTCGTATCTCTTGGGCCAGACTTTGCTCTATTCGATCGAGCTCGATCTGTGCCGCTTGTGGGTCTGTCTCTACCAGATCATTCAAATCTAACATGTCCATCAAAAAGTCCTGGCTCAGGGTGTAGACCTCTTCGTCTTGGATCACACCTTTTAATTCTAATAGGTATTTGAGCCGACTGTCTGTATCGGATAATGTTTTGAATGCCCTATTATTAAGTGCACTGATATCATCAGCCTCAGCCTGAGCTTCGTTATCGGCTAATACAAAGTGATCCGGATGATACAATCGACTGTACTCAAGGAATTTTTTTTTCAGTAGTAATTCATCTAGGACATAAGTAGGTCGGAGGCCGTAAAACTCAAAATGGGTCATTTCTTTAAAAATCTAAACACATCTAGACCATTGGCATAGATCATCAAGGCGATCAATAAAACAAAACCGACCATGGTAGCTTTTTCGATGAACTTATCACTCAGTTTTCTGCCGGAGATCATTTCAAATAATAAAAAGATGACATGACCACCATCCAGACCGGGTATAGGCAACAAATTCATAAATCCTAAGACCAGAGAAAGTACTGCCGTGATGCGGATAAAGTCTTCCCAATCCCAAGTCTCTGGAAATAGGCTGGTAATACTGGCGAATCCTCCAAGGCTGTCTTTGGCTTTAATTTCATTTTTAAACATTCTTCCAAAAGCCTTGATTTGATCACTGAGGAAGCCCACCCCTTTTTTGATACCGGCAGGAAAAGATTCAACAAAGCCGTATTTTTTGCGTTCTATTTTGAGATCTGTTTCTAAAAAAGCGCCCATGTTTTTGTCTTTGGTCAATGCAAAAACAAAATCCTTTTCTTCAAGATTTCGAGTGACTTTGACTCGTATCGAATCTCCTTTTTTATCGTTTAGAGCTTTGGTGACTTCATGAGCATATAGTGTGGGCTGATCATTGATACCAATAATCACATCACCTACCATCATACCTGCATTTTGAGCAGGTGAAGCTTCAGGAAACTTAGCTACTATGTAGCTTACCCGTGGGCCTATCAATGAAGCATTTTTATACTTATGGCTTGACAACTCCTGGGTAAATCGATCTTGGATCGGAATGGTTATTGGCTGACCATCGCGCTGGACAGTCATAGTGGTGACACCATTGATGACGATTTCGCGTCGGATGACTCTGCTATCAAAATTGATGAAGTTTTTATCGCCTACTTTGAGGATGTGGTCCCCATCTTTTAAGCCGATCGCCCGGGCGAGTGAGTCGGTATAGATCCCGTTTTTTAAAGCGGCATTAGGGATAAATTCGTCACCCCATTTAAAAAGTACAAATGCAAATAATAAAAAACCGGCAATAAAATTTACGGTCACACCTCCCAACATGATGATCAGGCGTTGCCAGGCGGGTTTGGACCTGAATTCGTAAGGTTTGGGCTCTTCCTTCAGTTTTTCTGTATCAAAGCTTTCGTCCACCATTCCAGATATTTTGACATAACCTCCTAGCGGGAGCCAACCTATACCATATTCTGTTTCACCTTTTTTGAACTTAAAGAGTGAAAACCAGGGATCAAAAAAAAGATAGAATTTTTCTACGCGGGTTTTGAACCACTTGGCAGGGAAAAAATGTCCGCATTCATGTATAATTACTAAAAAAGAGAGACTCAGCAATAACTGAAGGATCATCATTGGGATTCCTGTCATTCTATTGGATTAGGGTTTAAAAAAAGGCAAAAGTACGATCAATTGGGGTAGTTAACAAACTTGATTTTAACTACGTTTTATAGGCATGTGAAAGAATTTTCGCGCAAAGACGCAAAGACGCAAAGGAATACAGAATTTTCGCGCGGCGGAGTGAAACGAAGCGAAGACGAAAAGACGCAGCGAAGGAATACAGAATTATCGCATAGGAACGAAACGAAGACGCAGCGAAGTGAGACTTGCTTGTTCGATAGGCATGCGCAACGAAGCAGAGGAATACAGTATTATCGGGATAAAGTGTGCAGCAAAGTCGCATAAGCAATGAAAGAATTTTCGCGCAAAGATGCAGCGACGCAAAGAAATACAGCATTTTCGCGCAGTGGAGTGAAACGAAACGAAGACTCGCCTGTGCGGCAAGCAGCGCAAAGACGCAGCGATGCGAAAGAAGACAGGTTTTCACAGCGTTCACGGCAAATTCGCCTAAATAATCCTGGTCACTATTGGGAAAGCCGCACAAAGGGCCCAGTACTATTTAGTATTTTTAAGCCGTGCATTATTTCTACAGTCAACTGCCAATGTCAGAGGAGCTACTGATCGAAGGAGAAGAAGGTCGTCATGCATTTGTATTACGGATACGATCTGGTGAATCCGTGGGTATCCTAAATGGCAAAGGGCAAGTAATGTTTGGGTTAGTAAAAGAGGTGACCAAACACAATCTGTCGATCCGGATCAAAGAATGCAAAACGATTTTGGCCCCTGAGCCATTATTGCATCTGGCTATTTCTCCCACCAAACAGCTTGATCGATTTGAATGGTTTTTGGAAAAAGCTGCTGAATTTGGAGTTAGTGCGGTCACTCCATTGGTTTGCGACCATACTGACCGAATCACATACAAGTACGAGCGCTGGCAGAAAATATTGGTATCTGCGCTTAAACAAAGTGGCCGACCTTATCTTCCTGTATTAAATCAGGCGACAGACTGGTCTGCCTTTCTGCAGCTTCCACATGCTATTCAGCCTCATTTGGCTCACAGCTCCGGCCACGATCTACGCCAAATTGATGTAGCTAATAAAAGGGACCTCATCATCTGCATAGGACCGGAAGGCGATTTTTCTGCTCCAGAGATTGAGCAAGCTGAGCAGTTAAGTATCCCGCTAATTTCTTTGGGCAACTATCGATTAAGGACGGAGACTGCGGGAGTAATGCTAGCTGCGTATTTCTCACACTAATCGACAAATACGATATCTTTGTATTTATGATTCCATCGAACAACCGATACCAGGCCAGCACCATTTTTATGACCTTATTTTTTATCGTTCCGCTACTTATTTCATCCGTTTATATTGATTCTCCACCTACCATTAAACTAGGCCTACTAAAGTATAATGGTGGGGGCGACTGGTATGCCAATCCTACCTCGCTGCCCAATCTAGCTAATTTTTGTAATAAACAGTTAGGTACCAATATTGATCTTGATTACGCTACGATAGAGGCTGGCAGTGCTGAGATCTTTAATTATCCGTTCGTTCATTTGACTGGGCATGGCAATGTGGTATTTAATGAGGCTGAAGCTGAAAACCTGAGAAATTACCTGTTAGCAGGAGGGTTTTTGCATATCGATGACAATTATGGTATGGATCCTTATATACGGCCTGCCATGAAAAAAGTATTCCCTGAATTGACTTTCATTGAATTGCCTTTCGAGCATGAAATCTATCATCAAAAATATGACTTCAAAGCAGGATTGCCTAAAATCCATGAACACGATAAAAATCCTTCACAGGGATTTGGCTTGATCTGGGAGGGCCGCTTGGTTTGTTTTTATTCCTTCGAATGTGATCTTGGCGATGGCTGGGAAGATCAGGATGTCCATAAAGATACTGAGGAGGCCCGGACCAAAGCATTTCAGATGGGGGCTAATTTAATCCAGTATGTATTTAATGAAACGAAATAAAAAAATTTACAATTTGACGATTGACAATTTTACAAATGACGAATGACGAGTGACGAATAAATAATGAGAAGGCTTATTCCCAATGAAATATGTTGTTATTGTTTCGAATATATTTCTGAATATTGAGCCAAAAGGCTATAAAAAAATAGACGATGATAGGGGAGCCTAAGGTAAAAAACGATAAATAAATAAAGTAAAGTCTAATTTTGGAACGAGCCACGCCCAACTGATCGCCCAGATAGGTACAGACTCCAAAAATAGAACGTTCGATAAAAGATTTAAACATAGATCTTACTAGAAACTTTAAATTTGCGAGATCAAGATACTTCAAAAATGAGTAAAGAACAAGAGAACAAACAAGAAATAAATATAGAGCTGAGCGAGGAGATCGCGGAAGGCATCTATTCCAATTTGGCTATAATCTCACATTCCAATAGTGAATTTGTGATTGATTTTATCCGGCTTATGCCTAATCTGCCTAAAGCTAAAGTAAAATCCAGGATCGTATTGACGCCTCAACATGCTAAGAGGCTGATGTTTGCATTGGGAGATAATATTAAAAAGTATGAAAACCAATTTGGTGAAGTACAAGATGAAAACGACTTTCAGACTTTGCCACCCATGAATTTTAATACGCCAACTGCGAAAGCCTAAGATTTTAAAGCTTTAGAGAAACTGTATTGGTATCAAAGCCTTAAATTGTATCTGTAGATATATAAAGGTAGTCTTGACCTTTGCATGAAACTTATCTTCATGGAATCACCTTTAATGGACTGGAAAAAAGTACTAGAAAACGAAACCACTCTAGATCCCGGAGATTGGACTGAGATCGAGGTCTTAGGCCAAAAGATGGTGACAGAAATGGTTGACTATCTGCAATATATCGATCAGGAGCCGGTATGGCGCAAGCCGACGGATGATCTTAAGCTTTATTTGAAAGGCAAATTGTCAGAAGAGGGTGGGGATCTTGAAAAAATTTATGCAGATTTTAAGCAATACATTTTACCATACCCGGCCGGGAATATCAATCCAAGATTTTGGTCGTGGGTGCAAGGCACCGGTACATTCACCGGAGCGCTAGCCGACATGCTAGCATCCACACTTAACTCTAACATGGCGATCGGAGATCATGCGGCCATGTATGTCGAGCAACAGGTGATCGAATGGTGTAAAGAGTTAATGGGTTTTCAGGATGAATCTAGTAGTGGTATTCTATTGAGTGGTGGTTCAATGGCCAATATAACTGCTCTCACCATAGCCCGCAACGCGATAGATCCGAGCATACGTAAATCTGGGGTCCAGTCCTGGCCCAAAAAATTACTATTTTATGCTTCCTCGGAAACCCATTCTTGTCAAGAGAAAGCTGCTGAAATCATCGGTATTGGGTCGCAGGGCATGAGAAAAGTGGCCGTAAATGATCGGTATGAAATGGATATCCATGCTTTGCGTCAGATGATCGAGCAAGATCTTTCAGCAGGATCTCAGCCATTTTGTGTAGTAGCTAATGTAGGTACTGTCAACACCGGAGCTATTGATCCATTGGCTGAAATAGAGCAGATCTGTAAGGAATTTAACCTTTGGCTGCATATCGACGGTGCATTTGGAGCATTGACCAAATTACTACCGGAATACAATGAAAAGCTCGAAGTGCTTTCTAAAGCAGATAGCTTGGCTTTTGATTTACACAAATGGATGTATTTGCCATACGAAGTGGGATGCCTTTTGGTGAAAAGCAAGAAGTACCATCGCGATGCGTTTGCCTCTCAACCCAGTTACCTGGCTATGCATGAGCGAGGTCTTTCTGCAGGTCCAGATCCTATAGGTAACTATGGCATGGAACTTTCACGAGGATTTAAAGCGCTCAAGGTCTGGTTTTGCCTTCAGGAACATGGTCGTAAAAAGTATGAAGATATGATCCGGCAAAATATAGCACAATGTCTCTACCTGGCTGATCGGATTACTCATGAAAATGAATTAGAATTGATGGCACCCGTACCGATGAATATCGTTTGTTTTAGATATCGTGCCGCGGATATGGATCAAAATCAACTGAATATATTAAACAAAAAAATCCTGATGCAATTGCACGAACAAGCCATCGCAACCCCATCTTATACTTTATTGAATGGATCTTATGTGATCCGTGTAGCCCATGTCAATCATAGAAGTAAAAAGAAAGATTTTGATGCATTGATTGCAGGAGTTTTGGATATTGGTCGGAGGCTCAGGAGGTAGACGATTTCGGATCTGCGATTTCGGATTTCGGAATTTACTATTTCGGATTTGGGATTTCTGATTTCGGATCTGCGATTTCGGATTTCGGAGAACGTGTATTTCCGAAATCCGACATCCGAAATAGCTTTAGCTCATTGAAATAAAAGAAAAGATTTCGCATCCTTGATCAAGGGAGTTTTGAAAATAGGTCAGAGTCTCAGGAGATGAATCTATTTCGGATTTTCGATTTCGGATTTCGGAAGTTTCTGATTTTGGAATGAGGGAGTGAAGATTTTGGTGTAAGATTTGGGATTTGGGATTTCGAGATCCGTTTTCTCCGAAATCCGAAATCTCACCTCCGAAATACCCTCAGTTCTCGTTCATCCGCTTTTTCACAGCCCCCCAATTTCCACGTGGTTCTGCGATTAAATCTTCTATGTAATCACCCATGACGGAGCAGCTTATATTTTGTTTAGGGGCCATATCCATAGTGCCTAGTCCTTCCTGGATGGCCTGTTCTACAGCGGCAGTTATCAGGTCGCCTTCTTCCATAAGCTGAAAATAGTCTAACATCATGCCGGCTGCCTGTATACTCGCTAATGGGTTGGCTACATTGCGACCTGCTGCCTGAGGATATGACCCATGAATGGGCTCGAATAAAGCTCGGCCTACACCAAATGACCCAGATGGGAGTAAGCCAATACTGCCAACGATCACACTCGCTTCGTCTGATAATATATCGCCAAACATATTTTCAGTCAGGATGACATCAAATTGTCTTGGGTGCAAGATCAATTGCATGGCGGCTGTATCGATATACATGAGCTCAAGCTCCACATCGGGATAGGTATGTTGTTGTAATTCTTGGACTACCGTCCGCCACAATCGACCGGTCTCCAAGACATTGGCTTTATCTACCAACGTGATTTTTTTCTTACGCAGTCTCGCCTCATCAAATGCCAATCGGGCTACCCGGAGTATGTCGTCTTTATGATAATAACATTCATCGCTCGCCCATAGTCCTGCCTCATCTTTTTGTTTTTTTCCGAAATATAAACCTCCAGTGAGTTCTCGGTAGATGAGTAGATTGACATGCTGCACGAGCTCTTCTTTGAGTGGAGAGAGAGCGTACAATTTGCGATGCGAGCGTATGGGTCGCACATTGGCATATAAGCCCAGTTCTTTTCTCAACCGTAATAAGCCGTGCTCCGGCCTCAGACTCGTCGTGGTAACATCATCATACTTAGGGTCGCCAATAGCTCCAAAAAGTACGGCATCCGCATTTTGACAAGCAATCAGGGTCTCCGGTGGAAGAGGATCGAGTCCTAAATCCATGGCTGCGCCACCGATCTCACACATGATATAGGTAAACTGGTGGTCAAATTTTTTTTCGATGGCTCGCAGCACTTTGAGCGTCTCTACAATCACTTCAGGACCAATACCATCACCCGGGAGAACGGCTATCCTTTTATTCATAGGTTAAATTTAGATTGTAGTAAAGAAAAATGGCAGATTAAAATAGTGGTCGAGCATCATCGGAATCGACTAAATCATTACTTTCGATTTGCTGATGATATGATCTTCGTATAATTTAAGCAAGTCATCAGAATTTACTTCTTTTTTCTGATCTGCTATCATCAGGAAAAAATGGTATAACGTATCCAGTTGCTCACGACCAAGTTCGATATCCAAGTGGCGATATCGATAGGCCAGTGCTGCGCGACCACTCCGAGCAGTCAAGACTATGGACGAGACATTTACTCCAACATCATGTGGATCCATGATCTCGTAATTTTCACGATGCTTGATTACTCCGTCCTGATGAATACCCGATGAATGTGCGAAAGCATTTGCTCCTACGATTGCTTTATTGGGTTGTACCATGATACCCATCCTATCGACGACTAATTGACTGATGTTGGCCAACATGGTGCTTTTTATCCTGGTTTCGAAATTAAGATTTTTTCGTTGTTGTATGATCATTACTACCTCTTCCAGTGAGGTATTACCTGCTCGTTCTCCGACTCCATTGATGGTGCATTCGATTTGACGAGCCCCATGTTGTATGGCGGCGATAGAATTGGCCGTGGCCAGACCGAGATCATCATGACAGTGCGATGACAGTATCGCTTTCTCGATGCCTATTACATTCTCCTTGAGGTATTTTATCTTTTGGCCGTATTCTTCGGGCAGACAATAGCCTGTGGTATCTGGAATATTCAACACCGTAGCACCTGCTTTTATGACAGCGGTACATACCTTTGCAAGATATTCATTGTCCGTACGGCCTGCATCTTCGGCATAAAACTCCACATCTTCTACAAAAGACTTTGCCAACTTGACAGCGGCGACTGCTCTCTCGATGATGAGTTCGCGCGTGCTATTAAATTTGAATTGAATATGCATATCCGATGTGCCTATACCCGTATGAATGCGAGGGTATTTTGCGGGTTTCAAAGATTCAGCAGCTGTGATGATATCCTTTTCCACACTTCGAGATAATCCGCACACGATGGCATTTTTTATAAGCTCCGATATTTGATATACGCTTTGAAAATCGCCGGGACTGGATATGGGAAATCCCGCTTCAATGACATCCACGCCCAATTCTTCAAGTGCTTCAGCCAATTCTAATTTCTGAGAGGTATTTAGTTTACATCCAGGCACCTGTTCGCCATCTCTAAGTGTAGTATCGAAGATTTGAATTCGTTCTGCCATGAATAATTCTGATATTTGTAAGTCGGATCTATACTGTATTAAATTCTCATAAAAATATCATTAATGCAAAGGTATACCAAATTGGTCTTTTTAATTGCTACGAAACAAATCTCAATCAGTGCATGGTTAACAGATTGATTATCAATATGTAATGTCAAAATTACTCCAATGCCTAAACAACCAACAGACTTTCTTTTACAATTGATCAAGTCCATGTCAAAGCCGGAGAAAAGGCATTTTAAGCTTTTTGTCCAACGAAACCCTAGCAATACGGATTCGCTCTTCCTCCGACTATTCTCACATCTCGAAAAACAAAAAATATACGATGAAAAGGTAATCTTGACGAGGATACCTGAAATTAAAAAACAGCAGTTGCCCAATCTCAAAGCACACCTGTATAAACAATTATTGTTGAGTCTACGCTTGATTCACCGCATGGATAACGAAGACATTGAAATCCGCGAACGGATAGACTATGCCCGCATTTTGTACAATAAAGGGTTGTATCGTCAATCGCTCGATATCCTGGACCGGGCGAAAGAAAAATGTAAACAAGCAGAGATGCCCAGTTTGCTCATGGAGATCATCGACTTCGAAAAACTCATTGAATCCCAGTATATCACTCGAAGTATAGCAGACCGCGCGGAGCAATTAGCAGCCGAAGCGATGCACACAGCACAAGAGATCGTTCGGATTCAACATTATTCTAACCTTTCACTGCAATTGTACGGCCTCTACCTGAAAGTCGGGTATGTGCGAAACGCAAAGGACCATTTTCTGGTGAAAGAATTTTTTAGTATTCATAAGCCCAAAGAAGATGAATATCGACTGGGTTTTTATGAGCGGCTTTTTTTATATCAATCCTATGTCTGGTATTATTTTATGCTGCTGGATTTCAAGATGTATTATAGATATTCTCAGAAATGGGTCAACCTATTTGAGGAATATCCCAATATGACATCAGTCGAGCGACCACTATATCTCAAAGGAAGGCATAATCAATTGAATGCGCTATTCTTACTGCAACGGCATGATAAGTTTACAGATGCCTTGCAAGATTTATTCCTGGCCTTCAAAAAATATCCCGCTCGTAATGAAAACGAGAAGAGCCTTGAATTTATCTATACCAATACCCATAAGATCAATCAACATTATCTGGAAGGAACCTTCCAACAAGGCTTGCCAATAGTCCAGGAGATCGTACAAGCTATAAAAGCTGATTTGTATCACCTGGATTTTCATCGGGTGATTTTGTTTTATTATAAGATTGCCTGCCTTTATTTTGGAAGTGGTGATAATAGTCGCGCAATAGATTATCTCAACCTTATAGTCAATGAATCTCCGGATTTTAGGGGGGATATACAATGTTACACCAGGATACTGAGGTTGATCGCTTATTACGAATTAGGGGATAATTATCTTGTAGAATACCAAGTCAAGTCTATTTATCGATTCCTTACAAAAATGGATGACTTGCATGCCGTACAAAAAGAGATCCTCACATTTATTCGAAAATTGCCGAAAGTGCAACCTTCCGAGATGAAGAAAGAGCTTAAAAAATTACTAGATCGATTTATTAAATTAAAAAACGATCCATACGAAATTCGTTCGTTTTTATACCTAGATATCATTGCTTGGCTGGAGTCAAAAATACAGGGTGTACCTGTACAACAGATAGTCCGGGATAAGTTTCTTAAAAAAAGTAAACGACACTGATTTAAACTGCAAAATGTCGACTGAGTAATTTTAGGAAGGCAAATGGTTGATAAAAATTCCATCATCTTTGTAGTATGGTCAAACTCATTGAATGTCCACGTGATGCTATTCAGGGAATAAAGGAATTTATTCCGACGGAACAAAAGATAGCCTACATCAATCAGCTGCTCAAAGTAGGCTTTGATACGATTGATTTTGGCAGTTTTGTGTCACCCAAGGCTATCCCTCAAATGGCTGACACACATGAAGTCATTCAATCGATAGATTGTTCTACCTCCAGCTCAAAATTATTAGCGATAGTCGCCAATAAACGAGGGGCTCAAGAGGCATGTGGGTATGATAAAATACAATACTTAGGCTATCCATTCTCCATTTCTGAGACTTTCCAACTGCGTAATGCAAACAGTACCATCGCAGAGTCACTCGAAACTGTAAAGGAGATTCAAAACTTATGCGCCGACCATCAAAAAAAATTAGTCATTTATATTTCAATGGGTTTTGGCAATCCTTACGGTGATCCATGGAACGTGCAAATAGCCCAAAAATGGGTAGATGAGTTGGCAGAATTGGGCATCCGAATTATTTCTCTATCAGACACCATCGGTGTCTCTACGCCGGAATCTATTTTTTATCTATTTGATAATCTGATTCCGCCCTATCCTGATGTAGAATTTGGAGCCCATCTTCATACGACTCCGCAGACTTGGCGTGAAAAAGTGCATTCAGCTTGGACTGGCGGATGTAAACGATTTGATAGCGCTATGAAAGGTATGGGTGGTTGTCCCATGGCCAAGGATGAACTCACTGGCAATATGCCCACAGAACATTTGGTGTACTACTTTGATGATGTAAATGTCGAACTCCCCATCAACTGGAAAGAATTGAATAAATCATTGGTCCTAGCAGATCAATTATTTATAAAATAAAAAATTTGAAGGATTAGTGTCTGATGCTTTGCGCGATATGATTTAATTCGTAATCATAAAAGGATTCAAACAATTTTTTTGTAATTGATCCGGGTTGGCCATCGTTGATTAACTTGCCACCTAAATCAACTACCGGCATTACTTGTTTAGTCGTACTGGATATAAAGGCCTCTTTACTCTTTAATGCTTCTTCCATGGAGATAGGTCGTTCTTCGACTTTCATGAATTGGGAAGCTAGTGATAGTATATATTTTCGCGTGATCCCAAAAAGAACATTCTTGTCAGGAGTCACCAACACATTATCCTGAGTGACAAAAAAAATATTGGCTCTGGAGGACTCGGAAACAAACCCTTCATGCACATATAATACATCTTGATAACCGCCGGCTTTTACTTTAGGCCACTGCATCATAGGAATCAAATAATTCAATGATTTGATTTCAGGGGTCTCGCGTACATATTCAACGGGCATCAATCGATATGGTTTCATTTGATCCAGATTGGTAAAAATTTTGAAACTCAACGGTGCCGGCAAAATAAATAAACCAGGATCACCATCCACATCAAATCCATTGGATGAAATGCCGCCAGTATGTATTAGTCGAATGGAACCATCTTTTATATTATTCTTTTTAATCAACTCGGATACTATGGCAGCGAGCTCGTGATGTAGATACCTGGATGTAAGATGAAGCAAAGCACTAGAATGCATGAATCGAGCAATATGATCATCTCCAAATACCGGAACTCCATCATGTACTTTAAAAAAATCAAATACACCATAACCCCGCAGCAGTCCAAGGTCAAACACAGAAACTTTCGCCTCCTGCTGAGACACGATACGATCATTTATAAAATAATATTCCATAGTTGATACATTAATTGTTGGGCAATGTGCCGAGGGATTTTTGATAAAGATATAATGCCAACGCGGCTGCTGCCTTGGCCTGAGCAATCGAAGAAGAATCTTCCAAAATTGATTCAAGGTTTTTATCTATAAAATCAACCCCATAATGGCCCTTTTGGATGGAAGAGTGATTTAATACCTGAATGCCAAAAGCAATCGTAGTAGTTATACCTTCAATATCAAATTCTTGTAAGGCACTTATCAATCGATTGAGGCACCGGATGCGATCTGTATCCCATGCGATCAATTTGGCAATCATAGGGTCATAAAAAATACTAACTATTTTATTTTGCGCATACCCGGAGTCAAGCCTTATTTGGTCTATACGCGGTACATGATATCGAGTTATTTTCCCAGACGATGGAGCAAACTTTTGCGAAGGATCTTCTGCGCATATCCGCCATTGTATAGCATGCCCTTTGGTCAGTACATCCTTCTGATTTATTTTCAAAGAGTTGCCCATCGCTATATCCAACTGTAGATCGACTAGATCTAACCCGGTAATCATCTCTGTCACGGTATGTTCTACTTGTAATCGTGTGTTCATCTCCAAAAAATAATACGATCCGGATCGATCGACTATAAATTCTACAGTACCAGTACTAAAATAACCACATGATATAGCCAATCGAACAGCATCTTCACTCATTTTAAGCCTGATTTCATCCGAAAGGTCATTGGCTGGCGACTCCTCCATTATTTTTTGATGCCTTCGTTGCAGACTACATTCGCGCTCTGGCAAATAAATTAAATGTCCGTGCGAATCACCAATGACTTGGATCTCAATATGACGAGGTGACGGAATAAATCTTTCTATAAAAATGTCATCATTGCCAAAAGAAGCTTTGGCTTCCGCTTGAGCCAGCAATATTCCCTCACGCAGTTGTGCTGCTTCCGCTATGATCCTCATGCCTTTACCTCCACCTCCTGCTGCTGCCTTGATCATGACAGGATAGCCTATTTCAGATGCAAGTTTTAAAGCTTCATCTAGATCAGCAATAGCCTGATGATGACCCGGCACCAGTGGCATACCAATAGCCGCAGCCATTTTTTTTGCAGATATTTTGTTGCCCAAAAGTTTCATAGACTCTGCATCGGGACCGGCAAAATGGATATGAGCATCGCGTACCGCTTGAGCAAACGATGCATTTTCACTTAAAAAACCGTAGCCTGGATGTATACAATCTACCTTTAATGCTATAGCCGCGTGAATAATCGATTCAATATTAAGGTAACTTTTGATAGCAGGAGCGGGACCAATACAAAAGGATTCATCAGCGTACTGTACGTGCAAGCTATCTTTGTCAGCTTCTGAATAGACGGCTACAGTAGCCCATCCTTTGGCCTTGGCTGTTTTAAATATTCTAATTGCAATCTCGCCCCGATTGGCGACCATAAGTTTTGGCATCGACTGGTCAAAATACGACAACTTTCGATGCCGTAAAAGGGCTCTGGCAAAGTAAGCATAGGCTACAAAAAGGAAAGCATATATTTAACTTCAGAAAGTCTAACAATTAACTGCATTAACCTACCACTAGACTCAGTATACCATGTCAACACTTATTTATCAGCCGGATACTGCTACCATACATGGATCTAATCTATACCATTATATGGAATGGCTGGATACCCATCGAGCATTAAAATTTGCGGATTACGAGGCACTGTGGAAGTGGTCAGTGGAGGACATTGATAGTTTTTGGTCCAGCCTGTTGGACTATTTTGAGATAACCTATCAAGGCTCGTTTGACAAAATTAGATCCCAGAGTGAAATGCCGGGTATTCAATGGTTTGAAGGAATATCATTGAATTACGCCTATCATCTGTCTAGATCTAAGACTAAGGATCAACTCGCCTTAGTCGCATGTAATGAATCGAGTCAGTATATAGAACTTACGTGGGAAAGTGTATTAAAACAAGCAGCCCAAATACAAGAAATCTTTAATTTTTACGGTTTGCAACCGGGTGATCGAGTAGCTGGATATTTACCCAATATTCCTGCCGCTTCGATCAGTCTATTCGCGAGCATAGCTAGCGGTTTGGTTTGGTCATCCTGTTCACCGGACTTTGGAAGCTCTAGTGTAATTGACCGATTTAGCCAAATCGGACCTAAAGTACTGATAGCTGTCGATCAGTATCGATACGGTGGTAAAAGTTTTGATCGAAACAAGGATTTACATGAAATTATAAGAGCTTTACCGACTTTAAAAGTATGCATCCTTATAAAGCCTAATATTGATGTTGCTTATCAATATCCTGGAGTGGCTTGTATTGATTGGGATGAGATCACAGCACCGTTTGATGATAAAGGATTGGTTTATAGACCGATGCCATTTAACCATCCGATGTGGATATTATACTCATCGGGTACGACAGGACTTCCCAAAGCGATCACTCATAGTCAAGGTGGTATGCTCCTGGAACATTTGAAATACACACATTTTCACAATAATGTGAAGACGAATGAGCGCTTCCTATGGTATACTACTACGGGTTGGATGATGTGGAACTACTTGCATGCCACCTGGCTATCCGGTGCGATTCCTGTATTATATGATGGACATCCTACATACCCAGATTCAATGCAATTATGGCGTCTTGCGAAAGATCTCAACATAAATCATTTTGGCACGAGTGCTCCATTTTTACACGCCTCCATAAAAGATGGGCTCAACTTGCCACAACTATCAGATCTCAAAAGCCTTAGCAGCACCGGATCACCATTGAATGACGAAGTTTACGGTTGGCTCTATAAGCAAATCAATCACGATTTTTACCTCTGGTCAATGAGTGGCGGTACGGATATGTGTACGGCCTTTGTCGGTGGATGCCCGATTTGGCCTATTTATTCCGGAGAAATACAGTGCAGAGCATTGGGCTGCGATCTTAAGGTCTTAGATCCGTCCGGTATCGAACTGAAAGATGAAGTAGGAGAATTGGTCATCGCTCAACCCATGCCATGCATGCCAATTTATTTTTGGAACGATTCGGAAATGAACAAATACAAAGAATCATACTTTTCTGAATATCCCGGCTTGTGGCGTCATGGGGATTGGATTACGTTGACGATACACCATGGCTTAATCATATCTGGACGAAGTGACACTACATTAAAACGATTTGGAGTACGCATAGGCACATCAGAGATTTATGCAGCTTTGCTATATATACATCAGATAGATGATGCCTTGATTATCCACTACGATGATAAGGATGGTAAGAGTTTTATGCCCATGTTTGTCAAATTGAAAGCAGGCATTTACTTAGATGATTTGCTCGTGAGTGAAATTAAACAAACCATAAAAACAAAGTGTTCGCCCCGGCATCTACCTGATCAAATCATACAAGTACAGGATATACCTTATACACTCAGTGGTAAAAAGATGGAAGCGCCTGTAAAAAAAATCTTTATGGGTAAAAAAATAAGTGAGGTGGTTACTCCCGGTACAATGAGAAATCCAGCATCCCTTGAGGAATTTGAAACTATATTTCATCAAAACTTAAAATGATTCTAAGGACAATCTCAGCAGGAAGGCTTGTTTTTAAGGACGACTACATGGTCATCAATATTCTTATACTCCAGACTACCACGATGATACCCAATAGAATGTAGGAAGTCTTTTTGGGCAATTTACCTATGAGTTGAGCAGCAATCGGTGCAGCTATTAGTCCGCCGATGATCAACCCCAAAATTGTTTTCCAATGGCTTATTCCCAATAAGGTAAAAAATGTAAATGCACTCGCCATGGTCACAAAAAATTCGGTTAGGCTGACTGAACCCACTACATATTTCATATTTCTACCTTGATTGACTAAGGTGCTGGTGACTATTGGTCCCCAACCTCCGCCACCGAATGAATCCAAAAATCCGCCAAAGCCTGCTAACGTTCTATAATAATTAAATTTTCTTTTTGGCTTAGGGGGTGTAAATGCATTAGTAAAAAATTTTATACCTAGGAATAAGGTATAACATGCCATAGCTGGTCTAAGCCATTTAAACTCTGAATTGCCGAAGTAAACTAATAACAAAGCTCCGGCGATAGCGCCGATCACACCAGGGATAACCAAAGCCTTAAATAGTTTTTTATTGACATTGCCAAATTTATAATGACTGTAACCCGAAGCACCGCTGGCAAACATCTCTGCGGTATGGATGCTACCACTGATCGCTGCAGGGCTGATACCTGCAGATAAAAGGACCATGGCACTCGTGACACCATAACCCATACCCAAAGAGCCATCAACCATCTGAGCCAGAAATCCAGCTGCGATCATGATATAAAAACTACGGTCGAGATCATTGACCCAGTCAAATCCTTTGCCAGAAATCTCGCCGAGATTGATCACAGAAAATAGAAAATAACCTATCAACATGGAAGCAAACACCAATAAAGAAAAGCTGGCCATTTTTTTCCACCAACGGGCAGATTTACCATTTTTTTGTTCGACCATGACTTTCGTCAGCTCGTTCATAGTCTTAATCTTATATTCAAAATCGCCTTTAAGACTATTTCTGATCTCATGAAGATTTACAAGCACCTCATCCAATTCATCGGGCAGAACCTCTTGCAACATTTCTTTGATTCGTTTCGCAGCAGTAGGTGATTGGCCATTAGTAGATATAGCCAATTTAAGGTGTCCTTTTTGAACTACACTGGAGAGGTAAAAATCGCACAATTCGGGTACATCTGCGGTATTGACCAAAATATTTTTAGCAGCGGCGAGTGTTTTGATTTCTCTATGTAAAGCCGGGTCATCTGTCGTCAGAAAGACTAGATCCTTTCCATCCAGATCTTGAGTCTCAAACTTGCGGTTAAGAATAGTACAGTGATGATGTTTTGTTATCAATTCTTTAAGCTCTGGCTTTACCTCAGGTGCGATGATCACAACATGAGCGTCAGGCGAATTGTGGAGGATAGTTCTCAATTTCTCCAATGCGACATTGCCACCACCCACTAGTAATGCTTTTACGTTGGAGAGTTTGACATAGATCGGAAATAACGTATTTTTATTAGTGATGGTGCTCATACAATTGTAAGTTTTTGGATAAAGTGATCGCAAAAATATTTTGATCATACGCTTTTCGATAAACGAAGAAATAACCTAAGGATATTCCGTATCCCTTACCGGGCAATATGCCCAATATAGAGTACCATCTTATTTGATCCAGTGAAAATTTTTGACGAATCAAACTTTCAAAAATTTCTGGCCCGGTTTGAAAATTAAATTTTGAATTAAATTGAACACCACTTAATAACCTATATTGGAACCGAAAAGAATTGAATGACAGTCGAGTGGAAGTAGCATCAAAAAATCTTCTTTCAATTCTCACCCGGTGATTCATGATGAACTTACGAGTGCGTAAGGATAATCTGGAGAAGTCCGTCCAAAGCCTAAATTCGTGACCATACTCATGATTTTCCTTTAGAAATGAAGTCTTCGTACTAAAAAAAGCTATGCCACTCGTGATATTCCAGTTGGGATCCAAATTATACCTCAAACCAGATCTGAAAAAATGTTGATAGGGAATGATATCCCGGCTTACGGACCGAAATCCTATATCAGTGATGGAAGTCCATTTTGTTTTTACTCGTAAATTTAGCAATATGGTGGACCAACACGCAAAAGGAGCACTTTGAGCCATTAGTTGAAAACTCGGAAAATTCAACAACAAAATTAAATATAGGATATGCGATCTCACCATTTCTAATATTCAAAAGTTTCGATCCATAATTTGGCGTGATCTGCTGCATAAGAGATAATGATATCCGTGCCACTGCGCTGCAAAGCAGACCATACCTCCAAGTGAGCCTTCTTCCTGTCTAACATACCTGCACTGGCCAACGCTTCTATTGCGGCATATTCGCCACTGACATGATAAGCGGCAATGGGCCTGTTTGTTTTGTCTTTAATTTTTGCAATGACATCCGTATACAAAGCAGCAGGTTTAATCATCAAGATGTCGGCACCATCATGATCATCCCGGATGGCACATTGTATGGCATCGCTTATATTTAAAGGCGAAAGTTGATATGATTTTCTATCCTTAAGTTCTGCTGCATTGGGCGAGGAATGACACGCATCTCTAAAAGGGCCGTACCACTGGGAACTAAATTTAGTAGAATACGACATGATCATGGTATCGTCATGACCAAGATCATCCAGCGCCTTTCGAATGGCTTTAACTCTGCCGTCCATCATATCACTGGGAGCAATACAATCGACTCCCGCTCTAGCAATTACTTGGGCATATTGTGCCAGAAGTTGCACAGACTCATGGTTCAAAACTTTATTTCCTTCAGCATTTAGGATACCACAATGACCGGATATGGTGTAGCTACATAAACATACATCACAGGCTAACCATAACTCGTCACCATATTTAGATTTGATCCTGGAAATTATGGATTCGGCAAAAGAAAAATCATGTGGATAATGAGACTTACCAGCAGGCACTGGAAATAATAAAAATTTGTGCACCCCTGCTGTTAATGCTTTGTCGATAGCATGGTAAATGGTCTCCACTGTTTCGACCTTGACTCCATGCATATAAGCTACTGCTCTTGGTTGATCCAATCCTTCTTCTATAAACAAAGGCATGATAAAACTCTGGTGCGAAAGTCTCAATGGACTCACCAGCGACCGTACCTGCGCATTAGATCTTAAGCGGCGATATAGGCTTGGATATATTTCTTTTTCCATTGATTGAATGCATTAATGGTAGGAAAAATCAAAGGGTCAAGTCCAACAATCTTGAGCGCTTCAGCGGTCCTACCCGGGAGACACGCATGGATAATACCTGATGGCAGAATATTTTGTACGGAGTCATAATGGGCAAAACAATTCCAAAAAATCATTTTAGCCGAAATTAATTTATACTTGTGTAAAAGATTGGATTCATAGGTTAATTCATACGTACCGATAGCACGATAGCCGGAGTGAATCCATCGCAAAGCTGATTTTTTATTCGTAAGAATCGATATCTCCAGAGGATCCAGTGAAATCAAACTTGTTTTTAATAACGATGCAATAGATTGAAATCCAAAGGAGTCAGCACAACCTTCTACCCAGATGCCTTTTTGAGCCATTTTTTTCCAAGTAGCCATACCTGCCACCCAGACCCTAGTCTTATGAAAGTAATCGGGTGATATTGAATCTATAGCTGATATATGTGCAATAAAACACCCAAGATCAAACTGAATGGACTTGATATTTTCATTTAAAGGGCTTTTAACCGGCACGTACCCTAATTCATCCGAGGAAAGGATAAAATCTGGATGAACTTCTACTCCTGGACTATTCAGGCCATGCCAATCTTCAAATGTAACGCCTGATTCGTCCTGCCCTTTGGCCAACACTACAGTACGGTCACCGATGTGCAATGTAGTCACCCCAAATTTCTGAATGCAGCCAGCACCATAATGATTAGCTATTCGTTTTTCTTCCATGCACAATAGATGCAGTGCGGGGTCTTTGATTTTGTTTAAGATAATTTTAGCAATTCTATTGGTAGGAATAGCTTCGACGACTATCGCAGCCTGGCAAGGGGCGGGTACACATTCTACCAATGGCAGCACCATCCACTTTTTATTGGCCATCAACTCAAGGAAAGAGGCACGATCTTCTATACTATTCAACATCCTGTTGATCCCCGCGGCGGCCAGTATGATACCATCGTATTCCCGCCTATTTAATTTGTTTAATCGGGTATCGATATTTCCGCGGATCGGCAGCGGCTCAATAGTAATTTCGGGTCCAAGTTGAGGCAAAATGTTTTTCAAAACATGAAATGCCATGTATTCACGACGAAATGAACAGGTGCCTATTTGAATGGGCTTCCCTGATTTGATCTTGTCGAGTACCTCTGGATTAAAAATGGCAATATCTCGCACTTCATCTCTATCGATCACAGCAAAACGATGTTCGCCAAAAAAGTGAGCACTGCTCATATCCTTAAGCGAATGTATAGCGATATCTGCACTACCTTCTTTTAACTCATTAAAAACATCCTCTGTAAAAAAATCAATGCCTTCTTGCGTATGCAGTGCCACATGAGCTAACCGATCGCCTCTGCTTTCTTTATATTGTACCTCTTCATGAAGATCTGGAAAGTGTACTTTAATTTTATCGTGTGCAAGCCGCATCTGTACTTTTGATAATCGCGAACTTCTGCCAGTCAAAATGATCTTGGGTTTTAAAACCCTATTAAGACTACGAGCGAGATCTTGCATATCTAGTCTTGTGTGTCTGGGCGTCACCGTGATCCTCAGACATTCCTTACCCTCAGGCACTGTAGGATGATTGATGGGTTGCAAGTATTGACCATGGTCTTCTAATAAGTCAGTAGCTATAGCCTTACATCTCTCCGCATCACCTATATGTATATTTGTAATGTGTGTCCCTTCTCCTGAATACCTGATATATTGATCATCAAGAGCATGTCTCAGCCAAGTGACATTTTCGAAAAAATGCTTGCGCAACTCTTCATTTGCGATAATCTCCCGTATACTGTGTTCTGCAGCTGCGCAGAGGGCAGGTGGTAAAGAAGTTGTAAAAATAAAACCGCTGCCAAAACTTCGTATAAAATCTATCCAAAGATGAGAAGCAGCGATATAGCCACCAAACACACCTATTGCTTTGGACAATGTACCATTAATAATATCCACTGCACTCGATAAACCAAGTTGATTTAATAAACCTGATCCATTGTTTCCGTACAAACCTACTGCATGCACTTCGTCGACGAAAGTGAGACAATGATGTTTTTTAGCGAGCTCGACTATTTTAGCTACTGGAGCTATAGTACCAGAAATTGAATAGATACTCTCGAATACTATGATTTTCGGTGCATGGGCATCCAATTTATTCAAAATGCACTCAAGATGATCTATATCATTATGACGAAATATCAATTTTTTATTGGCGGTGGATCGCATTCCTTCAATCAGAGATGCATGATTTTCTTCATCCGATATAAAAATCAATTCAGGTATATGTCGGCCAAGCGTAGCAAGGGTAGTCAAATTCGCCTGATAAGCACTATTAAAAAGGATAGCTCGCTCTTGGTCATGCCATAATGCAAGTGTACCTTCGAGAGCTTGGTGATATATAGTGCTGCCAGAAATATTCCTTGTACCACCACTGCCTGTGCCACTGAGATGGGTTATCTCATTGGCCTTATCTCGATTACCCTGCCATGTACTCAAGGCGAGATAGTCATTGGTACACCAATTGGTGGCTTGTTTTGTTTTGCCGTCGATATTCCGATATGAAAATTTTGGAAATAGACTAGCCTGTTTATCAATTAGTAAAAATTGACGATAAGAACCTTTAGATTTAAGTGCATTTAATTTGGCTTTGACAAAATCATCAAAGTCAAATAGAGTAGGGGTGATATGATCATTTTGATCCAAGGTCCTGTTTTTTAATATCAATGACTTATTAAATTGGGATTCTGGTGTATAAAATCTCCAAAGGAGGCATAAAGGGACTTGTTTGTGCTGTATGCTTTTAATAATGGATCCAGGATCACCAGTATTTTTTCTTCATTGACGCTATCATATGCTTTGGTATTGAGTCTCAGGCCTAATCGATCGCCGCCGAGATGAAGATTATAATGGCCGTACGATGTGCCTATAAGTCCTATTTCTGCTACGTACGGACGACCGCATCCATTTGGGCAGCCAGTCATACGGATCGATATAGCGTCATCCAATAAATTATATTTTACCAATAATAGTTCGATCTTACCAACCAAGGTCGGTAAGTACCGCTGACCTTCGGCTAGTGCCAATGGGCAGGTATTAAAAGCGACACAGGCGATAGCATTCCTGCGCATAGGAGAGGCTTGCGCCGTGTGCTCAATAATATTATATTTTAGTAAGATATCTTCAATGACTTGTTTATCCGATGGGGCAATATCACTTACGATCAACTTTTGATTTGCTGTAAATCTAAAATTAGCTTTATGAGTTTGAGCTATCTCGTACAAACATGATTTTATTGCTACTGTTTCGTCTGCGATCCTGCCGTTTTCTATAAATAAAGTGTAATACCATTTATGCTCATGATTTTGATGCCAACCAAAAAAATCAGTGCGGGCAGTAAATTCGTAAGGCTTGGCGGGCTCTAATTTATAGCCACATCTTTTTTCAACTTCGGCCTTGAAGTTTTCCAGCCCCATTTTATCAATCGTATATTTAAGGCGTGATTGCTTGCGATCGCTGCGATTGCCATGATCCCTTTGAGTCGTTATAATTTCGTAGACTGCTTTTAAGGTTTTTTCTTCACTTCCAGTGAATCCGATCACATCACCTAATCGTGGGTATGTGTCTTTATTGCCATGTGTAGTTCCGAGTCCACCACCTATCGCTATATTAAAACCAAGCAATTTATCATTTTGGATGACGGCGATCAATCCAATATCATTCGTAAATACATCCACATCATTATTTGGTGGAATAGCGATGGCTATTTTGAATTTTCGGGGCAGGTATCGATCCTGATACAATGGATCGATCTCCTCTTCTTTTTTAGTGAGTGTCTCTCGATCTAACCATATTTCATAAAATGCATTGGTTTTAGGCAAAGCCATCGTACTGATCTTATCCGCATATTGGAAGACTTCTTCATGAATTTTGCTTTCTTTGGGATGTGCACTACAGATTACATTTCGATTGACATCCCCGCAAGCTGCTATACTATCGAGTCGTTGTGTAGCAAATGATTTGAGTGTTGGTTTGAGATGTGATTTTACAATCCCGTGCAATTGGACGGTCTGGCGCGTAGTGATTTTAATAACTCCTGTGCTATGTTCACCGGCGATATGATGCATTGCCAGCCATTGAGTGGGAGTGAGAAATCCTCCAGGTAATCTCAAACGAATCATAAAGGAATACAGCCATTCCAATTTTTTTTGAGATCTCTCCTCTCTCAAGTCCCGATCATCCTGCTGATACATGCCATGATGTTTGATTACCGACTGATCATCTTCACGGATAGCACCAGTGATTTGATCGCCAAGACTTTCTACCAATGTACCTCTAAGGCCATCGCTCTTGGTTTTTATTTTTTCTACCGGTGAAAGATTTGTACTCATTTTTATTGATTTTGGAGGATGAAACGTTTCAGATTATAGATTAGTAGACATCTGCTTTGTAAATTCCTGATTCTTTTAGCTCAGCCCAGTATGCTTCCGACTCGGGTGCACTTTTGCCACTGTGTGCATAGATCATATCGATCATAGCGCGCTCTACATCTTCACTCATCGGGGTACGGCTTCCACTGATGAAGATATGAGCTCCATTTTTAATCCATTCATATAACTCTTTACCTTGTTCAGCGATCCGATGTTGTACATATATTTTTTCATTTTGATCCCTTGACCATGCCAAATCCACTCGATGCAGGCTACCAGTACCAACATATTGTTGCATTTCGGTCTGATAAAAAAAGTCACTGGCAAAATGTTGTTCCCCAAAAAAGATCCAATTGCGACCAGCGCCTCCGATGGCATCCCGCTCTTCAATAAATGCGCGCATTGGTGCTATACCAGTACCTGGTCCTATCATAATAATATCTGTATCTGGACCCGGCAATCTAAACGATTTATTTTTATGGATATAGAAATCAAATGAAGTCCCTTCGGAAAATTCTGAGATCATATCGCTGCACAATCCGTATCGCTTTTCACCGTCTACCAGGAAAGTACTTTTGCTCACCAAAATGTGCACTTCATTATCCCTTACTTGGGGTGATGAACAGATTGAATACAACCTTGGCAGCATTTCAGTCAGTACCGGCAAAAATTCTATAAACTGATATGGTTTGCTCACGGGGTAAATGCGTAACAAGTCTAATAAGTCCATCCGTACGTGCGGTATAGTCTGACCTATGATCTCTGCATACTTTTGCACTTGTGATTCTTTGAGGAAAGCTATATTTAATTTATTACTGAAAATGTCATGCAAAGTGTGTCCCGATCCTTTATACGGTACACTGAGATAAGGATCGACGGCGACTAATGAAAATAATTTATCAAGTACAGTTTGTTTATTTTTGGGAACCAAACCAAGAGCATCACCTGGTTCATAGAGTACCGGTTCATCGGTTTTGATTTCGATGTGATTGGTTTCTTTATTCGCATGGCGACCATTCAGATTGATTTTCGCCTTCACGATACCGCGATAATATTTTTTACCTGTAGCTGCTTTTAGAATTGGTGTAGTAGGTACTGACTCAACATCTGTAGCGAACGTATTTAAATAAGTCTGAAACCAGGTAGAGGCCAATGATTGATAGTCGACATCACAGTGCTGAATAGGGCATGCGGATTGGGCGCCCAATTGAATCAATTTAGCAAACACATCATCTCCTGCTTTGCAAAACATAGGGTAGGATGAATCTCCAAGCGCTAAAACTGAAAATTCAAGATTGGGATACTTCGTTTCCGTCGACATCAATTGGTCATAAAATTTCTTGGCTGATGGTGGTGGATCTCCGTCACCATGTGTACTCATTATGATCACCAGGTTTTTTTCTTGAGCCAAATCCTCTATTTTATAGGTATCCATTCCTGCCACTTTTACTTTGGCGCCTTGTTTTTTACTAATGGCGGAAAACTCGATGGCAAGTTTTTTTGAATTGCCTGTATCCGTGCCATACAGAATTGTAAACTTTTTAAGCGCTGTTGCTAAGACAGTACCTAAAGGTTCAGAGCTGGAGATCAAACCAGCTATGTAGCCGTGCACCCAAATCAATTCTTCTTTATTGGTTTTATCTATAAAATCCGTCAGAGTCCTCAGTTTTGCTTCAGATAACATGAATGGTACTTTTTGTTGTGGAATGGATAGGTGCAAATGTAGCCTGTAAGGCAGCCTGGCCGATAACGGAAATATTAATTTCTCGAATCATATCACCAATGATAACTATCGATGGTGATTTAAACTCAAGTTCAGAATGTGCATTCAAAAAAGATTGTAATGTATAGACGCTGGTCTGTTGTGATGGGGTAGTGGCTTCCTCTATAATGGCGATGGGCCGATCCCCCGATGCACCATGTGTGATCAATCCTTGCACAAGACTTTTAAGCGGGCTGATCGACATATAATAGACCAATGTGTCTTTCGAATGCGCCCAATAGAAGTAATCTGCTTCTGAAATATCCTCTTTGCGAGACATGGAATGCAGTTGCACACCAGGTGCAATCCCTTTACCGGTCAACGGAATTCCCAGACTAGCAGCTGCTCCAGAGGCTGCAGTGATGCCGGGGATGATCTGATAGGTGATATTATGCGCCTTGATCGCATCGATCTCGTCGATCACATTGCTGTAGATCGCTACATCGCCGCCTTTTAATCGCAATACAGATTTGCCCGCCAGGGCTTTCTCGATAAGTAACTCATTGATGCTTTGTTGATCTGTTGATTCTTTTTGATAAGCTTGTTTTCCTACAAATATAATTTCTGCTCTAGGTGGTGCATATCTCGATAGGATGTCCGGATGGACTAGACGATCGACTAATATACAATCACTTTTACCAAGACATTCTACCAGCTTGATAGTCACCAGATCCGGATCTCCAGGACCCGCGCTGCCAAAAACGATGTGAGGATGCTTAATCATAGGCTATTAAGTCAGTATTTCTACTGGTTGATTAAATAATACGGCAGCAACAGTCTTGTGACTTGTTTCATCAATCAGGATAGCACTCCCCGTCGTCTTGGATTGGTCATAACTGTCGTAGGCAAGAGGACTAGATGTATTGATATGGACGAGTGCTACTTGATTTAATTCCAATTTTTGAATACCAATTTCGTGTTCCAGTGTGTTTACATTCAATCGGTATTCAATCGATTTTACAACTGCTTTAACAATACGACTGTGTTGTTGTAATAAATATTTATTACCTAATTGCATTGGCTTTTCATCCATCCAACAAATAATAGCTTGATGGACTTTTGTGATGTGAATCTCATCATCAGACCGTATGATCAGATCTCCTCGGCTGATATCGATATCATCAGCGAGATGTATCACCGCCGGCATGCCGGAGCTCACCCGATCGATGTCTTTGCCATGATGTTCAATACGGGCGATCTTTGATGCTAACCCAATGGGTAATACAGTGACGGCATCGCCAACCATAAATCCATTTCCGGCCACTTGCCCTGCATAGCCTCGATAATCATGCAAGTCATCTGACTGCGGGCGAATCACATATTGGACTTGAAACCGACCAGGCGTGTCATCATCCTTCTTATGCAAATCGATCGTCTCTAATAATGGTAGTAAAGCGGAACCCTCGTACCAGGGCATGTTAGATGAGACATTGACTACATTATCACCACTCAAGGCAGAGATCGGAATATATTGCACCTGCTTTAGGTTTAATTTGCTAGCGATTTCTTTATACGCTGAGACGATCTCTTCAAATCTGTTTTGATCAAAATCTACGAGATCCATTTTATTGATAGTGACGATGACATGTGGTATTTTCAGTAAGGATGCAATGATAGAGTGTCGACGCGTCTGCTCTATCACACCTTGCCGAGCATCGATGAGCAAGATCATCAATTCTGAATTAGACGCACCAGTCACCATATTTCGCGTATACTGAATGTGTCCCGGAGCATCTGCGATTATAAATTTCCGAAGCGGACTAGAAAAGTATCGGTATGCTACATCGATCGTGATGCCCTGTTCCCGCTCTGCTCTAAGTCCATCCGTCAAAAGTGCTAGATCGATTTGGGTCGTCTTTTTTGCCTTGGATACTTTTTCAAGTTGTTCGATCTGATCTATCCATATATTTTTACTATCGTATAACAGTCTTCCGATTAATGTGCTTTTGCCATCATCTACACTGCCTGCTGTAATCAATCTTAATAATTCCATATCCTCTATTATACTTTATGTGTAAAAGGTTTAAGTTTCTTTAGAAATAGCCATTCACCTTTCGATCTTCCATTGCAGCTTCTGTTTGCCGGTCATCGATGCGGGTTTCGCCCCGTTCACTAATTTTACTGGCCAAGATTTCAGTAATAACCCGGTCCAGCGTATTGGCCTCGGATTCCACAGCAGCGGTGCATGTCATATCGCCTACTGTACGATAGCGCACTCGTTTAGTCTGGCGTACATCGTTTTCATCCAAAGTGATAAAAGGAGATACTGCAATCAATTGACCATCGTGCGTGATGACCTCCCGCTCATGCGAGAAGTAGATGGATGGCAGGGGTATTTGTTCTTGCCTGATATAATTCCAAACATCGATTTCTGTCCAGTTGCTAATGGGGAATACTCTCACATTTTCACCTTTGGAGATTCTGCCATTGAATATATTCCACAGCTCGGGTCGTTGAAGTTTTGGGTTCCACTGACCAAATTCATCTCGAACAGAAAAAATACGCTCTTTAGCTCTTGCTTTCTCTTCGTCGCGTCGAGCACCGCCAATGCAAGCATCAAATTTAAACTCTTCTATCGTGTCCAGCAGGGTGTGTGTCTGCAACCAATTGCGGCTGGCAAACTTGCCTTTGGGCTCTGTAAGATTTTTTTGACGGATGGTATCTTCTACTTTTCTCACGATCAGCTTCGATTTGGTCTGCATGGCGAGGTTGTCCCTGTATTCCAGAGCCTCGAGAAAGTTATGTCCCGTATCGATATGGACCAAAGGAAATGGGATAGCTGCTGGGCTAAATGCTTTTATGGCCAAATACACCATAGTAATTGAATCCTTTCCTCCACTAAATAAAAGAGCAGGACGCTCAAATTGAGCAGCAGTCTCGCGCATAATATATATGCTCTCAGCCTCCAATTCTTTGAGATGATCTATATGATGATTGTTCATAAATTTAATTTGTGATATCAATATTGGCTTATGCGTGTACATGTAAGCCACACTCTTTGTTTTCTTTATTCTCCCACCACCATCGACCAGCTCTAAAGTCTTCGCCGGATTGTATAGCACGCGTACAAGGAGCACATCCTATCGATACAAAACCTTTGTCGTGTAATGCATTATACGGAATCTCCTCTTTTTTGATAAAGGATTTGAGTTCCTCGGTCCCCCATTGCAATAATGGATGAATTTTGATCACTTGATGCGTTTCATCCCACTCGACCATCGGCATATGACTACGATCTGGCGAATGTGAAGCTCGGATCCCGGTAATCCAAACTTTTTTGCCAAACAATGCCCTGCGAAGTGGCTCCACTTTACGAATATGACAACATTGTTTCCTCAAATCTACGCTCTCATAAAAACTGTTTGGTCCGTTTTCTTCGACGAAAGTCTCTATAGCGGTAGTGTTTGGAGAATAGGATTTTATGACTCTTTTATATTTTTCAAGTGATCTGGACCATGTTGAATAAGTCTCCGGAAATAACCGACCAGTATCTAAGGTGAACGTTTCAATATCGGCTGTACTAGAAGCTATAAAATGTAATATGACTTGGTCTTCTTCACTAAAGCTGGTAGAAAAGGCAATCGATCCTGGGTACAAAGTAGCCAGTTTCTTAAAAATCAACTCAAGATGGGTCTCCTCCGCAAGGAGCAGATTTATTTGTTCAATTTCATTTAGATGATCTGTCATTTTTTTACTATTAAAAACATAAACCTACAAGGTTGTTTTATATCACACCGACTTGAAAATTTTTGGAATGGAAAAATCAAAAAAATAAGACGGTCGTTGTACTAACAGGTACAACAACAGCAGAAGCGACAACAATAATACGCACAAGGGGCATTATTAAAGGAGCTTAAGAAGGTAGGTCTTATTTTCATCAAGATTTTAAGTTCGACAAAGATAATACCAAATTTCAAATCCAGAATTCAAAATCAATATTTATTGTCCTTTTCAAAAAGTTAAGATATTATTAATGGCCCCCCAAGCCTGAAACCCTAAACTAATCAAAAATAGTATTCAAAAATTTAGAGGCATAAAATTTATAAAAAATCTCAACTTAGTTGTAATCTCCCAATCATATTAAGTACCCAATCAACTAATTCAGCTTAGATTTACATAAACATCTCAATTTTAAGTTAAATGGCTTCCAAATCACTAGTCCGTCCGGTTTTATTCATAATTTTCCTTTTTATTTATAGTTGCAAACCATCCGCACCGGTGCTGCCCGATGCCGAACTCTTAAGCACAGTCTTGCGATCCTATACCAAGGGCATCATCTCAAGTCAATCTACCTTAAAATACATTTTTGTCGACGATATAGTAGCTGACGAAGAGGTAGGTAAACCATTAAAAGCTGGGGTTATTTCGCTCAAACCATCCATTTCGGGTGAAGCCTACTGGGAGTCAAAAAACACGCTTGCATTCAAGCCTAGTCAAAAATTAAAACCGGGTACTACTTATGCCGTGACGGTAGACTTTGAAAGCATTAACCAGGATGTGGCTAAACATTTTAAGTCTTTGAATTATAACGTACAAACTCGAGAATTTTCGTTTGCCGTCACAAAGCCTGTTTTTGAATTGGTCGCCGACAATGTATTTAATCTAAATGGTGAGGTCACTACCTCCGACGAAGCTGAGCCTGCTCAAATAGAAAAAGCACTTCAAGCAACTCAAGATGGCCAGCCTCTCAGTATCAGCTGGGTGCATCACACAGGAGCCAACTCCAGCACATACACCGTACAAAAAGTAGTGGGCAAGAAAGACTCTAAAGTAGACCTTCAATGGAATACTCAGATGATGGGGATCAATGAAACTGGCAAGTATATACTGCCCGTATATGATCCAAATCAATTTAATCTGATGGATGTCCGTCACGAAGGTAGACCGCAATCCAGGATAGTCAGCACATATAGCGATAACCTCAAAGCCACCCAAAACCTTGAAGGACTTATCTCTATTAAGAATTCAACATCAAGCCTTCGCCATGTGATGGATGGTAACAAAATATACACGTATGTCGCCGGTGAACTTGAAGGGGATATCATCGTCAGCCTCTCCACTGGGATCACCTCCATCAAAAATATCAAATTGCATGGGAGCAGTGAATGGGAGATCAATATCCCAGGATCCAAACCCGCGGTTAGATTCGTAGGTAAGGGCAATATTGTGCCTCAATCCAATGAAGTCATACTGCCATTTGAAGCGATTGGCTTAAAATCGATAGAAGTCGAAGTATTTAAAATTTATGACAATAATATTTTGCAATTTTTACAAACAAATGAGCTGAATGAAAGTTATGAATTATATCGGGTAGGTAAGATCATCAGTCAAACTAAAATCAAACTCAATGACCTTAGTCCAGGTGTAGATCATACCCAATGGTCCCATTATGCCATAGACTTAAGTTCTCTATTAAAAACGGATCCTAATGCGATCTACCAAATCCGGATAGGATTTACACCATCAGATACGTATTTGCCATGTATCGAGCCGGAAAAAAACGAGCCGTTGGTAGCTTCATCCAATGAAGAACTCATTAGCTTCTTTGATGAAAATTATTACGGTACAGATGGCTATTATGAAGGTTATGATTGGAACGACCGCGAAGATCCTTGTAAAGCTGCCTTTTACAATGCGGATCATTTCATTTCAAAAAATATCGTTGTGTCCAACTTTGGTATCATAGCCAAATTGGCGGACAAACAATTGTTTGTGGCAGTTACTGACTTACGCACCACTGACCCTATCAATGGAGCTGTCTTGGAAGTATATGATTTGCAATCCCAAAAAATTATTCAATTGACAACTAATGCTGACGGGATCGCTCAACAATTAGTGACAAGTAGCCCTGCAGCTATTGTAGTTTCGCACCAAGGGCAAAAAGGATATCTCAAATTAAGTGAAGGGCTCAATCTTTCGATGTCTGCCTTTGATGTCGATGGTGAAAAAGTGCACAAAGGACTCAAGGGATATATATATGGTGAGCGAGGCGTCTGGCGTCCAGGTGATAGCCTGTACCTCAATTTTATTTTAAATGATCGGGAAATAAGATTACCAGTAGGCCACCCTGTGAGTATGCAGATATTTGATGCCCGCAACAAACTCGTCGTCCAAAAAATAAATAGTCAGTCGGTAGGCGGCATTTATTCATTTCCCATAAAAACGACGCCTGATGCCAATACAGGCATATGGCGCGCAGTAGTCAAGGCAGGCGGTGTAGAGTTTACAAAATCATTGAAAGTGGAAGCGATCAAACCTAATCGATTAAAAATAATTTGGGATGCTCCCGCTGAACTTTTTGCTTCGCAATCCAATATCAATTTGAGTGCCAATTGGTTGACTGGCTTGAAAGCCCAAGGTCTGACCGCTAAAGTAAGTGGTAAATGGTCAACAGCAGAATCCAGTTGGCCTACTTTTAAGGAGTTTTCATTCACTGATCCAGCCAGGAGCAACATAGACCAACCTGAATTTACTTTATACGATGGTGCATTAGATGCAGATGGTCATGCTAATGTGCCCTTGACAATAGCTAAAGACTTTAAGCCAGCAGGCATTATGAATCTCCGGACTAACATAGAGGTCTCAGAGCCAGGAGGTGACTTTAGCATGCAATCTAATAGCTCTGTTTATCATCCATATCGACACTACGTAGGGGTCAAGCTACCTTCAGATCCATGGGGGTACCGCACCCTAAATATCAATGCGCCTTCATCCATACAGTTTGCTTCCATAGACCCAAAAGGCAAACCTCAAGGCAACCGAAAATTGACGGTAGGACTGTATGAAATGGAATGGCGTTGGTGGTGGGAGCACCGAGAAAATGCCTATGCGGATTACAACAGCACCACCCATACGAAAGCAATTCGCAAGTCGACCATCACCACCAATGCGAATGGACTTGCAGAATGGAAGGCAGACATCAATCATTGGGGCCGCTATATGATCAGAGTATGTGATGTAGAGTCGGGGCATTGTAGTGGGGATTTTGCATATGCCGGTTGGCCAGAGGGAGGATCAGATAAAAATTTTGATATGGCGACCTTACTTAGACTGCACACGAGCAAAGAAAAATATAACACCACAGAAATGGTAGAGCTGAGTATACCTGCACCAGTTTTGTCCAAAATGTTGATCACATTGGAGAATGGGAGTAAAGTCATCGAATCCCATTGGGTGACAATAGATAAAAGCCCTTATATCTTCCGATTTCAAGCTACACCGCAGATGGCACCTGCCATCTACGCCCATGTACAGCTTATTCAACCCCATGGATTTATTGGCAATGATCTGCCGATGCGCATGTATGGTATTCATCCGATCTACATTGAAAATGAGGCAGCCCGACTTCTTCCCAAAATCAATGCCAGCAACACATCCTTCAAGCCGGATCGTGCAGAACAAATCGAAATATCGGAGACGAATGGTAGAGCTATGGCCTATACATTAGATATAGTAGACGAAGGCTTGCTGGACTTGACTAGTTTTAAAACCCCGGATGCATATGGACAATTTTATGCTAAAGAAGCTTTGGGAGTACGTACCTGGGATGTCTACGATCATGTGTTAGGAGCTTTTGGCGGCAAACTTGAAAGTATTCTGAGCATAGGTGGTGACGAATCACTCAATAGTGGAAATTCAAAAAACAATGTCACCCGATTCAAATCACCGGTCATTCATTTAGGCCCATTCCAGCTTAAAAAAGGCGAAAAGAAAAAACATACCATTCGTATCTCCAACTATGCAGGATCTGTGCGAGCTATGGTGGTCGCAGCTGGCGACGGTGCTTACGGGTCGGTCGACAAAACTTTCCCGGTCAAGAGTGCTTTGATGATTTTACCAACGCTACCCAGAGTCCTGAGCACCGGAGAGGAGGTGACTCTGCCTGTCAATATATTCGTGACAGAATCAAATATTAAACAGATCAGCGTGACCGTCAAGGATAAGAACAATCTGATCCAATGGGAATCGAACACTAAAAATATCCAGGCTCAAGGCTCAGGCGATATTATGGAATATTTCACATTTAAAACCAGCGATAAACCTGGCAAATCGTTGATCACGATAGAAGCCAAAGCCAACGGTGAAACTGCAAAAAATGAAATCGAAATCGAAACTCGAAACCCAAACCCCTTTTCCAGTATTGTCAGTTCTATCCTTATTGAAGCAGGAGCTTCTAAAACGATCCAACTCATCGGACCGACCACAGCTGTAGATCTAAAAGGTCAAATCGAAGTATCTACCTTCCAACCGGTGAGAATGTCGAAGTACATAGATGATCTCATCCAATACCCATATGGCTGTGCCGAACAGATCGCCTCAGCAGCCTTCCCTCAATTGTATTTGGATAAATTTATACAATTGGATGCTAAACGAATGCAGGAAGTAAAGAACAATATCCAGGGAGCGATCTCAGCGCTCAACCGATTCAGTCAATCAGATGGATCATTTGCTCTTTGGCCGGGAGCAGGACAACATACTGATCCTTGGGTCACTAGCTATATAGGACATTTTATGATCGAGGCTCAAAAAAAAGGGTATTTAGTACCCGACCATCTGCTGCTCAGTTGGAAAAACTATCAGCGAAGGATCGCAAATCTTTATGATCTGAGTCAAAAGCCATTATATAGTGCCAATCATGGCCTTGATCAAGCATACCGGTTATATACCTTAGCCATTGTGGGTATACCAGAACTGGGGGCAATGAATCGATTAAAGGAATATGGCCAATTAGGCAATAATGCCCGCTGGAGGCTGGCCGCTGCGTATGCAGTAGTAGGTCAAAAGGAAACAGCCAAAAGTCTGATGGTCAAAGCACCGGAATCAACTGACTACATCGAGTCAGGATACTCATACGGCAGCCCTTTGCGTGATCAAGCCATGGTGATGGAGACTTTTTTGGAAGTAGGTGAAAAATCTAAAGCAGCAGAATATGCCATCGATATCGCAGAACAATTGAATACAAATCAGCAATGGAATACCCAAGCTCTGGCTTATGCACTTAAGGTGTTGGGCCAATTTCAAGGCAATGCGGTGGCTGATGCAAAATGGAACTTTAAATATCAAGTGGGTAATGACGAAAAACAAAATGTGACAGCGACAGCTCCATCCTTTTTAATCGATCCTAAAATGGGCACCAGTCTTACTAAAACTGTGACTATAGAAAATCCATCTGCTGCACCGATCTATGTACTAACCTCGATACAAGGTCAGCCAGTACAAGATTTGACTGGGGATGAATCCAATAATCTCAAACTAGATGTCAGATATAACAATGCACTTGGCCAAGTCATAGATCCGGCGGCCCTCAACAAAGGCGATCAAATAAGCATTTCCATTACCATAAAACATACCGGGATTGCGTTCAAATCTTATCAAAACCTTGCTTTAAATCATATCCTACCCGCTGGTTGGGAGATTATCAATGAGCGAATGTTAGGAGAAGAAGTACAGTCAGGCCGCCAATATCAATATCAGGATATCCGGGATGACCGTGTGCTGACCTTCTTTACCTTGCTTCCAGGAACTACTAAGACATTCACCACACGGGCCAGAGCTACTTATACTGGGTCCTATCATCTACCGGCCATCTTGTGTGAAGAAATGTACGATCTCAGGGTGAAGGCCAGAATAAAAGGAGGGAAAGTCACTGTGCAATAGAGAAGTGCATTATTTAAAATGGATGGCCTCATTTTCGCTTAATTTCACAAAATTAAATCACCAAGCAATTTGAATATACCTCAAAGTGATCTTCCAAGAATTGTCATCGTAGGGGCAGGTTTTGCAGGCCTTATGCTTGCGCGTAAGCTCTCCAAAAGCAAATTTCAAGTGGTCTTGATCGACAAAAACAATTACCACCAGTTTCAACCATTATTCTATCAAGTAGCAATGGCAGGGCTAGAGCCAAGCACGATTTCTTTTCCGTTGCGTCGAATCCTTAGGTCAGATAGTAAAGTGTTTATCAGAATAGGGGAAGTGAGCCACGTAGACTTGGACCATAATACGCTACATACTGAGATCGGGTCATTACAATATGACTATCTGGTAATAGCGACCGGCGCAAAGACTAATTTTTTTGGCAATAAAAACATTGAACAGATTGCCCTTACCTTAAAATCTCTTTCTGAATCACTGCTCGTACGCAATACCATACTAGATCATTATGAATCAGCATTGGTCGAATCTGATTATGATAAAAAACAAGGTTATGTAGATATCGTCATTATAGGCGGCGGACCCTCGGGTGTAGAGCTTGCAGGATCTTTGGCTGAGATGAAACGATATATTCTACCAAAGGATTACAATGAACTCAATCCTAAAGAAGTAGATATCTATCTTATTGAAGCTAACAGTACCATTCTAGCCACGATGTCCAAAAGTTCTTCTATGGCAGCAGAGCGATATCTGAAGAAAATGGGTGTATTGGTAATGAAAAACAATCGTGTAGCAAATGTAGATGAAGATTTTGTCTACCTGCAGGATGGGTCCAAGATTATGAGCAAAAATGTCATCTGGACCGCTGGACTCACTGGTGCTATCATACCGGGCTTACCAGAATCCACGCTGACCAGAGGGCAGCGAGTCAAAGTAAATGCTTTTAATCAAGTGGAATCTCATAAAAATATATTTGTCATAGGTGACCTTGCCGCCATGGAATCTGAATCGTTGCCTCAAGGCCATCCTCAGGTAGCCCAAGTGGCCATCCAGCAAGCTAAAAATCTTGCTTATAATTTTAAACGAATGCATCTATCCGATTATCGGTGGCAAGCGTTCAAATATCGCAATCTGGGCACATTGGCCACCATCGGACGAAATAAAGCCGTGGCAGAATTTGGTTGGATTTCTTTTCATGGTTTTTTTGCTTGGCTGATTTGGTTATTTGTACACTTGTTTCAATTGCTCGGTGTGCGCAATAAGATCTTTGTGTTTATCAATTGGGTATCCAATTACTTGTCCTATGATCAAGCCCTTCGATTTATTATCAGGCCGAAAAAGGACTTTAGACGCGAGCTCAAAAAAGATCTTGCAAATGATCCAAAACCATTCTGATGATTGTGTTATTGCTCGATAATCTGCCGCTCCAAATCCTGTTGATTATACTAGTCAGTTTCGGAGCTTCGTTACTTACCTTTTACTCCGGATTTGGCTTGGGCACTTTACTGTTGCCGGTATTCGCCATGAGCTTTCCGATAGAGCAAGCTATACTGATGACGGCTATCGTTCATTTTATAAATAATTTGTTCAAACTGCTGTTAGTCAAAAACCATATCGATATCGTCATTTTGATGCGATTTGGTGTTGCTGCGATACTTGGAGCTTTGATTGGTGCTTTTAGCTTGGCATTTTTAAATAGAATAAGCATCTCATATCCGATCCACATCGGGACATGGTCCACTTCGATCACAGTGGTCAATGTACTAATCGGCTTATTGATCATATTTTTTGGCATACTGGAATTTGTCGATTTTGGCAAAAAGCCGTGGGGTAATGGATCAATGACAATTGGTGGATTATTATCGGGTTTTTTCGGCGGATTATCCGGTCATCAAGGCGCTTTGCGCAGTGCGTTTTTGATTCGTTATCCGTTGAGCAAAGAAGTGTTTATAGGTACGGGAGTCGCCATTGCTTGCTTGGTCGATGTGACTCGCATAGCGGTATATGTCCCAGATATCCTCAATGGCAAAGTACCTGAGGCTTATTATTTAATTATCATAGCTGTAGTAGCAGCCATCTCAGGGGCATGGGTTGGAAATCAATATTTAAAAAAAATAAACATTCTTTTGATCAAACGGATTACAGCTTGCTGCATTGTATTGATGGGGCTTGCGGTATTATTAGGACTCTTATAATATTTGATTTATGGCTTGGAATTGGTTATCAGATCGCACCCCGGGATATCAGGCTATAGCTGACCGATTAAACCTCGAGTTTGCCGAAAAAGATACAGATAAGGCCGCGCTGGCATCACATAAAGGCTTCAATTTATTTTCGCAAGGGGGCTCTAAAAAAATAAAATATTTGCTGCAGGGTTGGACAGCGCATCAAGAGCCTTTATCTATATTTGAATATTCATACACTGTGTCTACGGGCAAGACGACTAGCACCTATACTCAACATGTGTATTCGGTATCACTGAAACAGCCATTACCTCCGTTTAGACTAAAACCTCAACACATATTTCATCAGATAGGAAAATGGTTTGGCATGCAAGACATTGAATTTGCAGCATACCCTGAGTTTAATAAACTTTATCTAGTCAAAGGTGCAGATGAGCAGCAGATCCGATCCTTGTTTTCTGATGCATTTCTGGGTTTTCTTAATTATGAGCAAGAGTGGTGTATAGAGTGCATTGGTACCAAAGTAATCTACTATAAATTTTCTAAGCGCATGAATGAAGAATTAGTTGAGCCTTTTATTCAAGTTGCTGGATCGCTCCATGATTTATTGGCTGCCGGGAAAAGTATAGACGACCTCACCGAACTACGGGTATGAGTGAGAGAGGTAAGCTCCCTACCATTTCATTTATATAACAATCTTGATATGCGAGCTGTGCTGATTGGATTTGCTTTCGTAATACCTATTGTTTACTCGGAAAAGACTTACAAATGCATTCCGCATTTTTTAAGTAAACAATTTCACTTTAGCAGTCCATATTAAGATGTCTGCGCCGGTCTCACTTCGATTTTACTCGGTAGTGTCCGTGGGTTCATCTCCAAAAGATCGATGACCAGTTGACCGATATCCTCAGGTTGTATCTTCCAATGATCCTTTTCATCAGGCACATGATCATTAAAGTGGGTTGCGACAGATCCAGGCATGATCGTAGTCACCTTGATATGATATGGCCGCAGGTCTATCATGATAGCTTGGGAAAACCCGACTAATCCAAATTTACTGGCATTATAGGCACTACCATTTGCAAAAAAATTAGTCCCTGCCAGACTAGCGATGGTGATGATATAACCTTTGCTTTGTTTTAAAGCCGGTATAGCAGCTTGTACACTGTTGAATACTCCAGTCAGGTTGGTATCTATCGTATCATGCCATTGTTGAGAGGTCATTTGATCGATTGGTACCAAATGGCCCACACCTGCATTGGCCACCAGCACATCCAGCTGGCCCCACGTTTGGAGTATTTTTTTTATAACATTTTTTTCATCCTCTGATTTTCTGACATTTGATTTTATAAGCATAAACTGAGCGGAAGGAAATTGACTGACATGCAAATCATTTGTATGTCGCGCACTCACAGCAACTCGCATCCCAGCTTTTATTGCAGATTGAGCTATACCTAAGCCTATGCCCTTGGTACCGCCGGTGATGTAAATTACTTTGTCTTGTAGAGCATTCATAGTTATGATATTTATGAAGGTAAACTTCTGGTCAGTTACTTTTTAGTCTGTGATTGAATCGGTCTCCTATTTTGTACTAGAAGTTGTTATACGAAGTTAAATTAAAAAAGCCACTTCTCGCTTGAAGTGGCTTCTAAAGTCATATGAAAAAGTAAACAATATCTTACATAGCCTTGCCAAAAGCCAAGCTTACTTTCAGGTTAAATTCGTCATGAATAGCTTTGTCACCGATATTTGGGAAAAACTTACCACTATTGTATTTGATATCAAAATCTGTACGATCCAATTTAATATCTGCTGTAGCAGTACCAGCTTCTTGGTTGACAACTGCATCAAACATGATATCTTTTGAGATCCCTTTGATCGTAAGTTCTGCGCTTACCTTGTATGTGCCTGCAGATATCAATTCTGCTTTTTTTATAGTCAAGGTAGAGGAATTGAATTTTTCAACACTAAAAAAATCATCACTTTTTAAATGGCCTAAAAGTTTAGTACCCCATTCGCCTTTTAGATCTGATACCACGATAGAAGTCATGTCCATTTCAAATTTTCCAGCAGTCAGTTTAGTGCCATCAAATTCTAATGTACCACTTTTTACATTGACACTACCATTGTGTTTACCAGTCACCTTTGAAGCAAACCATTCGATTTTGCTATCAGCTGGATTTATTTTGAATGCGACTGGCTTAGGGGCATTACCAGCAGACATAGCTACGGTAAAAAGTGCAAAAGCTAGGAAAAGAGAGTTGAAAATTTTCATAATTAAAAATAAATTAGTTTTAGTTAAATAGATTAGACAGCAAAAAAACAAAATGAATTGGGATATTGTTCGTGTTATGAATAAAAAGAAAACTTAAAGTTTCCTTAAGCATATCCTAATGCTTTTGTTGTGTGTTCTATAACTAAAACGAAACGTATACTAAGTAGGTTGTGCCTTAACATAATTTTAATAGACTTTGGCCATAAAAGGTAGCCGCATCATTGGCTTGTAGTATTGTTGATCCAGATTTTTGAGATAAGAGACTGCAGGAAACCAACTTTTAAAATACTTTTTCATCATCTGCTCTTCTTTCGATTCATCCATATTAGTCCACTCCTCGATCATCTTAAGAATTGGCTCTTTCAATATTGGATATTCAGAAGTTTTATAAGTATCTACGCGGGCTAATCGCGCTGCACATGCTATAGCGTCATCTAGTTCCCCGATATTATCTACCAATCCATTAGCTACACCTCTATCTCCAGACCACACTCTGCCTTGTGCAATTTCATGTATCTGCGCTTTAGTTTTGTGGCGACCTTGTGCTACTACGTTTAAAAATTTATCATAGATCATATCCGTCTGCTGTTGTGCTATGATACCTTCAGCTGAAGACCAGGGCAGTAGTGGTGTAAAAGATGTAGAATATCGGCCGGTATTGACCGTGTCAAAATTGACCCCGATTTTTTCATCCATTAATTTGCTGACATTGGGTATCATAAAAAACACTCCAATAGAGCCTGTGATCGTGTTGGATTGTGCAAAAATGCTATCTGCGTGACATGCAATGTAATATCCTCCAGATGCAGCGTAGTCGCCCATGGATACCACTACGGGTTTGCCGGCTTTTTTAATAAGGTCTATTTCGTGCAAAATGTTATCTGATGCTAGCGCGCTACCACCGGGACTATTTACACGTAATACGACGGCCTTGATTTTTTCATCAAATCGTATTTTTCGCAGCAGCCGGGTATATTTGGTAGAACCTACTTGACCATATGATCCTTCACCATCTACGATATCGCCTTCGGCATAGACCACAGCTATTTTATCTGTCGTCCCGGTTACGATGGGTTTGATGCCCGGACTCTCAAAATATCGATGTATAGACACGATATTTAATTTCTCACTTGGTTTGGTGCCGAGTTGACCATGGAGCATACGATGTAAATCATCCACATAGCCGAGGCTGTCGACCAGATTGTATTGTACTGCATCCTCTGCTGATTTGATGAGGTATTCATTGGTGATCTTTCGCAATTGGGCTACACTGACCTTTCTGGCTAGCGCTATCTCTTCCAGATGTATGTTGTACAGATCCTCCAGGTATTCTCTGGTCTGAGTCCGGTTTTGATCACTCATTTTATCCAGTCTGAAAGGCTCTGTTGCGCTTTTAAATTGACCTGCATAATAAATGTCAAATTTGATTCCAACCTTGTCGAGCACTTCTTTAAAGAATGGGATCATAGCCCCAAATCCTCTAAAATCTATTGAGCCATTGGGATTTAATATGACTTTATCTGCGACCGATGCAATGTAGTATGCTCCTTCGCTATACACATCTGCATACGCATAAATCACCTTGCCGGATTTTTTAAAGTCGAGCAACGCTTGGTGCAAGACTTGTGAGCTCGCTGCACCGAGATTGGAATACATCGATCGGTATAAGATGCCTTTGATCTTTGGGTCATTTTTAGCATGGTTTATTGATGCTACAAGATCATGAAGCCCTATTTGTTTTGTAGGCTTAAATGAAAAAGAGGAGCTTTCAATATTATCCGTTTTATCGGGATAGATTTTATCTGATCGGATTTCCAGAAAACTGGTTTTATCCAATGGCCGCTTTTCATCATTGGCAGACATATTTGCTACACCAGCCAGTATCGCAAATCCGATGATCATCAATAGACCTAATCCTACGATGCTACCTAGGCATGAGCCGAGAAATATTTTAAAAAAATTCATATTGGTGGGTTACTTTTTAACAAAATTAGGCATTAGCCTCAGATTATAACTCTATTTTCGAATAAAGAGTATAGTCTATCTACCAAATGGGGGTTTTAGGGGCTTAGGAGTATTAATTTGTCCAAGTCTATAGATTATTCCTGCCAAGTCATCATCGCAAATGGTCTTAGTCGTGTCGTATTGGTTAACTTGATCGCAATCAAACGGTATGTATCACTGGTTGAACGTGGCATTTGATTTCTAATCAATTACCAAGGGTTAAATTAATTGACTATTTTTGCGTCGATAAACAATTATTATTTTAATGGACGGTTCGGGCAGTAGTTATGATCCAGTTTTATGCAAGAGTAGATGGCCACTTAAGGCAATTGCAGCAAGCCCAGAGCGGCTGCTGGATCAACATTCATCCGCCATTTGAGCAATCTGAGCTCGAGTCTTTTGGCGCATCCAAGGAAATTCCAATAGATTATCTTACCGATTCACTAGATCCCGATGAACGCTCACGCTATGAACGATGGGACGAAAATCTCAAGTTTATCCTTATACAGACGCCCATACTCAATCCCGAGGAAGAAGAAAATCAACCTATCTATATTACGGTACCTATTGGTCTGTTGATCACTCCTGACATGATCATCACCATATCTTCTCATGAAAATACCATCTTGAAGAAATTTATCGATGGCAAAGTTAAAAATGCAGATCCTGCTGACATCCGTTCCTTTGTCCTCCACATTCTGGATCAAAATGTGTGGTCCTACCTGGATAGTCTCAAAAGACTCAATCTCAAACGCAATCTGATCGAACAAGAACTCTATGACTCGAGCCGAAACGCCGAATTAAAACAACTCTTGCGTATAGAAAAGAGTTTGGTTTATTTTGTGAACTCACTCAGCGCAAATGACCTGGTCAAACTTAAAATGAAACGCACTGACTTTTTGCAGATTTCTCAAGATGAAGATAAAGCCGACCTTTTTGAAGATATTTTGATCGATAACAATCAGGCATTGGATATGGCCAATCGCCATACCAATATTCTGTCCGGTACTATGGAGGCTTATGCAAGTATCGTGTCCAATAACCTCAATAAGTTCATCCAAAGGTTGACTGTAGTGACCATTATATTGATGGTACCAACTCTGGTAGCAAGCTTTTTTGGTATGAATGTAAGCCTTCCTTTGGCTAATAAACCGATGGCTTTTTTCTATATTTTGTTTGTTTCGGGTTTGTTGATCGTTTTTCTGATTTGGTTTTTCAGAAGGAAACAAATGTTTTAGCCCATTTTGTGGTTTTTCCAGTCGCACTTTTTTGATTGTGAGTCAATTTTTATTCAATTTTTAGATAGTTGTCAACAATTATTTTTTAATTATTATATTGACTATCAATATATTGCGTTACTTACCAACAGGCTGTTGGTAAGTTTAAAACATATTAAAGAAAGGTTTCATTTATTTAGCGTCATACTTGATGAATTTTTTTAATGTGTCTTAAAGAAGGTCATACAAAAAATAATCAAGAACCTAGCCGAATCGAACAAAAAATATAAAAATAACTTATATAAAAAAATCCTATATTAAGTTATGATTAACAACATAAGTCACTTATTTTTGATCCGCAGTTGAGACACATCGACATCATCCCCGAAGCGTCCATCCGCCTTTCATAGAAACCAATCATTTATCACGATTTTTAATAAACTGACATCAACAGTATGGAGCAACGTGTCGAACCACTTATGGTAGAAAACCCAAACCGCTTTGTAATCTTCCCTTTACAGCATAATGATATCTGGAAGTTTTATAAAGACGCTGTAGCGGGCTTTTGGGTGACTGAAGAGATCGATCTCCATCAGGACATTACCGATTGGACTGACAAGCTCAATGATGATGAACGGCATTTTATTAAACACGTGTTGGCTTTTTTTGCTGCCAGTGATGGTATCGTCAACGAAAACCTCGCTGAAAACATGCTCCGCAGTGTACAATACCCTGAAGCCAAATTTTTCTATGGCTACCAGATTATGATCGAAAACATCCATAGCGAGACATATTCGATGTTGATCGATACCTTTATTAAAGACCCTGTAGAGAAAGATTACCTCTTTCACGCTATAGACCACATGCCTTGTGTGCGTAAAAAAGCCGATTGGGCACTTCGCTGGATAGACAATGGGTCTTTCCATGAGCAATTAGTGGCGTTTGCAGCAGTAGAGGGTATCTTTTTTAGTGGCTCCTTTTGTTCTATATTTTGGCTAAAAAAACGAGGCCTAATGCCAGGGCTGACTTTTTCAAACGAATTGATCTCCAGAGATGAAGGCCAGCATTGTGATTTTGCCTGTCTGCTATACAATAAACACTTGCAAAACAAGCTCCCCAATGAGCAGATCGAAGCCATCATCAGAGATGCAGTGACGATAGAAAAAGAGTTTGTCACAGATGCCCTGCCAGTGCGTCTGATAGGTATGAATGCCGAATTGATGTGTCAATACATTGAATTTGTGGCCGATCGGTTATTGATCGCATTAGGCAATGTCAAGATCTATCATGTCGAAAATCCATTTCCTTTTATGGAGATGATTTCATTGACTGGAAAGACCAATTTCTTTGAGAAAAGAGTAGGGGAGTATAAAAAATCCGGGATAGGTACGACCCGGGATACGCAGGTATTCAGCATCAATGCTGAATTTTAAATTAAAACTACAAACTACAGATAGAAGACTAAGATTTTGATCACTACAAAATTTTTGAAAAAATAAGAAAGCAATATTGTCCAAAATATAAAGAAAACTACTACTATGAAGGTCTTAAAACGCAGCGGTAAGCAGGAGGAGGTGTCGTTTGATAAAATCACAGCAAGAATAAAAAAGCTGTGTTACGGTCTTAATGCCACCTACGTAGAGCCTATCGAAATCGCCAAACGCGTCATCATCGGTCTTTACGATGGTGTAAAAACCACCGATCTAGATGTCCTCGCTGCCGAGACAGCAGCCTCTCTAGCTACTGTTCACCCTGATTATGCCCTACTAGCTGCGCGTATCGCAGTATCTAACCTGCACAAAGAGACCAAAAAATCATTTTCAGAGACGATCCACGATCTCTACACCTATATAGACCCCAAGACACAACAACCTGCAGGCCTCATCAGCCAGGAGACCCACGACATCGTGCTCCAATATGCTGATGAATTGGATTCTGCTATCATCTTCGATCGCGATTACAATTTCGATTATTTCGGTTTCAAGACGCTGGATAGATCGTATTTATTGCGGATGGATGGCCAAGTGGTCGAGCGACCGCAACACATGCTTATGCGTGCAGCCGTGGGTATCCATGGTACAGACATCAAATCAGCCATAGAGACCTATGAACTGATGTCTGAAAAATGGTTTATTCACGCTACCCCCACTATGTTTAATGCCGGTACGCCTAAGCCCCAGTTGTCTTCCTGCTTTTTGCTGAGTATGACCGATGACAGCATCTCGGGCATCTTCGAGACCTTATCTCGCTGTGCTAAAATCTCTCAATCTGCCGGTGGAGTCGGCCTGAGCATTCACAATATCCGCGCTCAGGGCAGTTACATCAAAGGCACGGGTGGCACGAGCAATGGGATCATACCTATGCTCCGGGTATTTAATGACACCGCACGATATGTGGATCAAGGTGGAGGCAAGCGCAAAGGTGCTTTTGCCATCTATCTGGAGCCTTGGCATGCTGATATCTTCGAATTCCTTGACTTAAAGAAAAATAATGGGAAGGAAGAAGTACGTGCCCGCGATTTGTTTTTCGCCATGTGGATCTCTGATCTATTTATGGAACGTGTAAAGGCCGATAGCACCTGGTCCTTATTCTGCCCCAACGAATGTCCAGGACTTTACGATGTCTATGGCAAAGATTTTGAAAAACTCTATACACAATTCGAAAATGCCGGCAAGGCCCGTAAGACCATCAAAGCACAAGACCTTTGGTTTGCCATCCTCGAGTCTCAGGTCGAGACCGGCACTCCTTATATCTTATACAAAGACGCCGCCAATCTTAAATCAAATCAAAAAAATCTAGGTACTATTCGATCCAGCAATCTGTGCACCGAGATCATGGAGTATACCTCCGCAGATGAAGTAGCTGTATGTAATCTTGCGTCCTTGTCTTTGCCGAAATACGTGACGGCAAAAAAAGAATTTAATCATCAAAAATTGATGGAGATCACTCGAGTGATCACGCGCAATCTCAACCGCATCATCGATATCAATTATTATCCCATCCCGGAGGCTCGCAATAGCAATATGAGACATCGCCCGATCGGTATCGGCGTGCAAGGTCTGGCCGACGCGTTTATCCTCATGGGTTATAGTTTTGACAGCCCTGAAGCTCGTCTCTTAAATAAAGAAATCTTTGAGACCATCTACTATGGGGCTTTGCTAGAGTCATGTGCTCAAGCCGAAATACATGGGGCCTACGAGACCTTCAAAGGCTCACCGACCAGCGAAGGCATTTTGCAGTATGACATGTGGAATGTCACACCCTCCGATCGATGGAACTGGGCAGATCTTAAAAAACAAATTAAAAAACACGGGCTCCGCAATAGTTTATTGTTGGCGCCGATGCCAACAGCCTCTACCTCCCAGATCCTGGGCAATAATGAGTGCTTCGAGCCTTATACTTCTAATATCTACACTCGCCGCACCCTGTCAGGAGAGTATGTGGTCGTCAATAAACACTTGCTCAATGATCTGGTCAACCTTGGCTTATGGACTAAAGAGATCCGGGAGCAAATCATTGCATCCAATGGGTCTATCCAACATATCATGCAAATCCCGGCACCAATACGGGAGTTGTACAAGACGGCTTGGGAGCTCAGCCAGAAAGTCCTTATCGATATGTCTGCAGATCGAGGTGCCTTTATCTGCCAGAGCCAGAGTCTCAATCTTTTTGTAGAAAACGCCAACTTCGCCAAGCTATCTTCCATGCATTTCTATGGTTGGAGCAAAGGGCTCAAGACCGGGATGTATTACTTGCGTAGCAAGTCAGCTGTAGATCCGATCAAATTCACCCTCAGCGAAGAATATCAAAAAAAGTACGTGACCAAAGAGCCCGATCAAAAGATGACGGTGAGTGATCTGGCACCACTTGATATGCCGGTAGTTGCCTCTCGGCCTATGGGGCTGCCGTCGATAGCGCCTAAGGAGACAGTCGATGCTATGATGTCAGAGCCGATTATGGCAGTAGGAGTGCAAGCTTGTAGTATTGATAATCCGGATTGTGAAGCTTGTAGTGCGTAGGGTAGGGGGAAATAAAATATAAAGAAATATATCTACACGAGTTCAATCTCGGTTTCAATACCTTATATAGACTAAATCAAGTCATGAAAATGGGACCATTACTTTTGAAATTCTAAGCAGGGAGTGGTGTGTTCGATAGGAAGTTTACAACCTAGTTAAAAGCTACACATGTTATGAAAGACATTGTTGTAAACTAGACAAAAAAACCAACATTCAAAAATATTTTAGTTACTTCTTACCACTAAAATCCATTCTAGAATGCAGTACCCTCATCACAATAATAGATGCCTTGTCATGGATCTCGTAAATCAATAGATGTTCGCCCACTGGATATGCCAATCGACCATGACCAACATCCCTTCTGATATATCCTGCGTCCGGGACTGTTGATAAAAAATGAAGAGCTTCGTTAAGGTGATTAACGTGGTTATTCATTTGCGTCGACCCATATTTTTGAATGAGATATACGAGCATACCGGCAATATCGTTTTCTGCAACTTCGGCTAGAACTACTTTCATGGCTTGAGATAAGCTGGCACTTTATACTTAACCTTGGCCATTTTTTTCGCTTTTGAAAAGATTTTATCGAGAGACTCCTTTGTCACTTCTATTAAAGGGCGATTGCGAGCACTTTCTATTCCTTCATCAAGTAATGCCCGGATATGTGCTATGCGATTATTCTCTGCCTCTGCCATCTTAGCCCGGAGGGAATCTCGGATCACTTCTGTAGCAGTACCAAAGTATCCGGTATCGATCTGACTTTGGATGAAGTCATCATATGGTTTGCCGAGTTTTATCCGTTGCATAAGCTATATTTTGCACCTAAATGTATATATTAATGCATAAATTAGCAAATTCTACATCAAAGTTGGATCAATATGATCAAATCTATTTAGTCACCCTAGTCAATATATCTTTTTCTCAGTGTTCATAGCTTTTATATGTTTATAAAAACCAGTACATTGAATGGTGGAAATTATATTACTCGCCATCGTATTACTAGCATTGGCTTTTGCAGGCATTGCCATAAAAATATTAGTGAAAAAAGATGGAAAATTTGCAGGCACTTGCAGTAGCAGTAATCCCTTATTTCAAAATGATGGTGGGGCCTGCAGCATCTGTGGAGCTAAGCCTGCGGAAAAATGCAAATCCTAAATTGATGCCTATAAACTTATTTTGAAGCACCATTCTATGGGTTATTGGTGGTCTTCCGGCACTGCTTTGATCCATTTTTTTAAACTTTCCGAAGCATATGTTTTCCAATTCCCCTGATCATCGTAGATAAAATAGACTTCTAAGCTAAGATCTTTATGCTCAGATAAAAATTGTTTTGATTTTTCCAATCCCATGACCATAAAAGCTGTAGCATAAGCATCCGCAGTGATAGCGTCCTTGGCCAGTACGGATGAACTCAATAGATTTTGTTTTGCGGGATATCCTGTCCTTGGATCTATAATATGAGAATACTTTTGCCCATCTACTTCATAAAACTTTCTATAGTTGCCAGAAGTAGCTAAAGCTTTATCCCTTAAATTTATTATAGCCGCTAATTTTCGTTGATCGGGTGAGTTTTCGATGGGTTGATCAATACCTACTTTCCAGTTTTCATTTTTCTTTTTTCCGGATGCTCGTAATTCACCCCCCAGTTCTACTAGATAATTTTTTATCCCCTTATGTTCAAGATATGCTGCTAAAACATCTACGCTATATCCTTGGGCTATGGCATTAAAATCCAATTGGATCCCTGGTTTTAATTTTATGATCTTATTGCCTTCCAGCTGCACCTTGTGGTACCCTACAAAATGTCGCAGGCTATCAATCAATCTCAAGTCAGTAGTATCATTTATTGCATATCCAAAGCCCCAGGCATTTACCAGAGGACCGATGGTCACATCAAAAAGCCCATCGGTTTTTTCAGAAACTTCAACCGATTTATTGAATACATCTACAAAATACTGATCCACCTGAACAGTGCTATCATTTTTATTTATCCTCGATATGTACGAGATAGGTAGATACGTGGACATTGAGGTATCAATCTTTTTCAAGATGGAATCAAAATCTGCTTTATAATCAATTTTTTCAGTGGAGAAATAGGAAATATGATACGTAGTACCTTGGGCATTCCCTTCCACTTGCATTAAATTTTTATTCTCAGATTTGCAAACTGAAAAAAGGATACCGACAATCAATACAAAAGTGAAAACTTTCATTTGCGAAGATTATCCCCCAAAATCATCAAAAGCAATTTGCTCTGGTGAAACGCCAAGTGAATCAAGCATTTTAAAGACAGCAGCATTCATGAGCGGAGGCCCGCATAGATAATATTCGACTTCTTCCGGTTCTATATGTTGACTGAGATAATTTTGAAATAAGACATTGTGAATAAAGCCAGTATAACCTGTCCATTGGTCCTCGGGTAACGGCTCAGATAAAGCTATATTATATTGAAAATTGGGAAACTCTTTTTCAATATTTCTGAATTCTTCAGTGTAGAAAACTTCCCTAGACGATCTTCCTCCGTACCAATAAGATACCTTCCGATTTTTTTCTTTCAAGGTATGAAATAAATGAAATAAATGTGATCGTAAGGGTGCCATACCTGCCCCGCCACCGATATAGATCATTTCTTTTTGAGTAGGCTTGATATGGAAATCACCAAATGGTCCTGCGATGACTACTTTATCACCAAGTTTCAGAGAAAAGACATAAGATGAACAGATACCGGGGTTTATGTTTTTAAATTTACCAGTCTTTCCATCGAAAGGAGGGGTGGCCAATCTAATGTTGAGTATAATGATATTGCCTTCTGCCGGATGATTAGCCATGGAATAAGCCCGAAAAATGGGCTCTGGATTCTTCATTTTCAAATCCCATATTTTATATTTATCATAGTCAGCATGAAATTTAGGATCTATTTGATATAAATCGTCTTTAAAATTAATTTCACAAGTTGGAACATCTAATTGAATATAACAACCCGATTCAAAGTCCAGAAATTCTCCTTCCGGCAATTTAACGACCAATTCTTTAATATAAGTAGCTACATTTTTATTGGATACCACTTCACATTCCCATTTTTTTATACCTAAAACTTCTTTAGGAATAATAATATCCATATTCTGTTTCACTTTCACCTGGCATCCAAGCCGCCAGTGTGATTGTTGCTGTTTCCTGGTAAAATAAGGCACTTCCGTTGTTAAAATCTCACCACCACCGGATAGTACCTGACATCGGCATAAAGCACAGGTACCTCCCCCGCCGCAAGCAGAAGGTAAAAATATTTTTTTGTTCGATAATGTTGTCAGTAAAGTGCTACCGGATTCTGCCTCAATCTGTTCTATACCATTGATCGTTATTCGTACGAGTCCTGAAGTTGTGAGTTTAGATTTTGCATACAAAATGATAAGTACCAGCATTAAGTTGAATGATAAAAAAACAACTATACTGGAGATCATTGTCGTAATTTCAATAGTCAACCCTATCATCCTGATATGTTTAATGCTTACAATGTAATACCCATAAAACTCATAAATGCAATAGCCATCAATCCGGTAAGGATAAATGTAATCCCTAAGCCTCGTAGTGGGGGAGGGATATTGGAGTATCTTAATTTTTCACGAATGGCAGATAAAGCCACGATCGCCAAGAACCATCCAACACCGGATCCAAATCCAAAAACAGTCGCTTCACCGAGGGTAGCGTATTCCCTTTCCTGCATAAATAATGCCCCACCTAAAATAGAACAGTTTACCGCAATTAAGGGTAAGAATATACCTAAGGTCTCATATAATGAGGGAGCGTATTTTTCAACCGCCATTTCAACTAACTGCGTAATAGATGCTATCGTAGCGATATACATGATAAAACTTAAAAAACTAAGATCCACTGATGCAAAACCTAATGATAACCACTTTAATGCACCGGCTTTCAACACATAATTCTCAAGCAAATAACACACTGGGACGGACACAGAAAGTACAAATATTACAGCGATTCCAAGGCCAACCGCACTTTTTACAGTCTTTGATATAGCAAGATATGAACACATCCCTAGAAAATAAGCAAAGATCATATTCTCTATAAAAACAGCTTTGATGAAAATATTTACGGATTCCATATTAAGTTGATTTATCTTGGTTCTATTAATTTTGGGTTACGACTTCGTTGCACCCAGATTATGAGTCCTACGATGATAAGTGCCATCGGAGGCATGATGATGAGGCTATTATTGAAATATCCCATTTTATAAATCGATTCCGGAATAATCCTGAATCCCATTAATTCACCAGAACCGAGCAGTTCCCTGATCGTCGATACTATTACTAAGATCAGACCATAACCTAAGCCATTCCCGATACCATCTAAAAAAGAAGGCCAAGGTTTATTAGCCATTGCATAGGCTTCCAACCGACCCATTACTATACAATTAGTAATAATCAATCCTACAAAAACAGATAATTGTTTACTCACATCGAAAACAAATGCTTTCAGAAACTGGTCAACTAAAATAACCATAGCCGCTACGATCGTTAACTGAACAATGATCCGGATTCGAGTAGGTATAATATTTCTTATACATGAAATGATGAGGTTTGAAAATGCAGTCACTACCAGAACGGCAATAGCCATGACAATAGAAGGCTTCATTTTTACCGTTACAGCCAAGGCAGAACAGATGCCTAATACTTGGACAGTAATAGGGTTGTTATCATTAAGTGGATCAAACAATAACCTTTTATTCTTGGCGGAGAATAATGGCGCTGCCGGTTCTTTAGCTTTTGTTGGTGCTTTGATGGTGTCTGTACTCATATAAGTATTTATAAATTCATTGTTCTAAATCTGGATGATATCATTTGGTTTTTTTAAAATAGGGTATATAATTGTTGAGCGTCCGCTTTAGCATTTCTGACACACCATTGCTTGTGACAGTTGCACCGGATACGGCATCGACGCCATGGAGATTATTTGGAGCACCGCCTCCTTTTAGAACTTTTACTGAAACAAAATGGCCAGACTCATCAAATATTTTTTTACCCACAAATTGCTCGAGAAATTGAGTCATTTCTATTTCAGCGCCCAAACCGGGAGTTTCGCTTTTGTGGCCAAAGCTTACTCCATAGACCGTATTCATATCTCCTTCCAATGCGATATAACCCCAAATAGGACCCCAAAGGCCTTTTCCTCTTAATGGTATGACATAAAACGATTTTCCTTCATTATTACATACAAATAATGGAAATAGTTCTTTGTCGCCATCGCCGGTTTTAGCTTTGTCCAGTTCCTTCTTTAAATCAATATCAAAAGCTGCAATATTAGATGTGACGATATCGCCTTTTTTATCTAAGACTACTTGCTCGGTTATAAATTTTAAAAAAATATCTTCTGCATTTTTAGGTGTGGTACGAATAGCTACTGCACTCAAAATGTTCTGCATTTTTTCAATCCTAATATTTTTTGCCTGATAAGGGCCAAGTCCAATAGCAGCTAAAGATAATAGGATGGCTATCACGATCACCATCCCTGTAGAAAAGAGGAACGTAGCTTTATTACTGTCTTTATCCATTCGTCCTAGTTTTAAGCCTTTTTAATCTCCGGTTAATATTTCCATTGACCACAAAGTGATCAATTAAAGGTGCCATCACATTCATAAATAAAATCGACAACATCATGCCTTCAGGATAAGCGGGGTTGAATACTCTAAATAATATTGCAAATAGGCCAATCAAAAAACCATAAATATATTTTCCTTTATTCGTCTGAGCTCCACTGACAGGGTCGGTAGCCATAAAAATGGCACCAAAAGCAAACCCTCCTAATGCCAGATGATGCAGCGGCGTGATTTGCATGAGCGTATTAAGTCCAAAGAGGTTAAAAACAAGCGCCATAATATAGCCTCCGGCAAAAACAGAAAACATTATTCTCCAACTCCCAATACCAGTATACAATAATATAGCTGCTCCGATCAAACAAGCCACCATAGAAGTTTCACCTACTGAACCAGGAATGGCACCAATGAACGCTTCCATGGAGGAGGGAATTTTGTCAGTAAATCCAGCCGCTGCATCGCCTAATGGGGTTGCCCCACTGTATCCATCCACTAAGGTTTGGCCTGGCTGCAAACTGTTATCAATCCAGACTTCATTGCCTGACATTTTTGTAGGATAAGCAAAAAATAAAAACGCTCTGGCAGTAAGCGCCGGATTTAATATATTCATTCCAGTACCTCCAAATACTTCTTTACCAATGATAACGGCAAAAATGGTTGAAACTGCCACCATCCACAATGGCACATTAATGGGCATGACTAATGGTATCAACATGCCTGAAACGAGAAATCCTTCATTGATAGTATGCTTTCTGAGTATGGCTGAAATAAATTCTACGGTAAGACCAGAGCCATAAGAAACAAGGATAAGAGGTAAAACTCTTTGAGCTCCAAAAAAGAAATTTTGTAGGATCGATACTTCTGAAATACCCAATGCCCTGTGATGTTGATATCCAACATTCCACATTCCAAAAAGAAGACAGGGAAGTAAAGAAATCACGACCAATATCATCGTACGTTTCAAGTCTATTGAATCTCGGACCTGAGCTCCTTTGTCCTGTGCGGTATGATCGGGCACAAAAAGAAAGGTTTCAAAGGCATTAAAAGCAGGATAAAACTTTTCGAATTTCCCACCTTTTTCAAAGTTTGGTTTTAGTTGGTCCAGAATTTTTCTAATCGACTTCAATGGATATTAAGATTATAATAGTAAAAAAATTAACTAAATTCCTTTTGGATCATCTCCAGTCCACGCCGGATAATATCCTGAGATTTTATTTTTGATGTGCATACAAATTCACAAAGTGCAAAATCTTCCTCTGCAACTTCATAGATACCGAGCTTTTCCATCATGTCTACATCTTCTATCAATATGGACTTTAATAATTGAACTGGATAAATATCCATCGGTAAAACTTTTTCGTATTGACCGGTCATTACAAATGGGCGTTCCTCTCCATGTAAGTTTGAGTTTAGATTAAATTTCTTATTTGGAGTCAACCAGGAAAAAAATGTGCGAGACATACTAAATTTATTAAACCCAGGCGATAGCCAACCCATAAATTCTGACTCATGACCCTCCGGGATTATTGTAATTTGTGAGTCGTAATACCCAAGAAAACCGGGTGGAGATATTTTAGAGCCAGTTAAAACATTGCCAGAAATGAATCTGTTCGTACCTTCTTTAATTTTGGCATCATTAATAATGTTTTTTAAAGAGCAACCAATAATGGTTTTATAATATTGTGGATGAACTACTTGAGATCCTGTCACTGCAATTACACGGGAGGCATCATATATGCCATCACTAAACAATTTTCCGATGATGAGGACATCCTGTGGATTGATATACCAGACCACTTCCCCCTTATTCAATGGGTCTATGTGATGAATCTGTATTCCTACATTACCAGCGGGATGGGGGCCAGAAATCTTATTGATTTGAACTCCTTTTATATTGTAAAATATAGAGTCGGCAGGCGTATCTGCTTCGATATTCAAATGTATTTTGCATTCGGATATTTTACGTAGAATTTCTATGCCGTTTTGAAAATAATCTATACTGTCTTTAAGGATAAATTTGAGATCAGGCGCAAGAGGGTGGCTATCAAATGCTGAAATGAAAATAGATTTTGGTTTTTCATTGGGATTCGCCACGATACCGTAAGGCCGCTGGCGGATAAAAGGCCAAGCGCCAAACTTCAACAGTATTTCAATGAGATGTTCCTTATTTGAGTCAAGGGACATTGCACCTGGTAAAAGCGCATACTTTATGGTTTTATCTGGAAGAATCTGAATACTTAGAATTTCCCTTTTTTCACCGTAGGTAATTTCAGCTACCTGACCACTTACTGGCGAACAAATATTGACTTTGTCATTCTTCTTATCATAAAACAACGGAGTTCCTGACAAAACTTCGTCGCCAACTTTTATAGACAACCTTGGTTTTATTCCTTTAAAATCAGGGGGATGAATGGCAAAGATTTCTGGCAAATCTAATTGTGCAATTGATTTTACAGCCTCGCCCTGAAGCTTTATGTTTAATCCTTTCCTGATCCTAATCAACTCAGACATTCTGTTCATGATTAAAGAAGTCACATTCCATTTTTCGGTCAGCCTAACATCCTAGATTTATTGACGCATAATTTTTAGGACACAAACTACAGCTATAAAAAAATTTACATGCCAATTTAGTAAAGTTTGATAATACTTTGTTATTTTCAAGTTCATTTTGTGATGTATTTGTTTTTAATTCGATGAATCATCAGTTCATAAGATCAATACATCGGAGAGGAAATAGAGACATATTATAAAAAAAGCAAATGCGTATCTTTGGATTTAAACACTAAGAAAGTAATTACTCTTAAGCGATTGGGAATTATATTTGCTTTTAAAGCTGAATTAATTCCATTTGCGGAATTATATACTGGAAATAGTATTTTGATTTAATTCCTTCACGGTTCAAAAAAAATTAATGTTCGTAGCAAGACACAGGAATAGTTTAAACCTTAACCTTATGTTTGATGCTCTTTTGCCTAAAATTCAATGGGCGACGGATGATTATCATACATAAATGTGAGCTAGAGGATACCATAAAATCTTTTTTAACTTTTAATAATAAAGTATATGGGTGCAGTCAATCATATTTTGAAGTCTAAGGGTGGGGCTATCTTTTCTACCACGCCGACTCAAACTGTCTATGAGGCTCTCGAGATAATGATGGAAAAAAATATAAGTGCCTTGGTAGTCTTAGAAATCGAAAAACTCGTTGGAATCTTTACAGAACGCGACTATGCTCGTAAAGTAATATTGAATGGAAAGTCATCGCGAGAAACCTTGATTAAAGAAGTCATGTCGGTTAATGTTATTACCGTATGTCCTGAAAATTCGATTGACGATTGCATGAGGTTAATGTCAGATAAATTTATTCGACATTTGCCTGTGGTCCAACATGATAAATTGCTAGGGTTGATATCCATAGGTGATGTAGTGACTTATATCATTGAAGATCAAAAATTTGTTATTGAAAATTTGGAGCATTTTATATACGGTAACTACATATGAATCGCCGGTGGTCAAGCGATTGCGTGATTTTCAGGATGAAGTGGTTGAGATTGCATTTAAATAAATCTTGCGGATCATCATCTTTTGATAATCAATGCAATTAACTCCACTATATCATCGTAGAGCTTAAGGTCGCGTAATTCGTCTATTTTCTTTGCATTTCTGCTTTTAAAGTCCAGGCTTTTAATCTGATCTAGTAGGATGGTGCCACTACTATTTTTTTGATTTGATGGTAAACGAAGATGTAAATAACTCTGAGGAGCTGTTGATGTAATCGGGCAAACAAGAACTCTTTTAGTTGTTGCATTTAGCAGTCTTTTACTCAGGACCAAACAAGGTCTTCGTTTTGACATCTCGCTACCCAACTGAGGATCATGATCAATCAGTATGATATCAAACTGATCAGGTATAAAAAAATTTGTTACCATGATTCACTGGGTAAATCCGGAATTAATTCCTCCGGATTATAATCTTTAGGATAAGACTTCACAATTTCTGCTAAAGTCAATTTTCTATTAATCTTCCTAATTATTATTCCATGCTTAGAATCTATGAATTCTACTTCAGAACCAACCTCTAGATCATTTTTTGCCGCAATATCTTTTGGCAACCTTAGTCCTAAGCTATGACCCCATTTATTGATTGTAACGGACATATTGTTTGGATTTTGAACAACGAATATACTTTGAATATCCAAAATAAATAAATAAAATGATCATTTCGTTTTAGTGGCTGAAATCAATATTGCCATTGGGTCTTCACATCGCTTAGAGCCATGCCAAATTCACCCAAACATTCCAAAAGGTCCTGCAACTTTCGGGGTTTTCGTTAGGAAGCCGCTGTCATCCCTGGTTTAAATTTTAAATGCCACTCATTAATAACACTATATTCACAATAAAACCACACGACTCACTAAATAAATCGTAACTTCGCCCCGTGAATTTTAGTTTATCAAGCATTTCTGCCTGCGTTTAGTATCCTCCCCCAAAAGAGTTTCACTTCCCACTGTAGTCCTGCCTTTTTACCCTAATATTCGTTATTTTTTAATTTTTTTATTTTTTGTATTATGAAAATTTATGTTTCTAACCTGGCGTTCGGTGTAGCTGACGCTGATCTTGAGTCTTTATTCGCCGAACATGGCGCTGTTACTTCTGCTAAAGTCATTATGGATCGCGAGACCGGAAGGTCTAGAGGATTTGGCTTTGTAGAAATGGCTAATGATGACGAAGGCAACAATGCTATCCGTAATCTAAACAATCAAAGCATCGAAAACAGAAATATCTCTGTATCTATAGCTAAAGACAAGTCACAGCTTGGTGGCGGCGGATCTTTTGGATCTGGTGGCAACAGCTCGTACAAGAAAAGATGGTAGTTCGACAGGGTTAATACCCTTCAAAAATATCATTCGATTTAATTAACCAAGGTGTATTTTACATCTTGGTTTTTTTTTGCCATTCAGTGAGGCTATCAAATGGTTAAAAAAACTTTGCGAACTCGGCGTTCTTCATTTCTCCCGCTGCGGGAAAAAACCTTTTTGACTCAAACATACTTTGCATCAATCAAGGCCTTTGCGAACTTAGCGTTCTTGAGCGTAAAAAACACCATCATACTCCTATTGTTCTTTGCATAATAAAAAAACCTTTGCGATCTTAGCGTTCTCAGCGGGAAATTTATGCACATCAGACCAGCCACTCCAGACGACCTCCATACCTTATTAACCTTTGAGCAAGGTGTCATTCTTGCTGAGCGTCCCTTTGATCCCACCTTGCGGCCCGATCCGATCTACTATTATGACCTCAATCACCTCCTCCATGACGCTGACAGTATACTTATTGTAGCAGAAGATGCAGGGCACCTCATCGCATCAGGCTACGCTACGATCCGTATCGGAAAACCATACTTTGAGTATGATCGATATGCCTACCTGGGGTTCATGTTTGTCGATCCGGCGTACCGAGGCAAAGGAGTCAATCAATTGATTATGAGTGAATTGGCTAATTGGTGTACCAGTAAAAATATCCGGGAAATGAAATTGCAAGTCTATCATGACAATGTCTCTGCGATCAGGGCATATGAAAAAGTGGGATTTAAACAAGACTTGATAGAAATGCGATTTCGGGTGTGAAATATTTATTAAGGGCTTTTGCCCAGGCAACTTCATCTGCGAATAATCCGTTGAAGCTACAAAACAAGTAATTATATGAAGAGAATAGTGTTTGTATGTTTCGTGGCTGGAATTTGTATTCTGAATGCATGTAGTAAAGATGATGGAGGCACTACAACACCTCCGCCTGTCACACTGGACTGTAGTACGGTCACAAAAGCTTTTGCTGCCAATGTTAATCCCATTATACAAGCTAACTGTACTGGATCATCTTGTCATGGTAGTGGCAGTAGCAATGGACCTGGTGATTTATTGACTTATGCTAAAATCAATGGCGCTAAAACGGCCATTCGATCAGCAGTGAGTTCTGGTGCAATGCCCAAAGGTTCATCACTAACCACAACACAGAAAAATACGATCCTTTGTTGGATTGACGCTGGAGCACCTAATAATTAAGCGGACTGGTTTTGTCAATTATTTTTGCTGACCCTTCTACTTCGCTGTAGAGGGGTTTTGTTTTTTAACAAAATATTATGATAAATAATTGATTTGATAGCTTGATGTTTTTTGATAGTTTTGCAGCGCTAAAACCAAAAATCACATATGGATATCAAAGTCCGCAATTTAAGTAAACAATACGGGCCGCAAAAAGCGGTGGATAATATCAGCTTTGATGTAAAACCAGGCGAAATACTTGGCTTCCTGGGACCAAATGGAGCTGGCAAGACGACCACCATGAAGATGATCGCTCAGTACCTTAATGTCGAGGGCGGTGATATCTTAATCGGTGGACAATCTGTCAAAACTCATAGTTTAAAAAGACAGATTGGGTATTTACCCGAGAGCAATCCACTTTATTATGAAATGCCGATCATAGACTATCTGGAATATGTGGCTGCATTGCAGGGTCTACCTAAAGATAAAGTCAGAGACAGAGTACGGGAGATGATCAAAGTCTGTGGTCTAGATGTAGAAAAACATAAACTCATCTCCGAACTGTCTAAAGGTTATAAACAACGTGTAGGCCTCGCACAAGCTATGATCCATGATCCGGCTGTCCTCATTTTGGACGAGCCTACCACCGGGCTAGATCCTAATCAGATCATTGAAATCCGGGAGTTAATCAAAAACCTGGGCAGAGAAAAAACTGTTTTATTCAGTACCCATATTTTACCGGAAGTAGAGGCTACCTGTGATCGCATCCTGATCATCAATAAAGGTAAAATCGTAGCCGATGGTACAGCGAGTACGTTGCGCCAAAAAGCTCAGGGGCAGGAGATCCATCATGTGCGTGTTGAAGATGGAGCTTCTCAGGATATCCTCGATGCCATCCGATCTTTGCATACGGTGCAGACAGTTACGCTTTTGGATGCAGGCAAGAAAAAATTTGAGGTCGTCAGTAAACCCAATATGCCCTCTACCCGCGACCTTTTTAAACTGTGTGTTCAGAAAAACTGGGTGATTTCAGAACTTGTGCCATTTGAGACCAAACTGGAAGACATCTTCAGAGATCTGACGATGAACTAAATCAAATTTTTACTATTTAATGATCTACCTAAACAATTCCATATTCTGGTTATGAATAAAATTTTTGTTATTGCCCGCAAAGAGTTTGGGTCGTTTTTTGACTCGCTAGTGGCTTATATCTTGCTCGCAGCATTCCTCGGGTTTAGCGGTTTTTTTACCTGGATCCAGGGCGGAGATATCTTTATGCGTCGCGAAGCTGATCTCGAAGTATTTTTTTCTGTAGCCCGTTGGACTTTATTTTTCTTTATACCTGCCTTGACGATGAAAATGTTAGCAGAGGAGAGAAAAACAGGAACCATAGAAATGTTATTGACCAAAGACATCACAGATCGGGAGGTGGTGGTAGGTAAGTTTATGGGCTGTCTGATGTTAGTCGGAGTAGCTTTATTATTTACACTACCGTATTATGTTACTGTCGCTTGGTTGGGCAAGATGGACCATGGAGCTACCTTGACGGGTTATGTCGGACTATTTCTGATGGCTGCTGCATATATATCAATAGGTCTTTTTGCCAGTAGCATTACAAACAATCAGATTGTAGCATTTTTATTGGCTTTATTGATCGGGATCTTTTTCCACTTGTTGTTTGATTTTTTAGCTGCGGGATCTACAGGTTGGATGAGCGAGTTATTTCAGACTTTGAGTCTGACCAATCACTATGACTCTATATCTCGAGGTGTATTGGACAGCAAAGACCTTATTTATTTTGGATCTATCACCGCCATCGGCTTATTCCTGGCCGAGTATTTTATTTCTAAACGTTAATCGTCACCCGCCATGAAAAAAAATCTCACAACTATAGTCTTAATTTCTGGTATCCTTTTATTGGTCAATCTATTATCACGGAGATATTTTGTGCGGATAGACTTGACGAAGAGTAAGGAGTTTACGTTAAGTAAATCCACCAAAAAAATATTGAAAGAACTTGAAGATCCGATTACGATCAGCGCTTATTTCTCTGAAAATCTGCCAGCCAATATTGCTAAAGTGCGTCAGGACTTTAAAGATTTATTGGTAGAATATGGAGCTCGCAGTGGAGGCCAGATCAATTACGAGTTTGTCAATCCCAATGAAAAAGAAGAGGTTGAACAGCAAGTAGTGCAGCAAGGAATACGGCCTATCATGATCGATGTGCGTGAAAAAGATCAGTCAAAACAACAGAAGGCCTATATGGGTGCTGTATTAAAAATGGGCGATAGGTCTGAGGTATTGCCGTTTATACAGCCCGGAGCTTCGATGGAATATGATCTGACTACTTCTATCAAAAAAATCAGTAGTCTCAATAAACCTGCATTGGGATTAGTCCAAGGTTTTGGTGCAGCTAGTATGCAGGAACTGGCTCAAGTCAGCCAAGCACTTCAAGCATTATACACGATAGAGCCTATCGATCCTAATCAGCCGATTGATGCAAAATTTAAAACGATTTTATTCATCAGACCTAAAGATACGGTGGCACCTATGGCCCTTCAGCATCTTGATCAATATCTGGATAGAGGTGGTAATATGGTACTTGCCATCAACTCGGTAGACGGTAATCTTCAAAATGCAACCGGCGAAAACGTGCTGACCGGTGTACCTGAATGGCTAGCTCAACGTGGTATCACGATCAATCGAGATTTTGTAGTCGACTCGCGATGTGGCCAGGTCAATGTGCAACAACAACAAGGTTTTTTTACAATGATGACGCCGGTGAAATTTCCATACTTGCCGATGGCCAGCAACTTCAGTGATCATCCGGTCACTAAAGGGTTGGAGCAAGTGATTTTCCCATTCGCCAGTAGTGTACAAGTGAGAGCAGATAGTACGCTACGGTATACTTCTTTGGTCAATTCATCTGAAAAATCAAATACACTCCCAGCACCGATTATGTTTGACATCAACAAACAATGGCAGCAAGGAGATTTTCCTAAAAGCAATGTATCTATGGGTGGCATTGTACAGAAGACGGGTGCATCACCCTGGAAAATGGTGGTCTTCGGTGACGGTGATTTTGCAGTCAATGCTCAAGAGGGTAGAGCCATGTCACCAGACAATATCAATCTTTTGGTGAATAGTGTAGATTGGTTAAGCGATGAATCAGGTTTGATGGAATTGCGTACAAAAGGTGCTACCACCCATCCGATCCGAGAGATAGATGAATCAAAACGCAGTATCATCAAATGGGGTAATTTTTTAGTGCCCATCTTATTAGTCATCTTGTATGGATTCTTTAGATCACAACAGATGAAATCAAAACGAATCCAACGGATGCAAGAACGATATGTGTAAGGCTCAAACTCAATACAAATACAGATGAATAATAAAAAACTGATGTGGGTATTGATAGTACTCGCTATACTATTTGCCCTTAGCCAACTCTTTAATAATCGTAAGGATAGATCGTTTAAAGCAGAATTGATCAAAGTAGATACTGCTCAGATCAGTCGCATTGTATTGCATCCGCAAGCCGATGCCCATACAGAAATCGAATTTAATAAATCAAATTCAAGCTGGACAGCCCGTCAAGGAACCAAAACGGTCGCAATAGAATCAGGGTCATTGGATGGTTTGCTAAAAGAACTATCGACTATCAAAGTAAAATCGATCGTGACCCAATCGAAAGATAAATTAAACGAATATGAAATCAGTGACAGCACTGGCTCTAGAATTACTGTCTATGCCGGGTCAAAAAAAACAGCAGATTTCTACAGTGGCAAATTTGGGTTTAATCCCCAAACCAACTCCATGATATCCTATATCCGAGAGGCTGGTGAAAACACAGTGTATGCGATAGATGGTTTTCAGAGTATGGTGTTTAATGCTCCTTTTTCAAATTTTAGAGATAAGACGATTACAAAACTTACAACCGACCAACTCACCGGTGTGACATTAAGTTCTGGAGTATCTGGAGTAACACAAGAATTACAGAAATCTGTTGGTGCCTGGACATTAAATGGCCAATCGATCCAAGATACACTGGCAGTGACCAATTATGTCAATGGACTGCAGGGTGTACGCGGCAATGATTTGGTCGATGACATTACGCCTCAGAGCCCGCCTATTCATAGCTTGACTTTAAATGGAATAGAACCAGCCATAAAGGTGCAATTTTATGCTACCCAAGATTCCTTGAAACCATTTTTGGTGCAAAGCAGTCAGAATCCTAATGTGTTTTTCAGAGAAGATTCTACCGGTGCATACCAATCCTTAATCAAAGGGCTGGAGTCTTTGGCTAAAACTACAGGGAAGAAACAGTAAACATTAGGCTTAAAGGGCGTACAGTGCGTCATGACTTTGCAGCCGCTTTGTGTCTAATACATTATAATATGTAGTGGCTTGGTTTCATCCGAGCCCGAGTTTGGGTATGTGCGGCTGAATTTATTCAGGCGATTTTGGACATAGCATGTGCGGCCTTAGCGGCATAAGGACTCACCTTGGATAAAAAAACGTAAATTTGTCAAACTGAGTCCAATCCAAAGTCATGGCCAAAATCGTAACGATAGCAAATCAAAAAGGTGGTGTAGGCAAAACCACCACTGCCATCAATCTGGCAGCAAGTCTCGCTATCTTGGAAAAAAAAATCTTGATCGTAGATGCTGATCCTCAAGCTAATGCCGCTTCCGGAGTGGGCATATCAGTAGATGATCTGGAGCTATCCCTGTATGACTGTATGATCAATGATGCTGATCCGATACATGCGATCCTATCTACGGAGACACCCAATCTTGATATCTTGCCATCACATCCTGATCTGGTAGGTGCCGAGATTGAATTGGTATACAAAGATCGCAGAGAGTACATTCTCAAAAATATTCTGGATCAAATATCGCATCGATACGATTACATCATCATCGATTGTCTACCCTCACTGGGATTGATCACCGTCAATGCATTGACTGCTGCACACAGTGTGTTGATCCCGATACAATGTGAAATCTTTGCACTCGAAGGCCTGAGTCGGCTTAAACGGACCATATCCATAGTCCGGGAAAATCTCAACCCGGAATTAGAGATTGAAGGGATCATCTTATCTATGTTTGACTCCAGGTTGCGACTTGCCAATCTGGTGGTTAATGAACTTCGATCTACAGCTCAAGATTATATTTTTAATACGATCGTGCATCGAAACTCTAAGATCGGAGAAGCTCCTAGCGTACATAAGCCTGTATTGTTATACGATGCCGGGGGCAAAGGCACTATCAATTTCTTAAACCTGGCAGAAGAATTTTTAAAAAGACAATCCTCCCTCTTGTTAGTATAACTTGCCCATTTAAACTATGGATCAAAAAAAAGAATTAGGCAAAGGCATCAGAGCACTCTTGGGCAATATGGAGTCCGGTAAAACGAATGCTCCTAAACCTAGCCAGAATACCTCTGCTATGGCTAGCGTACAAATGATCCCTTTAGCAGCTATCGAAGGCAATCCATATCAACCAAGAAACGAATTTGATGCCGAAGCACTACGTGAACTCGCATCTACCATCAAACTGCATGGGATCATTCAGCCGATCACAGTGCGTAAAATACACAATCAAAAGTATCAACTCATAGCCGGGGAGCGCCGTACCAGAGCCTCCAGAATGGCTGGACTGCAAGAGATCCCTGCGTTCGTCCGATCTACAGATGATCAGGGCATGCTCGAGATGGCATTGATCGAAAACATACAACGCGAAAATCTGAATGCCATGGAAGTAGCTATCTCTATGGCTAGATTGATAGAGGAATGCAAATTGACTCATGAGCAAATGTCTGAGCGATTGGGCAAAGAGCGCAGTACCGTCTCAAACTATATCAGACTGCTCAAACTGCCTCCGGATATCCAATATGCAGTCAAATCTCGCACCTTGTCTATGGGCCATGCACGGGCATTAGCTGGTATTGAACATCTTGTCCTCCAGATCAAATTGTTTAAAGAAACGATATTGCATCAATGGTCAGTGCGCCAATTGGAACAGACGATTAAGTCCTATCAAAAAGCGAAGCCTGTCGACGATCAAAAAAGTAAAAATCAGGCCAGCAACTCGATTCAATCTTATGTAGATAAAGCCAACGGCATATTTGGACGCAGAATTCTGATCAAAGCAGATAAAAAAGGCAAAGGAAATCTTCTTATACCGTTTGCCAGCCTGGACGAATTAGATGAACTCTTAGATCGATTAGACTGAGTCATGCGGTTTTCGATGTTATTTCATATCATATGGATGGCACTATGGGTCACCACTCCTACACAGGTGCATAGCCAATCAGATACATTGCCTTCCAAAAAAATAGGTAAAAAAGATAGCCTTTCACTGATCATCGATAAACGACCGCGCAACGCATTTGTATTGGGTGTAGTACTTCCGGGCGCTGGCCAGGTATACAACAAACGTTGGTTGAAGCTGCCTTTTGCCTATGGAGCATACGTGGGGATGTATTATTATATGCAATTTACCCGAGATCAATACAAAGAATGGAATGGCTATTATCAAACTGCGGTAGCTACCGGAATGGAAGTGGAAGTAAGACCGGATCGATTGTTCAATGCCAAACAAATAAAGATCTATCGGGATAAATTCAGAGATGATAAAGATGTAGCTCTATTCTTGACTATAGGTGTACATTTTGTCATTGCACTAGAGGCATATGTTGATGCACATCTGAAAAACTTCAATATCAGTGAAGATCTCAGCTTTAAAGCTTTTCCGGACAGTAAAGGTTTAGGTCTGGCCTATGCCCTACATTAGTCCAAAGATCTTGGCATACTTGATCAGTTCACCCGGATTACTGATTTTTATTTTACCAGTCATCACCGCCATCATCGGATTAATATCTTTCTTTACGATACCCATCAGGGTCTCCGTAGATGCTTTTACTACACATTTTGGTTCGTCGCAAAGGCCTTCATCGACTACTACCTTACCATCTTTTACATATACAGTGAACTGGCCACCGCCATCGCCTTTAATGTCAAAGTGGAAGATGGTATCAATGCCCTCGAGGAGCTCAGGGCGGACTTTAGATGGTAATTCCTTTAAAAATTCGGTAACTGTCATAGTCAAAAATAAAACAATTTTACCAATCCTTACATTACTTTAACTGATGGGAGAGTGGCAGAAATTGTTTATAGGCTAAAGCCAATAAACAGGAATACTTGCTTAACCCCCAACCTTATGGCTGGGGTTATAGCTTCTGATACCCGGGCTTAGCTATGACGCTTGTCTATATTGTTTCTAGGATGCAAAAATTTGTTCAAGGCTAAAGCCAATGAACAGACTACATTGTATGACCCCATCCTTAAGGCTGGGGTTAAGGCTATCTGATACTCTGGCTGAGCCATGATGCTTGTTTAAATTCTTGATGGGAGGCTGTAATTGGATCAAAGCTAAAGCCAATGAATAGAATCCATGGTTAACTCCAGCCTTAAGGCAGGGGTTAAGGCATGCCGATACTCTGGCTTTAGCCATGATGCTTTTAAGCAAATGAACTGAATACATGCTTTAACCCAAACTTAAGGCTAGACTTAGTAATACAGTTTTTAAAACCATAAAAAGACGATATTTATCAAAAAAAATGAAACTTAAAAATACGTACTCGCTTTTACAAATTGAAGAGGTGCATGACGGCATATTAGTAGTGACCATTCATAGACCTCAGGCTTTAAATGCATTGAACCGCGCCGTATTTTCTGAATTGTTTGGCTTAATAGACGAGCTCGATAAGATGGAGCTTTATGGAATTGTTTTGACCGGTTCAGGAACAAAAGCATTTGTAGCCGGAGCAGATATTTCAGAATTTTCGGAGATCGGTCATGGTGAGGCAAAAACATTTCTTGAACTGGGAAATCAGGTGATGAATCGTATCGAATCTTTTAAATGCCCCGTGGTAGCAGCTATTCAGGGTTTTGCCCTGGGCGGTGGCTGTGAGTTGGCTATGGCCTGTCACATTCGCATTGCGGGTGACAAGGCTCGATTTGGTATGCCGGAGGTCAATCTTGGTATACTACCTGGTTATGGAGGCACTCAGCGGTTGCCTATCCTGGTAGGTAAAGCCAAAGCTATGGAAATGGTTTTGACCGGAGAGATGATCAGTGCGCAAGAAGCCTTATTACTGGGCTTAGTCAATCATGTAGTTTCAGCTGGAGAAGAAATCTCCAAGGCTTTAGAATTTCTCCTCAAGATGAAGGCTAAAGCTCCACGGGCTATACAACATATTATCGCTGCTATCAATGAAGCATCCGACCCTATACCCGGCATAGACCAGGAAGGGGAGCATTTTACGATCCTGGCAAATACACAAGACTTTAGAGAAGGTGCTGCTGCATTTTTAGAAAAGCGCACCCCTGTATTTACAGGGCTATAAGTCGAACCTTTGCTTAATAGAATGTTTAATACCTCAAGGAAGCATGCCCACAGAAATGAATCTCTTCAAGCTAGCCTCCCATTTGTTTTTTAAATAAAGTAATAGGTACAGCTTCCACTGCTTTTTGATATTCAGCCCAATCTTTATCAAAAAACGAAGTCACTTTTTCTGCAGCGGCATTTATTTGTTGCGTTATGTTTTTAACTGCATGCGTCGCATTTGGTCCCGGGGTACCTTCTGATGAATTTACAAATTGCGCAGCTCGTTGCAGATTGCCAGCTAATCGATCAGCTCGGTCTATACCTTTAAAGTCTTCTGGAGTAAAAAAGATCTCCAGGAGAATTTTGATTTTATCTTCCAGGCCTTTACTCATATTGGTGAATTTGGTTTTGCTGGAGTCCTGGGTATTGGCTATCACATCATTTACCAATTTGATGGTATTTCTGGCGTCTTTTATTTTGTTGACCATCGCGGTTGTCTTTTTTACCAATCCTAAATATTCATCTATTGATTTTTGTTTTTCAATCAAAGATGTCAAAGGGATATTTATTCTTGGGTCGGATTTTACATTGATCCACGATGAATCCGAGTCCTTACCAATTTGTACGATGACTTTATACTTCCCAGGCAAGATCTGAATGCCTCCTGGTTCAGCATTAGGATCTTGACCTCCAAAAAATCCACCACTCCCACCTCCACCGCCACCTCCGGCTCCGCCGGTAGTCAATGAAGGGAATCGTTCTCCCCGGCGATCCAGATTCCAGTACACTCGATTGAGCCCAGGCTCGATCCGCCGAGTCAGATTTCTAATCACCTTTCCGGATTCGTCCGAGATTTTTATTTTTAGTTCATCGACATTAGCAGCAAGCCCAGGTCTTCGTGTCGAAGTGGAATCAACTTTTGGTTTTTCTTTTAACCAAATGGATAACATCGCGCCATTTGATTTATTTGTTCCGGCATACATACCATCCGCACCAAAATGTTCGCCATCATAAGATCTCTGCTGAGCTTGCATCGCATCCGGTATTTCAAATAATCTTAGATTTCGAGTTAATACTTTTTTTTGTGTAGCAGCTATCTCCCGCAGTGGTCGGATATCGTCCATTATATAAAACGCCCGACCGAATGTACTGATCACCAGATCATGATCTCTGGGATGAATTTTTAAATCCGAGGTGGGTACAGCAGGGTAGTCCTGGGTCCACCGCTGCCAGGTGGCTGATCCATCTAATGACATAAACAGGCCTTCATCCGTACCTAAAAAAAACAAATTGGGTTCGATCGGATCCTGCACAATACACCAGACATAACCGTTGACTTTTTTTTCATCTACGATTTTAGTCCAGGTCAAGCCAAAGTCTTTGGTCGCAAACACCATGGGTCGCCAATCGTTCTGACGATAATTATTGACCACGACATAAGCTTCGCCGGCATTTTTATTGGATACTTCTATTTGAGGGATCCAGGCACCCGCTGGTAAACCTTGAATTTTGGAAGAAAGATTAAGCCAATTTTTTCCGCCATCCCGAGTGAGTTGCACATGACCATCATCGGTACCTACCCAGATGGTTTGTTGATCTATAGGACTAGGAGCTATCGCAAGGATGGTACAATGATTTTCCGCACCTGTTGCGTCTATAGTCAGACCGCCACTTTTATCTTGATTCTGTTTCGATGTATCATTTGTAGTCAAGTCTGGTGATATGATCTCCCAGCTTTGACCAAGGTCCATACTTTTATGTAGATATTGACTGCCATAATAGATACTGTGATCGGCAAATGGATTTTGGGCAAGTGCAGCATTCCAATTAAAACGCAGGGCTTTGCCTTCAGGGTGTATCGGCCGTATACCTTGAGTGCGTCCTGTTTCTGTATCTACATAACCTAAACTTCCTCCTTGCGACATTGCAAATAAATATCGAGGATTATCTTTCCGAGGCATACAATCAAAACCATCTCCAAATAAAACTTCTTGCCATTCCGAATTTCGCAGGCCACTATTTTTCCATACTGAGCTCGGTCCTACGTAGGTACCATTATCCTGCAGCCCACCGTATACCAGATAAGGCATTTGCATATCCACATTGACATGATAAAATTGTCCCAAAGGCAGGCCACTCACAAATTGCCAGGTATATCCTCCATCTCGAGACAGGTATAAGCCGCCATCGTTACCCAGCAACATATAATCAGGATCGTTAGGGTCTATATAAAATGCATGATGGTCCGGGTGAATAGCTCGCATACTTTCGCTGATGGGAGCAAATGTCCGACCACCATCTTCACTCCGCGTGATGGATGAATACAAATTAAAGATTCTATTTTCGTTTTTAGGATCTACATATAGTTCCGCATAGTAAAATGGTCTATCCCCTATGTTGCGATCTGATACCAGGCTCCATTTTGTACCACCATCTACAGATTTATACAAGCCGTTTTTCTTAGCCTCTACCAATGCGTAGATGATATTGGGTTTATTGGTAGACATGGCCAGGCCTATTCGACCCAACTCACCTGCCGGCAGGCCATCCTTATCCGTGATTTTCGTCCAACTATCACCCCCGTCATGGGTTATGTGTAACCCTGAACCGGTACCACCAGAGTTGAAGGTCCACGGCTTACGACCATGATGCCACATCGCCACTATGATTTTATTAGGATTAGAGGGATCCATGATCATATCCGCCACCCCCGTAGTATCATTGATA
>JANOWJ010000187.1:0-55311 GCA_031417835.1 Saprospiraceae bacterium | reverse complement strand
GATCACTTTAATTTTTATGGTAAACAGTACAACTTTGATAAGGCTCCAGCCAGGATTATTGGAAGTATTGGACTAGCCTTTTAAGACTAGGTTTGTTTGCTTAGTTCATTTTTATCAATTTGATGATCTCCAGACCTTGTGAGGTTTGTAATATCCCATAATATACTCCCTTATCAGGCAGCTCTCCATCCTTCAATAAAACACTAAATTCAGTTTGACTAGGAGGTATTTGAATGAATTTGACTACCCTACCTTGCACATCCAGTATACGGATGACACCTTGCAGCTGCTTAGGAAGCTTCGCTTTCAATGTAATGCCTTTCGTAAATGGATTTGGAGCAGCAATAAGTTCTATTGGATCGTGCCGTTTTGAAAATCCATACGTTTCCTTGTTTTGCTGCGATGCTAAATCACTGATGGTATTTTTACACACATTTCCGGAGGCATCTTCAAATCTCAGAACTACTCTACAGAAATCTTTGTTTCCAAATGAATCAATCACCCATATTTTGTAATCAAGCCACGCCCACCGCCCATCCGGTATGTCTGCACAAGTCAATATCAAGCAACTGTCTTGCAATGCTTCTGTAAATGAAAATTTTAAATCTGATGCTGGCGTACAATTATCTACCGAGGCAGCATTAAAATCCTTGGCCCAGATCTTAAGTTCTTGTGAGGAAGGCATGATGACCGTGCTGATATCTGTCAAACAGTATGGCGTAGGTCGCTTACAATCCTTTACTTCTATTTTAGCAATGGCATCTGCATAATTGCCACATCCATCGGCAATGCGCACAAATAAAAGATGCAAACCAATCGGCAATCCGCTACTGACTATGGATTTACCATCAATACTCACAGCCATATCAGCTTTGGAAAGGTCAGTTATTTTGCCTTCATAGCCTAATGCATTTAGATCAATGAATGCATGAAGTAATTTAATTGAAGGACCTGAACTACAGGCATCTACAATGTTGAGCTTCCATTCAATCCTATCGGTCTCGCATGAACTATTAAGGACACATACGCTGATATCGTCTAACTCAAAAACTGGTTTGGCAGTATCGATCACTTTGATGACCTGTGTGTATTGCATATAGCCGTCACCATTGTCTTTAAGATATCTTGGGCTACAATATCTTGCGTTTTTATCTGTAGTCAGTGTATCATTGACTATAATATCAGGGGCGTGCGGGGTGTGCAATGGATACTCTTGCCAAATACATTCATCCCATATGGTCCAGGTACGTAATATTTTATAACAAGAGGAGGATACAATATCATATTGTTGGTCTTCATATCGTAAGCTCAAGCGCTCACAGTCATCATCTGATAAGACCGGTTTATTTTCTTTTGTATGTTGTACATCAGAAAATTCATGACAGTGGATCGTGAGATCTTCAGGAAATAAAACTTCATAGTCAGATCGGTGTCGGACAATCAATTTTTGAAGAATAGATACAACATTGGCACATGCATCTTGTATCGTCCAGGTTCGAGTATACCAGCCATCACCACATGCCGAAATAGATTTTTCATTTTTGATACTCAAAGTCGCAGTGTCCAATAAACAATTATCCCATATGGCAAACGAATCATTAGCGAGTGGACTGCCTTGCTGATAAATAGTAGGCTTCCAAAAATAAGACTCTATGGCGCCTGCCTTGCCAGCCAGGGAGTCGTATCGATCTTCACACAACCATCGGTGGCAATAAATAGGGCTCCATGAAAAAGGGTTACAATTGGTAGCCGTATCGTGATCTGATCCGCCATGTACAGCGGATCCCGTGATACAACTGTAATAGCCGTATGCATTGCCAAGATAGTCTTTGGAGTCCTCCAGATCTAGGTCATTTTCTCTGTGACACTCTATTTCTGCATAAGGATGCCCATCCAAGGTCAAACAAGTAAAGTCAGTCACATTAGCTGGAATGTCATGCACGCTGCTGCATATGTCATGTGCAAGTCCGGCTTTAGCACCATCGCAAAATAGGATCAAGTCGCGCGGTTTGATAGCCACTGGAGGAGTCTTGTCATCTACATTGACCATGATCATGCAGTCCTGATACAAGGCTCCCTCGCAGCCTTTGGTACCGTCATACTCACCAGCCAACAGATTGTTCGTACAAGTCGTTTCTGAATTGCCATAACCAATATAATTATACAATGGATCAAAACCGCTCTGAGAGGCATATCTCTTTTGTAAGCTATCTATACAATGCAAGGTTAAATTAGAATGAATGCCTTTACCTGCGGTGGAAAATGCATAATTAATCTCCAATCTTGCTAATGGATATGTATTAAAACAATACCATTGATGTAAGGTCAATGGCACGACATGATCATCCAAATGTGGAATATGATCCGCTTCATATACTCGTAGCACGATTTGGCGATCAAGACAAGCCGTAAGCTCCAAATGGTCTTTAAACACATGACAATTGATCCAATGCTCTATCAATGCATCGTAGTGAGCTTTGTTTTGCCAGACTTCATTTTTACTACATAATGATTCCAGTTTTAATTGCCAATAGTTTCGCCAATACAGGATCGAATCCATAGTAGCGAGAGCATAATGAAGTTGCTTCTGACAATTGTCCGTAGATCCATTATCAAAATCTTGAGCATATACTCTACTCCAACAGGTCAAAGGATCTAATGTAATGACCGTATTATCTATACAAACCACTTCCGGAGCGCTCATATCCCGGACGGTGGCATCCACTGCCTTTTGTGTTTGAAATCCACAGGGGTCAATCGCTGTAAACAACACTTGGTGTGTACCGACTGGCAGTCGGATCGGATCAAATAATTCAATAGCTACTGTGATCAACTTTAAAGTACCAGGCTCGATATAAGAATATGTGATGGAAGATTGAATCTCTGAACAATCACTAAAATTTAAGCGTCGATAGCGCGTAATTCTACCATAACAATCGTGCGGACCAGTATTCGCTTCTAATATTGGTAAGCTGGTCGATGGCCTGGGAGCCCGATTATCCTCAATCTTTATATACTGCACCAATACGGTATCCTCCAAAGTACACCAATCTATGATCCGCCATTCGCGTCGTATAGAGATGCCGCTACCGCAGAGTGGAGCTACCAGATCAGAATAAGTGGGCGTCAAATTACAAGCTTTTCCCAAAGAGGGATATATATTATAGCCATCTATGGTAGGCACTAGCTTCAGGTCTTCACTGATCAATCCTTGGGTTCTGTATGAAAGTAAAGAGTCTGGTATAAACAATTCTGCAGGATAACCTGAAAACAAATCACAACTCAATCGTATATCATCCGGCTCCATCAATTCATTAAACAAATTCTTTTTTATTAAAAAAGTATCCTGGCAGGTATAGGAATTTTTCCATTGATCTATAGTACGCACACGCCTGATCCACTTACCCAGATAGGTGGCAGTACAGCCTGAATCTGTAAAAAATGATTCTTGTTGATATTGGATTTTACCTTGACAGCCATCTTGAATTGTGTCCAAACTTTTGATCAATGCCTGCAGTTGAAAACAAGAAATGATTTCAGATCTGCAGCGATACGAGATGCTTGATTTATCTTCTATGGTGATATACCCCCAACATGAATTTCCAAACAGATCACTCGCTTGGTAGGACATTTTATAGCCAATATGACTTCGATCTACTACATTGCCTAGATTAGATGAGTTGGTTCCGTTTGGATAATTTAATTTGAGGACATAAGTACAATATCCTGGGTTTTCCATGACATCCGCTGCCACAATGGACTTAAAACAATCGACGGCAGGCAAGGTGACATGTACATGATCATTACAGATCAAATTAGATTGGGTTGATGTTAGCTGCACGGGCACAGCAGTAGACTCACAATCATAATCCGCTCTATATCCACTTACATAGATGGTATCAATCGTCCCTGGGGTGATCACAGCCTGATAAGTGGTCCCGGATCCGATTAATACTCCACCGATTAAAGGATCAGCGCTATAGTAATTATAATAGTCCACTACAAATTCCTGTGCGGTATAGCCATGTGTGCCGAGTCCCGTAAAATCATCTACGGCATGGCCTGACCAATCTGTAGCAGGATTAAAAAAATCCTGCGTGATGGTATCCCCTTTGCATATCGCGCCATTCCTTCGGAGGGTGTTATCCTGAGTGGATTGGCTCCCTGCGCCCCATTGTCCACCTGGATCCACTCCGATCTGACCGATGATATCGATGGTGTCGCCAAGATGTGTCAATACAATCGCATCATCGCCATTAAAATCAAGGAAACTGGATAATTGGTTTGCAAGACCCATCAAAGTAGCATTCGCCTGATTATGACAAAGTACAAAAGTAGCACCCGGGCTGATCACTCCCGATAAAGCAATCGGGCCAAAAGGGGCTATGCTCCCGTTATAAAATATGCTGATGATATATTGTTCAGCAGCCAAGTCAATCACATTGGGTGTCCCGTTGTATAACTCAATACACTTATTAAAACTACTGCCTTCTACATACTCAGTTATAAATAAATCTGATGCAGGTTTGATCTGTGGGATTCCGCCTCCAAATGGAGCAATGATATAAGGCCCTGACTCACAAATTTGAACCTGATCTAATGCATCAGGCGGAGTCATGAGACTACAATAATCACAGAACTGGGTGATAAATGAAGTGAGTGTATCAGCGCATAATCCATTGTACAATCTGAAGACAAGCGTATCACCTCCGGGGATAGGATCACTTATAAAACAACTGGTATCACCTGACATTGACACTACCCCACTGACCAATGAAGTATACAATGGGCCTTCAAAAGGTCCGCTTGCCACTCCCAACCATTTTAGATGAACGCGATAAGTACCTAAGTCATCAAAAGTAGAGCATTCATTGGCGGCCGCAGATATGAGATTAAAGCCTCCGGTGACTAATATGGGCTCACAATCTGCACTGAAGGTGCCACAAAAGCCTGTGGCAATGCTATCACTAATTTCTGAAATGGTGTTGAATTCACATTGTATAAAATTGGTAAAAGTACCATAGACAGACAACCCATATACACAGTAATCTCCAGCAGCTTGGATTGTAAAATTTGCAGCATATGAACTATTTATATTTCCTTCTTTGGTTTGATAAATAGAATCATTTAGAGTCAATAACCAAATAAATGAATAGCTGGCATCATAAGCCGTATTAAAATGGCCGGGGGTAGGCGTACTATCGCGAACAAAATCAAAAGCATGATCAGGCATCCTGGCTAAAGATGTGGCCGTGTTTTCAACATATTGGGTGGATTCATTCAATTTATCAAGTAGATCAAGATCTATACTACCGGTAGCATTATGATATACCAGTGCATCTACCAAAGAATCAGTAAGTGGTGCCGTAGCATTCAAGTACGTTGCTTTCCGATATAAAGCGATTGCGTCTGGTCCATTTTGGATAAATCCGTTACCAACTGTGATCAGCGTATCGTATAAACTATGTGATGGATGCGGATCAGTGACTCTAGGCCCATGGATTAGAAAGAACCCGCAACTATCTGTACTAAATCTATCCAGGTCGATAACTCGATACGAGGCATTAGCAGGGCTAGTGGCCGCTCCATTAAATAAAACAACTACAAAACCTCTTAGTGAAGAATCCGGTGGACCCAGGATTTCAATAAATTCAGCAGTATCATTTCCCTGCGTGTCCCCATCCGCTTCATTGATAACAAAGCTGGTATATCTGGGCTTCACCAGATTAGGGTCTGTGGTCCCAAAAATAGGGCTGAACAGGCCTGTGGCCTGGCCTATGCAGATTTCAAAAGGGCCATTATATTCGATTTGACTTGATGCAGACTCACAGATCAGACCCTGTGGCGTGTTTGGATTAGATAATAACGTGGAGCTTGCCTGGGATTGACTGCCCCAGCCCCATGAAGTGAGTAGGCCAAGAATATAAAAAATGATCGAATTCCAAAGCAAGAAATGCATCGTTATATTCGTTTTAGAAGCACCTAAAGGATTGTTTGCTAAAATATTGATAATTCAATGGATAGATGGCATTCTTTGATGTATTACTTCATTAAATTTTTACTTTCCTAAAGGATACGTTGAATCAGCCGGATACACATTTCATTTAGGATTAATTTGTTAAAATTTAACATTTAATTTATAACTTTCCACCTATAAAAAAGCGTTTGGATTAATATTTGTTATTTTGTATTAAAATCAATTCAATGAAGCAGCAATTTTCTCAAAAACTTTTTTGGGCTTTTATTGTTCTTTTAGCATTGTCTATTCAGGCTTGCAACCGTGGTATCGGTTGCCCGAGTGACTTCTAAATGAACAATTAAATGACTTGGACCAACTTAACGACCATCCACCAGCTGGACGAAATAGATCTACTATCAAAGACGGAGTCCGTTTTAATCTTCAAAGACAGTACCACGTGTAATATAAGTGAGGTTGCGCATCGTAGGTTAAAGAAATCCCAATCAGACAATCCTGCATGGGCGAGTATTAGGGCCTATTATCTGGATTTGCAGCAATACCGGGCCATCAGCAACGCCATCTCTGAAAGGTATCATGTTTATCATGAGTCGCCTCAGGTCCTTTTGATCAAGGACGGGGTATGTTATTTTGATTGCTCACATATGGATATTGATCAGGGAATCCTATTAGACCAAATCCAATCCGAAGCTGAAAATTCAAAGTACGCCCTACCCTCCTCTATTTAAGGAGGTTGTCATTTGCTTCCAGATATTTATTATAATTCTTTTATTCTGGTGATGTAATCGACCCAGAAACATTGCAATCAGGTAGAGCTGGCATCAGAGTCTTGCAAGGCGATACCTTTTTTGTAATTTTTGTACCAGACATATGCTAATGTGCCTACCAAAATGTAGGGCATCAATAACATATACAGTATACCTGCATTGATGGTCCGGCCTATTGCTGCGCCGTTGGTATTTTCCAAATTGGATTCAACAGACATTCGACACATGGGGCACTGAGCATCTATCGTCACGACAATAAACAAGCAGGCAAGCAGTGCTAAAATAAATCGGGTAAATTTCACTCCACAAAATTAAGGTTAATAATCATGCCTCGCAATTCCTTAACATAAGATAAAGGATAGGTCCGGTGACAGCTACATATAGCCAAAGCGGAAAAGCCCACCGGGCCATCTTTTTATGCAATTCGATCTGACCCGTAAATGCTCGGATGTAGGTAAATAAAACGATGGGCAAAATAACCGCAGCTAAGATCACGTGAGTGATTAATAACACAAAGTATATCGTACGGATCCCACCAGTATGACAATACTTTACTTCTGCTGTGGTCAGATGATAAATCACATAGGACACTAAAAACAGAGCTGATAATATCATATTGATCGTCATCATGTTGCGGTGAGCCGAGATGTTTTTTTTGCGAATAAAAAGATAAGCCATGATTAATCCGACGGCGGTCAATGCATTCAGCATCGAATGGAAGATCGCAAGCCAACTAAAGTCGATCTCTGTATCGATGTGAAAGCGACGCAATGAAGCAATAATCAAAAGTGTAATGATCGAAAAAATCAAAGCCCAACGGTTCAAGGTGCGAGCCAGTTCAGGTTGGTAGATCGGTATGGGTGAATTTTTCATTTATTTTTTAGTTACCAAAAGGGCAACATGCTCTATGATCCTGGTCCTATCGAGAGCATCATCAAGATCATACTGATACAAGATTTGATAATCACGATCTGCTAACGTAAATGAACAAGTGTGGCTTTTATTAAACACTGTCCGGATAGCAGGAGTATACAGGAGCGCATTGACTTTATTCCAACGGTCCATTTGCTGAGCAGGATATTGATGAGTAAATGTATCTGCATCTGCAAAGACGAATTTTATTTTTTCATCTTTAAATTGATCAATCAATGCCTTCACGGATGCTGTATCAGGGCAAGATTGTCCTATCAACCAATATTGAGCGCTGGTATTCTTTAAAACCTCAATCAACTCATCCGGTAATTTACCTTTTGCAGAAAGCTCTTGCATAGCCTTTTTCCTCAAAGCAGCACCTTGAAAGGAATAATACAATGAAATAAGCGGTAATGCAATTAAGATGAATAGGCAGACGACCAGCGAAACAAGTTTCCTATTCACTTGAGGTATATAGATTAAACAACTTACTTAATTTCTTCAATTTCTAAAGGTTTTTCCTTTAATCGTTCGCCTTGTGGTTGAATAGAAGCTTTAGATTCGGTTTGATTTCTGGTTTTGACTACATCTTTGTAATTGAACCATTTATTGCCTTCACTAAAAAATGCCACCATAGCCCAAATCAAAAGGGTCATAGGCATTAAAACGGCCATTGCCAGCCCCTTCACCTCATACTTCATATGCATAAATTCGAAGATAATAAAGTATGCTTTGTATAGACTCAAACCTATCATCAATGGATACATAATCCATTTGGCCAAGTAAAATCCATGTATAATATGTCCATTTCCAAAAAGGGCTAGCCCTACTTCAATTAAAGTAATCACAGCAAGTAACCGCAGTCCTTTAAAAACTACTTTTTTACTTTCTTCGTAGGATATATGTTCTGACATATGAATTGATCTAGTTAAATTATCAAATTAGTGAGTATCGAATAATAGGTTACAATAAATAGAAAACCAGAAATACAAAGACCCAAACCAAATCTACAAAGTGCCAGTATAGCCCGATTTTCTCTATCATTTCATACCCATTTTTACGCGCAGCATAGACTCCACTAGCGGCGTTGATGGCAATGATAGCAAGAAATACAACTCCCGAGAATACGTGAAACCCGTGAAATCCGGTGATAAAGAAAAACAAAGCTCCGAATGCTTTAGGCCCGAAGGACAACTGTTTGACTTCTCCTTTGTTAGGTCCGTCTGTGACACGATAAGATCGCAACCCCCACTCTTCGCCATGTTTATGAATCAAATAAGAATCACCTACTTTAATAGTCTCCTCCTTACCATCTACCATAGCTGTAGTGCCATCTGGATTGAGATAAACGCCACTTTCCAAATGCCGGCTGAAAGGATTCCTGGTGATCGTAACATTTTCTTTCTTGATCAATGTAGTCCACTCCCAAGCTTGACATCCTAAAAAAGTCGCGCCGCCTAAGATGGTTAAAATCATCCAATAGACGACACCTTTTCGATTTTCCCGATGACCCTCTTGTACAGCTCGCACCATGGTCACAGAGCTTATAATCAGCACAAAAGTCATAAAGGTGACGAAAATCAAGGGAGCTTTACCCGTATAAAACGGAATAGATTCGAAGACATGGTCAGGCAACGGCCAGGTAGGCATACTAAATCTCAAAGCTCCATATGCAATCAAAAAACCTGAAAAGGTGAATGCATCTGAAACCAGAAAATACCACATCATCAGTTTGCCATAACTTGCTTTGAACGGCTCTTTCCCACCGCTCCATAGATTAGCGCCATCGCCAGAGTGCTGATCATCGTGAGTGTGGTGGGTCATCGTATTAGTCGACATGTATTTAATTTAAAATTATTGTTGAATGATCATAAAGGAAAGTAAATAGATCCAAAGGATATCTACAAAATGCCAATAATGACATACTAATTCAAATCGATGCTTTCGAGTAGCTGTTACTTTAAAAGGCAGGCCAAAAGCATGAATCAACGCGGTAGCCAAAGCTGCTATACCTCCTAAAATGTGGGCTACATGCAATCCTGAAATCACATAAAAAAAAGAACCTGATGGATTGCCTTTTAATTCTATACCATAACTATTCAACCGTTGCCATCCTTGATATTGTAACAGGATAAAGGCGATACCTAATACAAAAGTCATCACAAGGAATGCTTTATATTCGTATTCCTGACCATCTTTAAATCGAACAAAGGAACGATGTAATGTAAAACTGGATAACAGTAAAACTAAAGTACTGATAAAAAACACTTTAGGAATCTGAAACTCCAACCAATTGCCAGCACCCCGACGCACGACATAAGCACTTGTGAGTGAAGCAAACATCATAGCAATACTGCCCAACGCTGCCCATAGAGCAAACTTTTGTGGATGTATTCCAAATCTGTTTATGGATTTAACTTCTGTCATAACCATTTATCGACGAGTAGTATGATCTGAATGATTGGTAAATAAAGTAATGAAGCAAATAATAATTTACGAGCGTGCACTTGATCATTATGTTTAAACAACCCCCAAGCAGCAAAGGCAAAACCTAATGCAGCAAGACACAATCCTATCACTGCATACGCACTGACGGGTGGGTAAAAAACAAATAACAGACTTATCGGGATTAGAAATAATGCATAGATCATGCTGAACATGCCGATACTGTGATCTCGCTCTCTTGAAGGTAATGGCATAATATTAAACCCCGCCTTCTTATATTCATCAAATCCCAGCCAGCCAATGGACCAGAAATGAGGAAATTGCCAAAAAAACTGAATTCCAAACAAGGTGATGGATAATAATGATATTTTACCTTCTAGCGCAATACATCCGATCATAGAAGGCAATGCACCCGGGATAGCGCCTACTGCCACCGACAATGGTGTAATTCTTTTTAATGGAGTATAAATAAAAGCATATATGATTAATGATGCTGCTCCTAAAAGTGCAGTGAGTTGATTAAACAAGGCCAAAAAAAAGATACCTCCTACTCCCATCAGTCCTGCCCAAATACAAGCTTCTGTCGCATCCATCCTTCCTGTAGGCAAGGGCCTTCCGGCAGTACGCTGCATCAATCGATCGTAGTCGCGCTCGATGATTTGGTTTAAGGTATTAGATGCTCCAGTGATTAAAAAGCCACCACTGATCAAATAAATTAATTGTAACCAATCAATAGAGCCGGAGGATGCCATCAAGTAGCCAACCACTGAGCTTAATACCACAAACATGGTCAGTCTGAATTTCACCAATTGTTTTACATCATCCATCTTAGCCATAAACCAATGTTGGCTTACAGCAGATGTTGATATAGTATTTGAATCGATGGCCATGTCCTTTATTGCTCTTAAAAATATATTTAATGAGATTCGTCTGTTTCTCCAGGTGCGAGCGGCACGTATTGAGGTACATATTCTCGTTCATCTTTATTGTAATCATATGCCCACCGATGTACTGTAGGTATATTACCACTCCAGTTACCATGTACCGGTACGATAGAATCTGTAGTCCACTCCAGGGTATTGCTTTCATATGGATTGCGACTCGTCACCTTTTTACCTTTCCAAATACTGTAAAAGAAATTAATGATAAAAACAATCTGACATGCAAAAACTACAATAGCAGCAATGGTCATAAACTTATTGATGGTACTAAAATGGCTGAAGGCCTGAAAGGTATCAAATTTATAATATCGTCTGGGTACTCCGGCCATTCCAATATAATGCATAGGCCAAAAGATAGCGTACGCACCAATCATAGTACCCCAAAAATGGAATTTGCCTATGGTATCATTCATAAATCGACCAAACATTTTAGGAAACCATTGATATACACCGGCAAACATCCCAAACATGGCAGCCACACCCATTACAATATGAAAATGCGCTACCACAAAATAAGTGTCGTGCTGTTGCACATCGATAGCAGAATTACCTAAAAATATACCGGTAAGTCCACCGGAAATAAACATACTCACGAACCCAATAGCAAATAATGCTTGTGTATTCAACCGGATGTTACCTCCGTATAATGTGGTCATCCAATTAAATACTTTGACTGCAGAAGGTACTGCTATGATCAATGTAAAAATGACAAAGAAATTGGAAATAAATGGATTGACTCCTGACATAAACATATGGTGAGCCCACACAATAAATGATAAAAATCCAATGGCAAGAATAGAATACACCATGAATCGATACCCAAATATTGGTCTTCGGCTCTGTACCGATAACACCTCGGATACTAGCCCCATCGCGGGAAGGATGATAATATACACTTCGGGATGCCCGAGGAACCAAAACAAATGTTGATACAATACCGAACTACCTCCGGCAAAGTCCAATGCCTGTCCCCCTACAAAAATTTCACTGAGATAAAAACTGGTGCCTAAGCCCCTATCAAAAAATAATAATAAAAATCCAGATACTAAGACAGGGAATGAAAGGATTCCAAGGATCGCCGTGACAAAAAATGCCCAAATCGTCAATGGTAGTCGCCACATGGTCATGCCTTTGGTCCTAAGATTGAGGACAGTAGTCACATAATTGATCCCTCCCAACAAAACCGACACTACAAACAAGGTCAAACTGACCAACCAGAGTGTCATACCAGTCCCGGATCCATCTGAAGCCTGAGGTAACGCGCTTAATGGAGGGTAAGCTGTCCAGCCTCCGGAAAATGGACCTGTACTCAGGAATAATGAAATCATCATCACCACGCTGGATAAAAAGAAAAACCAGTATGATAACATATTGAGAAAAGGTGAAGCCATATCCCGCGCCCCAACCTGTAGAGGTATAAGTAGATTACTAAATGTACCGCTTAATCCGGCAGTCAATACAAAAAATACAATGATCGTACCATGCATAGTCACCATGGCATAGTAGAATTCGGAAGAGATGCTACCCATGCCGGATTCATTGACAGTGATCCATCGACCGAGGATGGGTTTAAGCCATGCAAAATTTTCTTCGGGAAATCCTAATTGAAGTCGAAACACCAAAGACATAAGACCTCCTATCACCGCCCATATAATTCCTGTAATCAGGAATTGCCGCGCAATGATCTTATGATCCATGCTAAAGATGTACTTACTAAAAAATCCGGATTGATATTTATCCCCTTCATGATGCTCATGAAATTTGTCATCAAATCCCTGATCTTTGATCAATTGATCAACATCCGGAAGGATGGTGATATGTTCTACTACTTCTGCCATAGGGTTGAAGGTTTTGTTATTTTGAGAGTATCTTAAATTCTGTTCTTCGATTATTCATACGGCCTGCTTCAGTCTCGTTGCTATCAATAGGTTTGGTTTGGCCTAACCCTAAAGCTTTGAGCCTCGATGCCTCTACCCCTTTATTTACTAAGTAATCTCTGACAGCAGCTGCCCTACTATATGATAATTGAAGATTTGAAGCAGCATCACCGGTATTATCGGTATGACCAGCTATCTCTAAAGTGACTTTACTATTATTGACCATCAATTCAATAAGATTGTCTAATTCATATTTAGACCCCGAAGTCAACTTGGCACCGCCTGTTTCAAAAGAAATATTGTTTAATCTAAGTGTTTGTTTGCCGACCAGGCTGTCTGCTTTGAGCACTTTGTCCACTTCACTGAAAAACGCAGCTCGGCGTTCAGTCACCTCTACATTTAACACTTGGCCTATAAATGGATCTTCCTCGGTATTGCGAATAGTGGCCAAGTACGTAGATTTTTGAGTTTTAAGCCATGCTTCGTACTCTTGTTCAGATACGATAGTGACTAATTTCCGCATGGAATAGTGTCCCGTACCGCACAATTCTGCACAAGCTAATTCAAAATTAAAAGCTTTCCACATGGGTTCGCTATTGGGATCATTGGGATCGGAAAGAGCTTGATATTCTTTATATTTTCTGAGATTTTCACGATACTCTTCTGTCGTCTTGGTAGGTGTAAACACAAAAAAAGTAGGTAACCCTGGTACAGCATCCATTTTCACGCGGAAATGCGGCAAGTAAAAATTATGCAATACATCACGAGCCGTGATCCGTACCCTTACTTTTTTATTGACTGGTAAAACAATATTGTCCGCATTAAAATCATCCAGATTCTTGATGTCATTCCAATCTTGACCCACTACATTCAGTGGAGTAATTTTTTTATAGTTTTTGGTTCCAATCAAACCATCAGGACCTCCATATCTAATGTTCCAGGCAAATTGAAAACCAGTGGCTTCAATTTCGATTGCATTTTCATCAGGTTTGGTGTCTGCCATAATCTCATTCCATGCTATAAGACCCCTGGCGACCAGGATCACTAATACGATAGAGGGTACGATAGACCAAATTAATTCCAGCTTTGTGCTTCCGGGAAAATAAATTCCTTTCTTTCCTTTCTGGCTTCGATATTTGAAAGCATACCAAAACAACAATATCTGAGTGACAAAGAATACGATACCCGTAAACCAGAGCGTAATATCAAACATACTATCAATACTTTTGCCATGGATAGAGGCTGACTCATGAGGCCCATAACCAAGCATCCAGTTTTTATAATAATAAGCTGTAACGACACAGAATACTAAAAACCCAACCATAAACAACAGAAGCAGTTTACCTGTGATGTCATGGTTTTGAAATTCAATATCCTCTTCGCCCATGATTTTAGAGCGGAGGTCACTCAATTTACCGATCTGTATCACGACTACGGCCAGTAACGCAAGGATGCTAAAAATGATGATTGAGGTCATATTAATCTTTTATGCAGCTTATTATTTTATATGTTATATCACGTGGTGATGTAAACTTTCAGAATAGTATGGATCGTTTTTCGGTTGCAATGGAGCTTTGCCGATTTCCCTGAATACAAAAAGTAAGAACCCGGCTAAAAAACCTATTAATACACCTAGATCTAATAATCCAGGAATTGTAAATCCGGGTACAAATGCTGATGCTTCGTGATCTGTGTGCTCTGCATCATGACTAGTAGTTGCAGCACTATGATCCGTTGTAGATTGGGCAGCAGTAGTATGACCACCTGCGGCCGATTGCACAGTATGAGTGTCTACTGATGCTTTGGCATCATGATCAGTACCAGTTGTGTGAGTGCTACTCTCTTGACTTACAGCCAGGGTTTTAGACTCTAAGGGTGCTACTGCTCCGACAGAGCTACGATGTTCTATTAATTCATGAGCAGTATGTAATGGACCCGGTTTTGTCATTTGGAAAAAATCTAGCCAATGTCCAAAAAATACTAAACCGGCTACAAATACCAATGTACCCGCCTTTCGTTTTGTATCATTGCGCATCAGTATCAAAAACGGCAACAAAAAGTTCATGATCAAATTAGAATAATACAATACTTTATAATGATCAAATCGCTGACGGAAATAAATAGTTTCTTCCCCAATGTTAGCATACCAGATTAACATGTATTGTGAAAACCATAAATAGGTCCAGAATATGCTAAAGGCAAATAAAAATTTTCCAAGATCATGTAAATGCTCCTGTGTCACTTCCGCCAGATACCCTTTTGATTTCATATAAAGAATAACGCCAATCGTCAGAGCCAACATGGACACAAATAGAGAGGCCGAGCTATACCAAGCAAACATCGTGCTGTACCAATGGGCATCCAATGACATCACCCAGAGCCATATACAAGCTGCACTCAAAAATCCAATGACGGGCAAAGCTATTGAAGAGTATTTCCGTAAGGCTTTATGATGAGAATAAGTCCGATTGCCATGCAAGTCTTCATCTAAAGATATGGATCGAATTTTTTTAGCAAGGTAGATCCAAATACCCATGGCTAGAATGGTGAATAGCGTAAAAAAGTTTTTACCTAGGAAAGCAGATTTGCCGATGATGATTTTGTCGGTAGCCCGAGTGGCCGGATCATTCCAATGATATAAATGATGATAGCCCAAATACAATCCGCCGGCTATGATTAACAATAAAATTAACCCTACAACTAGAAACTGGGCATACGCTTCCCAAATCCGTTTAAATGTAACTACCCACCCCCCCAATGCAACCACATTGGCTGCGTAAAAGAATAAAGCGAATAATGAAATGCCTGTAAAAAATACAGAATTGTGCAAGATATTGGTCCAGAATCGAGTGTGAAATTGATCGTCCTGAATAAAGATTAAAATAAGGCACAATAAACCCAGTCCCAAAGCTCCATACAACACATTACGCGCGGTGGAACTCAATTCAAATCGCTGAACGGAGGTTATAGTCGGAGCCGAAGATAAAACTTCTGTATGGTGATGATCTGCCATGTCAAAGGTGTATTAAAATCAATGTTTAGGATTCATTTGTTTAGAAGAAGGTAAATGTTTGCTCTCCAACATCACCGAATGCTTTTTATCAAGCGTATCGTGCATTTTACTGGCGTCTATCCATTTTGAGCCAGGTAGATCTGCAGTGTAGGTGTTTCCTATTTCGTCGTATTGCAATTTTTTCGATTTAGCTTGCAATGACCGGATGTAATGGATGACCTGCCAACGCTCTTCATACGACAGCTTATCTGCATAATTACCCATCATGTTTTTGCCATACATGATTGCGTGATAATAACGGCCGTTGGATGACTTTAAAAATGTATCGGTTAAAAAATTAGCCGGAGCTACTGGATATTTTCCTCCATCTTCTCGAACCAAGTATCCTGCTCCATCTGCTTTTTCACCATGGCATGTTGCACAATTAATGTTATACAAAAGTTTGCCGCGGTCCAACCCTTTAGTGGTAATCGGATAAGGATTTTTAATCAATTCTGCAGAAGCTCTATTGCGTTCAGCTTCGGTATCGGTATAGTAATAAGGGACAGCGCCATTGGGAGTTGGAACTCCAGATGTTGATGCAGAAGTTGACCCGGCATAGCCGCGAGCAATAGTACCCTTGACTGGCAATCTGGGATGTGTCATTTTTTTATATTCTGCTTCAGTGCCCCATCGATTGTACCAATAATAATCATATAGATTGGCCTCATAACCAATGTTGTGTACCATATCAGGCATGAATTCGTGACCGGTCTTATTACCACCTGCTCTTGAACAAGAAGTCAGAGCCACAGCTACCATGCTGACGAAAATTATAGGATGTATATATACCTTCATCATAAATTACAACACTTTAGAATTTACTTCAGCTGCACCAGTAGCCTTAAAAAAATCATTCACTTTGGAAGTATCCTGGAAGTTTGCTTTGTTAAAAGCTATGCAAAACTTATCGTCGGATATACGCTCATCCAAGACTACATTTTTGACGCCTGGACCCATACCGCATATGATGTAAAAAGTGATCACCATCCCCCATGCTGCAAATAGTACTGTCAACTCAAAAGTGATTGGTATGAAAGCCGGTACAGACCAATATGGTTTACCTCCGATCATGATGGGCCAATCTTTAGTGAATATCCAAGTCATGCCTAGAAATGCGGTCAATGTACCCAAAAACCCATAGACGAAACCACCTTGATGTAGTCTTGACTCTGTAAGGTGTAAAACCTGATCCAATCCGTGTACCGGGAAGGGTGTAAACACATCCATGATAGGCATATGCTGGTCATTGGCCTGTTTGATAGCATGGAGCAGTTCAGATTCGTCGTTATAAAGTCCGTATATGACTTCTTTATGATTGGACATAAGGTCTGGTTCTTTTATTAAAATAAATCAATGATGGTTTACTTCTTCTTCATGGTGATGTACCGGTGGATGTGATGCAGCCTCGATCGCATAAGCATTGTTTTTCTCAGTGTATTGATCACCAGCTGCTTTCAGGATATGTTTTACCTCAGCTATAGCTACCACTGGAGCTACACGAACGAAAATCAAATAAAATGTAAAAAATATACCAAGTGTACCCACAAATATTCCGATTTCTACCCAAGTCGGAGTGTATAGACTCCAGCTAGAAGGCAAATAGTCTCTAGCGAGGGTGGTTGCTATAATCACAAATCGCTCAAACCACATGCCGATATTTACAAATATGGACATCAAGAAAGTCCAATAAATGCTTCTCCTTATTTTTTTCGACCAAAATAATTGCGGAGATAACACATTACATGCCATCATACCAAAATAGGACCACCAATAAGGCCCTAATGCTCTATTAAAAAATGCAAATTGCTCGTACACATATCCTGAGTACCATGCTATAAATAATTCTGTCAGATAAGCTACTCCTACTATGGTACCAGTCAGTAGGATTACTTTATTCATAGATTCAATATGTTCTAAGGTGATATACTCTTCTAATTTTAGAACTTTTCGAGTAATCAGCATCAGTGTCTGCACCATCGCAAAACCAGAGAAAATCGCTCCTGCTACGAAATACGGTGGAAAGATAGTCGTGTGCCAGCCAGGTATGACTGAAGTGGCGAAGTCAAAACTTACTATGGTGTGTACTGAGAGTACTAAAGGTGTTGAAATACCTGCTAATACTAAGGACAAAGCTTCCCAACGTTGCCAATGTTTTGCTGAACCTGTCCAGCCGAACGCAAGAAAAGTATATAATTTTTTTCGAAATCCCTTTGCACGATCCCGGACCGTAGCAAAATCCGGTACTAAACCAGTGTACCAAAACAACAAGGAAACGGAGAAGTAGGTCGAAATCGCGAATAAATCCCACAATAAAGGGGAATTGAAGTTAGGCCATAGTGGGCCGCGTGTATTTGGATAAGGAAAAAAGAAGTATACGACCCATTGACGACCTACGTGAATCACCGGGAATAAAGCTGCACAAATCACAGCAAAAATAGTCATTGCCTCTGCGGCACGGTTGACCCCAGTACGCCACTTCTGTCTAAACAATAACAAAATCGCAGAGATCAAAGTACCTGCATGTCCTATCCCGATCCACCATACAAAATTGGTAATATCCCATCCCCATCCAACAGTCCTATTCAGATTCCAACTCCCTATACCTACCCATATCGTCCAAACAATACAGAATACCCCCCAGGACAAAGCCATAGAAGCGACAATAAATGCCCAAATCCAAGCTTTGCTCGGTGCGCGCTCCGTAGCAGCACAGAGGTCCTCTGTGATTTGGTGATAGGTTTTGCCACCTTTTATTAAGGATTCCCGGATGGGAGAAACTACAGCACTCATATATTATTCGTTAAAATCACTTAAATAATTTTATTTCCTGATTCATATTTCAAGCGTTTCATCCCTATTGATGATTCTAGACATATAGGTGACGGAAGGTCGGGTATTGACTTCTTCCAGCGCCTGGTAGTTTAGAGGGTGAGCTACTTTAGCATGTACAGTTGACTTGTTATTATTGATATCTCCAAAAGTAATAGCTCCTGATGGGCAAGCAGATTGACATGCAGTATTCACATCGGACTCTCGCAAAGCTCGACCTTCTTTTTTTGCATTTAATTTGCCTTCTTGAATTCTTTGAGTACAGAATGAGCATTTTTCGATCACCCCTCTAGAGCGCACTGTCACATCTGGATTCAATACCATTCGAGTCAAATTATCCGTCATGAAAGGAGACTCTTCACCTGCTACTAAGGCAGGCTCATTGATAGGCCATAGATCCGCTTTGGTATAATCCAACCAATTAAATCGTCTGACCTTGTACGGACAGTTATTAGCACAATATCGGGTACCTACACATCGATTGTAAATCATTTGATTTATACCTTCGCTATTGTGATTGGTAGCATTCACCGGGCATACATTTTCGCAAGGAGCATTGTGACAATGCTGACACATGAGTGGTTGAAATACGACATTAGGATTGTGCGCATCACCATAATAGTATCGATCTACTCTAAGCCAAGTCATCTCGTGATGTCGGCTTACTTCCTTTTTACCCACGACTGGCACGTTATTTTCTGCCATACATGCCACAGCGCAAGCCCCACAACCAGTGCAGGCATTGAGATCGATGTGCATGTGCCAAGAAAGGCCTTTTCCAAAAAACTCTTCATGATCAGGATATAAGGTTTGATCATTAAGATGTTGAAATTCTGCTCGTTCGTGTTGCAACTTACTACTGAATGCTTCAAGATCACTCAGATTGGACCGACGGATGACAGAACGGTCTACGAGCGAACCCTGAAATCCTTGTTTGGCCAAGCCGAAATATGTAAAGAAAACAGTAGCAGCCTCGTCGGCATTTATTTTTTTACCTGTTTTTTTGTCAATATCTTCTACTCCCATCGTATGATGATATTGCACACAAGCTATATGTTCGTTTTTATCGATTTGTACCGGTGGACTCGCTACTGTCGTGTAATACTGGATCAAACCATCTACCACTTGGCAATGTGCAAACACATTAGTGCCTATATCTTTGCCCGCTGGTCCAGATACCGTCCGTCCATAGCCCAAGGCTAGAGCCAGCGTACCTGGCATTTGGCCAAATTGTTGAATTGACTCTGTGGTTAAGGTACTGGTACCCAGGCCCAATTTTACGATATCTCCATTATCCAATTTGTAGGCACCAACAAACTTATTTACTCCATCAAAACTGACGGGCACAGCTAAATAATTGCCCCATACACATCGGGTGATTGGATCTGCCATTTCTTGTAACCAAGGATTATTGGCATGTTGTCCCGCACCGATATTGATGGTCTCATAAAAAGAGATCTCATCACTGGATGGCAGGGGCTGGGAGATTTTTAATGAGGCAAGATCGATGGTCGCTTTTGCAACAGAAGGTGTTACAAATCCAGCATACGAATAAACTCCATCATGCAATACCTGATCCCAGGTACTGCCATGCAATACATTCTCTTGCCAATGTTTTTTTAAATAGTCATAATATGGTGCATCGGATTTCCAGTTGACACTGGATGATCCGGCCCATTTCAACAAACTCGTTTCGCCTTGTCTGGTATTAAAAATTGGAGCTATTGTCGGCTGAATCAGGCTGATTTGACCTTTTTTGGGTTCAGCGTCACCCCAAGACTCTAGTAAATGATGCCCTGGAGCTATCACATTGCAGAGTGCGCTAGTTTCATTGAGTGAACCAGCAAAGGTAATCCTGACTTTAGCTTTTGCAAAGGCTTCTTTGAACTTATCAGCTGCAGGATAATCATAAGCAGGATTAGCATTGTCCAAAACGATAACCGTATTGATCAATCCAGCATTTAAGTCGACAATTAAACGTTCAAGATCTTTTTCGTTGCCTTGCCGCTGATAAGAAGGCACATTCAAATCAATAGTTACACCATAATTGCCCAGGGCCTCGTTTAATTTATTGATAAGTATTTGCTCGTCTCGATTATTGGAGGCAGAAACTACTAAAGAACTTCCTTTATGAGCAAGTAATTGTTCAGCTACCTTAGCCAACGTAGCAGCTGCTTTTTCATTAACCGGTGGACTTACCAATGGTGCTCCACCGGACTTTGAAACAATCGCATTATATAAGAACGCAATAGCGGCTCCTTGCTCGGATGGCTTGACCAGAATTCTATGATCTGCATTGGAACCAGTCAACGACATCGCACTTTCTACTTGAAAATGTCGGGACATTTTGGCTCCGATTACCTCAGTGATTTTTCTACCTTGAATATATTGTCGGGAATATTCGATTGGTGAAATCCAAGTACCCAGGAAATCTGCGTTGAAACTTACTATAACATTAGCTTTATCGAACCGATAAGAAGGAATCACTTTTTGACCAAAACTAGCTTCATTGGCCAATAACATACCAGCGCTGGATATAGGATCGTAGACTACGACAGAAGTACCAACAAATTTTGTTGCAAATTCTGAAATGACTTTCTTGCTGGTAGGGGATAAAATTGTATTGGCAAGTATGGCAACTTTCGAGCTTGGACCCATATCCAAGGCCATTTTTGCATCAAGGTCATCCCATGAAATGGATTCCCATTTTGTATCCTTCATGACCATCGGTCCCTGGATCCGATGCGTATCATATAAGGAAAGTACAAGGGCCTGAACCCGAGCAGATGTACCTCCGCCAGTGATCGGGGACATGGTATTACCTTCTATTTTGATTGGTCGGCCTTCGCGGGTTTTCACCAATATACTACAATAATCTCCACCATCTACATAAGATGAGGCATAATAATTGGCAATACCAGGCACTATAGCGTCAGGTTTGACCAAATAAGGCATAGCTTTTCGAACTGGCGTTTTACAACTAGCAGCCAGTGTAGCAGCCCCTATTCCAAAACCCATATATTTTAGAAAATCCCGACGATTGGATTCATATTCTGGAGTTGTAGATTCTGATGCGGTCTCATCAGGACGGACGCGAGATGTCTCATCAGCTTGCCTGATGTAGTCTGTATCTTGGTTCAGATCCTTTCCCCCTATCCAGATTCCTTCTTGTATATCTCTCATGCTGATTGAATTCAAAATGATTTTTAAAAGATTATTGGTGATTCAATGATTCCATTAATAGTGACATTTCTGACATTCTAATCCCCCAATATCTTCTACTGTAACTTTCTCTTTAGTCCCGTCCTTGATAGCTTTGTGATACTTTTCAAACTGCCCTAGATAATAATCGTTGGTAGCAAAACTTTTTACTTCAGTCTCTCTGTGACAATTGACACACCAGCCCATAGATAATGTAGAATATTGGCGTACAACATCCATATTTTCTACTTTTCCATGACATTGTTGACATTCTATGCCGCCTACGTTGACATGTTGAGCATGATTAAAATAAACATGATCTGGGAGGTTATGAATCCTAATCCACTCGACAGGTCCTTGGATTTTTGGCTTTGTAGGACTAGTAAGACTGGATTTGATGCCATCCCATTGTTCATCCATGGTGATTTCACCTGCACGGTCCATGGTTTTTAAATTTTTATCGATCAAATAGTTGTCTCCGATCCATTTTTTAAAAACCCCTTCTATCTCTTTCTCACTCATATTTTCATAGTTAGGGATGTACTGATTCGTATTGGGATTATAACCAGAGGAGGCGTAGATTTTTGTGATCTCAGCCGTACCGAATTGTGATCCTTTGACGATAGCCTTATGACAATTCATACAAGTATTCATAGCGGGGATGACCGCGTGTTTACTTCGGCGAGCGCCATCATGACAAAATTGGCAATCTATTTTGTTTAACCCAGCATGTGTAGTGTGAGAAAATTTGATCGGTTGGTCGGGTTGATAATTTTGTTGCCTTCCGAATCCTATCCCATTGATGACCGTGGTATAGCCAGCCAAAATGACCCCGACAACAATCAGTGCAGTGATCAAACTTTTGCTAGTCAATAAGGACCAAAGGGATTGTTCAACATGGGGAGTCATACCATCTTGAATGGTAGTCACTCTGGTCAGACCTCCAATAAGGGATCGAAGCACCAAGGCCAGAATTAATAAACCACTGAGTATGGCATACCAAACCCAATTTAAGCCTTTTGGTTCTGTAGTAGTTGGAACGATATTGGTTGATCCCGCCACTAATTTAGGGCCGTAGGTCCCTGAAGCTACACCATTGATATAGGCAGTCATCGATAGAATCTGCTCATCAGTGAGATTAGGGAAAGCTGTCATCGCTGTCGGCGCATATTCTTTCCAAATAGCGGTTGCTCTTGGATGACCTTTTGCAATCAAAGCTTGAGAATTCCTAATCCAGGCGTTAAGGTCACTTTCAGGAAAAGCCGACCACCGCTCTTGAAACCCTGCCAGTGCAGGGCCAGTAGACTTGGTTTTCATGTCTCTGGCGTGACATGCCGCGCAGTTATTTGCAAACAATGTTTTGCCCTCATCAGGATTGCCCTGCGCGAAAAAATTAACAGAAAGACCTAGCATCCAAAGGAGCATCAAACTGCTAAATCTGAATAATTTATATATCATGAAAACTAATATTAAAATATTGAGCTTATATGCTTGATATAGCGTGGCAAAAATAGAGAACAGATCCTTGATTTACCAGATATAAACTGACCTTTTTCCTATTTAGACACCGTCTAAATAATTTTATTGATTGTAGTGGTGGAAGAGGTGAAGAGCATGGTAATGCCACTTTATATTTAAGTATATCCATAAAATAGATTAGCAAAGGCAGTATTCATATTAAATATTTAATGAATGCATAATATACAATATATCAATATAATAAAGACCTATACCGCAACTGGTGCTTTAATAGCTGGATAGGGCTGATAATCAAGAAATTCAAAATCTTTAAATTCAAAGTTGAAAATATCTTTAACAGAGGGATTGATTGCCAGAGTGGGCAATTGTTTGGGGCTCCTGTTCAATTGTTCGTGAGCTTGATCAAAATGATTGGAATAAAGGTGTACATCACCAAAAGTATGGACAAAGTCTCCTACGGCCAAACCACATACTTGGGCTATCATATGTGTCAATAAAGCATAAGAGGCTATATTAAACGGAACTCCCAGAAACACATCGGCTGAGCGCTGATACAATTGACAAGACAGTTTACCATCTGCCACATAAAATTGGAACAAACAATGGCATGGACAGAGGGCCATTTTACTTAAATCTGCTACATTCCAAGCGCTGACTATAATTCTACGGGAGTCAGGGTTGTTTTTGATGGTGTAAATGGCTTTTGATATTTGATCGATGCTTTCCCCATCTGCTGTAGGCCAGCTGCGCCACTGTTTTCCATAGACGGGGCCTAAATTGCCTTCCGCATCCGCCCATTCGTCCCAAATGCGGACCTGATGGTCTTTAAGATAAGCGATGTTAGTATCGCCCTTTAAAAACCAGAGCAACTCATAAATAATGGACTTAATATGAAGCTTTTTAGTCGTCACCAGTGGAAAACCTTGGGCAAGGTCAAATCGCATCTGATGGCCAAAAATACTTCGAGTGCCTGTGCCGGTCCGATCACTTTTATCTGAGCCCTCGGATAAGATCTTACGGACCAAGTCTAAATAAGCTTGCATCTGGCAAAATTAGAAAATATTATATTCAATAAAGTAATAATATAAGGTCTTTCTCAACTGTTGTAACGATTTGGGATATTGGACTATTCGCAAAACCAAAATGGACTTGACTTATGGATAATTAGATAATTCCTTGTAACTTTTCCCTTTTAAAAAACCAAGTATTTATCCTCTCTTTTTATGTCAATGACTAAAGAAATAAAACGTATTACTACACAGGTCTTATTGGAGATGAAGTCCAAAAAAGAGAAGATAGCGATGCTCACAGCGTATGACTTTTCGATGGCTAAAATCATGGATGCAGCCGGGATGGACATCATATTGGTAGGTGACTCAGCATCTAATGTCATGGCTGGACATGAGACTACACTACCTATCACGCTGGACCAAATGATCTACCATGCATCTTCTGTGATCCGCGCTGTCAAAAGATCATTTGTAGTGGTGGATTTGCCCTTTGGCTCTTATCAAGGCAATTCAAAATTGGCATTGGAAAGTTCCATTCGTATTATGAAAGAAGCTGGAGCTCACGGCGTAAAACTTGAAGGGGGTCATGAAATCCAAGACAGTGTCAAACGGATTTTGTCAGCAGGTATACCTGTCATGGGCCACTTGGGACTCACACCTCAATCCATATATAAATTTGGAACGTACACTGTGCGCGCAAAAGAAGAGCAAGAAGCTACAAAGCTAAAAGAGGATGCTATCCTCCTCGAATCGTTAGGTTGCTTTGGCATCGTGCTTGAAAAAATACCTGCGACACTGGCCAAAGAAGTTTCAGAAAGCTTAATCATACCGACTATTGGTATCGGCGCGGGACATTATACAGATGGTCAAGTCCTGGTATCGCATGATATGCTAGGTATCAATAAGGGATTTTCACCACGTTTTTTAAGGCGGTATGCCAATTTATATGAAAGCATCCTAAAGGCCAGCCAACAATATATCGCCGATGTCAAATCAGTTTCTTTTCCAAATGATCAAGAACAGTATTAATCCATGAAAATAAAATTATTGGGTTTATTGGTTGTAATGCTGATAGGTGGATTGGCTGTCGGGTATTATTACTATGATCAGTTATTTTCAGGAGTATTAGTTGACCCTCTCCCGAAGACAGAACTAAAAATCAAAACCGGATCAACTCTGGAAGATGTCGTATTTCAATTAAAGCAAAATAGACAGCTGAAACGGGAGAATGGATTTAAATGGCTATCGGCTAAAATGGGCTATACCGATAAATCAATCAAACCAGGCAGATATATCCTGACTCCGGGTATGAGTAATATAGCTTTAGTAAGGTTGTTGCGCAGCGGGGACCAGACTCCGGTCAAAGTTGTGATTTATGAAGGCCGAACTCCCGATGAAATCATTCGCAAAGCTGATGATGAAATAGAAGCGGGAACGGAGGAATTGCTCGATACATTATATAGCGAACATTTTTTAAAAACAATAGGTCGCACAAAAGATGAAGCCATGAATATCTTTATACCCAATACGTATGAAGTCTATTGGAATATCAGTGCCAAAAGTTTTTTATTAAAAATGAAACAGGAGGCAGATAAGTTTTGGACCAAAAATGATCGCTTAAGGTTGGCCAAAATAAAAAACTTAACTCCTAATGAGGTCTATACCGTGGCAAGCATAGTAGAAAAAGAGACCAACCATGGAATGGAAAAACCCATCATCGCGGGAGTTTATCTTAATCGTCTTAAAAAAGGAATGAGGCTACAAGCAGATCCTACAGTTGTATTTGCTAAGAAAGCTTTTTCAATTCAACGCGTAAAATTGGTTGATCTTAATTTTAAATCCCCTTATAATACCTATTTAAATGACGGCTTGCCGCCTGGGCCGATTTCCATTGCATCGATTGAAAGTATCGATGCGGTATTAAAAGCACCGGATCATGATTACATATTTTTCTGCGCCAAACCCGGATATACAGGTCAGCATAATTTTGCAGCCACCTTATCTGCTCATAATGCAAATGCAAGAAAGTTTCATCAATGGATGGATGAACAGTTGGTGAATTAACTGAATCGTACCAAAGAATGGGCTTTTGAAGCATAGCTTCTCCGAAGCCGTGCTAGGCAGGTAGTCGAACTTTACAAAGGTTAAGCTTCTTCGAAGCTGAAGAGCATGGAGTCGACACCGGTGAAATTCAAAAGGCAGCATTTTTATTAATATTGTATTTGGCCAGGCTCCTTTACTAATATATGGAGGGACAATATATGAATAAGGTGAATGTAACAAAGGTTGGGCTTCCTCCGAAGCCGTATTACTCAGGTCGTTGGACTTTACAAAGGTTAACCTTCTCCAAAGCTGAAGATTGAAATTCAAAAGGAAAATTTTATTATAATTGTTTTTGACCACTCTCCTTTACCAATGGAGTGAGAACAGACTTTGAATTAGCTGAATGTACAAAGGTTGGGCTTCTCCGAAGCCGTGTTACTCAGTTAGTTGGACTTTACAAAGGTTAAGCTTCTCCGAAGCTGAAGAGCATTTCAGAGCAATTTATAATCAATAGAAATATTTACCAGGCTAAGTTGCGTATTGAAAAGATTGGGCTTTGAATTAAGTGATCGTATCAAAGGTCGACCATCAACCTTCTTTATGAGCTATGAAATTTGAGGCATGGATACAAAGTTTCTTCCAATACATATATAAGGTAGTCTAACATTCTTTTTGAGTGACAGAAATTGGTTCACGGCTAAAGCCAATTGAACAGAATTGCTTAACCCCAGCCTTAAAGCGTGTTAAGGAGTCTGATAGTGTGTATGAGCATTTAGAAAGTCGTTTCCAGCCATTAAAAAGGGAAATCTGACAAACAAACAGCATAAATCATGATTTTTGGATTATCAGAAGATGATTATCTTCAAGTTAATTTAAACTGTTGTGACGAAAAGAAATTTTTGGTTGTTCCTAATAAATGTTCTAGTGATTTTAATGATCCGAGCTCGAGATCAATCTATAGCTTTACATCGGGAAGATCCTGAATTAGTTAACATAGTATCCAAAGTAAAAAAACAACCTACCCTACTCCATCTTGAGCAACTAAATCTTAAGATCAGAGCTATTTGGACGAATAAATGTTTCTCTTGTCATAGTTCTGAAAAAATGAAAGCCGATCTTGCTTTGGATACTTATGAAGGAGTATTGGCAGGAGGCAAGGATGGTGAGATTTTGATCAAAGGCCATGCAGCTAAAAGTGATATTATCCGCCGATTGAAACTACCCAAAGGCCATCGGGAAGCTATGCCATCTAAAGGAGAACCATTGACTCCTCTTCAGATCAATGCCATTGCATTGTGGATTGATCATGGAGCAATATGGGCGGAATCCAGTGGTAAATTATTCTATGAAGCGCCATTAAGCCTGTACAAGCCCAAGATTCCTCCAAGTACCTCCGGGATCACCCATCCAATAGACTTGTTAGTGGATGAATATTTCCGAAAGCAGTCCAAAACAAGATGGCCGGTCCTTATCAATGATATACAATTTATTCGTAGGGTATATCTAGATGTCACTGGGCTGTTGCCACTGCCAGAGGAAGTAGAGCTTTTTATAGCTGATCCTGATCCGCAAAAAAGAAATGCACTCATTACCAAATTATTAGCTCGCAATGAAGATTATACTTTGCACTGGTTGAGTTTTTGGAATGACCTTCTCCGAAATGATTACAGTGGCCCAGGATTTATTACAGAGGGTCGTAAACAAATCAGCAGTTGGTTATATGAATCATTGAATCAAGACAGTGCTTATACTTCTATGGTGAAAAGTTTAATTCATCCAAATCCCGAGTCAGAAGGTTTTATCCAAGGTATTGCATGGAGGGGAGAAGTCAACTCCAGTCAAAGCACAGAGATGCAAGCAGCACAAAATGTAGCTCAAAGTTTATTAGGTTTGAATCTAAAATGTGCCTCTTGTCATAATAGTTTTGTCAACAATGTATCATTAGCCCAATCTTATGGTTTCGCCAATATTTTTGCTCAGAAGCCTATGGAGATCCATCGATGTGATGCTCCGACGGGGCAGTTTGCACAATCCCAGTTTATCTATCCTCAATTGGGTCTCATAAAAGCTGATAGTCTTGATGATCGACTGGTAGAACTTGCAGCATTTATTACAAAACCTGAAAATGGTAGATTGTATCGCACTATGGTCAACAGGATCTGGCATCAATTATTTGGAAGAGGCCTTGTGGCCAATTTAGATGATATGGATCAAAAGCCTTGGAGCCAGGAAGTATTGGATTATCTCGCTGCTGAATTTAGAGATCAGGGGACATCGATCAAAGGTTTACTCCAGCATATCCTGACTTCCAATACCTACCAATTATCGGCTCAAGATTATGATGGCGAAGAAAATTTATTTTCTAAACCATTTATATTTAAAGGACCCGGGCTCAGAAAACTTCATGCCGAACAAGTAGCGGATGCCATCAGCCAATGCATACAACCCATGTATGAAGGCTCTGCATTTGACCCTGAGAATAAACAGTTACCCGCTTTTTGGATTTGGCATCATTATAAAAAATTCGATCGAACTGTTCTGCCTGATCCTGGCACCATTTATCTGAGAAAGTCGTTTATAATAAAAAACATCACTAAAATCCAATCTGCTAAAATCATAGCCACTGCCGACCATTCTTTAAAAGTTTATTTGAATGGAACGGAAATAATTCAAAGTCAGGACTATAGAAAATTTAGAGCTCAAGACATTTCGACCTTGCTTAAGTCAGGTAGAAATATTTTAGCTGTAGAGGCAGGAAACGATGGCGAAATAGCAAAGCCCGCCGGGGTACTGCTGCATGCCAGGATCATATCTGAAGGAAAGGACACCCTTCATATTTATTCCGATGCCACTTGGAAGACAACTGATTCTTTGTCATCAACCTCATGGACCACTGCGGGATTTAATGATCGGCGCTGGCGTCCGGCTCATCGATACTCCAGTTATCTGCAAAGTCCTTGGGGTAAACTGATTAAATTCAATTTAGATGGCTACCATCAAGATAAGCTCCTGAGGGCCTCCTTGGTCAAGATAGATCCCTTACAGCTTGCTTTAGGTCGGCCTACTCGCGAGAATGTGACCACCAAAAGAAGTGAAGAACCTGGATTGTTGCAATCTATCACCCTCAATAATCATCCACTATTACATCTTCGGATCAAAGAAGGAGCTGAGATTTGGTTTTCGAAGTTTTTGACAAACCCAGATGACTTGATCACCCATTTATATAAATCTTTATTGATTAGATTGCCAAACCCTGCCGAAAAAAAAATAATGCAACAATATCTTGTACCCTATAATGCATCGAGCATAGAAGATGTGATCTGGTCGCTTATCGTATCACCTGAATTCCAATTTTTATGAACTCAGAATTGACCAGACGAGAATTTATTGAAAAAATGAAGCTTGCCACTCTAGCTAGCATGGGTACAGGATTGGTGAGTTCCTCTCTTTTTAATGCCTGCAGTCCGGCTAAAAAGACAGCATCAACTGCTGACTGCGTAGTGCTATTATGGATGGCTGGTGGAATGGCTCACACGGAAACATTTGATCCTAAGATTTATACACCATTTAGAAAAGGTATGGAAAGCAAATCTGTGATCAGCACATTTAAATCAATACCGACAGCACTGGATGGAATACATTTCTCTGAAGGATTGGAGGGGCTAGCCAGCATATTAAACAAAGGGACCATGATAAGATCATATCGGGCTGCTGATCTAGGGTTCATCTTACATACCAGACATCAATATCACTGGCATACGTGTTATCAACCACCTCAAAATGTTCAACCTCCACATATTGGAGCTTGGATCGCTGGAGAATTGGGTAGTAAGAATGGGGTAATACCACCTTTTATTGATATCGGGCAACGATTTACTGTTGGTGAAGGTGAGGAGTTAAAAGCCTTCCATTCTGCCGGCTTTTTAGGGTCGGAGCATGCACCTTTCATTATACCAGATCCCGCTCAAGGTTTAGACTCTATCTCGCCTCCTCCGGGTATGGATAGTTTACGATTTGAACGAAGGCAACAGTTATTAAAAGACCTGATAGATCAAAGTCCTTTGAAGCATGCACATGGTGATCAGAAAGATTCTTACATCCGGTCTATGGAACGATCGTATGCTTTGTTAAAATCTCCCGAGGCAAAAGCTTTTGATTTACGATTCGAGCCTAAAGAAATTTACGATCAATACAATACTGGCCGATTTGGATTGGGCTGTTTGATGGCTCGAAGGCTGGTAGAGCATGGGGCCAGATTCATAAGCGTAACGACGGAGTATGAGCCATTTCTAGGCTGGGATACTCACGAAAATGGACATAGCCGATTGATAAAAATGAAAGAATTAATCGATCGGCCTATTACTTTATTGATCAATGAATTAGACCAGAAAGGATTGTTGGACAGGACTTTGGTTATCCTAGCCAGTGAGTTTAGTAGAGATATGTTGACCGAAGGCAGACCCGGATCAAACGTAAAAGATCAAGTAGATGTACCCAAAATAATAAAACAAGCCAAACATTACGGTATGCACCGACATTTTACCGACGGATGCAGTATGATGATGTGGGGCGGCGGCATAAAAAAGGGACATGTGATCGGTCAAACTGCTGCGGAGCGACCATTTAGTGCAACTACAGAGCCTATCGTCATAGATCAAGTGCATCAGACAATCTATCATTCGCTGGGCATCGTCCCTGAAACCCATCGAGTGGTCGAAGGCAGACCTATCTACACCACACCCGATGGTCATGGCGAAGTCATTGAAGGAATATTTGGAAATTAGATTTTCGATTTAATTTGTGACAGCCTAATTAAATCGAATTATACTCGTTCCAACTTAATGGGATACGTTTTATTGGCATTCCATTGGCAGATATAGATGTTTTCATCAGAGTCGATGCACACATCATGGCAATGCATAAAACTTTTATTTACTTGCAACATCAATTGGAGTTGGCCTTTTATATACGTAGGCTTTGAGCCTCCAGGGTTAGACACTACGTGGTCGTTTTTGTCCAGTATTGTTACAAATCCAGAATTGGGTGTCTGCTCCAGATATCGCAATCTTGACCAACATACTCCGGCATACAAATGCTCATTATGGATCACTGGTCTGCATACATATGCCCCCGGCAGAAAAAGGGTAGAAATATATTTTCCGTCCAGCGTAAATTTTTTGAAAGAATTGTGTCCTCTGGAAGTAACCCAGAGGTACGGTGCTCCGTGCCTATAATCCAATGCTACCCCATGTGCAGTACTGAACTGAGCATCTTCATTGCCCCGGCCTCCAAATTTTCGGATAAAATGGCCATACATATCATACTGCAATACATATTGAGAGCCATACCCATCAGCTACATAGATATCTCCATTTGGTCCGATAGCTGTTTCTGTTGGATTAAATGCATCTTCTTTTTTATATTCACCTATGGCGGAGGGATGTTCAATCTTTAACAATTCTTTGCCTTTGAGATCGGTTTTAATGACTTGATGTAAATTAGGATCACATATAAATAGATATTCTTCACCACCAGCATTCCAAAGTGTAAGTCCATGTCCACCGGGGTAAGATGTACCCCAAGACTCTAGTAATTTACCAGATCGATCATAGATTAAAATATTATTTTTTATTTCATCCGTGATCATAATCATCCGACCTTTGGAGTCCATGACCATTTCATGGCAATTGTTTACGGGAAATTGTGTTGGATCGAGATTGCCCCAATTCTTTATCTGTTTATATTTAAAGGCTCCGTGACCTAAAATTTCTCCTTGAGGCTTTTGTTTCATTTTTATAATATCAAATAGTGGGAGGGATATTCCGGCCAAAGCAGTATTTGTCAGAAATTCTTTTCGATTCATTTTTGTAATTTGAAATTTGGATCCTTTAATTTAATTACGGGTTCTGGTGATTTTGATTTACCTGGATCCAGTTGTCGGCCTTGACCATACTTTTGAATGGCTTCATTGATTTTTTGGACTCGATTTTCAGGGCTCGGGTGAGTGCTATTAAATTCTGGTTGACGCTGACCTCCACCTGAAGCCTCTTCTAAAATGCGCATAACTTCTATCATTGATCGAGGATCAAAACCTGATTCAAACATAAATCTCACTCCAAGATCATCCGATTCCAGCTCTTGATCCCGTCCATATTTCATGCCCACCATATTGGCAATCATCTGTACGCCCTGAGCCGATGTATAATCCCCTGCGGCTATGACGGCTGCTCCAGTCAATCCTTGAGTCAACTCTTGTGAAGCCATTCGCTCTGCTCCATGACGGGCAATCACGTGGCCTATCTCATGCCCTAATACTCCTGCGAGTTGATCTTCATTTTTCAATTTAGCAAACAGTGCTTGAGTGATAAATACCTGGCCACCCGGCAGTGCAAATGCATTGACCACTCTAGGGTCAGCTAGTAAGTGAAAATCGTATTGATATCCAGATTTTTGGACAGTTGAATTTTGAACTATCTTTTGTCCTACTTGCTTGACATATGCTTGAGCTCGTTCATCCGGATAGAGCCCACCGTATTCTTGAGCCATCGCAGGGGCGCTTTGAATACCCAATGCCATCTCTTGTTCCTTGGTGATGGTTCCGACATGTTGCTTTTCACCGGTTATGTCATTGATTTGCGAATTCGAATAATATTTAATCAAAGCATAACCTGCAAATAGTGCTGCTATCAAAAGTCCCCCCCATCTAAAATTGGATCGTTGACCGTTATTTCTATAAAATGTCATAACTCCAGTATTTTACTTTAAAATTACAATAATCTTGGCACACTTAAATTCATGTCCATTTTATAAAAAAATAGATTTAAGCGTGTAAGATCACATATCATAATCTACTTCCACTTCGGGTGTCAATGCGTGGCTTTGGCATGTTAAGATCATCCCAAGTTGTAATTCTTTATCGCTGAGCACATAATTGTTATCCATTCGTACTTCTCCCTTTATCAGTTTTGCTTGGCAAGTACTGCATACGCCACTTTTGCAAGAATAGGGCAGATCTATACCTTGCTTCAATCCGAGGTCCAGTATGACCTCCTGATTATTTTTAATGTGAATGGTATGCCACTTTTTATTGTTTTTGATCCGGATGACATGATTTTCTTGATCCGCACTTAACAGAATAGGTTTTGTCTCGGCAAGTTGAGGGGGCGTAAAATATTCGGTAAGGATCATCTCTTGGCTCACACCCAATTTGATTAATTCCTTTTCCAGCGTACTAACCATATCACCCGGTCCACAAATCAAAAATATTTGTTGAGCCGATACTTCAAATAAATAATTTTTCCAGCTATTCAATTTAACAGCATCGATTCTTCCTTCAAAATCTGAAAGGCCGGTTTTTTGACGGCTATAGATATAGTTTACTTCGAGCCTAGCTCCATAGCTACTCATCAAAAGATCCAATTCTTGAAGGTACATGCGAGAGAATGAATCCTTATTGCCATAAAATAAGGTGATAGAACATAAAGGATTAGAATTCAACTGCTCCTTGATAATGGATAATACGGGAGTGATACCGCTACCTGATACAAACGCAATGATTCGATTGGTAGTGAGCTCCATTGGAATACAAAACGAACCGCTGGGCGGCATTATATTTATAGTATCTCCTATTTGGGCTTTGGTCGTCAGATAGGTCGACATCACACCGGCGTTGACTTTTTTGACGCCTACATGGAGCTGACCCTCGTAAGGGGCGGCACTGATAGAATAGGACCGATGAATCGAGGCATCTAACTCTGGAATGCTCAATACGATATATTGGCCAGCTTTGAAAACAAAATGATGACGATCATCTGGAGCGACTTCTAATAAAATGTCAGAGGCCGCATCTGTCAATGGCTCTATTGATTTAATTCTGGCTTGAAAAAATTTCATAGTTTTTGCTTGTTTTAAATAAAAAAGGTGTACCGATTACTCAATACACCTCATATATTTTGTGTGAAGGACAGATTATTTTAAACCATTGACATGTTTCGTCAAATTACTTTTAAGATTTGCGGCTTTATTTTTGTGCCAGGTGTTTTTCTTCGCCAGGCGATCTATCAAGCCGGTTACTTTTCGTAAAAAAGTCTCCGCATCTTTTTTCTCTGTGATTTCCCTTAAACGCGCAATTGCTGTACGCGCAGTTTTTTTGTTAAAACGATTAGCAGTCCTTCGACCGTCAGCTAGTTCAGCTCTTTTTTGTGATCCTTTAATGTTTGCCATTGATTAAAATTTAAAAACGCGGCGCAAATATAGTGGTTCTATTTTTATTATTCTAACTTATTCTGAAACGAAATATTAATACTCACTAAGTATTGATATACAATTATATATATATTAAAATTAATAATAACATTAAATATTATTTCTACACAAAGGTTAAAGCTTATTTTTGTCTTAAATCTAAGAAAGTACGATTAACGCTACAAACGGACATAACCATGAAAGATTATTCAGCCATATTCAATGCACATCCTGATTATATCGACACTATGTATAAGCTTTATCTGCAGGATGCAGATCAGGTAGATGAAGGTTGGCAGGCGTTTTTCAAGGGATTTGATTTTGCTGATCAATCGACTTCTGGCCTTATCCCTCCTATTGCTTCAGGTTTCGACTTAGAAAATGAATTTAAAGTCATGGCTTTGATACATGGGTTTAGGGATCGCGGTCACCTATTATCATTGACCAATCCTATTCGAAAAAGAAAGGATCGTCAACCACATTTAGAGATCGTGGATTACGGTTTGACGGAGATCGATCTGAATAGCGTTTTTCAAGCAGCCGATGAGGTCGGATTAAAGGGTAAAACCTTACAGCAAGTAGTCGACCATCTCAGGACGATCTATTGTGGGCACATTGGATTTGAATACAACCATATCAACAATAAAGAGAAAAGGATGTGGCTGCGGGAGCGAATCGAGCGACGAGCCTTAAAAGAAGATTTTGGAATGGATATCGATGAAAAAAAACGCATTCTACAAAAATTAAACGAAGCTGTCATATTTGAAGAATTTCTCCATAAAAAATATGTGGGTCAAAAACGATTTTCATTGGAAGGTGGGGAGACTACTATCGTCGCTATAGATACCATGATCGAGACTGGAGCGGATCAGACCGTAGAAGAAGTCATCATAGGTATGGCTCATAGAGGTCGGCTCAATATATTGGCCAATATAGTAGGTAAGACATACGAACAGATATTTAATGAATTTGAAGGCACTGCCGTTCCTGACCTGAGCTTTGGATCTGGAGATGTAAAATATCATCAGGGATTCTCCTCTCAAATCGAGACCCGCAAGAATAAAAAAGTGCATCTCAAATTAGCTCCCAATCCATCGCATCTGGAAGCGGTCAATCCTGTCGTACTAGGTATGGCCCGAGCCAAGGCTGATGTTTTATACCAGAGCGATTATGATAAAATCCTGCCAATCCTGATCCATGGGGACGCAGCTATCGCGGGCCAGGGCATCGTCTATGAAACGGCACAAATGAGTCAGTTAAAGGGATTTTATGTAGGCGGAACCATCCATTTTGTGATCAATAATCAGATAGGGTTTACCACTGATTTTGATGATGCACGATCTTCGACTTATAGCACCAGTGTGGCTACAAGCATCCAAGCTCCCATATTTCATGTCAATGGTGATGATCCGGAAGCTGTTCGATTTGTATCTGAGTTAGCCACAGATTACCGACAAATGTTTAATACTGATGTGTATATCGATATGGTCTGTTATCGAAAGCATGGCCATAATGAGTCAGATGAACCTAAATTTACTCAGCCGGAGATGTATGCGATCATCGCTAACCATCCTAACGCTCGTGAAATCTATACGCAAAAATTGATCTCCAGAGGCGAAGTCCAAAAAGATCTCGCGCAACAAATGGAGCAAGAGTTCTGGGGAATACTACAAGCCCGCTTAGAAAAAGTAAAACAGAAGGCGCTGCCATACACCTATCAAGAACCAGATCTGGCGTGGAAAGCACTTAAAAAAACCTTTAATCAGGCTGATTTTGAGTCTTCACCAGACACGGGGATCCCATTGAATGTGGTTCAAAAGATCACGACACATCTGCTCACTATACCAGACTCTTTTAAACCTCTGGCTCAGATTAATAGACTGCTGAAATCGTACAAAGAGCTGACGGGACAAAATAAACTGGATTGGGCCATGGCTGAATTATTAGCATACGGATCTTTATTGCACGACGGTAAAAATGTGCGCATCAGCGGCCAGGATGTCAAAAGAGGTACTTTTTCGCATCGACATGCCGTGTTGTATGATGCTGAAACGAATATTGAACACCAGCGACTCACAAATATCCCTGATGCCTCCGGCAGATTTTTTATTTACAATAGCCTATTATCAGAATTTGGGGTGTTGGGATTTGAATTTGGTTATTCCTTGGCTTCGCCGGATCATCTGGTCATTTGGGAAGCTCAATTTGGTGACTTTTATAATGGAGCACAGACTATAGTCGATCAATTTATTGCATCTGCAGAATACAAATGGCAGCGCATGAGTGGCATCGTCATGTTACTTCCCCATGGCTATGATGGGCAGGGCCCAGAGCACTCCAATGCGAGGCCCGAACGATTTTTACAAGTGAGCTCAGACTGTAACTGGTCTATTTGTAATATCTCTACTCCGGCCAATTTCTTCCATGCCCTGCGAAGACAATTATACAGACCATTCAGAAAACCACTGATCATCATGTCGCCCAAATCGTTGCTGCGAGATCCGTTATGTATCTCTTCTATGGAGGATGTCACGACTGGCCATACATTTCAAGAGACCATCGATGATGTCATCGTAGCTAAAAAAGTAAAAAAGGCACTCTTTTGTTCAGGGCAGATCTATTACGAACTATTGCGCAAACGAACCGAGTATAAAATCGAAGATGTAGCCATCATCCGGATAGAACAATTGTATCCATTGCCCATGGTTCAAATCAAAGGGTTAATGGAAAAATATAAAAAAGCTTCATTGTATTGGGTTCAAGAAGAGCCTCTAAACATGGGTGCGTGGATCCATATGAATACCTACTATCCCGGTGTCTTTGAAGTGATCAGCCGGCCCTCCTCCCCTTCTGTGGCCACCGGATATAAAAAAGTACACGACGCGCAACTTGCTGAGATTATCATTAAATGTTTTGGAGTATAATCGGATGATCATTAAATGCCCTGATTGAATAAAAATACTGGAAAGTATTTTTATTCAATCTAAGAACTGATGCACGGTAAGAATTGAATTTCCTAACTTTATTCACTATTTTAAAGTCATGAAGTTTAGATCTCTGCTATATACCTTATCAATTTTTATTATCCACTTTTCCTACGCCCAACACTCCGTGCATTCGGAGCTAAAATTATTTTCAGATATCTCCTTATTGCCGGCTTATTCAAATGCTCAGTATACCGCCCAAGTCTCGTCATACGATACCACGGGTGGTAACGATGATGGTTTCAGTGGCAAATATTCATTGATTAAAAGAAATGAGGATAGTACTCTGGTCATATTTGATCAGCATGGTCCAGGAGTGATAAACAGAATATGGACTCCTACTCCCACGGACGACACACTTGATTTTTATATAGATAGGGAGGATAAAATATGTTTTTCAATTTCGTATCGTGATCTTTTTTCGGGTGAGGTATACCCTTTTGTGTTACCACTCTGCGGCAATCAACTGGGAGGTTTCTATTCTTATATCCCGATTCCATTTGCAGAAAGCTGCAAGATCATATTGCGGGCTAAAAAAACACAGTTTCATCAGATACAGTATAAAATGTTTCCGCCAGGTACTGAGGTTCAGTCGTTCTCACCATTATTTACTGAACAGGAAAAGAAAGTAGTAGCGGAAATAAAAGCATTATGGTCTAAATCAAAAAAATCAATTCATGACTATTATAAATCACCTGCTCAGAAAATAGAAAAGTCAGTCCGATTGATACCAGGCAACATACATACCATAGCAAAATTAAATCAACCTGGCAGAATACTAGGTATAGAAATAAGCCCATCATCTGTATTCGAATCACTATTAAAAGACATTGACATTAAAATCACCTGGGATGATGAAAAAATACCTGCTGTGTATTGTCCTGTGGCAGACTTTTTTGGTTTTGCTTTTGGTCAACATAGAATGCAAAGTTTATTGCTAGGCGCAGATGAATCTAAATGCTATTCTTATATTCCAATGCCCTATGATAAATCGGCTACTGTAGAACTTATTTATAGAAATTCTATTGACGCCAAGTCATTAGATATAAAGACAACTGTATTTTATACAATGCAAAAAAGAAATATCATAAAAGAAGGCAAGTTTTATACTCATTGGAATAGTAAGCCAAAGTCTGATGTAGGCAAGCCGCATGTATTTCTGGATCATATAGGCAAAGGTCATTATATTGGATCTATACTTCAATCCCAGGGGCTGTTGGCCGGCATGACTTATTTTTTTGAAGGAGATGATGCGACCTTTTTAGATGGGCAATTGCGACTGCACGGCACTGGATCAGAAGATTATTTTAATGGTGGCTGGTATGCTATGATGGATCGATGGGATCAAGCTATGTCACTTCCATTACACGGTGCGTTGGATTATTCTCTTCTTTTTTGCCGTACAGGAGGCTATCGATTCTTTTTGTCGGACAAGTTGCATTTCAATAAAAGTATTCATCATACGATAGAGCACGGGCCAATACAAAATGAAGCGCCGGTAAATTATATTTCAATAGCCATGTTTTATTCAGACTGTGGCCCTACTATGGGTATATCACCCGGCCATGAATTATCTAAAGTTTATTTTCCTGATACCTTGGTGCTCTATCCGCAGCTCATAGAGTACACGAATTTTGGTAATATGACCATCAATACGTATTGGAAATATGGTACAGGAGGTGAAAGTTATAAGTATAGTACAGATAAAGAGAGTTGGCTTAGAATATCATTAAAAGATGTGCCTTCCGGTACCTATAAGATGGTGTTTGATATTCAAAAGGAAAATACAGGCATTGACTTTTCTGTTTGGCAAAGGCAATCTCGGGTTTCAGCCTGGTTTAGTTCATATAGTGAGCTCGAAGCCAGAACCCAAAATTTTAATATAGGGATATTGAATCTAGGCTCGGATAATAAAACCATTACTATTCGATTGAAGCCAGATGGAATGATGAAATCTTTATTGTTGCATAGAATAAAACTGATTAAGCAAAAAGATTGAGATTTTGATATAAGATATACCGAAAATGGGCTCGGTAGGCAGTAAAAAACCAGTTTCCTTGTCTATTCAACGTTAGGTTAGGCAGAGATCTTAATCGGAGTTAGTCCCACCAAATTGTAGCTGTCCTTATGTCAACTTTTTGAAAATAAAAGGGAAATACAACTGTCAGATCGGTGCCCGAGTAATAATTCATTTTATAAATACGGAAATGCTATTGATCAATTAATTTTTTCAAAAAAGCACGTACTTCTACGACGGTGTCGAGATGATATTTTGCTTTTGATGCTGCATGGCCCACTTTGATCGTGATCGAATCAGGTGGCATGACTGCAAAGGTATCTTCGTCGGTCCAGTCGTCCCCAATCGCCAAGTGGATGTCATCCGGTTGTTTGCTGACAAATCTGAAAGCGGTGATTCCTTTATTGACTTCCATGTTTTTGACTTCTACGACTTTATCTCCTTCGAGGACTTGTAGCCCTTTAGATGATGCCAAGTACCTCATGTGCGACATCAACTCTCGGGACCGTAATTCGCCCAGTCCTACTTCTACCCCTCGGTAATGCCATACCAGGCCATAATTTTTTTCTTCTATAAATGATCCTGGAGTACGATCTACATGTTGCTCCATCACCTTATTGATCACGGGTTTCCAGTCATTGCGCAGGTTATCCTTGATGGTCCAGTCACCACCTGCTTTTTTAGTCCATACACCATGTTCTGCAATCAATGTAAATGGAAACTTGCCTATCCAAGCATCTAGGGTCTTATGTGGTCTGCCACTGATGATGATGACATGATTTTTTTTATTGTCACCCAAGCCTTTAAAGATTTCTAATAGTTCCTGATCTGGTTCACATGCAGCCGGGTCGACATTAAACCCGGTTAAAGTGCCATCGTAATCCAAAAAAATGAGCCTTTGGTGCGCACGATTGAATTTGTTTAAAATAAGTGGGAGGTCGGCTTCATCGATTTGTTTAGTCAAAAAAGCTTCCTGCTCTTGTTTGATATCTTTGAGGCTTTCCATAAAAATACGTACCCAATGATGGATATTGTATTTTTTCAAAGAGACCTGCATTTTATCTAATCTGGCCTGTTGCTCAGATAGTGGCATCGTCAATGCCTGATAAATCGCATCTACAAAACTATTCTTATTGAATGGATTGATCAGTATGGCATCTGAGAGTTCTTTGGCAGCACCAGCCATTTCGGATAAGATCAGCACTCCTTTTTTATCCAACTTGGATGCTATAAATTCTTTGGCTACGAGATTCATACCATCTCGGAGTGGCGTGACTAAACCGACATCGGCTATCCGGTAGTATGCTGATAGTTTTTGCATCGGGATCGATCTATAAAAATAATGAACTGGAGTCCACTTCATATTGCCATGAGTCCCATTGATACGACCTACTAATTCATCCACTGTTTCTTTGAGTTCCTTATACATGCCTACATTATCTCTGGAAGGCACCACCACCATGACTAAAGACACTTTTTCTTTAAACTCCTGATATCGTATTAAAAACTCATCAAATGCACGGAGTCGTTGTGGTATGCCTTTAGTATAATCAAGACGATCTATACTGAGGATAAGTCTTTTGCCACCCAGAGCCGTTCGATATTCTACCTCCTGGCTGATGGTCTCAGGTGATGCCGCAGACTCAGCATACCGATCATAATCAATACCCATGGGGAATGCATCGACTTTGACCCGACGCTCAGCATTTTGAATATATTGTGTCGACACATTATATTGAGTCAACCTATTGACTGAGCTCAAAAAATGCCGCATATCATCGTATGTATGAAATCCAATCAGATCTGCACCGAGCAATCCATGCAGCAACTGCTTACGCCATGGCAACATTCTAAACATTTCAAAAGAAGGAAAAGGGATATGATTAAAATATCCTATTGCTATACGAGGCAGTTTTTTACGCAATAGCTCGGGTAATAATAACAACTGGTAATCATGGACCCAAATGGTATCGCCTTCGTTAGTATATTGGAGAATGGTGTCACAGAATTTTTGATTGACCGATGCATAGCTGTCCCAGTATTTATCATCGTAAATAACCAACTGAGGGAAGTAATGAAAATTTGGCCACAATACTTCATTTGAAAATCCTTCATAAAATAGTTTGATTTCCTCTGCTGTGAGAAATACCGGCCTCATATTGTGTTTGGTAAGTTCTTTTGTGACTTTTGTCTGATCTGTTGGGGAATCCAAATAATGACCTGGCCAACCTATCCAAATATTGTCGCCCTGTTTGTAGACGCTACCCAAGCCTGTTGCTAACCCCCCTTCACTGGGTTTAAAATGGATATCGCCATTGGATTGCATGTCCATTTTGACAGGCAGTCTATTACTGATGATGATGGTCTTTGGCATAACTATTTAATTTTCAAAATTATTGGAACGATCTTGGAAATTTTATATCCATCTTTTCTTACGGAAATAAAAAAGGAAACTAAATGCGACAAGTATCATAATGGTCAATACAACGAAATAACCATAACGGGACTTGAGCTCAGGCATATGTTCGAAATTCATACCATAGATGCTCGCCAAGAAGTTGAGTGGAATAAAGATAGTCGATATGACCGTCAATATCTTCATGACGCCATTCATCCTGTTACTAATCTCAGTCTGGTAAAGATCATGGAGAGAATTGATCATATCTTGATAGGTTTCTGACATATCTGAGATCTGAATACTATGATCAGCCAAGTCGCGTAAATAAATGTCGGTATCAGCTTGAATCAAGATGTTTTCGGATCGAATATATCTATTGATGACCTCCCGCATAGGGTAAATAGATTTTCGGATTCGTATGATTTGGATTTTAAGGTCATGTAATACTTTTCTGGAAATGTTAGAATTTTCAGCATGAAGGCTTTCGTCGATCTCTGTTAATTTTCTTTCGATGTGGTCTAAGGCGAGATAATAGTGGTCTACGACAAAGTCTATAATGCTATATGCAAGATAATCTGTACCTCGTTGGCGGATGCGCCCTCGTTTAAGATACATCCGTTCTCGGATAGGTTTGAGAAAATCATCAGCGTCCTCCTGAAATGATATCAGAAAATTTTTACCAAAATAAATTGTGATTTGCTCTTTGTGGAGTTCGCCGTCAGTCGGATTCAATTTTAATGCAAGCAAAGTCATAAAAATACCATTTTCGTATTCATCCATTTTGGGCCTTTGGTCTACATCCAGGATGTCTTCCATCGCCAAAGCATGTATATTAAATTTTTGGCCGACCTGTTCTACGAAATTAATATCATTCATGCCTCGGATGTCTATCCAGTGTATATGATCCGGGTCTTTCGACCAATCCAGGGTGGAAATATCTTTGAATTCAAAAAGATCAGTATCGTTAAACGTAATGAGCGTACAATCCGTCCGATCAGAGACTGTTTCTCCCGTAAAAATCGGAGTACCCGGCGGCATTCCTATATTTCGCTTTTTTCGAGGCATTGACAATGATAAGCATTTTCATAGACCTATAAAATGAATCTCTTTATAATGTTAAAAACTTTTTAAAGCACGTTAAACTCCTTTTAAAAACCTGTGAAAGCTTACGAGGTTATTCGATTTGCCTTTACATTTGTGGGTATTATTAACCAAAATTTTAATCTTTATGAAACCCTCGATATTAAGTCAGTTTTTAGTCGCGTTAGTGGCTGCAGTAGTCGTGATTGGCCTTTATCAATGGTATGGAGGTCCTAAAAAAAATGTGATCATTGAACATGTAGATAAATCTGTAGCTAAAAGCGCTTTATACACTCTGGATGACCAGGGTAATCCGGTGCCCATGGATTTTACAGGAGTAGCTGAACGATCTATAGGCACTGTGGTGCATATCATATCTACCTCCGTACCCGGTGCTGGTCAACGTGGAGGCACTGCGGATCAATTTGAAGAATTGTTTGGGGGTCGACGCCCGAAAGTCGGTAGTGGAAGCGGTGTCATCATCAATGCCGACGGCTATATAGTGACCAATAATCACGTTATAAAAAACGCTCAAGATCTTCAGGTTACGCTCAATGACAAACGGACTTTTAAAGCTAAACTGATTGGTACAGATCCTCAGACTGACATTGCTGTAATTAAAATAGAAGAAAAAAATCTGCCTTCACTGAAATTTTCCAATTCCGATGGGGTAAAAGTCGGTCAATGGGTGATGGCTATAGGCAATCCATTCAATTTGACTTCCACGGTGACTGCCGGCATAGTAAGTGCCAAAGGACGCAGTATAGCCCTTTTTGAAGCAGGTGGAATAGAGTCCTTTATACAGACTGATGCAGCGATCAATCCTGGAAACAGTGGAGGAGCTCTCGTAGATCTCAATGGTAGCTTAGTAGGGATCAATACTGCCATTGCAAGCGAAACAGGATCTTATTCTGGCTATGGCTTTGCAGTGCCGGCTAATCTGGCTAGCCGAGTAGTCTCAGATCTGATACAATATGGAACCACGCAACGTGGCTACCTGGGGGTCAATGTGCAAAATATTGATGGCAACTTTGCTAAACAACATGGCTTGGACCTTAATGAAGGGGCCTATATCGCTGCAGTCATGAAAAATAGTGCTGCTGAAAAAGCTGGTATCTTACAAAACGATGTCGTCACCGCCATCAATGATAAAAGAGTAAGCAGCAGTGCAGAATTAATGGAGATCGTAGGAAGTCATCGTATCGGAGATAAGCTTACGCTAAAGGTGGATCGAAAAGGTCAGGTAAAGTTTTTTGATGTGACTTTAAAAAACCAAGCTGGCAATGTGGCTGCGATCGCCCCCCCGCTCTCAGAAGAACAGTTTAATAGTGAGTTGGGTGCTGAACTAATTTCATTGGATAAAGCCACTGCGGCACAAATGGGCTTACCAGGCGGAGTTCAGGTAAAAAATATACAACCAGGTATATTGAGTGATAGTGAAGTTGAGGAAGGTTTTGTAATTACGAAAATCAATCGCACCCCTGTGACTAAAGCTTCTGAGGTCATAGATATTTTACGCAAAAACAACCGAGAAGGGGCATATCTGGAGGGATTCTATCCAGGTAGTGATCAAAGAGTGTTATACGGAATAGAGCCTAGATAATTTATTTTGGTTGATAACAATACCCAAATGTGTGGAACAATACCATATGTTTGGGTATTTTTATTTACACACCATCATCGTCGTGTAAAAAAATCTTTAACCCATAGTAAGGAATATTTTATCTTGTTGCAAAAAATATGAGCGGCAACAAATTCATATTCTTATTTATTCTATTAGTCATTCATTTTTCCTGTACCTCAAAAGTTCAAAAAATGTCCTATACCATATCTCCTGAAAGCCAACTGCAAGCCTTGGGTATTACATTGCCAAAGGCGGGTCCTCCGGTGGCCAATTACGTAAATACTGTGCGAACAGGCAATCTGGTCTATACTTCCGGTAAAGGGCCTAATAGAGCAGATGGTTCATTGGTGACCGGTAAAGTAGGCCAAGACCTATCAGTCGAAGAAGGGTATGAAGCCGCTAAACTCGTTGCAATCCAATTGTTAGCTAGTTTAAAAGATGAATTGGGTGATCTTTCCAAAGTAAAACGCATCGTCAAGGTCCTAGGCATGGTCAATTGCGGACCGGATTTTACCAATCAACCTGAAGTGATCAATGGCTGCTCTGACCTATTGGTGAAAGTCTTTGGAGATCGTGGAAGACACGCTCGCAGTGCTGTAGGAATGGGATCCTTACCCAGGAATATTGCCGTAGAAATAGAACTCGTTGTCGAGGTTGAAGACTAGCCCCCACCTGTGACGATCGCTTCCCTCGAACAAAATTTTTGTTGAGATACCTCTTTAAAAAACATAAGGCAAGCGATCTCCTTTATTGTGAAATTATCTTAGTTTCGCACCGCCGCCTTCTGGCCAAAATCTACTAATGTTATGATGAAAATAAATCATGATCTGGCGATCTATGACTTCAAAGAAAAACTGAATATATTTTGGGATTTATCTGGTGAAAAAATCAATCGGATAAATCGCGACTACGACAGACTCCAAGGCTCACCAGTCTTTACTGCTGCCGGTATCTATACGACTCGAGGCTGGACGGAGTGGACTCAAGGATTTGAATTTGGTTCAAGCATATTGCAATATGATGCAACCGGGCAATCAGAATATCTGAAACTTGGCAGGAGGAAGACTGTCGAAACTATGGCACCCCACATTAGCCATATCGGGGTACATGATCATGGATTTAATAATGTCAGTACCTATGGCAATCTCCTGCGATTGATGAATGAAGAAAAAATAGCAGAGAATGAATGGGAACGTAATTTTTATACCCTAGCACTTAAAATATCGGGAGCGGTACAAGCGAGCAGATGGACCACGATACCTTCTGGTGGTTTTATTCATTCCTTCAACGGACCGCATTCCTTATTTGTGGATACTATTCGATCCTGTCGCTCCCTCATGGTCAGTCATTTATTAGGGCATGTATTTCAAAGTGAAAATGATATCAAGATCAATTTATTAGAAAGAGCACTACAGCACATCAAAGCAACAGCGCAATACTCTATCTATTATGGTGAAGGCAGGGATAGTTATGATATCAATGGCAGGACAGCTCACGAAATTATTTTTAATACTAAGGATGGCAATTATCGATGCCCAAATTCACAGCAAGGTTATACCGGTTTCTCGACTTGGACCAGAGGCTTGGCGTGGGCTATTTGTGGTTTTGCTGAGGAATTGGAGCTGCTTCAAATGATAAAAGACTCTGACTTAGCACCTTTTGGCGGCAGGGAAAATATTGAAAACTATATTCTAAAGGCAGCTACAGCCACATGTGATTTTTATATTCAACACACCTCTATTGATGGTATTCCGTACTGGGACACCGGTGCTCCCGGGCTTACTCGACTTGGGGATTATCTGTCCGTAGCTGCTGATCCCTACAATGATCATGAACCTGTAGATAGTTCTGCTGCAGCTATAGCGTGCCAAGGGTTTTTGCGACTAGGGCATTACCTCAAAAATAAGCAGCATGCAGATGGTGCTAAATATTTTCAGGCCGGGCTGAGCGTCTTACATACTCTATTGGATATTCCTTATCTGAGCATCGACCCAACCCATCAGGGCCTCCTACTCCACTCGATCTATCATCGACCCAACCATTGGGACTATGTAAAACCAGGCTCCAAAATACCGAACGGAGAATCAAGCATGTGGGGAGATTACCACATTCGAGAAGCTTGTCTGTATTTGCATAAAATAATCCATAACGAGCCTTATTATAGATTTTTTAATTGTGTGCAACATCATTGATTTGTATGGAAGGCGTTTTTTCTAATGTATGCATACACACCATGACGACCAAACCATGGTCTATAGAGGAGGCTGCAACGCATTTTTCAAAAGAAGGCATAGGCGGTATTACGGTGTGGAGGAATGCATTGGCCGGTCGAGACATACAAGCTACCGGACAAATGATCCGAGATCAGGGCTTAAAAATCGTCTCCTTATGTAGAGGAGGCTTTTTCCCATCGATAGATCCTGCCAAGCGAAAACTTGCTATTGAAGATAATAAGCGGGCCATCGACGAGGCGCATGCCTTAGGAGCTCCGTTGATCGTGTTGGTTTGTGGAGCTGATCCTGGTCAATCCTTAGCTACCTCTCGATCCCAAATACAGGAAGGAATAGAGTCTGTATTGCCTCACGCTAAAGCTGCCGGAGTCAAGCTAGCTATTGAACCTTTGCACCCAATGTATGCCGGTGACCGATCTGCTATCAATACGATGACCCAGGCTATCGATATGGCGGTGGCTATTGACTCTGATCATATCGGAGTCGCATTAGATGTATATCATGTGTGGTGGGATCCAATGTTGGAACAAGAGGTAAAAAGATGCGGTGACCATGAGAAATTGTTTGCATTTCACATTTGTGATTGGAAGACAAACACCAATGATATCCTCAACGATCGGGGTCTTATGGGTGAAGGATGTATACCGATCAAACAGATCAAGAGCTGGGCATGGGCTGCCGGATTTAAGGGAATGGATGAAGTTGAAATTTTTTCTAATCACTATTGGGCTGAAGATCAATACCAATATTTACTAAAAATAAAACAAGCTTATATACAATCTGATTTATGAAAATACAACAAGTAGGTATCATACTCAATGGTGTCACCGGCCGGATGGGTACCAATCAACATCTTATGCGATCAATAGCGGAGATCATCAAACAAGGCGGAGTGCAGGCCAAAGATAATGTAGTGATCGTACCTGACCCGATCCTAGTCGGTCGCAATGAGCAAAAACTTGCGCAACTCTGTGCCAGAGCCGGCATTACTAAATACACGACCAATCTTACCGACGCGTTAGCCGATCCATCCTATTCTGTTTATTTTGATGCCCAGACTACGACTCGGAGAGCAGACAGCGTACGCCAGGCCATCAAGGCAGGTAAACATATCTATTGTGAAAAACCATGCGCTGTAAACACAGAGGAAGCGTTGGAATTATACCACCTCTGTGAACAGGCAGGATTGAAAAATGGTGTAGTACAAGATAAATTATGGCTGCCGGGCATGGTGAAACTAAAACGATTGATTCAAAATGGTTTCTTTGGAAAAATATTATCTGTAAAAGGAGAATTTGGCTACTGGGTATTTGAAGGCCATACGATTCCTGCGCAGCGACCATCATGGAATTATAGAAAAGAAGATGATGGGGGCATCATTGTAGACATGTTATGCCATTGGCGATATGTATTGGACAATCTTTTTGGCAAGATAAAATCAGTGTCCTGCTTGGGAGCTACTCATATCGATGAACGCATCGATGAACGAGGTCAACCGTATAAATGCACGGCAGATGATGCCGCTTATGCTACTTTTTTACTGGAAGGCGGTATCGTCGCTCATTTTAATTCTTCCTGGACTACACGAGTGCGGCGAGACGATCTACTCACCATGCAGGTGGATGGTACCAAAGGATCTGCAGTAGCCGGCCTGAGAGAATGTTATACTCAAGACTATGGATCTACACCGAAACCCGTGTGGAATCCTGATATCGAACAACCCATTGATTTTTATCAAGGTTGGAGTAAAATGCCGAACCAAGAACCTTATGATAATGCATTTAAAATTCAATGGGAATTGTTTTTAAAACATATCGTCAGCGGTGACCCGTTTCCCTGGACGCTCAAAGAGGGAGCCAAAGGTGTACAATTGGCTGAAAAAGGTCTCGAAAGCTGGGCTAAGCGAGCGTGGGTCGATGTACATGATTTGTAAAAGCTGAAGTCTAAAAGTGAATAAGCTTTGCTCCGGACTCCGAGTCATGATCATAAGTACGGTGATCGGGTGGAGTCCTTTGCTGGCACAATCATTTGATACATCATCTGTCAAAATAACTCAAGTCCTCGAAGACTTGATACAAGCCTATGTAGAATCCAGAGCTGATGATGGGGATTTTGATTTCAATACTCTTATGGATCGAATCGAGCAGCTCAAAAAACATCCAATACGTATCAATGATCCGATCGCGCTAGATGATTTTGTTCTATTAAGGCCGTCTCAAATCCTTGCATTAAAAAACTATATATCAATACACGGCGATCTGATCAGTAGTTATGAGCTCCAGGTAGTACCTGAGTTTGATGAAGAGACTATCCGGATGATCACTCCATTTATTCGTTTAGGATCAGAGCTAGATGACTACCAGGTTCCCCTCAAGACTATGTTACTAAAAAGTGACCATCAATTATTCTTACGATCAGGCAGATTTCTGGAGACGCGCAAAGGCGATACTTCAGGATATCAAGGTGGACCAAATCGATTCTATCTTCGCTATCGCCAGACCTATGAAAACAAATTAAGCATTGGCATCACAGCTGAAAAAGATCCCGGTGAATCTTTTTTTAGAAAAAGCAATGCACGTGGGTTTGATTATTTTTCTTTTCATGCAGCAATCCGTAAAATAAATAAATATCTTGAAGAGGTCGTTTTAGGCGATTATTCCGTCAGTTTAGGCCAAGGTCTATTAATCCATTCAGGATTTGGTGTAGGAAAAAGTCCTTGGTCTACTAATATTCGTCGAGGCGAGCGAAGCATCAGACCCTATACTTCAGTCAATGAATCATTATTTTTTAGAGGTGCTGCATTTGATCTCCGATTGAACAAATATTTAAAAACTACGGTGTTTGGCTCCATCCGACATAAAGATGGCAATGTTTTACTTGATTCATTAGATCGGGAATCTATATTTAGTAGTTTCCAAGCATCAGGATACCATAGGACAGCAGCCGAGATAAACGATGAAAAAAAGATTAGTGAAAGAATAGTGGGCGGTGCGATACAATACAAACGGGATTATGGCCACATTGGTCTAAATATGATGTATAGCCAATATGATAAATCACTGCAGAAATCGGACGCACCGTATAATCAATTTTCATTTAATGGCACCTCCCTTGCTCAATGGAGTATAGACCATAGTTATCAATTTCGGAATTTTAATTTTTTTGGAGAAATAGCTGGCAGCCGACCTGGAGGATTAGCTATGATCCAGGGATTGCAGCTTTCTTTGGATAAAAAAATCGATTTGGCTATTCTATATCGCGGGCTGAGCAAATCATACGCCGCTATCTATTCCAACTCATTTTCAGAAAATACGCTTGCTCAAAACGAACAAGGGCTATACATCGGCACAGAAATCAGGCCAGCGGTCCGATGGAAAGTAGCTGCCTATTGGGACATCTGGCATCACCCTTGGTTGAGATTTGCCGTACAGGGACCTTCTCAAGATAATGAGCAAATGATAAGAATCACCTACTCCATCCGGAGAAAAATGGAAGTGTATTTACAAGTTCGAAATAAATGGCGTGAAGCAAATGATGTTAGGACCTCTCAGCCGATCCGGCCATTACAAGTGATCGTAAAACAATCTATGCGAGGCCAACTGGCTTACCACATCAATACATCAATAGAAAGTAGAACCCGAATCGAACTGTCCCGATATGGTACTGAGAATCGCCAGACAGGGTGGATGATCTATCAGGACATATTATATGATCCGCTCGAGTCGCCATTATCATTTACAACACGGCTCGCTTGGTATCACACTCAAAGTTATGATAGTGGAATCTATGCCTATGAAAACGATTTGTTATACAATTTTTATGTACCCAATTACAATGGCCAAGGGTTAAGAACATATCTAAATGTGCGGTATGATGGTATACGCCATGTGACTCTAGAGGCCCGATATGCATTGACCCGATTGAATAATGTAGAAAGCATTGGTTCAGGTTTAGACGAGATATCAGGCAACAAAAGATCAGAAGTCAAATTTCAGATCCGATATAGTTTTTAACAGAAATATGGAATGTGTCTTATGTGGGGGTAATGATCTTTCCCAAATCTGCTTCCGAATAATTTATTGATTTTAATACCTTATAATCCGGCAATCGGTATACCAACAACACTTCCCCTTTATGCACTATTTTGGTCTCATAGTCTTTTGATGAATGATAATGTAAAGCTGTCATCTCCGCCTCCTCTATGGTCTGACAGGTTTTACTCATATTCGATCGTTGGATCTCATCGAATATCGCTGCAAAATGGTCTGCTAAACCAAACTCCAACACTGCACCGGATAAGACATATTGGATATCCCCTAAAGCATCTGCGATGCCTACCAAATCCTGGTGTTCGATTGCTTCTTTAAGTTCGTTTAACTCTTCTTGCAATAAATTTATTCTTAGCATACACCGGTCAGCACTTGGTATGGCTGGCGCTGGCAAGATAGGCGCATCAAACAACTGGTGAAATGCTGCCACATGATTTAATCCTTTAGGCTCTATGAAGCTCATACCTTTATCATTTTATAAATTAAACTAATCTGACCTTGATGATAAATATCGTGATCTACGATACCATGCAATAGATGATCATACGTGTAATCCCGACCAGGGACTGGTTTGGAAAATGTGCTTTGCCCAAAATTTTCCAATCCTTGTACGAGCTCAGCGGTGACCTCCAGAAATTCAAACTTTAAAGTTTCCCATTCGCCCTGAGTCAGTTGATCAATGGCTTTCCAATCTTCTGGTGAATTATGAATAATATCAAATGATTTGTCCCCAAAGGTTTTCTGGATGACGAATTTTTTCCATTGTATCATATGATAAACCAATTCAGCAATATTATGTTGGCCGAGGATACGTATGACGGACTCCTTAGCGGTCACTTGCATCATGGTAGTCTCAAGATTATTCCCATGCCAAGGTTGATCATAGATCACTTCTTCGATTCGCTTGGCTAAGGTTTCTGATTTATTCATAGGATGAATTTATTTGTAATGAGCAACCGAAATAATTTTTTTATTCCTTCATTTAGTGAACATGAAAAAAATCAATGCCAGTAAATTAACACGTACTGCTCTCGTTATTCTTCATCAACAGGCACAGTCACCTTTTGGTCCCACATCAGGAACGCTTTGATAAATCCATTCAAACTCCCATTGAGCACACCGTCTGTATTATAATCTGTAAATCCTGTGCGGTGATCTTTTACTCTTCGATCGTCCAGTACATATGATCTGATCTGACTACCCCATTCATTTTTCATTTTACCCGCTTCTACTTTGCCTTTAGCTTCGAGTTGTCGCTCGAGTTCAGCCTCATAAAGTCTGGATTTGAGCATTTGAATAGCTTTATCGCGATTTTGATGCTGCGATCGCTCTTGCTGACACTCCACTACTATACCTGATGGTAGATGCCGTACCCGCACAGCTGATTCTGTTTTATTGACATGTTGCCCCCCCGCCCCACTCGATCTGAAGGTATCCCAGTCCAAGTCTGCTGGATTGACGACCACCTCAATGGTATCATCTATCATAGGATGAACGAATACAGAAGAGAAGGATGTCATACGCTTACCTTGAGAGTTAAAAGGGCTGATGCGCACCAGCCGATGTACCCCGTTTTCACCTTTGAGCATTCCAAAAGCAAAATCTCCTAATATCTCTATGCCTGCGCTTTTGATACCAGCTACCTCGCCATCTACTTTATAAAGCAGAGCCACTTTATAATCATTTTTTTCAGCCCACATTACATACATCCGGTATAACATGTCTGACCAATCGCAACTTTCAGTACCACCTGCTCCTGCATTGATCTCCAGGATACACCCTAGGACATCTTGCGGTTGATTGAGGGTGGATCTGAACTCCGCATCGTCTATGACGATCAGACAATGCTGGTATTTAGCTTCGACTTCTTCCTCGGTCGTCTCGCCTTCTTTGACATACTCAAAAAGGATATCCAACTCATCCATTTCCTCTTGGATAAGATTGTAATTGGCCACCCATTTTTTATTTAATTTGATTTCTTTTAGAATGGATTGAGCCTTTAAATGGTCATTCCAAAAATCAGGATTAAATGTTTGTTGTTCTTTATCTTCTATGTCATGGAGTCGTTTCCCGATGTCAAAGAAACCTCCTTAGCGAAGCCAGTCGCTCTTTTAGTGACTTTAATTGTTCTATCGTCATGGATCAGAATTTTTATATATCTAAAACAGATATTACATTTTACGGACCTTATACAGACTGACATAAAATACCAGTTCTGAATGAGGTGGGATATCAGGAGATGAGCCAGTGGCTCCATACCCTAATTCGGAAGGGATGAATAAAATAGCTTCAGTACCTTCTTTAAAATTTTGTAAGGCTTCGTCCCAGCCTTTGATCACTTGGCCAGTATTTAATCGATACACATAAGGTTGTCCTTTTGGAAAAGAAGAATCAAATATTAATTCATTGGTTAATCCACCGGTATAATTTACTTCGATCATATCACCGGTCCTCGGCTGATCTCCCTGGCCTTCCTTGAGGATCATATATTTTACACCTTTTTCGGTGACCTTCAATTGACTATCCAATTTTTTGCCACTATAATCTCGGATGATAGAGGTCAATCTCGCTTTAGTGCTCGCCTCTAAGTTGCGCAAGGAATCTGCTAAGGCATGCAATACCGCTTGACGACTTTCCATATCTATTTCAAAATCTTTTGTCGTTTTGAGATCAATCAGTGTAATGATATGTTTAATCTCTTTGAAACTTTGAAAAGAGATAGGCGCAAACGGCAGCGAGTCTATCGGTACAAAGACGGTGAGACTATCTCCAATAGCCATCTCTTTGATCGCATCGATGATGGGAGCAACTTCCCGAGCAGGTTTGACTTCTATCCGCATAGTGGGTGTAAATGGATAAATATGGGTGTCCTCCAAAACAGAGTCGCCGACCATAGTGATCACATTAAAATAAGCATGATCCCCGGCTTTAGCCTGTCGACCCGTAGTAGATATGTGCTTTTCGTAGCTATAGCCTAGCAAGGTCTTAGGTCTGTTTATTTCATTTTTGCAAGATAACATCAGGCTCAATGAAATGAATACTATGAATGTTGATTTATGTGACATTTTGATAAATAGATTAAATAATTTGAACAGTGAGTGGTCGAGGAGCATATTTAGGTAGTACCATTTTTAGTTTATCTATAGCTTCTCGCAAGCTAGTATGTTGAAATCCGCCGCTAGCATTTTTATGACCGCCCCCATTAAAATGTTCTCTAGCCATAGCCTGCACAGAGATATCGCCTTTTGATCGGAACGAAAATTTGATGATACCATTTTGATCTGTAATCAAGATCCCTATTTGCACTTCTTTTAGTGTCAATAGGTAATTGACTATACCTTCTGTATCACCTCTAGAAATCGAAAATTTGGCATAGTCATCTTTGGAAAGGTATATGATGCCCGTCTGATACTCCGTCAGGATCTCCATACGATGATAGAGGCAATAGCCTAGTAGTCTCAATTGTTTTTCAGGAACATTTTTAAATAACAAGACTTGCAACTTTTCATTGTCTACGCCCAACTCAAGCAATCTAGCCGATTTGCGCATAATCGCCGGTGAAATAGCATGAGCAAAATTGCCCGTATCTGTAAGGATGCCTGTATAAAGACACTCCGCTATATCGGGAGTGATTAGTCTTTCCTCATCCATACCATAGATGACATCGTAGATCAATTCACAGGTGGCACTTGCGGTGGAGTCTGAGATCATCAAATCCACAAAAGGCTCAGGATCGATATGATGATCGATCATCACCTTGGCAGCCTTATTGTTTCGTACGAGTTCACCGATTTTATCAATCCGATCGATCGTATTAAAATCTAAACAAAAAATCAATGAAGCGACCTCGATCAATTCTTTACATCGCTCAGGCTGGAGATCAAATATGAGCGACTCCACTATTCCTGGCATCCAACTGAAGTTAAGCGGATATTCACTGGGCAATATAATGTGAACTTTGTGCCCCTTCCCCCGTAAATACAGCATCCAAGCCAGGCAAGACCCTACAGCATCACCATCAGGATTGCGATGCGTCAAGATCACCACATTATGTGGCAACGCCAAAAGTTTTCGGATACCAGGTAAATCTTCCATCAAGGCGGCGCAAAGATCGGTAAAAAAACGGAATAACTATATGAAATTGTGAG
>JANOWJ010000186.1:0-32864 GCA_031417835.1 Saprospiraceae bacterium | reverse complement strand
AGATGGTTTAATTTTTGAGGTTGATGCAACCAATGAAATTTACAAGCCAAAAGAAATAAATTTCGATTCGATCGACCAAGTCTATAGCGAAAACAATACAAGATGAAATTGAACACCTGTCTCATGAATTTGGTGGAGGAGACGATACTCCTGATACCAAAAAACATTGGGATGCCACAGGGTCCATGACAGGAAAAGGAATGAGAGCGGGTGCAGGAATACTAAGTGGACTATTTGCTTTTTTGAGCAATATCTTAAACCACATCGTACCATTTATTTTAAAGGCAGTGGCTGTAATAGCCATCATTATGATGTCCATGATGTTTATAGGATTGATCTTTGGATGGTCTATGATGTGGCCTTTTGCATCACATTTTATATCCGGGCCCAGAATGTTTTCTGTACTAGGTATGATGAATATCTTTTTTGCAGGACTTATTCCATTGGTATTCGTGTTATTTTTTGTTGCCAGGATGTACAATGGCACGCGACTTCCTAAGACTATTGCCGCCGGTTTGGGTGGTTTATGGCTGCTGAACATGGCGAGTGGTGCTATGATCGGGGTCAATACTGCACGCCAATTTAATAATCAAGGCCAGGTCCAAAGAACACTTTTTGAAGGTGATCTTAAGTCTGATGTTTTGCAAATAGAGTTGGGCGAATCCAGAGATAGACCCAATATGTCAACCTTTTTTGGTGAGGCTTGGTTAGATGATGGCAAAATAATTCATCCTGGAGTAAGGGTAGTTATTGAAGAATCAAAAGATGACATGTTCCACATTATCCAAAATAATAATTCAAATGGTGAATCTACACGACAAGCTAAGGTGAATGCCCAAAACATCGGTGTGGTAGCAAGGTTGGATGGCAATGATCTATTTGTAAATAATTTTATCGAATTGGATAAATCTGAAAAAATCAGAAATCAAGAATCATCGATCATCGTAGCCGTACCGCTTGGGAAAAAAATAAAAATCGGTGACCAAGTTCATGTAGAAGCTCAACGAGATGATGACTCATGGGATTTAAATGGTCAGACCTGGACGATGTCCAAGAATGGCTTGATCCATCCGGATATTGATGTAAAAAATAATAAATTAGGAAATGTTCAAACCACTCCATCGCCCAGTGGACAAGTCACTAAGTCAAAAGAAGCCGTGCAGGAAGTAAAAGAACGAGTAATAGACATCAAAAATGAAGAAAAGTAAGTTTATTCCAAAAGTAGTTTTTCTGGTCAGTCTGCTCACTTTGGAAGTCATCGGCACAGTCAACGGTCAAAATGATAACGCCTCACTGAGTCGAATTATCCTTCAGGCAGATAGTCTTTTTTGGAAAGCCTATAATGAATGCGCTACAGATAAGTTTGAGCAATTTTTTACAGAAAAAGTAGAGTTTTATCATGACAAAGGAGGCATTACAAATGGTCTTGCCGCGTTGGCTACTTCTATAAAAAATAATCTATGTTCGAATCCTAACTTTAAACTGCGGCGTGAAGCAGTGGCTGGTAGTATGAATGTATATCCTTTAGCTTCTGAAGGCAACATTTATGGTGCGATCTTAACCGGGGACCATGTATTTTATGTTTTGGAGCCTAATAAACCGGATCGATTGGATGGTAAGGCTAAGTTCACTCATCTTTGGCTCAAAGAAAGTGACCATTGGAAAATGTCGCGAATATTGAGCTTCGATCATGGCCCAGCCCAACCTGTCAATAAATTGTAACTAGAGATTGATTTTTGATTAGATCATAAAGAGCTTTTCCGAATGGAACGGCTCTTTATATTTTAGTTTAATTGAGTCAGTTTTAAATTGGGAATCAACAACACTTTTTCCACCCCTGCCTCCTCCGAAGGGGGAAAGCTCCTTTCGCTGGAGTCGGGGCTAGAATTGCTTGGAACAAAAAAATTTGATGATTAGAAACAACTTAATTAAAGTCTATTCTAGGGAAATCTGCTTACACCCTAAAATTTTGATCATCGGACTAAACTGCTAGAATTTCATAAATTAGAGCCAAACTTAATCCAATGCGATCCATACTTCAAGGCTTATTTGTCCTATTGATCAACTTCATAATGGCTTACAAGGTTATCAGCCAAACTACTTACTATTTTCCGGGTGCCCAAAACCTAAATGCCACTATACCAAGTCCTGAACAATTCCTTGGCTATGCCATCGGACAGCACCACACTCGATATGATAAAGTCGTCGAGTATATCAAAGAGCTTGACCGACTCAGTGATCGAGTCAGCAGCAAAATCATTGGTTACACTTATGAGCATAGACCGCAGATAGTAGCCACGATCACATCTGTTCAAAATCACGGTCGTCTGGAAGAAATCCGTCAAGCTAATCTAAAAAGGGCTCGTAATGCTGGAGGCGATGATCAGCCCCTGGTAATTACCCTCGGCTATAATGTCCATGGCAATGAACCATCAGGTACCGAGGCTGCAATGCTCACTGCATACTATTTGACAGCCAGCCAGACCGACGAAACCAATCAATGGTTGAAAGATATGGTCATCTTATTGGATCCTTGTTATAATCCGGACGGCCGGGATCGTCATACGCACTGGGCTAATATGCATAAAGGTGATCCGATGGTGGCTGACCCACTCGATCGAGAGCATAATGAAGTGTGGCCTGGTGGCAGAACCAATCATTATTGGTTTGATCTCAATCGGGATTGGTTTTTAGGAATACATCCGGAAAGTAAAAACAGGATGAAACTATTTCATGAATGGATGCCCTATGTGATGACCGATCACCATGAGATGGGCTCTAATTCCTCGTTTTATTTTGATCCAGGTAAATACAGTAGTAATAATCCAGTCGTGCCTGCTTATTTATACGATGTCATCTATCCTAAATTTGGAGAATATTTTTCTAAAGCGGCCAATAGTATCCAATCGCTCTACTATACTAAAGAATCATTTGACAAATTATATCCCGGGTATGGATCCAGTTACGTAAATTTTTATGGAGGTGCTGGATTCTTATTTGAACAAGCTAGTTCAAGAGGTCATGTACAAGAGACTACTACTATACCATTGACTTTTGGCTTTACGATTCGCAATCAAGTCGTCGCTTCATTAGCTACAATAAGGGCATCACAGGCAGAAAAAGCATCGCTATTAAAATGTCGTAGGGATTTTTATACTTCCGCGAGTAATCAAGCCAAGGCCAATCCCATAAAAGCATATGTTTTTGGTGATGCACTGGATCAGACCCGCACACAGGCATTGGTCAATCTGCTACTTATGCACCAGATCGAAGTGTACCACTTGGATAACGACTTGACCCATGATGGGAAAAAATACCTCAAAGGAAAAGCATACCTCGTTCCGACAGATCAGCTCAATTATATCATGGTACGATCTACTTTTGAGAAAGGCATCACATACTCAGATTCGCTTTTTTATGATGCCTCCACGTGGTCATTGGTCCATGCATTCAATATGCCGTATTCAGAGATAAGAACCGCTTTTACGAAAGGCACAATATTGACTGCCGAATTGACTTCACTAGCAAAAAAAATCGAAAAGAGTGATTATGGATATGTGATCCGCCAGCATGATTATAATGTGTACAAGATGCTTTATCGTCTTCAGCAAAATGAGATCATCACTCAAACGGCGTTTAAATCCTTTTCACTCTTGTTACAAGGCAAAACAGAATCATTTAATCACGGTACGTTGTTCATACCTATTCAGCAGCAACTCAAGACACCCGAAGAAATTTACACAGCGCTGACTAAAATAAATGAAGAATGTAAGCTTGATGTGTATCCGGTTCATTCAGCGTATGCTCAAGGGGGTATAGACCTAGGATCAAATTTTATGCGAACCATCAAAAAAGTAAAAGCACTCATGATTATTGGGCAGGGTGTCAATGGCTATGAGGCTGGTGAAGTATGGCATCTCCTGGATCAGCGGGTCGATATGCCCATCACTAAAGTGGATGTGCATCAGCTCGGTCGAATCAATTTTACTGAATACACTACAGTAGTGATGGTGCATGGAACATATGCTCTTGACAAACCGGTAGAAGATAGGCTACGGAGTTGGGTAAATGCAGGTGGCACATTGATTACTTTTAAAGGAGCGTCCGAATGGGCTATTCGCACCACCATTTCAAAAGAAAAAACGGTACCTGCCGACACGATAGCCCCTAATCGAACAAATTATGAAGATATCACCAATCGAGAAGGAGCTAAACAATTGGGTGGATCCATTTTTCAGGCTGATCTTGACATTACACATCCTGTCGGCTTTGGATATACAGATCGTACAATAAGTGTATATAAAAACAATAAAACATTTTTAGTCCCTAGTAAAAACCCCATTGGTACAATAGCAAAGTATACAACAAAGCCCCTCATCGGAGGTTATCTACATACAAGTAACGAACCGAAAATAGCCAACTCCGCAGCGATATTGTGTTCGTATGAAGGTGCAGGTAGGGTCATTCTTTTTGCTGACAATCCAAATTTTAGGGCAATATGGTATGGTACGAATAAATTGTTTTTAAATGCTTTATTTTTTGGATCATTAATATCAGCACCTGGTGGAGGGTTTGGGGAGGAAGATTAAATCTTTAATGAATAAATTAATTGGATTAATCAATTAAATCAAAACTACAAATCATTTTTAATGATTTTTCCGTTGATGATCGTAGATTTTATATTTATATCCTCATCGAAAATGATCACATCTGCATCTTTACCCAAGCTGAGAGATCCTTTGCTAGCATACACTTTACTGATCTGAGCTGGAGTGGTCGTCATCATCTGGACAGCATGTACTAAAGGCACTCCTCCCATTCGAATCATATTTCGAACCAATACATCCGCAGTAGCTACGCTTCCGGCAAACGAACTGCGATCTGGCAATTTAGCGACTCCATCTTCTACAATGACTTGCAAGCCATCTTTTAGGCTACCCAATGTACTTACTCTGGCATCAGTACCGGCAGCCCGCATAGCATCCGTGATCAAAGCTATGCTCGATGGTCCTTTGATTTTATAAATTAATTGCAGTAGGCTTGCAGGCAGATGGGAGCCATCTGCAATGACTTCTACCGTCAATTGGTCGTATAAAAATGCACTTTCGATGATACCTGCATATCGGTAAGCATGGCGGCGCATCACACCCGACATAGCAGAATAGAGATGCGTCACGTGCGTAAATCCGGCTTCCATAGCCTGCACTACTTCCTCGGAAGTAGCATCAGAATGAGCGATGCATGGAAGGATATCATGACTGCCTATATATCTAGCAAACTCCAGTACGCCTGCCATTTCAGGAGCAGCACTCCAACGGAGAATATTTTTGGAATGGTTGACTATTTTTTCATATTCCGATCTTTGAGGCAGGCGGATGTATCTGGGATCTTGTGCGCCTTTTTGATTCAAAGCAAAATAGGGCCCTTCGATATGCATACCCAGAAATTGTGAACCTTGCTGGTTGACCTTATTGGCCTCGTCGTATACGATGAGTGTATGCAACAGGTCATCAAGCTCTGCAGTCAACGTAGTCGGTACCATCGCGGTAGTCCCGTGCTCGGCATGAATGCGCGCTATACCTAAAAATGCATCTACGGTGCCATCCATAAAATCATGGCCGCCGCCACCATGCAGGTGGATATCAATAAAACCTGGTGAAACATAATATCCTTGTGCATCGATCACCCTGCATCCAGAAGTATCCATCTTATCTTGAGTGATGACCGTAATCTTACTTGCTTCGATCATAATGGAACATGAATCTATGATCCGATACGGTGTTATCAATCGTCCATTGACAATTAGAGTTTTTTCCATTGCTTTATTTTAAATCCATAGTTGGCATAAAATATCAAATAGATATAACAGGGAATGAGTATCGCGTAGGCCACTTGGGCATTAAAGACATCAGCTAGTCTACCATAGATCAATGGTGCTACCGCATTGCCACACAAGCCCATGATCATGATCGAAGCACCGAGCTTAGTAAATCTTCCTAATCCCTTTATAGCCAACGGCCAGATATTGGCAAATACTAACGAATTAGGTAGCCCGAGAGCAACCAAAAACCAAATTGAGATATCTGTGCGGTATCCAAATATTTCGACAGGCATGGTGCATAAAAGTACACCTGCGGATAAGACTAATCCTGTGATCGTACAAATCAATAATGCCTTCTGCTGTGAGATAAACTTAGGAATACAGATAATACCGATCATATAACCTAACATCGTGGCTGCTAACACAAATGAAGGAAATGACTTTGCCTCCAATAGATTAAGCCCCATTGTATTGGCATAGCTAATAATAGTATCAATAGTGATGATCTGAGTGGCTACGTGAAAAAATATGGCCAGAGCACCAAGGATAAGATAAGGAAACTGGAAAATGCTAGTCTTTTGAACATCAGTTTGGTTCAATTCTTCTTGATTATTTTGTTCTGGATTGACATCCGGCAACGGGGAATATCTGATCCATAACCCAACTAAAACCAGGATAGTGCCCAAAATCGCGTAGGGAACTATGACTCGTCGCACCAATTGATCCAACAATTCAGATTTTTCAGGAATAGTAAGTGTGCCATCGCTCAATGATTTAAATAACTCATTGTCTGAGACTTTTAAAACCACTGCGGCAAAAATCAAAGGAGCAATGATGCCAGCCACTTTATTGCACATCCCTACGATGCCAAATCGTTGTGCTGCTCGATCGATAGGTCCTATGATAGTGACCAATGGGTTAGCTGCAGATTGTAATACAGCAAGTCCTGTGCCAATGGTAAATAAGCCTAATAAAAATAAAGAATAGGTTCGGGAATATGCTGCAGGAATAAAAATAAATGCGCCAGCAGCCATTGCAAAAAAACCAAACATGATGCCTTTTTTAAATCCTACTTTATCCAATAATTTTGATGAAGGCACCGACATAAAAAAATAAGCCAAATAGAATGCAAAAGCCACCAGGTAGGACTGAAAATTGGTTAGTTCGCAAGCAATTTTGAAATAAGGAATTAATATAGCATTCAGCCACGACACAAAGCCAAATACAAAAAACATGACCGCAAGGATACCTATAGAAATAAAGTAACTTCGATCTTTAGCTTTATGAACTGGGGTATTAGGCATGTTTGGCTTTGGGTAAGACTTTTAAATAGATTCTACCTGCACCCAGCTTTCTGATATAGACGATTTTTCAAGGGCTTCCAGTATTGCTACCTCTCGGAGCATACTGTCATGGCTGCGCGGCTCAATTCGGGTTTGGAACATTGCCACGATGGCCCTATCCATTTTGTGCGGATCTTGTTCTTTCACGGAAGATGTAAGTGGCAACAATTCTTTTTTCGTAGAATGTGCTTCCACGAAAGTCTGCCAGCCATGCGATTCGTTTTTAAAAACTAAAGTTACGAACAACCCGTTTTTATATACCAGACTTGCATTACCCTTTTTGCCACTGCGGGTTACCTTGACTTTCGTGATCTCTTCACCAAAGATGAACATGAGGGGTTGTATCAAATGAATACCGTAAAAAAAAATACCCCCATACGGAGAGTCCAGGTCTACCGGGCCATGGCATATCACGTGATTTATATCCGGTATATCGGCTATTTGTTTTTTAATATCGAAGGTAGCATCACTATACCCCACGGAACTAAACGAGGTGACAGGCGTATTATGTTTGCTAGCTAATTCTAAAAATCTTTTTCCTTCTTCGACCTTATAGCAAAAAGGCTTGTCAATAAAAGTAGGAATTCCTACCTGTATAAAAGGCTCAGCAGCTTGCAGATGATATTTGGGGTGGCGATGATCTACTATTAAAGCATCGATCATACCCAGCATTTCTTTAGGGTCCTTTACGATATTAGGGATTTTGCCTTCCATGGAGGATTTACGCGCAAATTCATCTGTTTCCCCCCATAGGTGGGTGACTTCGACACCTGGAAATTTTTTATCCATATTGAACATCTTTCCAAACCCTATGGTGTGCGAATTTTCGGCACCTATGATTCCGATGCGGATAAGTCGCTGCTCTGGTTTGTCTTGAAGGTGGGTCAAAGCAGACAAAGGTGACAGATATGCAATGGCTGAGCCTGCGCCGCATGATTTAATAAAAGTGCGTCTGTTGGTCATCGGAGAGATTGAGTGGAACAATGTAATGAAATAGTTTGAATATACTTTGATTGGGAAGCTAACGAAATACATTAAACTAACTCTTACCTAAAAGATAATCCAGAGCTATGGCCTGACCTTAAAACCACCGTTACAGCTTCATCTCCCAACCTTTCTCGTATGATCTACTCCAAAGCTGCATCGCGGCCGTATCATTTAGAATATGGCCATTCACAGGGTTTATATTCAGGGATCTTTTGGTGCGGTAGGCTATATTCCCCAACTGCATGAGCAACGTACTTTTATGACCTGAATCGATGTCAGCATGCAATGAATCTTTCCCATTGATACTCTGGAAAAAATTTTGCACATGAAGTCCATCTAGGTACTCCGATGGATTAGCCACATTGCGCGAATCCGAAAGCTGAGAGGGTTTGACTTCTTTTACAATTTTATTTTTTAAATCATAGATGGTATAACTATCTCCACCATCCAGGAGCATCGTACCATTTTCACCATAAAATTGTACCCCTACAGCGCTACCTTCCACTGGGTGACCATTGCAGCTTCGACCTTCCCATGTCATAGATACATTATCTTTAAAATCAATATTGATCACTTGGGTATCCGGAGTCTGCCAGTCATCTTGATAGCGATATCGGCCCCCATTGGAACTCACTCGGATAGGATAGTCCACATCCATGCCCCATCGCAGCAGGTCGATCATATGTGTACCATTATTCAATGCTTCGCCTGTTCCCCAGTGCCAAAACCAATGCCAATTATAATGTACGATATTATCTTTATACACTTTACGTGGTGCAGGGCCTTGCCATAGATTCCAATCCAACCACTCCGGAACTGCGGACTCTTTACCTACACCGATCGACGCTCGATTATTGGTATACCAGCCTTTGCCAAAGTATACCCGACCAATAGCTCCGGCTTTGAGTGCATCGATACCAAGCATAATGTTTGGATATGATCTTCGTTGATTACCCATTTGCACTTTCTTACGGTATTTGACCGCAGCTTTGACCAGAATTTCCCCTTCATTGGGATTGTGGCTACAAGGCTTTTCCAAGTAGACATGTTTACCTGCTTGCATAGCCAGCAAGGCAGCAGGAGCATGCCAGTGATCAGGAGCAGCGATGATAAATACATCAATATCTTTTGATTCCAGTGATTTGCGAAAATCATTAAATCCGGTGGCTGGAGTCGCTTGAATCGTAGCAATAGTTTTTTTGCAGGTTTCTATTGCACGACGATCTACATCACAGATATGGACCAGATCGCAAAGCGGTTGTTGCACAAATGTCTGAGCCAGCGCAGCCCCACGCGAATTGACTCCCATGATGGAGGCACGGAATTTTTCGTTAGCACCGATGATTCGGCGATAACTGGCTGGCGTGAATCCGGGTAAAACTCCACCAGCTATAGCCAGAGAAGAGCCGATTACCCCTTTTTTCATAAAATCTCGTCTTGAATTATCCATACCCAATGATTTGATATCGAATGTGCAGTAAAGTAACGAAATCTTCCGACCAATGGCAGAGTATAAAATGGCGAAAATTCATACTGACCTTATATATTGCTTTCGTCATTTGAAAGATAAGTCGGCATTCTTGTCAGGGCATCTCTGTTATATATGCTTGATTTTAAGATTAAGCCATATCTAAATGTTTTATAGGCTATATCTTAAATGAAACTGTACTTTAAGCTATATATTCTATTTAATATAGCTATATCTATTAATAGCCTGAAATAAACGCATCATCCTGTGATCAATAATTCTAATACCTACTCAACCACTAGAATCATTTTCATAATCCCACCAATTTCTGAATACTGGAAATCAAATCACTCACCCCTTCCTCCAAAGGCAACACTACAGGGATCTTTAACTCTATTTCAAGCTGAGCACTAAATTTTTGGCTTTCTTCCAGGGTACAATCCTTGGTGTTTAGCGCCAAGCCGATCACTTCGGAACCATAGGCTTGTATCAAAGCTATTTCTGATTGTACCGTCGGTAATGCGCCCCACTTCGGATCATCATCAAAATATCTACGCTTGGGTGCATGTACTAATATGACTTTTTTAGCATTACCTGACACCAATAATTCAGAACCACATGGGCCACTTGGGTTGCGTAAAGAAGATTGGCCTTCAAGAAAGATCACATCCGGTCTTTCATTTTCATAACAGGACAATATCCAATGTTCTAATTCTCCGGCTACAAAATCATTATAAGTAGAGTCGAGTACAAAACCATAGCGGCCATCCTGCATCCATCCGGTCTGACCTGTCGAAATCATTTCAGCTTTTATCCCTACCTGTCTACACCCTTCTATTAAAAAGCGGGTCGTACTTCTTTTGCCAATAGCACAATCCATTCCGATCACTGCGATTATGGGGCATTTGACTTCAAAGATTTTTCCACTCCAAAAATGTAATTCTGATTTTGATTTAGGTTTACGAATATCTGTTATGGAGCTTCCTGAGCGAGTCACCGCTTCGACGATGGCGGGTTGATCACTTACATATTCATGTAGTCCGCTTACAATGGACAAACCTCGCTCAGCGCAGATCAAAAGCTGATCTAACAACTCCTTTGGTAGCTTGCCCCCTATGGGAGCGATACCTACGATGGCATACGATATCTCCGGATAAGCCTTTAAAGCATCATCGATAGAGGAATATACATGAATCCCTCTTTGCTTACCATCCATAACTTCCCCTGCATCCTGACCTTCAAAGGCTGGATCGATCACCGCTTTTACATTAAATCGATCTGACCCACGGATCAGCCCGTGAGCCGTTTTAGCAAATCCTTGATTCAATAATCCAAGCGTAAAAACTAATGCATATCCTGAAACCATATGAAATCGTATTGAAGGTTTAAGTTTAACTATTAGAATAGATTATGGGATCATCACACTATGACTCACAGAGATAAGATCTAAAGATCGAATAAGGATATCCGCTGCCTGATCCAACTCATCATCGTTGATGGTCAATGGCGGAGCAATACGTATCGATTGATCGTTAAACAAAAACCAGTCGATCAGCAATCCCTGATCTTGGGCTATAGGTATAAGTTTTTGTACCAGTTCGGCATCTTCAAAATCTATGGCCAACCATAGTCCACCTGTGGTGCGAATTGATTTGATCAACGGGTGATTTAATTTTTGGACGAATCGCAAAGCTTTGCCTTTACTATTCTGGACAATATCCGTATTGGTCAGTATTTGTAAAGCTGCTAATCCAGCTGCACAGCACAGTGGATGGCCACCGAATGTGGTCATATGAGTCAAGGGAGGATCGTCAGACAAAGACTGCATCATGTGGCTACTGGAGATACATGCAGCCAAAGGCATACCTCCACCAAGACTTTTACCCAATACCAGAATATCTGGTTTAAAATCATACTCGTCCATAGCGAATAATGAACCGGATCTGCCCATAGCGGATTGGATTTCATCTACTATAATAAGGACCTCATGTTGTTTACATTTATTTAAAAGTGCTTTTAACCACTCCCGATTCGCCATCCAGATACCAGATTCTGCTTGAATGAGCTCGATGATAACTGCTGCAACCGATGTATCGATCATATCCAGACTCTGAAAATCATTAAATATAATATGGCTTACACCGGGAAGATTGGGGGCATATGGAGTTGTCTTCGATGTATCACTCATCAGGCTCAGAGCACCATAGGTACTACCGTGGTATGCGTTTTCACAAGATAGGATACCTGTCCTTTGAGTAGTCTTGCGAGCCAGCTTCATTGCAGTTTCAATAGCTTCTGTGCCAGAAGACAAAAAGTAAACCTGACTCAAATGATCGGGCAATTTTGAAATCAATAACTCAGCTAATAATACCTGAGGAGAATGTATATGCTCACCATAAACCATTGTATGTAAGTACAAATCAGTCTGAGTATGAATAGCCTGAAGGATCTCTGGGTGGCCATGGCCAAGATTACTAACCCCTATGCCGGATATAAAATCAATATAAGCTTTGCCCTCGCCATCACGCAAATAAACACCATGAGAAGAAACGATCTCCAAGCCCAGCGGAAATGGACTCGGCTTGGCTACAAATGAATTAAACTTCGATCGAATTGTCATAATATTACTCTCATTACCAGCGTTTATTTCAATATCCACTTCAGAAATTACCTGAAATCATAATTTTTCTTAGATCAAAGGTAAACCTACAACGTTATTTTCTCGTCTTAAGGTAAAGAAATATGGTATCCAAATTGTTTAGCTTCATATGCCTGATAGTTCTGCCAGGATGTAACACAATGATGGATAAGCCATTAGCATATGAAATCCATGGTATAGATGTGTCCCGTTTTCAGGGCACGGTAGATTGGAATCAGGTCAAGGACCAAGGAGTCTCTTTTGCATTCATCAAGGCTACTGAGGGATTGGAACATTGTGATCCCACGTTTTACAACCATTGGAAAGCTTTAAAATTAGCTGATATTAAACGTGGCGCCTATCACTTTTTTAATCCGAATCTCGATCCATATCTGCAGGCACAAAACTTTATGTTGAATGTCAATATGCAGAATGGTGATCTTCCTCCTGTATTGGACATGGAGGTAACTGATTACAATGAGCCCGAGCTACTCGTCGCTAATATCCGGTCCTGGCTCACCACGATCGCAAAATCATATCACACCAAACCTATTATATATACTAATCTAAAGGCCTATTACCGTTTTATAGCAGGTCGATTTGACGACTATCCGGTCTGGATAGCCCGATACAATGAAAAAGCACCAGTACTTGGTAACAATAAAGTTTGGAATTTTTGGCAATATGATAATGCAGGTAAGATCAAAGGGATCCGAGAATATGTTGATTTTAATGCCTTCAATGGCACGATGCAACAATTGGAATCGCTCTGTATAAAAGACCTCCCATCTGCAGAATATATAGAATTAGTGAGAACAAAAACACTGCCCAGTAATCAAAACTAAGATCAACGGTCTTTAGGATCTAATAATCTTGTGCTGAGTAAATTATTTTTCCCTTAAAATAGGTCTGTAAGACTTTGGTTTTATGGATTAGAAAAGGATCACAGCGCATTACATTTTGATCCAAAACTATAAAATCGGCCCACTTGCCAGCCGATATTGATCCTATCTCTTTTTCTCTGAAGGTCACGAATGCACCGTTGATCGTATAACCTTTGATCACCTCATATCGATCTATAAGATGATGAGGTGTCCATGCCGGGCGTACTACACTATCCGGCCCTCGGCGAGTGACCGCTACCTGGATCGCTGCAAATGGGTTTTGAGTACTGACATTCCAATCGCTACCAAAAACCAAAGTAGCCCCAGCTCGATGCAATGTACCTATGGGATACTGCCAGGTAATGCGGTCCTTGCCCAGGTATGGAAAATTGAGCTCTGTCATATAACTATCTTCTAAAGTAGCCCACAAGGCTTGAAAATTTGCCAATACGTTCAAGGTTTTGAATCTTGAATAATCGTCCGGATGAATAACATGCAAATGGGCAATATGATGTCGGCTATCTTTGATGCCATTTAAAGCTTGAGCTTGCTCAAATGCATCGAGCGTCATGCGAATGGCCCCATCGCCTATAGCATGTACATGAATCTGGAATCCAGCTTTGTCTAATGCAGAGATGATAGCCATAGCAGTATCTGGTGAGGTATTGGCTATCCCTTTATGATGGTCATCTGTATAATTGGCTAGCATGGCAGCGGTCTTGCCTTCTACTACTCCATCCATAAATAGTTTTACCTGATTGAGTTTTATAGCAGAGGTTTGACTCTGATACTTTTTTCTTAACCCTATTACTTCTTGTACCATCTTACTGCCTTGACTGATGTCGCCGTAGATGAAGATATTTGTATGGGCTGTCAGTCTACCTAGCTTTTCCAATTCAAAATATGAATCGATATATTCAGAGGAGGCAGATGCTTCGATCAACGATGTAATACCTTGTGGATTGGCAAGCATGAGGCCCTTTTCTAAAGCATCCAGACGATCTTCTGAAGAGTATTTTGGTAATAAATGACTTACTAAGTCTTGTGCGGACTCTCGTAAAGTCCCCGTCGGCTCACGAGTGATGGGATCTCGCTCAATACGGCCATGCATTGGATCCGGGGTCTCCCGATTGATACCAGCCAGTGACAATGCTTTAGAATTGACCCATGCATTATGACCATCGCTAGATGAGATGTATGCAGGTCGATCATCGATGATGGCATCCAATGTTTCTTTTAAAGGGTTACCATGTTTAAATGCAGACAACCACATACTTTCGCCTCTGATCCATGCCTGATTGGGATGGTGATCTGCATAATTCTTGAGACTATCCAGTATTTGATCTGCTGACTGGAGATCGGTGAGATCACATTCTAACAGTGCGAGTCCACCACTCAATGGGTGAATGTGTGCATCGGTGAATCCAGGAAGAACGGTGCGTCCCTGAAGGTCAATAAGCCGTGTATGCGGGGTTTTATATTTTAGTAGAGAAGAAAAGATCCCGGTCTCGAGTATGTGACCTTCCCCTATGGCCATGGCACTCACGGTATCCATAGGTGACAGCATGGTATAGATGATACCGTTGTATACGATAAGGTCCGCTTGTACTGGCTTCTGACAAGCGATCATAAAATGCAAACAAAAAATAATATAAAAATATCTCATCCTGTGCAAAGTCGCAAAAACTATAAAATTAATTAATATCAAACTTTCAGGGGGCTTTGAACCTATTTTTACATTTTCATGTATTGTTGTTCAAGAATAATATTTAATGCCAAAATCAGATATCCGTTGGAATCAAAGATTTCAAAACTTTGAAAACACTATTGGCCATCTTGAGCAGGCTTTACAAATAGCCCATCCAGATTTTACATAGAAAGCCGGCATTATTCAGTTATTTGAAATGAGTATTGAACTTTCGTGGAACGGGTTGAAAGACTACCTTGAGGATCAAGGATTTTCAGATTTGCGATCACCAAGAGATACTATCAAGCAAGCTTATGAATCAGAACTCATAGTTGAGGGCCATAGCTGGCTCGAAGCGATTAAAGATCGCAATTTGACTTCACATACGTACGACGATAAATTAGCCGATTTTGTAATTGATAAAATCAGGGCCAACTATTTTCCGATACTAAGTCAATTGTATGTTAAGCTAAAGCCCTTAAGCTCATGTATGGATTGAATGAAAAAGATATAGAAACCATCATTGAAATACTTCGAAAAGCTCCGGAAGTAGAGTCTGCCGTATTATTTGGAAGTCGAGCAAAAGGAAATTTTAAACGAGGAAGCGATGTTGACTTAGCCATTCAAGGAAATCTGGCAAACACTCAAATTGCTTCTGCGATAAGTGGCGTACTGAATGAAGATACCTTAATGCCCTATAGATTTGATGTGATAAGTTATACTGATCTTGATCATAAAGACCTGGCCGCACATATAGATCGAGTCGATAAAGTGATTTACAGGAAAGCTAGCTATGCCGATGCACCCCTGATAAATTAAGATCAATCTGATGCAGTGTGGTTTTCCACCCTCGGCTCACGCATCGCTTCGGCTTCTCGTTTCAACTTACCATAAATAAATGGTGCACACATCAGTCCTAACCAGGTCTTGGGATAATTAGGCATTTCTTCGATTCCAATTTCATCGCTTGGCTCTTCTCCTTTGGGCAAATAAAAAGTGCCGAATAGAATGTCCCAGAATATCACATCGCCGCCATAGTTAGAGTGACCTATTTTATGGGACTTAGAGTGATGATACCGGTGATTTTTTGGCGTAGAAAAAATATAATCAAAAGGCCCAACGATGACATCCATATTAGTATGTTGAAACCGCCCTATGACCCTGCCCAATAGCCCTGTGACCACTATGATTTCAACAGGTGCCTTTACAAAAGCTAAAGGGATACCCCACAGCAGACTTTGTACCAATCCTTCCAAAGGGTGAGATCGGGTACCATTAAACCAATACAATCGCTCAGATGAATGATGTACAGCATGCCAGCGCCACATAAATTCATTTTCATGCATCCATCGATGATACCAGTATCTGAAAAAATCATTGATGGATAACAACAGCAACACCTGAATATAAGGATGCAGTGAAGTCGGCCAAATGTCTTGCCCTATACTTGGCGAAATTTGTTTGACTACGATTGCGACAGTAGCTAGTCGAATGGGAGTATTGATCATATCCCCCCAAAATTTATTACCAAAAAAAAGCATCAGATCAGTGGGTGTTTCCTTGTCGTCTAACCATTTTCGGCTAAAAGGGATAAGATGCTCTAAAGGAGCAAAGATGGCTCCAAGGATGGCAAACATAATAATTGAGTGATAAAATGTTTTAATGGTATAGCCGTGTTCCAATATCTTAAACCCAACTACGAAGGTCAAGCACATAAATAATGGATAAATCGTCACCTGAAGGATTTTTTTGAATCTAGTACCTTCTATCTTATAACTCCACGGGTCAATCTGAGCGAGCAACCAACGAAATGGAGCAAGGATAAAGCGATGACCCAATCGATCGATGGGTCGCAAGATGGATTCCGCTGTGTGATAAATTTTCTGACCGATGGAAGGTCTTGTTAATGTTAATTCAGTATTCATGATACGTTGAGTAAGGATTTTTGTTTTTTTAAATTTCTATGGAACGGCCTCATTCGCTACACTTTTTTCCTTCTTTCTATCATTTCGCGCCAGGTAGTGATGATAATGCCCTCTTGTTTTAAATACTTTTTTAAAGTAGGGTCCATCATGGCTTCCAAATCAGCTAGACGCAGTGGTCCTGAATCTGTAATATGCTGAAATAAATCTGATGTAACACTACAATGCATAATGACAAATGTAATCCCTGGTTTTAGTTGTTTAAACGATTCAATATACAACTGTGATTTAAATTTTCTCAATGCTTTTTTTGATTTCATCTTTTCAGTTGGTTTCCAACCATAACTCAAATTATGCAGATCATCAATGACAGGCAAGCCACTGTCCCATATTTGACGACCAGTAGTCTTTAAAAACTCTAAGGTTGCCTCATCTGTGGGATTAGAAATCTTCATCATCGTATTATGACCGGCTGGCAACATGATCGGGATATGCTGCTCTATGCCCAATTGAATGTATTTGGCGAGATAAGCAGGGTGCGCAAAAAGGGTACCCATATGAGAATCAAGATGTGTGGGCTCCCAACCCATCTTTCGACATCGGTCCAACTGAGCTCTAATCTCCAGATCGACTTCCGCCGCCGACGCATTTTTTACGACCTCGCTCACACTTGCATACATTGCTCCCTCCTGATCTACCAGGCCGGGTACTACTTTGGCTCCGGCCAATGGCTCCCATCTATAATCTTTCCATTCAGAGGTGAGCGTAAGATGGAGGCCTGCATCTGTATTAGGGTGTTTTTTTAAATAGTGAAATACCTCTGGTACCCATGGGCAAGGCATCATAATGCTCCAAGAGCTGGCTACTCCTTTTTCAATGGCATCGATAGCTCCATGATTGGATTCGTAGGACATGCCGACATCATCCACATGGAGGATGATGACTTTGTCGGTCGATTTCCAACCAAGGCGAGTGGCATAAGTCTGTTCCTGTGCCTTTAGTTGGAACGTAATAAATAGTAAAAGAAAAAGTTTATTCATTAGTAGTACATTCTTATTCGTTACAATTTGATTCATCTCCTTCAATTTTATTAAAATTAGAAAGATATGAGTTGTCCAGCTTTAGTGTCGAGTACATATTCATAATATTTCGGTACAGCTCCTATGACCAAGGATTTTGAATCTTTAATCCATGGAGGTGGCGTAACAATGGCTGTTTGGTATTGATTCTGTTCACGAGAGAGCAGAAGATTTGATTTCATGGTGATGATGGGTGAGGCTGATCGAATGCGACAGATGCCACCTAATTTTGATTTAATCTTACCGGACCACAGGCGCCCATTTTTCCAATGCAGGTCACTTGACAAGTGAATGGACCATAGTGAAATATTGAGAACAGCCTGATGAATCGCGTGACTCCATGTATGTGCTAAATGAAACTCAGAAGTAGATTTGGCTACTAAGGTTGACGGAAATCTACTCCGACATGCATGATTTAACAACCCAGTCTTGATGAACTTCTTCAAAGCCGCACAGATTTAAAAAATTAGTCAACTGCAAAAGCCAGATATTGATCTCCCGACTTAGTACCCATCTTACCTCCACCACAAGCTATAACGACATATTGTTTGCCATTGACCTGATAAGTGGCGGGTGCTGCATAGCCGCCGGCAGGCAGATTATATTGCCAGAGTACTTTGCCCGTTTTTTTATCAAATGCCCTGAATCGTTCATCTTTGGTAGCTCCAATAAATAGGACATCTCCTGCAGTATTGAGTAGACCTCCATAATTTTCTGTGCCTGTAATCGGAATACCCTTTTTAGTCAATGAATCAATTTCACCTAATGGCACTGTCCATTCATATGCTCCAGTATGAAGATTGATGGCATGGAGGGTACCCCACGGTGGTTTGACAGCAGGCAATCCATTTGGATCGGTCCACCGATGGTATCCGGTCATACTATAAGGTATCTCCTGATTAAATGCAGCCACACCGCTCATGGGCTTGATCGGCTCATTACGGATGTACGCTATGATCCTATCCAAATCCATCGAATCAATGTATTTAAATGAAGGCATCAATCGTCGACCTTCTTTCAATAAAGATCTTAATTGAGGAATCGAATATTTTTTCTGAGTTTCATGTATCGCCGGATACACTATTCCATCACCCTTACCCTCTGCACCATGACAAATGGCACAGTTGCGAAGGAATAAGCCTCGGGCATAATTCTTGGCATTATCCATCGCTTTATCTGGAGTAAGGTCGACCATCGTGAGCAACCAAGGCATTTCATTGCTGTTGAGATAAAAGATTCCACTAGTTGGATCATAGGATTGACCGCCCCACTCAGCACCACCATCATAGCCTGGAAAAACAATACCCGACTTGAGTCCCGGTGGCAAGTATGGTCCACCTGACCTGACTTGAGCAAATTGTTTTTTCAAATATTCATAAGACTCAGGATGAAGATCATTGATCATCGATTCATCAAAAGTTTGGCGAGCATAGGGCTTAGGTAAAGTAGGGACAGGCTGAGTCGGCCATGTCTCCTCTCCCGTCAGATCAGATGCTGGCATAGGTACTTCTTCTATAGGAAAAATGGGCTTACCACTATCTCGATCCAAGACATAGATATAGCCTTGTTTTGAAGCCTGGGCGAGTGCGTCGATCGTCTTACCGTCTTTTTTTACCTGGATTAATACGGGTGGCGATGGAAGATCACGATCCAGGACATCGTGGTGCGTAGTTTGATAGTACCATTTTAACTTGCCGGACTTGGCATCCAAAGCCAATACACAATTGGCATACAGATTTTGGCCTTTACGATTGCCCCCATAGAAATCAAATGCTGCAGATCCAGTTGGTATATAGACTACACCCCGCTCTGGGTCGAGCGTCATACCAGACCAACTATTGGCACCACCTACTTTTTTATACGCATCTTTAGGCCAAGTCTCATAGCCTGGCTCTCCGGGTAAAGGTATCGTGTGAAAGACCCAAATTAGTTTTCCAGCGATCACATCGTATGCTCTGATGTAGCCAGGAGCGGCATCCGGTCCTTCAGAAACTCTAGATCCCATAATAATTAGATTATTATAGATCACCCCGGGCGTATTTGCTGTCAACATGAGACTGTCTGCCCAGTCAGGTAGGCCTACATGCATGTCGATACTTCCTTTATCTCCAAAATCTAATATGGGGGCTCCAGTCAAAGCATCAAAAGCGAAAAGCCTATGGGTGAAGGAATAATAAATCCGCCGTTGTGCCCCATCGGTCCAATACATTACGCCTCGATTTACACCTATACCTGAATTGTTTTTACCAGAGGGGCGGGTCCGCCAAAGTTCTTTACCTGTAGCTCCATGCAGTGCAATAAGGTCAAGGGTAGGAGTGGTAGCATACAAGATAGAGTCTATAATGATGGGACTGCATTGGATCTGACTGCGGCCTTGGGCATCTGCACCTCCACAACTATAAGACCACGCTAGCTTAAGATTTGTAACATTGGAGGTATTGATTTGATCCAGTGAACTGTAATTACGGCTGCCCAAGTCGCCACCTTTGTACCTCCATTGGTCGAAGTTGTTTGAGTGTACATTTATTTCCATTTTGCAAGCCCAAAAAGATAACAGGGATGCAAAAAATATAATTTGTCTAATCATCTTTCTCCTTTTAGTATGAATCAAATGTATTAAAAGAACACACTATAACAATCAATTTTTTATCCAATAATCTTAGTTTCCATTGAATTTATAGCTAAATGACGGAGAAATTGAAAGTATTTTATTAAAATGATAGGATTCGATTAAATTTGAATCCTTCAACCTAAAATCGCTGTATGAAAAGAATAAGTATTATATGTTTTTTGTCTTTGGTGGTGGAGCTAACCATAGCTCAAAACGGCAAAGTTTTCGATAACTTAACCCTACCTAGCAAGATACTCAACATGGAAAGAAAATATGCAATTTATTTACCTCATGACTACGAAACATCATCCAGGAGCTATCCTGTTTTGTATCTTTTGCATGGCGGTGGTGATGATCAGACGGGCTGGGTACAGTTTGGTGAAGTTCAAAATATAACAGATAAAGCTATCAATGAAGGAAAATCGACACCGATGATCATCATCATGCCGGATGCCAACACGGGTCGCCGAGGCTACTCCAATAATGCTACAGGTACCTGGCTTTACGAAGATTTTTTCTTTAAAGAACTCATGCCTTATGTGGAGAAAAAGTATAGAATAAAAAGTGAAAAACGATTTCGAGCGATAGCCGGTCTTTCTATGGGTGGCGACGGTAGCTTTACGTATGCCTTACATCATCCCGAATTGTTTTCCTCGGCATGTCCACTTAGTGCTGGTACAGGACCATTGACACTGGACAATGCTAAAACCAATGTGAGGCGCATGGATTCGACGGCCAGCACTACACAGATCGAATCATTTTTTAATCGACAAAGTGTGGTGAATATGGTCAATGCCGTCCCGGATAGTTTAAAAAAATCCGTGCGATGGTATATCGACTGTGGCGATGATGATTTCTTATATGAAGGAAACTCACTGGTACATATCGCTATGCGTAAAAAAGAAATCCCCCACGAATTTCGTATCCGCAATGGTGGCCACAGTTGGCCTTATTGGCGATCGGCTTTGCCTGAAGTTTTGGATTTTGTATCTCAGGCTTTTCATCAGAATTGATTGATTGTTATATTTTCTTTAGGCTACCGTTTATTGTCATTCGCATTTTGGTACATTTGAATAATGTACCCGTAAGTTTTTAATTTAGAAATGAGCCTCCTTCGTGTTTAATGTACTACATTTTAAATACAAAAAACTACCCCAAGGGGTGATATAGGTCAATATTGCAGCAATTAAATTTGATCATTATAAATAAGTCTACATGATTAAATTTTTTTTACTTTTTGGTGCCCTTGTTCTATTGACCTCTTGTTCATCGCCCAGACCTTCGTCATCTGTAGCCGTTAATCCTTCCGGAGGATGGCAGTATTTGGGAGATAAATGGGTCAATTTTGGGGTCGACCACGACGAATTAATGCTTGGAAATATCAAAGACGAATTTCGACAAATCCGCCTAAGAGTCACGGATGGGCCTTTGCATCTTATGGATATGAAAGTTCATTTTGATAATGGTGGAGTGCAGGATGTCGCCTTACGATCGGTGATCAGACAAGGAGATCAAAGCAGAGTCATCGATCTCGATGGGGGCATGCGACATCTACATAAAATTACATTTTGGTATGAGACCATGGGCATTAGAAAAGGTAAGTCAAGGGTAGCGGTATGGGGCTTTCGGTAGGTCATGCGCCCTGCGAGTCTTAGCTCTATGATGTGTGATTCTTCGTAAGAAATACAATCAGATAATATCTTGATTCAATGATTCCAAAGTAATCGTAATCCATTGGAAATGCTTTCTCCACAAAAATCCAAAACATCGTTGATATGATGAATTGAAAATTTAAACCTAAATTAAGGTCAAAGTAAAACTGGTTTACTCACTTATTGGCATTCGAAAAATCAATGGCATGAAAAAAATATTTTTAAGCGGAATTCTTTTGATTCAAATATTCTGTGTGATTGCTCAAAAGCCAAAACTCCATCAGATCCGGGTCAAGCCAGATGGTTCCATTTCTCCCAAGTATCTAGTCATCAATTCGCGCGACACTATCGAATGGTTATTGAGTAATAAGACTCAATCTATCATACCTATCCAGTTGGTCGATTCCAATAATCTTAAGTGTACAGATTTTAAACCTGTACAATCAACGAATTTAAATGATTTTACTGGTCCGACATCTTCAGTGATGCCGGGCATCATCGCTCTGAGTCCAGATGGTCCGGGCTTCGAAATAGCGGTGAAAAACCAGTCCAATGCTCCATGCACAGATATCAGATCCAAAGCCAGTGCAGGAAATCAGTATTTATGTGAGACCGGGTCCGATTATGCCACCATGGATTGGACCTGGAAAAATCCCAATATCACCGGGGTTTTCATTCGATTGCGATGGGATGAAGTCCATTTGGGTCCCGGCCAATTCAATTGGACTTTTTTGGATAGAGAAATTGCAAAAGCTGTAGCAAATGGTAAAATGTATAGCTTAGGATTCAAAGCTGGGTTGTCGGGTACTCCACTGTGGATTTTTAATCCGGCGATCGCTGGAAACACAACCGTTAAAAAATTGCACTTCAGGGAGAATGAAGATGAAGGAAGCTGCGGTACACCTGGCGATATGGGGAGTCCAGCAGATCCCAATTATCGGAAACATTTTTTTGACCTTTGGAAGGCAGTTGCTGCTCATATCAAAGAAAAGAATGCATGGTATCGATCATTGGGCTATGTAAAACCCTCGGGTATGAACTTATTCACACATGAAAATAGATTGCCCAATAACTGCAAACCTAATTGTGATATTTGCAATCTGGATGTTTGGGCTACACAAGGTAATTATACACCCAATGCTTTGTATGAATATTATAAACTACATTTTGAACTTATGGACTCTCTGTTTCATGATAAGTATATGCAATATGCTTTAATTCAAGCCGGATTCCCGCTGATCAATAATAAAGGAGAATACAAATCTCCATTGACCGAGCCTTTGCCCGGAGGCACGGAGCAAACTGAAAAAGTCATGGCATTAGGTCGCTCAAAACATGGATTAAAGTTTATAGTATCTCATAATGGGCTGTCTCCACGACCACAAGACCGAAGTCCCGCCCAAGATCCTTGTCCTAATGAAGGCAAGCATCCATCCATAAAGCCTTTTGCTCTAGCCGCATCAAGTTGCCCAAATCCTTTTGCCTTGCGGGAAGGGGAAGCCGGACAAATTGTAGGCTGGCAGACACAAAATGCAAAATCCGTAAATGACCCGCTTACCATGGAATCATGCCTTCGCAATGCTTGGGATAATAGTGATGGCATCTATGTCGAATTTTATGAAGAAAGAATATGGGAAGCTGAAAATTTAGGATCGGTACTGGATCCGAAAGGGACGGGGCTTACCCTCAAACAATGGGATGATCGATTCTATCAAAGAGTAAAATCCTTCTGGGGTAAACAGGTTGCTGATCCATTTCCCCTGTCGCATAAACATATATTTCAACGCACTACCATGATTAAAAATGAAACCCAGACCTTTTATTATATCAACCCAACTGCTTGTATCAATGGAAGTAAAAGTTATGGAACAATAGTGATCCAATCTGAGGCTTCTACACCTCACCATGATGCAAATACACTTGAACAAAGCATGCCATTCAGCATTTATCCTAACCCGTTCAATCATTCTATACATATTGAGTATGCCCTCAAGGCAAACTCGAGCGTACAACTCAAACTTTTGAACGTATTAAATCAAGAGATTGCCACGATCACTAATCGAGCTGAGACTTCTGGATATCATGAGCTCAAATGGGATATTAAACCCGATTTACCTCCGGGTAGTTATATTGTTCAGTTTTCTGTGAATGGCGTCTCGAGTTATAAAAAAATCCTCAAACAATAGTTTAAAATCATGGCAAGGTTGATTCAAATAAATCAACCCTTAGAGCCCCTCAATTTTATAATTAAACCATCGGAGGCTGAGGCTTCATCTAAAAATGCATGAAGGGATATATAACGCAGGAAGTTCATTTGATGGTTTAATTAACATACACCACAATTATAATATTTACGTTCTAGCTTATAATTTAATCGTAAATGGGATCACCATGCACTCACTCGGACCTAAACCAAGAGGCACTTTCTCACAAGTCACCGCATCCATAGTCGCCTTGAGTTCCAATGCAATATTGCCCATAAAGGTTTGACCTGCCGGAATCAATCCTTGCATCTCCAATTCGAAAACTTGGGGATTACCAGTTGCAAGATTTTTGACTAAATCTTTTTTGAGAACGCCTACTCCTTTTAAATCCAGATACGCATTCACTACATAGATGATGGCTTTATTGACTATTATCCGTGAAGTATCCAATTTAACCAAAGTTTGACTATTTTCAGACCAACCTTTTGCCAATCGAATATGAATATTATGAATCGATGAGGCTGTATTATTTGGTAATAAGGATACCTTTAGTTTCATAGATTCAATTTCCAATTTTTCGATTCTTGCGCTCTTTGAATCTATATTTTCGGTGATGGCATTTATTATTTTTGTGGTGCTGATCACATATGTCTTCTTAAATGTACCACTCTGGCTAAACGATTTGCTGTCATCCAGATTGACATTAAGGTGTCTTGTAAAAGTGACATAATTACAATTTTGCAAGAGAAACATAGATGACAGTATGACTAGTATAAGATATTTCATAATCCAGAATTTTAAAATTTTAAACCTATTGCGAAAGACCCAATGATTGGCTCATAGCCGGATGCTTGCAATTGCATTTGAAGTGCACCTATGTTAAGCCCTATACCTGCTCCAATAAACAAAGGATTATCGTTTTTCAAATCGATGTTTACGGATTCAAAACTTTCTCCGTTGTAATGTTTATAATTTCCCTTTAATGAACCCGCCTGATAACCCACCTGGCCAAAATAATTGAAATGTTTTTGCTGCTGGCCAACTGTGGCAGCACCACTATAGGTAGAGAGGTCCATATAAGTCCCAGCCTTGGTTTTTTGATACATGCCACCGACAGAGAGGCTCCAAGTACTGGCTTTCATAAAATACCTGCCTATATCATGCCTTAACCCTACCCCCAATAAGTTGATTTTACTCAATTCATCTTTAGTGTCATAGGCAAAAAAACGGGCCGTCAATTCAGTACCGGCATAACTGAGGGCCAATTGTGGCAGCGCCAAAGCCAAGAGTTGTACACCCATACCTGCAGGCACAGTATAAGCAGTCCCATTGATGCCGGATACAATGGTGGATCGCCGTGGGCCTAATACGGTAGGGGCGGAGACTGTCTGCGCAGGTAAAAAATTTTCCGGGGTGGTCGCGTTAAAGTATTTCAGTTTGTCACTCAAGATAAAAGATGCCGTACCTATGAGGTGAAAATAAACTCTAAAGTTGCTATCTACCTTAGTATGAGTCACCTGTCCGGTATTAAAGGCCGCAGTTAATACGGACGCTACGGGCTGAAGAAATCCATTTTTATTGTTTCCCGTATACGACCCTATATAACTATCTATCTGTGCCATCTGGTTGGTCACATTCAATATGATGCATAAAAAACTGATTAAGCAAAGGTTTCTTTTTTTCATATGCGGCATTTGAAATATATAAATAGGTAATCTTGGACGAAACAAATGTCTCTATTGCACTCATCCTAAACAATCCCCTGCAGAGGGTATTTTATGGACTTTCACTAGTCGGATCATTAAGTCCAAGAATTTTTGGTCAGGTATAGATAAATGTCTATATCCTAATATAACATCAAGAAAGAATACATATCAAAACAAAGAGGCCTCAATAAAATCCATGAATTAATACCTTTTCCAAGATTGAACGACAACATCAACTGGATAAAAATTCTAAAAAATGCAACCGTAAAAAAGACGAAATCGAAGCCAACCAAAACCTCTGCTATGATTCATTCTTTGTATTTTTGCGACATGATTACATCAAGCATTACATACTCGGGTGGTTTACATACCACCGCAGTCCATGTCCGGTCCGGCAACACGATAGAGACCGATGCCCCGGTAGATAATCAAGGAAAAGGGGAGGCTTTTTCGCCCACCGATTTATTGGCAACTTCTTTGGCAAGTTGTGCATTGACTACCATGGGTATCATAGGCAATAAAAATAATATCAATATCGATGGTGCTACGGCAGACATCATCAAACACATGGCTGCTGACCCCCGTCGGGTCAACAAAATCGAAATGACCATCAAGATGCCCCAAGGCAAATCCTACACAGAACATGAAAAAGAACTGATGGAAAAGACTGCCCTCACATGTCCTGTGGCAAAAAGTCTTCATCCTGATCTATTGCAAGCGATTGAGATCATCTGGTAGTATCTAAAACAATACCTAAAATAGTATGAATGGCAGCGAATTAAGGGGGGTACAACGATTCCCAAATTTTGATAAGGCCTTTCAATGTTCACAAAAAGCCATTTACTAAAATCTGAATTGCCTTTATAATATGGATACTGGATTGACAGCACGGGATTTGAATACTCTCAGAGCCATTTTTATAAACTTTTCCGAAGTAAAGCAAGTAAGACTATTTGGGAGCAGAGTAAAAGGCAATTATAAAAAGGGAAGCGATATTGACCTAGCTATCATGAATCCCGGAGTGGATCATACTATTATTTCAAAATTATCAACCGCATTTGACGAAAGCTCGTTGCCCTATTTTGTAGATATCTTTAATTATGCTACTCTTAATGTACCTTTATTAAAACAACACATTGATGAGGCAGGAATAATGGTGTCTGATCTACATACACTCACCAAAGAAGCTCCAGAACTATTGGCTTCAAACGAATAATATACAAACATGACCACTCCTAAGATTAGAATCCATTTTGAATCTAAACGGATAAATGGGGATATCCATTTAGACGGTTCCAAAAGTATTAGCAATCGGGCTTTGATCCTTAGATCATTATGCAAGGACGCGCCTATACAGCTTGAACATTTGTCTACTTCCAGAGATACGGTATTGATGAGTCAATTGCTGCAATCTACTGAAGAAGTATTGGATGCAGGCGCTGCAGGCACTACTTTCCGATTTTTGACTGCTTATCTGGCTATTCAAAATCGTGCTGTGATCCTCACCGGGAGTGAACGCATGAAACAAAGGCCGATTGGCGAATTGGTTAATACCTTAAACGAAATGGGGGCCAATATCGAGTATCTAGAGCAAGAAGGTTATCCGCCGTTGCGCTTCCAACCGATAGAATTAAACTCTTTTAAACGAAAAATTTCTATCCAATCGACCATCAGTAGTCAATATATTTCTGCATTGTTGATGATAGGTCCATGCCTGCCTAAAGGCTTGGAGCTCACCCTGGTCGGCGAGATCATCTCCAGGCCATATATTGAAATGACACTCGCTATGATGCGCCACTTTGCAGTCGAGAGCGTATGGCATGGAGATACGATTACGATAGAGCCGCAAGATTATAGATCCAACACATTATTTATAGAGGGAGATTGGTCTGCAGCATCATATTATTATAGCTTGGCCGCTATAGCAGATGAGGCAGACCTTCGCTTATATGGAGTGTCAGAGCAAAGCCTTCAAGGGGATGCCGCCATAGCAGAAATTGGTAAACTATTTAATGTTCACACCACATATCATTCCGATCATGTCGTATTGTCCAAGACACATGGGCCATTACCGACATCTATAGAATGGGATTTTATAAAGTGTCCTGATCTGGCTCAGACCGTCATCGCTATGTGTGCTGCCACCGGGATCAATGGCATCTTTACAGGATTGCAGACCTTACGCATCAAAGAGACTGATCGGATCGCTGCTATGAAAGCAGAATTGAAAAAATTAAATGTGCCCTTTTATAAACTCCCCTCAAGGATGTCTAAAAAAAGCCATGTAGAATATCATCTGGTCGAAGGCAAAGCTGAATATAAAGATATACCGTGCTTTGGCACGTATGAAGATCATCGCATGGCCATGTGTATGGCACCATTGGCACTACAACATCGCATTGAAATCGAAGAGCCAGATGTAGTGTCTAAATCTTATTACCAGTTTTGGAACGATCTGGAGTCATTGGGGATGAGAATTGAGAAATAACTATTTCGGATTTGCGATTTTCGATTTCGGATGTGCGATTTCGGATTTCGGGAGATTCCGAAATCGAAAATCCGAAATCCAAAATCCGAAATCACATCACCATCTGCCCCAACTAATCCCAAACTTCAGGGTTACTTCTCCATACAGACCAGAAAAATCGGAGTCATTAAACTTTCCCAAATCGACATCATTGACAAAACGATAGCCTGTATGGACACTGGCATGACACCAATGCAGTAAATTCAATTCTGCTCCGATAGAAGGCTGAGCTATAAATACCCGATCGTATACTTGATTATCGGGATCCAGTTTGCCATTAGCGATCATCAAAGTGAAGATCGGATGAACCGCCTTATATGATTTCGGGGCATAACTCATGACAGGACCATTCCATTTCATATGAAATTTGAGATCATCCTGAATGATATTGCCGGAAGACCGATACCCGCCCCAACCAAGGAATATATCTTTACCAAATTCTAACCCCCCATATCCACCCCGGAAGTAAACGTTTTCATCTTTCACCTTACCGATCATACTATTCCAGGAGCCCCAGACTCCCGAAAACCGCATATTGGAGAGTAGTGTTTCTTCCCGTTGTGCATATGATGTAGTGGCAATTATAAAAAGGACGATTAGTGTACTTAGTTTTTTCATATCTAACAATTTTAAGAGTTTCGAGGCAGCAATATTCAATTATAGACATCGTCTAGTCCCCGGGGTTGCATGACATCCTAAAAAGAATTATGGAGTCGAGCCAGGTTCTTCTAAAAGCCCTATTTTCCAGAGTTGATTTATTAAATTTTGCTCTTGATATTATAGTCTTATGACCCACCAGGGTCCATAGGGCTATACTGAGTATTCTGCCGATGTAGGGCTATGCTCTAGACGGGTTTACTATGATGTTCGGCCATCTCAACCACGCTTTTCAGCACCCCGATCATCCCGATACCTAGTCCTATACACCCAATGGAGATTTCAGTCAATTTTTCAAATTGCAGTACATACAGGCCTAACAATCCTATCCCAATAAAAAACAGGGTCATGAACAAGATGGTATAGATAAATATTTTTGCTTTGGTGGGATTTTGGTATATACGCAGTGAAAAATTATTTTGAGTTTTTGTGGTATCCTGCAACGTAGCAAAACCAATGCCCAACCCATAGAATAACAAGGCTTTATTAATAGACTCTAACAGGTCAAGTTCCCTAAATAATAAAGGTTTAAGGATATAATACAAAGCAAGGATCAGTATAGGGTATTGGAGGTAACTTAAATAATTAAATAAATCCTTGGCTTCTTTCATCTGATTTTCTTTTCGGACACAAAGATCAATATTCCTGTTTAATTGGCTGCCACCGGATCAGCCCATTTTCATCTCTGTGGGATGCCAAAACAGTTTTTCGAAATCTACTATTTTATCAGCTTTAACAGTGATGCCTTCCTTGCGCAGGCGAGCAGCCATAGCAGAGGGAGGATTGAAGTGGTGGCGCCCACTGAGTTCGCCCAGTCGATTGACTACCCGATGCGCGGGTATATCAGGCATAGCATGGCATTGATTCAAGGCCCATCCTACCATACGAGCTGATCCTAGCGCGAGATAATCTGCTATCGCCCCATAATTGGTGACGCGGCCATACGGGATGTGCCGTGTGACTTCGTACACTAAGTCGTAGTAGGAGTCGCTTGTGCCGGAAGATATTTTCTTAGACTTGGACATGAGTATATCGTATTGCATGAAATTAGGAATTATTTTTGAAGCACATCATCAAATATTCCGGTGGTAATAAGGACTATAGCTACCGATGGGCGTGTCAAAGTCACTCCCAAGCATGTGCGCTTGCGAAAAGTAGGCGAAAATCCGCTCTGAACATTAATATCGAGCTCTGAGCTCAAAAGATTTTCGCTTACTTTTTGTTCAGCGACGCCTGGGTGAAGGTAGGATGATTAGTAAGGCAATTCTTAAAGTCTCATATTTATTGGAGTTAATTTCGCGGCTTTGTCCAGCATCAATATGCAATGCTATTTTTATCAAATATATACACTGAAATATTCAGAAGGATCCTTTAACTTTAAGAAAAAATACATACCATGCGAATTGTTCTTCCATTATAATCAAATTTATCACCAACAAAAAAGCCTAATTTATAAAATGGCTTGCAATACTTTTTACCATACAATGCAGTGCCTGCTCTCTCGGTCAACCCCGTTTGATGTACTCCATCCTACGGGTCAACGCAAAGTTTACCGACAGCCATTTTGGCTTCCCAACTTAATCAAAATTTTTTTGTTGGCTGTCGGATACTTTCATAAATGTTATCAGCAACTCGTTGGCCGTAGGGCTAACGCTTAACTTTGTAGCTTTGAATAAACAATTATAAAAATAATACATTTCTAACTTAACTTAAATTAAAAGCAAAATGAAAAAACAATTTTTAATTATCGGACTATTAACCGGGCTGGCAGGACTTTTAGGCTGTAACAGCAACACGAATGACAAGCCATCGCAAAATCAACCCAACTTACAGGAAACGACCGGCACGGTTGAGACGCTAAAGCAAATCCTTGATGCATTCAATAAGCATGACCCTGATAAAATTATGGAATTCTTTGTGGATGACTGCTCCTTTGATTTTCCAAGGGGACCTGAACCCTGGGGACAACGCTTTATCGGCAAGGCGCAAGTGCGCGAAGCGATTGCCGGAAGGTTCAAAGGCATTCCTGATGTTCGTTACGTTGACGAAGGTCATTGGGTGGCAGGCGACAAGGGTGTGTCGGAATGGATGCTCACGGGGACAACAATTGCAGGGGATAGCGTGAAAGTGCGGGTGTGTGTTCTTTGGGAGTTTCGCAATGACAAAGTCGTCCGAATGGATACCTACTGGAAAATAGTAGAGCGATAACAATTAGTAAACAATAATTAAAATGAAAATTTTAGAAAACAAAGTAGCGATTGTTACCGGAGGCGGTATGGGCATTGGCAGAGAGATAGCATTATCTTTTGCTTCTGAAGGCGCAAAAGTAGTTGTGGCGGATATCAATGAGAAAGCGGGTAACGATGTAGTAGCCGAGCTTACTAAAAAAGGACATGAAGCAATCTTTATAAAAGTAAACATAGCAAATCCGGTTGAACAGGAATCATTAGTAAAAGAAACGATAAAATATTTTGGCGGTTTGCACATTGCATGTAACAATGCAGCTATTTCAGCTCCCGCGTTTCCGGTTATTGAGTATCCTCTTGATGTTTGGGACACTGTTCTTAGCATAAATCTTTCAGGTGTATTTTATGGAATGCGTTCTCAGATACCCGCAATGTTGGCAAGTGGTGGTGGAAGCATTGTAAATATTTCAGCCATGTTAGGGCAGGTTGGCAAAAAGAATACTGCTGCCCATGTTGCCACAAAACATGGTGTTGTTGGTCTTACAAAAGCTGTAGCTCTTGAATATGCAGAACAGAATATTCGTGTCAATGTGGTCGGTCCGAGTTATATTAAAACCCCAATGCTTACGAATGCATTTGACAAAGAAGGAATGAAAGCATTGGAAAAATTTATTCCTATGGGGCGCTTAGGTGAAGCATCAGAGGTAACTGAATTAGTTTTATGGTTGAGTTCTTCAAAATCATCATTCGTGACAGGTTCTTATTACGGAGTGGACGGAGGATATTTAGCGCAGTAATATTTCAACGTATTATTAAAAAAAATGACTGTAAATTTTGACCGACTGACCTTCGTGGCGAGAGTAGAACGAAGGCATAATATAAAGAGTAAAAGAAATAAATATTTTTGGGGCTTTGTTTGCAACTTGAAAGTGAGTGTAAGTATAAGCGAATGTGGATAATGGAAGTGTATCGCTATTTATCCTCAAAAATTTTTATTTCTTTAATCCCTTCTTCGTTAGCGGTAATTCTATGACGACCCTACAACCATCAAACTGACGACAATGAAATTAAACATACTTTTATTTCTGACCATTTTACCTCTATTGACATCGTGCAAGAGGCAGCCCTCTAATCAGAAAAAAACACAGAACAATTTGGTGAACAATTTGCAAAAGGCGACACAGTAAAAGAACTAGGTAGAAGTATAATGGTTGCTTATCAAGACAAGAAGAACGTATATTGGTTTGGTAGCTGGGAAAAAGGGGTGTATAGATATGATGCCCGCCTGAATGACGGAGTCGGGCAGGCCCGCCTCCCGGGCGGGCAGGGAACAAAATTTATTAAATTTTCAGAATAAGCAAAATCTTGTAACGGCACTCCATATTACCGATTACCATTACCGGCCATTTCAACAAGTGACATTTCCGGTAAGTGATTATTCAGACACACAAACGCTTACTGCGAAACTGTTGAGCAAAGTCGCCGCCGAGGC
>JANOWJ010000185.1:0-34576 GCA_031417835.1 Saprospiraceae bacterium | reverse complement strand
TTTCGTTTTACCAAAGCTCTGAGGTATTCTCGTTCATCATATGCCGCTAGGCATATCATCTTGGTAAAAACAACCCTGAACTGTTCTCTTGTGTCGTAGGCACAAAACGACACTGAGTACCTTGGGCTTTTTACTAACATCAAAATCCTAACGGATTTAAAGGACCGATTCGTTTTGGTTTTATGTTAGTAATTCATATTGTACCTACGGCACAAAGGCTATAAGTTTTTTCGTTTTTTACCGACATTAAAATCCTAACGGATTTAAACGGCTGGTTTGTTTTGATTTCTTAGGTTAGTAAAAAGTCGGCGGTTTGTTTGCTATTAAAGTTACCAAAGTCCTGCGGTGTCGGAGTCCAACTTATGCCGCTAGGCATATCATCTTGGTAAATACGTACCCGATTACTGATTTTTTTATTGTTAAAATTTGAAAACCGCAGAATATCTTCAGAATATATTACATCATATATTATTCGGACAAAAGAAAATGAAAAAATCTGCAACGATCTCCGCCCAAATCATTCTTAAATCCAAGTCAGGAAAGAAGATGGCAACTACAAGGTCTATCACCTCTAAAAACGTGGCCTCGCTCCAACCCAGTAAAGCTACCATGGATCGCGCTGTTAAAATATTAAAGAAAGCTGGATTTACAGTAAATGCCAGCGGCACGACGCTATCGATACACAGTGAGCTTGAAGTCTTTCAGAAATATTTTAATACTACCGTAGCCAACAAATCAGGAAGTAAAAATGAATTCATTTTTAAATCTTCTGAGCCTATTATTCCAGCAGAGCTAAAAGCATATATAGAACAAATAGTTCTTCCACAATCTCCTGAACTTTTTTAAAACTATTTTTTATAACCTCTAAACCTTAAACACATGAGTACTTCAAATCTAATTTTTGCGCAAGCATCACCACTGAGTATCGGTGGGTCGAGCTTATTTGACGCAAAACGAATTGATGCAAAAAACGTAAAGGACTATCATTCTGAAAAGAAAATCATCCAGGCTGCCGTGAGAAAACTAAAATCTACGGGTTTCCAAGTCTTTGTATCCGGCAAGACTACATTGACCATAGCTGGCTCGAAAGCTTTATTTGAAAAAACATTTGGGCAAAAACTTAAAAAAGAAGAAGTAGAATATCGTGGGCATCAAGGAAAAAAATATACACACGCTCAATGGCTGGCACCTAATGCATCCATGGAAGGTATGATGGACACTCAAAAAAGTCCACTGAGTAATGTGATCGAAGGTATCGCATTGGCAGAACCGGCTATTTATTTTGAAAACCCATATGCTCCCGTCAAATCCTATTGGCATCTTCGGGTGCCTGGTGATATCAGTCTGGCGGTGAATGCCGATCAGGCACATCGCAAAGGCTTCACCGGTAAAAACGTAAAAGTAACGATGGTGGATACCGGTTGGTATAAACATCCTTATTTTGAACAACGCGCATACAATTTCGGACCAGTACTGTTAGGCCCGGGTGCGTCAAATCCATTAAAGGATGAAAATGGGCACGGTACCGCAGAAAGTGCCAATATATTTGCGATCGCTCCGGATTGTAAATTTAATATGGTAAAAATGGGCAATGATCCTACCGCTGATTTTAATCTCGCAGCTAATCAACTCGCTAAGCCCGACATCATCTCTTGCAGTTGGGGCTATAGTATTCAGAATGGGCCCTTGTCTGCATATCTGCTTACGTTGGAAGCAGCAGTCGCCAATGCATATAATAATAAAATCATCGTAATCTTTTCAGCCGGTAATGGTCATTATGGGTTTCCTGGTCAACATCCTAATGTCATCTCAGCCGGCGGAGTGTTTCTCAACGATCAACAAAAATTGTTCGCTAGCAATTATGCCAGTGGATTCCAAAGCACCATATATCCCAATCGCAAAGTGCCGGATGTGTGTGGCCTGGTAGGTATGAAACCTCGAGCAGCTTACATTATGCTACCACTACCGGCTAAATGTGAAATAGATGTTAGCCTTGCAGCTGGCGGACCTCATCCTAATAGCGATGAAACGGTAGGCAATGATGGATGGGCTGCTATCAGTGGTACTTCAGCTGCAGCACCTCAGCTGGCAGGAGTGTGTGCCTTGTTGCGACAGAAAAAAAGCAATATTACCCCGGACCTTGCCCGAAAAGCATTAAAGGCAACTGCCATAGATGTCACTGCTGGAAGTTGTAATATATCTACAGGTGGGCACGCAGCAGGACCCGGGCATGACCTCGCCACAGGGGCAGGATTAGTCAATGCATGGAAGGCTGTTAATTCGATTTAGATAAGAACTCAACTATACGGATGATCTGATGCTTCCATCAGATCATCCTATTTTTTAGTCAACATCGGAAAAATTCTTCTGATATCATCTTCTTTAGGTTGAGTCCCGTATTCACAGATTTCAAAAACTTCCACATTTTTTATGTTGACGAGGTTTTCTGTACCATACCATTTTTCAATGGATTTAATGATTTCGGGAGAAAATGCTCGGGTACGTTGTTTAGCTAACCAATCTAAGCGCTCTTTTTGACCAGTCGGCACTTCGCTAGCATAGCCACCTATCCAAGGCAACCATTCAAAAAATTGAGATTCGTGAGCCGCCATGGCATTGATTTTTTGATTAAATACAGTAGTGATATCTATAGCGATATCGGGTCTGAATGGATTGGGGCGCTGAAATCGATCTTGAAAATATAAAAAGACTGGATTCTTCTTCAGCGGTTTGGTATCCGGGGCTACATTGGGCACGGCGACCATATACGCCGCATCTTGCACGAGCACTCCTGTGTACCGATGATCCGGGTGATAATCATTAGGCCTGGGTGCTATCACCACATCTGCATCCCAACCTCTGATCTTGCGGATCACCTGTAGTCGAACATCAAGACTAGGCACTAGCTCGCCATCGTGATTGTCCAGTACATCGTACGTGACTCCAAAGCGCCGGCCGGCCTCCTGAGCTTCGGCGATCCTACGTTTGGCCAAGGCACCGCCGCCTTGAGTCTGATGGCCCGCATCGCCATTCGTCACCGAAACAAATTTTACAGCATGACCCATTTTGGATAATAATATAGCCGTGCCACCACCGCCCTGATCACAGTCATCCGGATGAGCTCCGATCATAATGATCCTCAGGGATGGAGTCTGAGCAATAACCAAACAGCTGGTCAAGGCAAAGAAAAAAAAGAAGAAGCTAGACTTAATCATACAAGTTTATTTTTTTGATCTCTTAAAAATAGGGCTTTGGGTCGACATCGGTGTTACATGATTTTTGAGGCCAAAAGGTCTGAGAGGAATTGAGAAAGACTATAAAGATTTCGGATTTCGGGATTTCGGATTTCGGATTTCGGATTTCGGATTTCGAGGAGGGGGTTTCCGAAATCCGAAATTGCAAATCCGACATCTTTAAAATTCTTCCGAGAAATGAGTTCCATAAAAAGCGCTCAAACAATCGTAAATCACATTGTTTTCAAACTTTTTAGTTGCCTGCCTTCTTACAATATTTTATTTCTAAATTGCAACGCACAAGACTATGAAATCAACAATCAACTCCTTTGCCCGACTGATCATGCCAATTGTCGTTTTAGTATTGACACTTTTTTCGGCTCATCTTTGGGCTCAACGCAATCCAGGTCCATCTGGCAGGAAAGCAATCCTCACGATAAAATCCACGCCTGACTTTGAAGTAACAGCGGATACCAACAATAATGTTTGGCGCAATACTCCATGGATGTCAATGACGCAACGCAATCAAAATCATAAACTAAAAAGTACAAAAATCAAACTCCAGTATTCCACAAAAGGCATCTACTGCTTATTTTGGTGTGAGGATGATACGATCACAGCTACCCTGCAAGAGGATTTTGCAGATCTGTACAATGAGGATGTGGTCGAGATTTTTTTCTGGACGGATGAACGCCATCCTTTGTATTTTGAATACGAACTATCGCCCCTAAATTTTGAATTGCCCATTCTGGTGCCCAATGATCGGGGTGATTTTTTTGGTTGGCGGCCATGGCATTATGAAGGCGAGCGCAAAACAAGACATGCGGCAAAGATCTACACTCATGGCCAAACTACGGTAGGCTGGGCGGCGGAGTTTTTTATCCCGTATGCCTTGATGAAACCTTTAGGCAACGTACCTCCCACTAAAGGCGACAAGTGGCGGGTAAATATGTATCGGCTCGACTATGATAATGGAAATACCCGATGGACCTGGCAACCGATTCAAAAAAATTTCCATGATTACAAAAGTTTTGGAACCATGATATTTGATTAAATATACCATAGTATTAAAATAGAAAAAAGGAGCTAATTAAAACTAATTAGCTCTTTTTTTGAAATCAAAGCAATCAACCCAGAAAATTCAGATAGACTATCAGGATCAATAGATCTATTTCTTCCTCACATAGATGTCGCCATTGTAATTCTTAAAGGTAAATTCTGCACCGCCTCCATTAAAATCACCTTTTTTCCAATCATTGACAGAGACTTTATAGACTCCGCCTTTTGATTCTTCCCGTTTGACGGGACCACTGCTCTTGATATCTACATCGAATCCGGTGAAGATATCACCCTGATCAGCCTTAAATTTCATAGTTGCTTTCACTGTCGCTGGAAAGGTCACATCGATATTGCCATTGTAGGTCGAAAATGCCATGGGCACATCTTCTTTTATTTCATCAAAGGTCACTTTGACATCATCGTTATAGGTCGTAGCGACCACAGACCCCTTGATGTTATCAGCATAGATCGCGCCATTGTAATTGGTCAGATCGATCTCCCCTGATACATTAGAGATCTTAAGATCACCGCTGTTGTAGGTATGCATTTTGACATCAAAATTCATCGGCACTTCGATTTCCAGATTAAGCTCCTCATTCCAGGAATTGGATGAGATTTTTACCATATTATTATCTTCCGTAGCAGATAGATCTACACTGCCACCACTGACTCTTTTAAGCCCCTCTTTGGTATCGCGCTTGTCATCTTTGTTTTCTGATGCAGAGGTATACCGCACCAAGATATCTTTCCGGGCAGTGCCTTTGACGGTGATTGAGCCTGAATTGAGTGAAGCATTTAACTTACCACGTTTGGTGGGATCCTTGAGTGGAATCGTAAAGTCATTGTTAGTCTGAGCACTTCCGACGGCACTGATACCCAGCCAACAGATCGTGAAGAGGTAAAAAATAGTTTTATTCATGATAGTATAATTTGAATTGTTTTATATGATTTGATTATTTATTATTTACGCGTTCTTTTAAAAAAGCATCGCCGTTAAACGTTTCTACATCCAGCATAGGTCCACCGGTTCGGATTTGATAGCGGTCATGTTCTACTTTATATTTGATTCCTTTTTCATTTTCTTTTTTATGGATCACTGCAGGAAGGGGGATCAACGGATCGATATTGGTATATAAGTCGCCATTAAAACTTTTGAAAGTCATTTGGCCAGATACCGATCCCGGAAAATTGACATGGATATCGCCGTTTAAAGTATAGTATTTGCAATCGGTACTTGGGTTTTTAGCATAATCGATATCCACATTGCCATTGATGGTATGCGCCACGGTACCGCCGGAGATGTTCTTTATTTTAATATGGCCATTGACATTGTGGGCTTTGACTTTGCCATTGGTATTGGTGATGAGTACATCTCCATCGTTGACCGTAGATGCGATGATATGTGTGTTGGTTGGGATTTTGACTTTAAAATTCATCGTGTAGTCATATTGTTTATCCTCCCGTTGGTTGTCCCGTTGATTCCAGATATAGCCCCATTCGCCATGTCCAGAGTTGCCCCATTTATTTGATTTACGACCAAATTCCTGACCCCAGCCTTTGACATAAAAGATTAAGGTATCGGCCAGATCCACTACGCCCAATTGAATTTCCTCTTTTCCGAGAGCGAGGCGGGCATCCGTCTTGGCTGTGATTATTTTTTCTACTTCTACTATAATCTGATCACCGGCGATACCTTCTACAGTCACATGACCATCTATATTGTGAATCATCACCGCATTATGGATACCTTTTTTCACAAACGTAAATGTTTTATTTATTTTTTCAGTGTGGCTTTGGGCCTGTATCTGGATGATGCTCAGGCATAACAATGCCAGGGTAATTTTAAATTTATGCATGATGTAAGGTTTTTTTAGAAGTTGATTTAAATAATTTGCTGTATACAACCTTTAAGTTTGGTTTTTACCGCTTCCGGTGTCTCTTGATTATCGATCAATTTTTGAATTTCGCGTACGGAGGTTTTTTCCTTAAGCGCGACCATAACTTCTGCCAATGCTACCTGGACTAGTGGTGATACCTGCAAAGCAATAGATTTAATCAATTGCTCCCGCACCCAGGGCTCCGTACCATATTGTTGCAACGCATCTACTGCCGCCAAGCGCACATTGATATTATTATCCTGATTGAGTGTGCCGATCAAGGCCTCTATCACAGAATGGCTGCTTTGATCCAATTCGTAACTATAACTCACTGCTTTTAATCGATCGGTGACCCCTTCTTTTTGTAATAAGGTCAACATCATAGTCTCCTTGAGGGTATGCACTTCAGTTTTGAGCTGCGCTACATCAGATGAGGTCGATGGTCTACTCGGTAGTACAACGCCTATGATCAATCCAGTCATCATGGCAGCCATAGCCACTACCCCTCGGATGATCCATTCTCTACTGATCAATACCTTTCCCTTTTTGATTGATGTTGTTTTCTCTTGGGCTATCAATTCCGCTATTTTATATCGGATGGCGGCGGGAGCGGAGGGATCTACGGTGTGATTGATTTCCTGTTGCAAATCTGCCAATATCGGGATCTGTTCGATATCTATATCTCCTACTGCCAGTGCATGCTCCATCGTCTCCCATTCATCCAGGGTGAGTATACCCGCCTGATATTTGTCAATCAACGATTTAATTTCTTGTTCGGTCATCGTACTTCATTTTTTTCGATTCGGTGATAGATGGTTTTAAGTTCATGTAAGGCCCTGAATACTCTTACTTTTACAGCACCTTCATTGCAGCCTAAGAGCTCTCCGATCTCTTTGTAATTTTTTTCCTGATACTTGCTTAATAGTAATATTTCCCGTTTGTCATCGGGCAATGCTGCCATTGCTTTTTTTAGTTGGTCACTTTGTTCCTGATGGTGCAGATCAAAATCTGCCTGTTTATCGTCGCGCAATTGATTTGTATAATCGTCGATCGATGCGTAAGTCGTTCTAGCTTTTTTCCGATACTGGTCATGATGTACATTGCGTGCGATATGATACACCCAGGTCTTGAACTGTCCTCCTTCAAACTGCTCTCGATATTTCAATACGCGATAGAATACATTTTGAACCAAATCAGCCGACAATTCCCGATCTTGAGTCATCCCAATAAAAAATCCAAATAGCTTAGCTTGATACCGTTCGTACAACCTGCTGAGGAGGTCTACCTCGCCAGATCGCACCCGGTACATAAGCTCATTATCAGTAGATTCTATCACAATATTATAAAGGTAACTGGAGTGGGGCCAAAAGGTTACCGGAAAATCAAAATATCTCGTACCGTGAGCCTAGCTGCATCGCTATGATCTTAGGGTAGACCTACTCAGTGGTCAGTACCCGGTTTATTCACTTATTTCATGGCTGCCGACCTCGATTAGATCTTGCCGTGTCATATATAGTGGCTGAGCCTCTGGGTAGGTCCGTTTTATTAAAAAACAAGGTTTAAGGGGGACAAAGTATAGGCTTACAACACTCTTGTATTGATAAGAATTTCTATTTTTATCATACCAAGTAACCCGACTACCCATTACGAACCAATCGATTATGAAATCCAACGCAAAATCTACTTTTATTGAAATGCTCAATAAAACGATTGACTTTTCCATTGATTTTGTAGAGTCAAAGCAAACCCTTCGTGCCGGGAATCTAAGCAGCAACGTAACTTTTAAAATCAACGTACATGATTCCGCGTTTTATGCATCTTTTCTAGCAGCAGGAAATCTGGGCTTGGGCGAATCGTATATGGCCAAGAGGTTTGAAATGGTAGAAGGTAGCCTAGAAGATTTTTTGGCATCCCTATTAGCCTGCAGAATTGATAAAGTTTTAAGAGGAAGTCTTAGATCTACATTAAAAATAGTACCCTATAGGCTACAAGATGCCATAAAAAGCCGGGGGCATCATGTCAGAAAGCACTACGATATAGGTATGGATTTATTTTCTTCTTTTTTGGATTCATCCATGACTTACTCCTGCGGTTATGTGCAGGATGAAACAGATAGTATCGAACAATTGCAAATCAATAAATTCAATCGAATAGGTCAAAAACTGGAACTCACTCCCGGCGAACGGCTATTGGATATAGGCTGTGGTTTTGGTGGGATGCTGATCTACGCAGCAGAACATTTTGGTATAGAAGGGGTCGGAATTACAAACAGCAAAAAACATTTCGAAATAGCTACTCAGCGCATTGAACAAAAAAAGTTAAACCATAAAATCAAAATTGAATTTAAGGATTTTAAACAAATCGATGGCCGGTTTGATAAAATCGTGAGTATCGGCATGATGGAGCACTTGCCTCGACATCAATATGCCAACTATTTTTTATTGATCCAACAGGCACTTCAGGATAAAGGTCGGGCATTGGTGCATTGCGTAGGCGCCAACACGTTCAAAAACGACCACGATCATTTTATTCAAAAATATATCTTCCCCATGTCCAATCAGCCCCGACTTTCAGAGATCACCAGCCAGATAGAACGAAATGACCTAGCGATCCTCGATGTAGAAAATCTAATCCGGCACTATGGGTACACGGCACGGCACTGGAGAGATAAATTTAATCTTAACAGAGAAGCGCTCACCGGTTATTCAGAAGAATTTAAACGCATGTTTGAATATTATCTCACTTGTTGTATCGCTGCTGCTCAATCTTCCGATGCCGCTTTGTACCAAGTCTTATTTATGAAAAACCATGCTAGTCGGATTCGCCTGCATCGAGTGTAGTAACTCCTTGAAAATCAACTTTTAAAAAAGTTAAAATTATGACCTACTTTTATACAATCTTGTATGCTTAGGATACTGAAAAAAATCAACGTTATAATTTTGTCCATATTGATGGTGTGCATCGTAGGGCAACATGATATCATTGCACAAGCTAAATGGATCACAATCACGGATCATAAAATGGAGGAAGCCAATATCAGTGCGTCGACATTGATATATGAAGATCCTAGTGGCCTTTTGACCTTAGAAGACATTATAAAAGGCGACCAAATTGTCTTTAATAGCTCTACCGAGCCTGTGCCAAACTTTGGAGTGACCAAATCTACCATTTGGGCCAGATTGGACATTATGCACAAAGTCAGGGGAGATTTTAAATTGGCCATCGCTTTTCCTAATTTAGATTCAGTTACTTTTTACTATCCCTATCAAGGCAGGTATGAATCGAAAAATACGGGCTGGAGTTTTCCATTAAAAGAATGGGAAGTAAAATCTCCTGATTTGATATTTCCTCTGCCTGACGCTCCTTTAGATACGGTATTGCAGTATTACATCAAAGCCAAAAGCAGAATTGTGATCCTTCCATTTGCATTAGGCTCTTCTGACTCGATTCATTCCACTCAGCAGGTGAATGCATTGTATTATCTTTTTTATCTGGGCATGGTAGCGATGTTGTTTTTTTATAATTTTTCTATCTATGTTACTTCTAAGGAAATTCAATATTTATACTATTCTACCTGGGTGTTTTTTGCCACCTTGTTTTTTTTAATCATCAAAGGCTACTCCAGGTTGATCATTCCGGAACAATTTAATTTTATCCTCCGCCATACCAATATTATCTCTTCTTTAGGTGGGCTCAGTATTTTATTATTTGTAGAATCTACCTTACGATTAAAAGAGTTTTTGCCTAAAATCATAAAATGGTACAATATCGGCCTGGGATTATATGTCTTGATCATTATTAGTTCATTGTTGCGACAATTTCAGTTAGCATCCAACCTTTCTCAACTTGTCCTCATGTATACGGTAATATTGGGATTGATCTCCGGTATCCGGATTTATCGTAAAGGCCACTCGTTTGCGAAGTATTATTTATATGGATTTATAGTTACCCTGATTTCGATGACCATCTATATTTTGATTTTTCAGAAAGTAGTACCCTTTAACCTCTTCACTTCCAATTCCATTGTAGTGGGTAGTGCGATAGAAATGATTTTATTTTCATTTGGTTTAGGAGCAAAAATACAAACGATTAATAAAGAAAAACAAGAAGCCCAGGCTGTGGCCTTCAATGCATTAAAAGATAATGAACAACTCATCTATCAGCAAAATATATCCTTGGAGTCCAAAGTAGAGGAACGCACCCGGGAGTTAACATTAGAAAAACAAAAATCGGATGATCTATTGCTCAATATCCTTCCGGCCGAGGTGGCGCATGAGCTTCGGGAAGATGGCGTGAGTGAGGCAAAAAACTATAATAATGTATCTGTTCTTTTTACAGACTTTGTCAACTTTACGGGTATCAGTGAGACCCTGACGCCACAGGAACTCGTCAGTGAATTGCATATTTGTTTTAAAGGGATCGACGAAATCATCGAAAAATATAAGCTGGAAAAAATAAAAACAATAGGTGATGCCTACCTAGCAGTTTGTGGTCTGCCTCTAAAATGTGATACTCATGCAATAAACACGATCCAGGCTGCTAAAGCGGTATTGGAGTTTATAGAATCAAGAAAAAAAGCTGGCGGCTTATTTGACATTCGCATCGGCATACACAGTGGACCGGTCATTGCGGGAATTGTCGGCATTAAAAAATTCGCCTACGATATCTGGGGTGATACGGTCAATACAGCAGCTCGCATGGAACAAAACAGTGAAGCGGGTAAAATCAATATCAGTGGAGCTACCTGGGAGTTGGTCAAACATCAATACGTGACCATCCATCGCGGGAAAATAGCGGCTAAAAACAAAGGCGATATTGATATGTATTTTGTTTCGTAGTCCTAATTGAATAAATTCGGCAAATTGATCATCCTAAAAAAATACAGATCCTTCAAGACCCAATTTTTTCATTTGTCAACCAAAACAACCATAATATTATTTTTTACACTGGCAGTACTATTTGTTGCCGGATATAGGGCGTCATCACAATCTAATCTTATCGTGTTGGATGATAGTGCACTCCATCCAATCAATATCAGCGAATATGCCCTGGTGTACGAAGACCCTACCGGTTCAAAAACATTAGATGATATCCTTGATATGGCTCCGGAATCATTTGTAAAAACCAAAAGCAAGGTTCCAAATTTTGGGGTTACGGCTTCGACCATTTGGGTCAAGTTGCGAATATTGCAAAAATCAACTTCAGCGTTTAAATTAAGCATTAATTACCCTAGATTGGATTCGGTCAGACTCTATTATCCAAATCAGTATACATATGCATCGATTCTCCACGGCTGGCGAACACCTGACCGAGAAGCCAACCCAAAATCACCCGGATTGATTTTTTCACTACCTCCGGCGCCTATTGATTCTATCCAGACATATTATTTAAAAGCTAAGAGTCTTATTGTAATTCTGCCTTTATATATAGGTAAGTCACAGGCCATACTCGATGAGCAACATAAAAATGCCTTATATTATTTGTTTTACCTTGGGCTAGTAGCGATGTTGTTTTTTTACAACTTTTCTATTTTTATCACTTCCCGAGAAATTCAATATTTATATTACTCCAGTTGGGTGTTTTTTGTCACCCTATATTTTTTAATCATCAAAGGGTACAATCGACTTATTTTTCCTGAGGATTTTAATATGATATTTCGTTATACGAATATCATTTCTTCGCTGGGCGGTATTAGTATCTTATTGTTTGTAGTGCAGACGCTGCGGTTAAAGGAATACTTGCCGCGGATCATAAAGTGGTATACGCTCCTATGTTCGATGTATATCCTGATCATAATATCTTGTCTGTTTCAAAATTTTAGACTGGCTTCTAATCTCTCTCAATTGTCTCTTTTGCTTACGGTCATTCTGGGTTTAATCTCTGGCATCATCATGCTCCGCAAAGGGCATTCTTATTCTAAATATTATGTATATGGTTTTGTAGTCACATTGATTACGATGAGCATCTATATTTTGATTTTTCAAAAATTGCTGCCATTCAATCTATTTACATCCAATGCGATCGTCGTCGGTAGTGGTATTGAAATGATTTTATTTTCTTTTGGATTGGGAGCTAAAATTCACACCATCAACCAGGAGAAACAGGAAGCCCAACAAATAGCTTTTAATGCGTTGAAAGAGAAGGAACAACTGATCTGTCAACAAAATATATCACTCGAATCCAACGTGGCCGACCGCACTAGAGAACTTTCGATAGAAAAACAAAAATCAGAAGACCTCCTCTTAAATATATTGCCTGCAGAAGTGGCCAATGAACTAAAAAGAGACGGAGTCAGTAAAGCCAGAAACTACAATGATGTGACGGTACTTTTTACTGATTTTGTCAATTTTACAGGAATCAGTGAAATCTTAACGCCTAAAGAATTAATCAAGGAATTGCACATCTGTTTTAAAGGAATAGATGAAATTATAGAACGAAATAGCTTAGAAAAAATTAAAACGATAGGCGATGCTTATCTGGCCGTTTGCGGGCTGCCAAAGAGCTGTGCGATACATGCTGTAATGGCGGTGCAGGCTGCTAAAGAAGTTGTGACCTTTATAGAGAACAGAAAACAAAACGGTGGTTTATTTGATATTCGGATTGGAATCCATAGCGGGCCAGTCATCGCTGGCATCGTCGGCACTAAAAAATTCGCCTATGACATTTGGGGAGATACAGTCAATACCGCAGCAAGAATGGAGCAACATAGTGAAGCCGGTAAAATAAATATCAGTGGAGCTACCTGGGAATTGGTCAAACATCAATTTGGGTCCATTCATCGAGGTAAAATAGCTGCTAAAAACAAGGGAGATATTGATATGTATTATGTAGTCTAACAGCTATTTGATTATCTTAACAGGAGTTTTTTTAATGATTCATTTATGATATTAATAGCCAAAATTCTCATAGCCTTAGTAGCTTTCGAACACCTATACTTCCTTTATTTGGAAATGTTTGCCTGGGAGACGATGGGTAAAAAAGTATTCAAAGGCTCTATGGCTCCTGAATTATTTACACCGACCAAAACCCTTGCTGCCAATCAGGGATTATACAATGGATTTCTCGCGGCAGGCTTGATCTGGTCATTTTTTATCTCCGATACGATATGGAGTGGACATGTGGCTACCTTCTTTTTGGGCTGTGTGATCGTAGCAGGATTATATGGAGCGATGACAGCATCCAAAAAAATATTTTTTATACAGGCATTACCTGCAATTTTGGCACTGGTGTTTTTAATGCTTGGTAAAAACGCTTAAACTGCTTTGTGTTGACCCCCAAGGAAAACTGGTCGAGCATATGATCCAGTGTATCATCGACCCTTAGATCTCTAGGACATTCAAGGTCTCTCTATTTTTCATATCGTGAGGTATCACTTGGAGTATACTTTCTTTCAATCTATCGATAAGGCTATATTTGATGTACTCGCGATGGGTGGCGATACTGATCTCGCGCACCGGAGTAGGCGTTTTAAAAAAGCGTAAGCGCCTTTTTTGGACCTTCGTCAAATAAAAGGTGGATAACTCCGGAATGATGGTAATGCCAAAATTGTTTTCCACCAGATTTTTAAGGGATTCGATACTACCGGCTTCATAATGGAAGCGTTCTTCTGACTCGTGCTTTTTTTTCAGTTCGCAGAGATTGAGGATCTGGGATCGCATACAATGTCCTTCTTCTAACAACCATAAGTGCCGGATATCAATATGGGCAGGCAAAACATATTTTTTATCAAAACCCTTCTCTTTATCACTGACATATAGGAAGTATTTTTCATAAAAGAGTGGGTTTTCGTGGATCAAAGGATCTAATAATGGGGTTGCCAAAATAGCAGCATCCAATTGTCCCGATTTTAGTCGATGCAGGATACTCGTAGTCGTATGCTCGCTGATCACGAGTTTCACCTGAGGATATGTGGTAGTAAACGATCTTAAAAACAAGGGTAATAAATACGGGGCTAGCGTAGGTATGATGCCCAACTTCAGTTCTCCGCTGACTTCGCCTTTTTCTTCCTGAATGATTTCTTGTATTCTATTAGCCTCCGACAATGTGCGTTTAGCTTGCAGGATGATTTTTATACCAATATCTGTGGGTTTGACAGGATGTTTGCTTCGATCAAATAGTTTTACTCCTAGTTCGGCTTCCAGTTTTTGGATCATCATACTCAAAGTCGCCTGAGTGACAAAACATTTTTCTGCTGCTTGCTTAAAGTGTCGGAATTGATCGACTGCTACGATATATTCCAGTTGTTGAAAATTCATAAATATAGATAGTATCTATGCGAAGATAGATAATATCAGTTTAATTTATATTAATAAAGTGCCTATATTTACACATCATACCTAGTCAGCGTATCGACTGCTATGCAATAAAAACTTTATTTACTTCTATTTAAATTAATCTGCTCATGAGCGAAGAAAAAAAACTAACCACGGCAAGTGGAAAACCCTATACAGAATTTGAGAATTCCCAGACCGTCGGCCCCAGAGGTCCTATTTTATTGCAAGACTTCCTACTGCATGAAGACATGGCTCACTTCAATAGGGAGCGTATCCAGGAGCGGGTAGTACATGCCAAAGGTACTGGTGCATTTGGTACACTGACCATCACGCACGACATTACCAAGTATACGAAAGCCAAGATCTTTGCCCAGATAGGTAAAAAGACTAAAATGTTCATCCGTTTTTCTACCGTAGGAGGTGAGAAAGGCAGTGCTGATACGGAGCGAGATCCACGAGGCTTTGCCATGAAATTTTATACTGAAGATGGCAATTGGGATTTGGTAGGTAATAATACTCCGGTATTTTTTATCAAAGACCCAAAGAAGTTTTCACATTTTATCCACACCCAGAAACGTGATCCTAAAAATAACTGCAAGAGCCCTACGATGATGTGGGATTTTTGGAGTCTCAATCCGGAGAGCCTACATCAGGTCATGATCCTGATGAGCGATAGAGGTACTCCATATTCTTATCGCCACATGCATGGCTTTGGATCTCATACCTTTTCATTCTTCAATAAAGAAAATGAAAAAGTATGGGTAAAATTTCATTTTAAAACCCAACAAGGCATCAAAAACTTTGATAACTCCAGTGCCACAGAAATGAAAGGCCTTGATCCTGATCATGCACAGCGGGATCTGGTAGATGCTATCACCAATAACGATTTTCCCAAATGGAATTTAAAAATCCAGGTGATGACAAATGAACAGGCCAAATCATTTAAATGGAATCCATTTGATCTGACCAAAGTATGGCCGCATGGTGATTTCCCGTTGATCGATGTCGGGGTCATGGAACTCAATGAAATACCAACTAATTATTTCCGCGATGTAGAACAATCTGCCTTTGCGCCTGCGCATGTGATCGATGGCATCGGCTATTCACCGGATAAGATGTTGCAAGGTAGGATTTTGTCTTATCCTGATGCGCATCGCTATAGACTGGGTGTTAATTTTGAGCAGATACCGGTCAATCGATGTCCATATCTGGTGGCCAACTATCAGCGCGATGGTCATATGCAAGTAGGTGATAATGGTCATGATGAGCCTAACTATCGCCCGAATAGTTTCGATCACATCATAGTAGATGAATCCTACAAAGAGCCAGCCCAAACCCTCGACTCTAATGTAGCAGATTGGTACGATCGTAATGCCAATGACGATGACCACTATGCACAACCCGGTGCCTTGTATCGCAAAGCGATGAATGATGCAGATCGTAAAAACTTAGTCAGCAATATCGTTGGTGCCATGAAGGGCATCAGTGGACCAAAGAAAAATGATATCATCAATCGCCAGCTTTGCCATTTTTTTAGAGCGGATATGCAGCTCGGTATGGCCGTAGCAATGGGGTTGGGTGTCAACGCTGAAGAAGTGATGCCTAAAAATGTAGAGCATACAAAATAAATAAGTGGATGATCGAGGTTTTGACCCGGAGAGGCCTATGAGAACATCATAGGCCTTCTTTTTTTGAGAAGTGGCCAAATGCGGCTGTTGCCACCATGTGGCTTGCCACCATGTGGCTTGCCACTTTGTGGGTAACAAGAAAGCTTTACAAAGCATTTTAGTTATTCCACCCCCTGCCCTCTCCGAAGGTGGAAATGCACTTTGCTCAAAGAGTAAGACTTTGTTTTTTTAGATTTTAGCAATAGTAAAATGTAATCATTTTGTACAATTACCAAGGCCTCACGGTATGTATAGGCTGCAACATGTTATGCTAGATTGGCCTATAAGTGGCTTAGTTTTTAGCTACGGCACTACACAGCTCGATCAACGGCATAAACTCTTCGATCAATCCGGTGGCATGTAAAGAGACACAGGGGATATAGCTATAGCGTTCTTCAGTCGCATTATACCGGATTTCCACTCGTTGACCCTCTATATGGAGCGCATCGGCCAGATTGCCCGGATAGACTTTGGTGCTGTTTTTGATACTATTCGGCACCTCCAAATAATAAAAATACTCCGTGCCGGCTACATTGAGCATCTCCTTTTTGATGATGGCCGTAGTCACCGTAGGACATTGATTGGCCTTGGTCAAGGCCGCTTCAGAAATGTCATTTTTAGCGCAGCTGATGGTGAGCAGTATAAAAGCAAAGAGGAGATTTTTCATTTTGAATGAGTTAAAGGAATGATAAATATAACGGTGTTTTTGGGGGAAAGGTGGCTTCGGAGGGAGTGGGGGGGGGGGTAAATATTGGCATTTATAAACAAATTGATATGATTTGAACCAAAGTTTTCAAAGAATAGCTCGAATGTACAAATTCCACTATGAAAACTCGCACGGCATTTTTTCGTACCGACGCATAATATTTTATTCAAATTGGCTTATTGGTTTACGATTCTTATTTTATAATTTTATCGCCACTCCTCCAGATGAACCACATTTCTAAATTTTTACCAACAGCTCTGGTCCTGGAGCTCGTAGTACTGCTTATGGCATATGTGGAGTGCCAGGGTGATACTACACTTTTTTTTCAATCTGCGGCTCGACTGTCCGGACGAATTTCTTTACTGTGTTTTGCTTTTTTATTTATCTATGCGACGCTGCAGGATTATACCAAACCGGATCGAGCGGTCCTTCATATCACGTATATACTTACACGCAATTTTATGATCATACATGTCATTCATTGGGTATTATTAGCCAATGCCGTGATGCGGAGTGGATTTGATCTGGTCCCGATGCGCTTAGTGGGAGGAGCGCTGGCATATGGTATGATCCTGCTATTGCCTTTTATTCTAAAAGAAGTCAAAAACAAAACGCTTGATTACAAGATTTTTAAAACCATTCCTTTACGCCTGGTGATGCCAAGCTACCTCACTTATGTTTGGCTTATCTTTTTAATGACTTATGTTTCCCGGGTCAATGGGAGCGCTACCCATGTCACGGGATCAATGGGTGCTTATACTTTTTTAATAGTGCTCACCATTGCCTTGATGCTCTGGAGACTATATATGCTATGGCACAAGCGTAAAATCCGTATAGCATCGGTCAGTAGAGCAATATAAGCGGGCGGAACAAATCATTTACATATTAATAACGTTGGTCGCCCTCTTCGACATATCAAAGCTGGTAAAAATAAGCAGATCTTTGTCCCATGCAACCCCATGAACGCCTGGTGATCTTCCTTTTGGCGGCGATCAATTTTACACATATTCTGGATTTTATGATCATGATGCCACTAGGCAATTATCTCATGCCTTATTATGATATCAGTCCTGCACAATTTAGCCTATTGGTAGGCTCCTATACGCTGACTGCTGCGGGCTCGGGTTTTGTGGCAGCATTTTTTGTAGATCAATACGACCGTAAAAAGTTTTTAATTTATGCGTTTGTTGGCTTTTTGGTAGGTACGATCGCTTGTGGATTGGCGCCTAGTTATGAGTTGCTGATGACAGCACGGATCGTAGCAGGCCTGTTTGGTGGACTGATCGGATCCCAAGTATTGGCTATCATCTCTGATGTCTTTGGTTATGAGCGTAGAGGTGCAGCTATGGGGGCAGTCATGAGTTCATTTGCTATTGCTTCGATCCTCGGAGTGCCTTTTGCGCTATATCTCGCTAATGCATTCAGTTGGCATGCCCCGTTTTTATTGGTAGGTATCTTGGGTCTTGGGTTATTGCCGCTACTCCATCGGTATATCCCTGAAATGAAAGATCATGTAGACCCGGACAATTCCACTTCAAAACTGAAGATCATTCAAGAAGTGATCCGTAGTCGACGCCAGGTAGCGGCATTGGTTTTTTCAGGACTGATCATGATGGGCCATTTTTTAATCATACCCTTCGTCAATCCATTTCTGGAATTTAATTTGGGTTTTTCAAAATCCCTTACGCCAACAGTCTATCTGGTAGGGGGTTTAGCCGCTTTTGTCGCTTCTTTTGTATTAGGTCGGATCTCTGATCAGCGAGGTAAGCTTAAGATATTTACCTATTCTGTCATCGCGTGTGTCATCATGGTGGCTGTGATCACCAATCTTCATGATGTATCGTTCCCGGTCGTCTTGGTATTTTTTGGAATATGGTTTGCAGTAGCTACCGGTCGAGCGGTCACTGCGCAAGCAATGCTCAGCAATATCCCAGCTCCTGCTCAGCGCGGTAGTTTTATGAGCTTTAACAGCAGCGTACAACAACTAGGCACTTCCGGGGCATCCTTTTTATCGGGCATACTCGTCGTAAAAAGTGCAAATGGAAAACTAGTGGGTTATGATTGGGTAGGATACGTGTCGATCGTGATATTGATTCTGAGTCTGATTATGGGCAGGCGAATTTTTGGAGGAATGGATAGAAATGAAAGACAATTGACAATTTGACAATTGACAATTTGACGATTGACGAATGTTTCGAATGAGTCTTTGTGTCTGCACTTCGTTGTGTTACTGTGCACCAACCCTGCATTCCTTTGCGCCTTAGCGCCTGCCTACCGGACAGGCAGGTCTTTGCGCGCCATTTCGAAATTGTCGACTTAGCCCAGCCGTTTACGCACCTCATCCAAACCTACAGTCGTATAACATTTACCTCCAAACACACCCCAAGCTGCATCTTCACAGGCAAACAACTGGTCGATAAGGTATTGCATTTCTTCTACTGTAAGTTTTTGGCCTGATTTTATACTTTGATATCGTGCGATATATTTAGCGATGTGCAGTCGGGGGTTTATTTTTTGATCCGATTCTTCAATATAATGACGCAAAAGAGATTCTATAAAGCCTTGCACGGACTCTGACTCCTTCCAATCCATGGGCATACCATGTACTATAAAACTATTAGTACCGAAGGGCTCCAGATCAAACCCCAACTGCTGAAAATCGGGCATCATCTGATTCAAGAGGGCATGATCTGATCCGGATACTTGCAGCGTAGTAGGGAATAGGCTGCGTTGACTTGGGGCAGCTTGTCCTGAAAAATGTCTGATACTTCGCTCATACAAGATACGCTGATGGGCTGCTTCTTGATCGATCAATAAAAATCCAGAAGTGATAGACGATATAATATACGTGAGGTGCAGTTGGTAAGGCCATTTAGGGGATGCATCCGCAGCGGCTGCGGGCACTGACTCCGGTGTATTCATATTCTGAGGATCATCCATATTGCTACTGATCACAATAGCTTGATCGTGTGAGACAGCGGGTCTAAATCCCTCGTATAGTTTGCGCCAATCTTGTGATGTGCTCGACGGTACTGCTGGTTGCCCGTAAGGACCACCCGAATTATAATGAAGTGGAGCCTGTGGAGCGGTCTTATAGCCTCCGGTACCTATAGAATGGCTGAGCCCTTTATCTGATGCCTCAAAATCCAAGGCTAGCGGCACATATTGGCCGAGAGCATGCCGAGTAGCTACCCGAATGTATTGATAGATAATCCGCTCATCGAGAAATTTGATCTCATGTTTGCTGGGATGCACATTGACATCTATTTTAGCCGGATCGATATCGAGAAACATTACGTAAAAAGGATGATCATCCGGTGCGATCAATGCCTCATAAGCAGCTCGAATGGCGTGATGCAGATAGGTGCTGCGGATAAAGCGTCGATTGACAAATAAGTATTGCTCACCCCGCTTTTTTTTACACGCTTCTACTTTACCTACATATCCTGCGATATTGACCAGATCTGTGTTTTCTTCTACGGCTATTATTTTTTCGCCCATACTTTTGCCAAAAACGGCAATCAATCGTTGTCGTAAGTTTCCCTTGGGTAGATTATAAAGTTCATGATTATTGTGATGACAGGTCATTTCAATCTCCGGGTAGGCCAGAGCTATGTGCTCAAACTCTTCCATTATATTGCGCAACTCCACAGGATCAGACTTCAAAAACTTTCTACGAGCAGGCACATTAAAAAACAGATTTGATACCGCAAAGCTGGTCCCTCCCGGGGTCTGGATCGGTTCTTGTTTTTCAAATACGGATGCCGCAAGTTGAATACGCGAGCCTAGATCCCGGTCGTGCAATCGAGTCCTCATATCTATTTGAGCTACAGCTGCCATAGAGGCCAAGGCCTCCCCCCGAAATCCCATAGTACGAATAGTTTGCAGATCTTCGGAGTGTCGGATTTTGGAAGTAGCGTGACGCTCAAAAGCCATGCGGGCATCGGTCTCTGACATCCCACTACCATTATCGATCACCTGGATGAGCGATTTGCCAGCTTCCTTGATCAACAGTTGGACCCGAGAAGCCCCTGCATCAATGGCATTTTCCAATAATTCTTTGACGACAGACGCGGGTCGTTGAATAACCTCGCCTGCTGCGATCTGATTGGCTATGGCATCGGGGAGTAATCGGATAATATCTGACATCGGGGTGGCAAAGTTAACCGAGATTTCTGTATAGAAAGCCATGTGCCTATCTTTGTCTTGTTGGCTTGCCGGGGTAAAAGCTTGTTGTTAAGAGAAAAACATTTTGAATCCCGATCAGGGTTTTCCACTGACTCCGTGTCCTAATTATAATAAAATCTATCAACTGTTGGAATCTTCCATAGCATCTTCTGAGTTCGAGACTTTAAAACAGGGTGACACCAGGGCATTTGACGCAATATTCAGAACCTATTATCAACCCTTGTGTATCTATGCTAAAAAAATACTGCAAGGTGATCCTGCTCAGGCTGAGGACATCGTGCAACAAACATTTGTCAAATTATGGGAGGCCAGGACCAAAATAGATATTCAAACTTCTTTGAAATCATATCTCTATAAATCTGTTCATAATACGGCCCTTAATAAATTGCGACAATTGAAAACTAAAACAAAATATCAGGAACATGTCTTGCGCCAACTGGAGCTGCACCACAGCTATCAACCGGAAGCTCATCAAGAACTTTCACAAAAAATACAAACAGCCATCTCATCTCTGCCAAAACAATGCCGATACATCTTTGAACTAAGCCGTTTTGAAGAATTAAAATATCGTGAGATCGCAGATCAACTCCAGATCTCAGTCAAAACTGTAGAGACCCAAATGGGCAAAGCATTAAAAATACTCCGATTACAATTAGCCGAATACCTCGTAGCTCTCTTTCTCCTTTATTTATCGATCAGCATTTAAAAAAACTTTTAACCAATATGGAAAACGAAGCAAATACGATAGATATCATCATTGCAAAACAGCTGGCAGGCGAGGCTACCCCAGACGAAAGTCACTATCTGGATACCTGGAAAAAGGCCGCTGTAGCAAATCAGACCTATTTTGATCAATTGGAAAAAATATGGATGGGGGCTACACCGGTGGATCATACTGCTTCATGGTATGATACTGAAGCTGCTTTGCTTAATGTAAAAAATGATATCCTTGATCAAAAGAAAGGCCGCATCATTCGGCTACCGATCATCAAATATGTAGCTTATGCAGCAGCCTTCTTGACGATGGCCTGGGGCCTTAATTGGGTTTTTCAAAACAATAAACAAGCTTTACCGTCAGTGGTATTGACCAGCACCAGTACCATATTTGTAGACACGTTGAATGACGGTTCGATTATCACACTCAATAGAAAATCCGGCTTGACTTTATCCAATAATTACAACAAAAAAGAACGCCGCATGCGGCTTGAGGGTGAAGGGTATTTTGAGGTATCACCCAATAAAACGAAACCCTTTATCGTGGAGGTGGATCAGATCACCATACAGGCTATCGGCACTGCATTTAATATCGATCATAAAAACCCTGATCTTATCCATATCATGGTGACGGAAGGAATCGTCAAAATCGGCGGGGCAGATCACTCGATGCAATTGATGGCCGGAGAACAGGCTACCTATACCCTTTCGACCAAGATTTTACAAAAACAAACTCAACCGATGCACCCCAATGCGCTGGCGTATAAAAGTAAGGTGTTTAATTTTGATACCAGTCCATTATCTGAAGTCATCCGCACCATGAATGTGGCCTATAATATCCACGTGTCTTTAGAGCCGAAGACCCTCGAGCGATGTGTACTTACGGCGCGCTATAATAATCTAGACTATCATAGAGTATTGGAATTGATAGCCGCATCGTTTTCCTTTGACATCGATAAAGTATCTCGGGATAGCATCGTACTGAGAGGTGTAGGTTGTAATGAGTAATCGGTGATTTAAAGAAACCGATATTATTCTAAAAACTACCTGATCTTCATCATACCTGATCAAAAAAACAACAAAATTCTTTATTCTTCTTAGAGCTTCAACTATCTCATTGAATATGAAACACGTTTATATTTTTTTGTGCAGTCTTTTTCTAGCTGGTACATTACAAGGGCGGGATGTACTCGGATTGCGGATAGCAGTATCTTATGATCAAACACCTATATCCGAGGCATTAGCTGATCTTGCGCAAAAAGCAAATTTTGAATGGACTTACAATGCCAAGATCATAGATCAAAAGTCACGAGTGTCGTATGTCGCTGAGCTGGCTACCATCCGTGAAATCCTATGGGGCATCCTGGGACCAGGGTATGAATACAAACAGAATGGGGAATATCTTATACTAAAAAAAGTAAAACGACCACAAGACAAATTGATAGGTTACATCAGCGAAAAATCAACTGGAAAAAAAGTAGTCAATGCCACCGTATATGATGCTAATTCTCTTCAATCCACCACGACGGATGAAAATGGGTACTACGAAATCCCAATAAAGCCTCAAAGCCAGATCATCGTGGCTAAACTGGACTATCGAGACACGACTTTTCTAGTGTACCAAACCAAACAACGATTTTTGAATGTAACTATCGATCAGGACACTCTGACCTATCCCAGACCGAATACTCTTACATTCGAACAACAACTTGAATCCTTTGCAACAGGGTTTTTAAATCTTTTTAAAAGTAAAACCCAGAGATCAAATGAGCTCAATGTACAGGACTCTTTACGACGACCATTTCAGATATCATTCCTACCGTATATAGGCACCAATCTCAAAATGAGTGGCAATGTGATCAACGATTACTCTCTCAATATATTAGCAGGATATTCTAAAGGCAATCGAAAACTTGAAATAGCTGGTATGGCTAATATAAATGGTGGCGATGTATCCGGGGTTCAAATCGCAGGCTGGTTTAATGCAGTCCGTGGCAATACCAGAGGCTTACAAATCGGAGGATTATACAATACGGTACGAGATACGATGTCTGGTATTCAGATCGGCGGCCTCGTCAATAGGGCTCATACAGATCACGGTATGCAGATCGCTGGTTTATGGAATGACGCTAGGGTGAATAACAACAATTATCAGATCGCGGGGCTATTCAATACGGCTGGCGTCGGCAATGTCAATGTCCAGATCGGGGGTATCGCTAACCAAGCCGATACTATTCAGACCACACAGATCGCTGGTATATTTAATCGAGCTCGCGTGGTACATGGGCTGCAAATCGGCCTGATCAATAGTGCGACTGAGGTCGATGGACTACAACTGGGCCTATTTAATTTTGCTAAAAAAGGAAGATATTTATCTTTAGAGTATAGCGTCAATGAGGTGTATCCGCTTAATTTTAGTTTTAAATCCGGTACTTCTAAATTATATACGATTTTTTCAGTTGGGAGTACGACAAATTTTAAGGAAAACAACTTGTTATGGACATATGGTATGGGCCTGGGCCATCGATTCAGATTCAATCGATATCTTGGGTTGAATCTCGAAGCTACGTACAATCAAATCAATCAGGGCGTATCTGAGTTTGATCTCAATCAGTGGGTCAAACTATCTCCTACCTTGGACATTCCATTAGGCTCACATGTGAGCATAGGTATAGGACCATCCTTTAATCTTTTGATCGCAGCCAATCAAGCTTTGCGAGATCAGGTCATACCTGTTGGAGTACCTACAGTATCGATCAATAACCGGCTGCATGGATGGATGGGCGTAAGTGCAGGAGTGAGGGTATTGTTTTAATGCAACTTCATCTGATGACCTAGAGTCAGGTTACATCATCTTGCTTAAAATCGTACGATCAATATAAAATGTTCCAAAAGGAATAAAGGAGGATAGCAGAACTTTCCACGTGGTCTTCCGATGTACCCAGTTATGCTGAAGAGCCACTATCATGGTCAAGAAAATAAAAATCAGGAAAAGTGCTCCGTGTATTGAGCCAATAATTCGTACAGCTTCTGGTCGTTGGAACATATATTTTAATGGCATTGCAAAAAAAATCAAAGCCAATAAGGAGATTCCTTCCATCATCCCGACCACTCTTAATCTTCCTATTTCAGACTGCAATAACTTTAACATATCATATCTTGAATAAAAAATGCAAATGTAGTTGAATTTTCAACGTGAACGGTTTTGAATGGACAAGTGTCGTCCAACCAACTCCTTAAAAAAGAGGGTTAAACTTTAACACAATATATTTACTACAAATATAGTTTATATAAACCATTTTAAATACTTTTATAGGAAATATAAAGATGTCTACATATAGTCTAGGTGAATTCGAAGAAATTGTTTTACTCACTGTTGCTATATTACACGGTAAAGCCTACACATTGAGTCTGATTGAGGAAATTGAAGTACGACTGCAGCGACAAGTGAGTATCGGAGCGGTACAAACAGTTTTACGACGGCTGGAAGAGAAAGACATGGTCAGTTCGGAGTTTGGTGAAGCAACCAAAGTACGTGGCGGCAAAAGAAAACGATATTTTACCATCACTACGCTGGGCCAACAAGTGTTAAACCTAATCCGAGATCAGAGAAACGCTTTGTGGAATGACATACCCCAACTTTCCATCGCATGAGTGGGGCGCCATTGAGATTGATTCTTGACTTGTTCAGGTTGTTTTGTCATCCTGCTTATCGCGAGGATCTCCAAGGAGATTTGACAGAGCAGTTTTATGCAAACAGACATCACTCTTACTTTCGCTGAGATATACAAATTTGACATATCGGAAAGCCCAACTATCTTGTCTGTTCTTTTTGATAAATTATACTTTGCAATATGAAAAATAGTCGTCCGACATTTGGAAACGGAAAAATTTGTTATATCGAAATTCCGACCGAGGACAGCGCAAGGTCTGCTGCATTTTATCAACAAGTTTTTAACTGGACCATCCGAACCAGAGATGATGGCAGTATATCTTTTGATGATGGAGTAGGTGAAGTCAGTGGTGCGTGGATCCCTGGCCGTAAGGTGGCCTCAGAGCCAGGGATCATTATATCCATTATGGTGGATCAACTGCACACTACGATAGACTTAATACAACGACATGGCGGCACTGTCACTAAACAAGAGGAATTAGAAGGCGGCCAAAAAGTAGCACTATTCAACGATCCTTTTGGAAACCTATTTAGTATCTATCAGCCATAAAATAATGAAGTGAAACTGATGATCTTGCTATTTCAAATTAAACAAGATCAGGTACTTTTCATTTTGCCTTAGCTGCTTTTTTCACCATATTTTCCTTGACCCTAAATTTTACCATTTTAGTAATCAAACCCAGAGGCATCGGACTGTCCAATGGAAATTGTACTGATCCTTTACCTACTTTATAGCTGGATAGCTCTTTTGTAAAAGCATGGTGGCCAGAAGGCAAGGCATAAAAGCCAATATGATTTTTATAGCCGGCAAAATAAACTAAATGCATCCCAGCGAAAGTATAGGCAGGCATGCCATAACTAATTTTTTCCTCTGCTTTGGGTGCTGCTTTTTGAATCGTCGAACGGACCTGATTCAAAACGATTTGCGTGCTCTTAGGAAAGCTAGCGATGTACTCATTTATCGTATTTGGTTTGTTAGCTATCATACTATTTTTATTTAGGTTTCTATTAGGATATTATGCATTCATCAATCGATCGAGATCCATTTTTTTCGATTGCAAGACGACTTGCATAACCCGTTGACCTTTATCAGGATCACTCATGAGTTTACCCAATATCGCAGGTACAATCTGCCAGGACACACCAAACTTATCCTTTAACCAACCACACATGCTTTCTTGTCCTCCGGCGGCAGTAAGTGCATTCCAATAATAATCGATGTCCGCTTGAGACTCACATTCCACTACATATGACAGAGCTTCATTAAAGGCAAATTCATGGCTTCCGGGACCATCCATTGCGATGAAAACTTCCTGATTCAGCTCAAATCGCCCAAATTTTAAGTTGCCTTCCGGTTGTGATTCGCCGGGCTCATATCGCGATAGGCTTAGAATATTAGAATTTGGGAAGATAGAGGTGTAAAACCGGATCGCGTCTTCTGCTTTGCCATATTGATCGTTTGTAAAAAGCATGGCCGGGACTATTTTAGGACCACTCACCTGTGGTGCCCCTTTCATAACTTGCCAGGTCATACCATACCGGTCTTTCACCCAGCCATATTTTTCACTCCAGGGGTATTGGTCTAAAGCCATGAGCGCACTACCACCATCAGAAAGCGTCGACCATAATAATTCTATTTCATCATCGGATGCACAAGTGACAAACATTGAAATGGAGGGATTGATTGTAAACATCGGGCCACCATTGAGCCCCATAAGTTTTTTTCCTTCCAATTCAAAGATGACCACCATGGGATTTTCCGATTTGATCGATGAATCGTTAAATGCAGCCCCATAAAACTCAGCTGCTTCTTTGGCCTGGCCATCAAACCAAAGACATGGATAAATAGGGTTGATCATACCGTTAATTTTTGATGACAATAATAAGGTAAATTTTAAAACTAAAAGATAACCGATCCTGTTGGGGATCTTAAGTAGCTAAGTAAGTGATATTTCATTTAACTTGACCATAAAATTCTTTCTTTGTACACACCTCGGATCGTACTTTGGTTTTGTTTGGCAACGCTGCTTTTGGTAGGTTATAAGACGATGACATTGATCGGGATCAGTCAAACGCTTCCAGAGACAGTAGATTTTAATATCCATATCCGACCTATTCTTTCTGATCGTTGTTTTAAATGTCACGGACCGGATGCTAATAAACGAGAAGGCAATTTACGATTAGATATAGCGGATAGTGCATACGCAGAGCTTATTGAATATAAAGGTCAATTTGCTATCGTACCGGGCAATATTCATACCTCTGTCCTATTAAAAAGAATAAAAAGTGTCGATTCGGCCCTGATCATGCCACCATCCGATTCTAAATTAAAGCTTTCATCCTTTGAAATTGCGTTATTGGAAAAATGGATTAAGCAGGGTGCTGAATATAAACAACACTGGGCTTTTATAGCTCCCAGCCTCCCCAATGTCCCGTTGCAAAAACATAAGTGGCCTGCGAATGATATAGATCGATTTGTATTAGCTAAGATGATGCAACAGCAACTCAACCCCAATGGAACATCAGACAAAGAACGATTACTAAAACGGTTGAGTATGGATCTCATCGGTCTACCGTCCACATTAGAACTGCAAGACCAATTTTTAGCCGATACCACTGACCGGGGGTACGAAAAAATAGTTGATACCCTATTAAATAATCCCCATTATGGTGAAAGAATGGCTTTGAATTGGCTAGATGTGGCTCGGTATGCGGATAGCCATGGTTATCAGGATGATGGTATCCGAAGTATGTGGCCATGGCGGGATTGGGTGATCTATGCTTTCAATCAAAACTACTCTTATCAACAATTTGTCTCTTGGCAACTTGCGGGTGATCTTTTACCCAACCCTACTAAAGAAATGTTATTGGCTACGGGTTTTAACAGAAATCATAAAATTACTGAAGAGGCAGGAGTCATCGATGAAGAATACCGCTTGGAATATGTGACAGACCGTACAAATACATTTGCCAAAACATTCCTGGCTATGACATTTGAATGTGCCAAATGTCACGATCATAAATATGATCCGATCCCTCAAAAATCCTATTTCAGCACTTTTGCTTTTTTTAATCAAGTCCCGGAAACTGGTTTATTGACTGACCCATTTGGTATCTTATATGCGGATGCGCCTAAAATGAAAATCACCACAGAAGAAGTGACCAGCTTGTTGAAATTTATCAATAAAAAAGATACAGCCGCCGTAGAGGTCATGATCATGCAGGATAGCACAGCTCTACGACCTACTCATATCCTGCTCCGTGGAGTGTATGACCAACTGGGAGAAGTAGTGACTGCATCTACTCCGACACAAATTTTTCCATTTGATACCAATCAATTTAAACAAAACAGACTGGGTTTGGCACAATGGTTATTTGATAAAAATCATCCATTGACAGCTCGGGTATATGTCAATCGGATCTGGGCTCAATTTTTTGGTCGGGGCCTGGTTCCTACGACTTCTGACTTTGGTATGCAAGGGGAGATGCCTACACATCCGGAATTATTAGACTGGTTGGCACTCGACTTTATGAATCATGGCTGGAATATCAAACGACTGGTCAAAATGATTGTCATGTCATCCACATATCGTCAGTCTGCGGAAATCAATGGGAGAAAACAATCGCAAGATCCAGATAATATCTACCTCAGCAGATATCGACGCATGAGAGTCCCCGCGGAATTAATCAAAGATCTTGCGATGGCCAGTAGCGGATTGCTAAACACAGAGCTAGGTGGCCCAAGTGTAAAACCCTATCAACCTTACGGTCTATGGGAATCTGCTACCTCCGGGCGAGGTTTATTGGCCACTTACATTCAGGATCATGATGAAAATCTATATCGTCGAGGCATCTATACCTTTATCAAACGTACAGTGCCCCCGCCCTCTATGTTGATCTTTGATGCATCCAATAGAGACCAATGCGAAGTCAATAGATTCATCACAAACACTCCGCTGCAGGCACTGGTCACTTTAAATGATCCGCAGATGCTGGAAGCCGCACGAGTATTGGCTGAAAAAATATCGCAGGAGGAATGCCCCATTGAAGAAAAAATTGTCAAGGCGTTTCGACTCATTATCGGTAGAAGGCCACAACCCAATGAAAAAGAAATCCTGATAACTTATTTTCAAAATGAAATAATTTCATTACGTGAAAATATCCTCAAAGCAAACCGACTTTTGGATATTGGCGAAAATAAGCATCTCACTAATGTAGATGTACCTGCGACGGCTGCTCTTATGAAAGTAATCCATACCTTATATAATCTAGAAGAAGCTATTACTAAAAGTTGACTACAATGCTATAGCCCTTATGTATTTTTTTAAGTCTATAAAATTTGTAAGAAAAAACCAGGAATGATTTTTTGATCGTATAAAAATATTTTTTCATTACACAATTACCGTATGACTAGAAAAATGACAAGAAACCAATTTTTAAAGACGGCTATTGGTCTTTGTCTGATAAAGTCCTATAAACCTCGACACATCGAGACCGTCTTGGGTGCTATGCGGGTCCAGAAAATGGGTCTGACTTTGATCCATGAGCACTGTCTGGTTGATTTTATTGGTGCAGATGCTATCCGGTATGATCGATGGGACAAAGCAGAGGTCGTGGATAAAGTACTTCCTTTTTTACTGGAGGCTAAAAGCAAAGGGATAGAGACTTTAATGGATTGTACTCCGGCATTCTTAGGTAGAGATGTGCATGTGCTTAAAATGTTATCCGAAAAAAGCGGAATAAATATTCTTACGAACACGGGATACTATGGTGCTGTAGACTACAAATATTTGCCCTCGTGGGTTTACACAGATACAGTAGATCAACTGGCGGCGAGATGGATTGATGAAGCTAACCATGGTATTGAAGGCACAGCTATCAAACCAGGATTTATAAAAATAAGCGTCAACGGGAATAAGCTCTCTGATATTGAACGAAAACTTATTCAGACCGCCGGCATTACGCATCGCGAGACGGGGTTGACGATTTGTTCTCATACAGGTCCCGCTGTAGCTGCCTTAGATCAGTTGCAAGAATTAAAATCATTGAAGGTCAATCCAAATGCCTTTATCTGGACTCATGCGCAAAACGAGCTCAACAAAACCTATTATACCCAAATAGCAAAAATGGGTGCCTGGGTAAGTCTCGATGGTATGGGCTGGGGCGGATTAGAAAATTATGTACAGTGGCTGGACCTCTTGAAGGCCAATGACTGTCTCCATCGGGTACTGATATCACACGATGCCGGCTGGTATGATCCTGCTAAAGCTCAAGGAGGCACGTTGAAAGGTTACACAGATATCATCGACAAAACAATTCCATTGCTTATTCAAAAAGGATTTAAATCGAGGCATATAGACCAACTCTTGATCAAAAATCCTGCGGAGGCATTTGCTATTCATACAAGGATACATGCCTGATTAAAATCATAGCATAAAGAATGACCATTATTTCAATTCTCCCGGTATCGCAGTGATCGTCTGAATTCTGCCACCTCGCAATACTCCAATGGTGGACATTTTTCCAATGGCATGCTCATGAAGGTATTTATGCAATTGATCGACTGATGCTACCGGCAAGCCATTAAATTCCACGATGATGTCAGCGAGTTTAAATTGATTATTGTACACATCAGCGTCGGCGACTATTTCAAATACATATATTCCCGTTTTAGTTTTCAATTGATTTGCGGCGATCATACGTGGTGTGAGATTGACCAACTGAGCTGCGATGCCCAACTGGGCTCTTTTAACCTTGCCGTGTATGATGAGTTGACCGGCCACATAAGCAGCCAAATTAGAGGATACTGCAAAACACAATCCTTGAGCAGAAGACACTACTGCGGTGTTTACGCCTATGACTTTGCCCGAAGAATTGACCAAGGGCCCGCCACTATTGCCGGGATTGAGAGCTGCGTCGGTCTGAATGATATCGTCTATCAAGCGACCATTATTAGCTCTCAGGGTACGACCCGTAGCACTGACTACTCCAGTGGTGACTGTATGTTGCAATCCCATGGGATTACCGATAGCCATGGCGATCTGGCCTGGTTCCAATAAATCCGAATCAGCAAATTGCAGTGGTCTCATATCACCGCTATAGACTTTGAGTATAGCCAGGTCCGTAGAAGGATCGGAGCCGATCAGGCTGGCATTTAACTCTAGCCCATCTGCAAAACCGGCTTCGATGGAGATGGCTTTATCAATGACATGATGATTGGTCACAATCAATCCATCTGACGATATCACAAATCCCGATCCAAATCCAGACTGCTCCACGATTTCCTTCGTCCGGCTGTTTCGCATTTTTTTAACCACTTTGATGTGAACAACCGCCTGAGCTGTTTGTTTCACGACCCCAGTGATCGTGGAGGAGTATGCATCCAATAATTGTGCATCTGATGCCATGACTGTTTGAATGTGATCTTGATATGGTGACATAATTATTTTAAATCAACAATCAAACCAAATAGATTGTTCGGAAATTTTGTCCGATCATCCATTGAAAAAAAAGAGTCAAAAAGTATTTCGTTTTTACTCTTAACTCTTTACGCTCACTCTACTTGATTTAAAACAAAATAAGAATACAGAAGTGTTGGCGCTCGGGTCGGCTGGTTGATGGTTCATTTGTCCAGTCACTCAGTCACTTGTTTACGTTTTATTCTGGCGTTCATTATATGCGATGTCGTCTTTTGGGCTTGCCACTAGTGTTTTGCAGATTTGCGTTGGGCGGGATTTTTACCACTAATGTTTATGCGGAGCACAAAACTTTCGGATACCACAAAACTGTCTGCGGAACACGAAACCCCGCCTATTGCAAATCTGCTGTTATGCGTTCGACAAGCTGCCCGCGTTAGTTTTTCAAAATTTCCACCTGTCCTTTTTAGATGTCGTCCGTTGATGTTCTTTCATTATTTCTTCTCCTTCAGCCGTAGCTTTTTTCAAAAACAATATTTCCACTTTCTGCCACAAGCACATTTCCATTGAACTTATTTGCACTATATAGTGAAGTAAATATGCTGTCAAGGATTGCAGTTTTATTTTGTCCGAATGAAAGTCCAGATAAGAAGAGTGAAAGAATTATGAATGTAACTTTTTTCATAGCGAAGGTTCTTTTAAAATTGACTATACCGGTTTGGCGCTTGGTGAAGAAGCGGATTTCGAAGCACTAAACTGTCCTCTAACACTGAACTTGATACGGTGCACAAAGCTTCATTTCACCACTAAACCCGCTTTTTTGCCAAACGCCTGATAGTTGTAGTGCTTTCTTTTTCCTTTAGTTCTTTTGCTGATTCAACTTTTTTAACTGTCTTCTCTTTTAAATCTTTGTCACGTTTGATTTCTTTGTTTATCAATTCTTGCAGTGGTCGCATTGGCGTTTCCATTACTGTATAATCTTCTTTAAAAATAGTTTGATAAGTTTCTTTAAATTTTTCTTCTTTACTAATCATATTGAATAAAGGCCATTGCTTATAATCAGATTTGTCAACCTCTCCATTATCACCAATCTTTGTCATAATTTCATAAGCCCTTTCAAAGTCGTCAGTTAAAACTGAGTATGCTAATTTGAAGTCATCACTACTTGCACTCCAATCCTTTTTGTCAAGTATTTCTTTAGCTTCTTCTTTCTTTTCTTGTAGGTTTTTGGATAAAGCACCATTAATAATAAAGACATTTTTAAAGGAGTCATTAAAGTGTCTTTTTTGAGCACAACCAAATTCTAATAAAATATCAGCAAGTTCAAATGAATTAGTGTTTATTAAATGGAAGCAAACATCATTCAATTCTCTATCAGCATCTTTTAAGTCAGAGATTATAAGTTTTCTCCAAATCGTGTGTGTTAACTTGGTTGCAATTTCATAGATACATTTATATGCACTTGAGAAATATTGTGGTTCTACTTTTAATCTTTCTCCAACTTTTACTTTGTCAATTTTACATTTATGTTCAATGCAGTTTTTTAAATATTGATTTGAAACAACTCCATCACAATGAACTAGTAAATTTCTTCTTTCCGTAATTTCAATGAATGTATGCCAGATTGGAAGATTTTCTCTAAGTTTAATTCCAATTAGTTTTTCTAAATATTCAAATTGTTCTGAATGGCTTTTTCTTAAAACAGTGTCGATTTCTTTATCAATAATAAATTCTCTTGCGTTCTCAATAGTTTCCATTTCTACTAATTGTGAAAATGTTAAATTTCTTTCAGAACCATTCAAAACATCAGGTTTAATTTCATAAATAGCATGGAGAAGTCTAGTAAGGAATGCATCATACTGAGAAATTAGAGATACAAACAAACTTTCAGGAATGATTTTACTCGCAAGAGCAGAGGTTGAAGCGTTTCTTTCAAGTGTTTCAAAAGTTTTAGATTCGTCAGCCTTAACTAAAATTCGTTTTTTACCATTATCATCTTCAATTTCTTCAACATTCTCTTTGACAAACTTCATAAAGGCGTCATTTGCCTTTTTGTTATAAGGTTGGATAAGAAGCATTGTCATTGGCAATGTATCTCGAATGGCGTCGATATGTCTTAGAAATGTGTCTAAGTTTTTATGTAAATTTTTTCCTGTTGTCATATTTGTTGTTTCGATTTTAGCATTGCATCTAACGTTCCGCAGATTTGCGATGGGCGGGATTTTCAGCACAAATGTTGATGCGGAGAACTGAACTTTCGGCTACCACAAAACTGTCTGCGGAGCACGAAATCCCGCCTATTGCAAATGTGCTGTTATGCGTAGTTTTCATTCTGTCGTTCTTTCATATTTAGTCAATTCTTCTTCCCAACTTTCAGCATGTAAATTGTCATAATATTGGTTCCCTATTTCAGTCTTACTTATGTCTTTGGGATTTAAAGTAAAAATGTTTTTGCGAAAAAGTTGTCGGGCGTGTCTATGGAAAACTTGATACATTGTCCAAACCATTAAGTCTCCGAATGTATCATCGAGTCCAACGATTTCTTCAATTTCGCCCCATTTTCTGGAAAATGAATTAGATTGAAATGAATCTTCTCCAGATGGCGTAGTTCCAGGTGTCTTGTGTTCAGGTTCAAAAATTGCACCGTCTGAAAAGTCAATTTTGTCGCCCCAATGAGTAATTATTCGATTATATATTTCAACGAATTTCATTTTACTTGTTGGTCTGTTTAAAATTACGCATAACATTTATGAAAGTATCCGACAGCCAT
>JANOWJ010000184.1:0-7422 GCA_031417835.1 Saprospiraceae bacterium | reverse complement strand
CAAGAATCCCGACCGATACAAGTATCTATATTAGGTCTTGAACTTGGCACAGATATAAATACGGTATCTGAGATTTGAGGTACTACTTTTGACCTCGTGGTGCCTATTAAGCCACCTACCAGCATCACCGATGGGCAATCTTTTCTGAGTTTTAATAATAACTCAGGACTCGGATAGTGAGCTGCCGTTTTGTCTTTTGTGAAGGTATAAACAGTCTTAGTAGTACCGACTACACAGGTTACCCGGCAGTTTAACTCCACTAATTCTGCACATTTTACTTTATGCAATGAATCTCTGGTGATCGTCAGGGTATCCATACACACGTTGGTATTACCCCAAGTATCCCATGCTCGGATCGTACGCTTGATCCTAGCGATGAAGACAGAGTCGCAACCATTGCCTGCTGGTAGAAACTCCAATCTTTCGATCTTTGCGCTTCCCGCCTGACAGTTGTCTATCACTTTACCTAGGTTGCTGTTGATCTGTGCTGCTTGAAAACAAGTCAACCGGCGACTTTTACAGATCGCTTGTGGTGCTGCTTTGTCTTCGATAGTCACATAACCCCAGCAGGAATTGAGCAAATTCCCATTGAGATCAACTGCATTCACCTTATAAACGAAGGTATAGCCAAGGTGTGATCGATCAACTCCAGCGTATGGATAATATCCTGTTCCAAATGGATAGACTAACACAACCTGATAGCCTCCATATTGACCGAATTGATAATCAGGACATGTAGGGTTTTCCAAAAAATCATCTGCTTCAAATGTACGCGTACAGTTTCCTGCAGCTGGCATTGAGGCATTGACATGGTCATTACAGACCAAATTACATGGTACCGTTACTTGTGCGGAGGTCTTGAAGCCCAACACAAGCAGTAGGATCGGCAAGCACCGGCTCGCCAATCGTGCGAATGAAAGAATAGTAAAATTCGTCTTTTTCATAAAAGATTCGTTTATTGGTTAGTTCTTGTTTTACACATATTAAATGACCTTTTGATCTTACAAAGGCACAACTGAAATAAGGAGGTTATTTCAAAAGGGGGGGAACCTTTAAAGACATAAATATAATAAGATCAAAATGATTAATTTAAGAAAATATTAAATAATACTGTAATAATCATTAATATATTGATTAATAGAATTTAATAGATTAAGTATTTATTTAATATAATACTAATTTATTAAAAGATGGGCATGATTTACTTTTGGACACAATAAATAAAGAAATTGATTGAATTCCGTAATTGCCGGGCCAACACAAAATCCATTCCTATCATATCCAAGCCGTTGTTGATAATACCTGTATAAACCATTCTTAAGTACTCAACTACAGAAACTCTATTTTATCCTACATTTGCCGTATGAGGATAAGTATAGCTCAGATCAACACATTAATAGGAGATTTTGAAGGGAATTTAAAAAAGATATTGGATTCCATTGAACTTGCTCGAAAACAAGATGCAGATTTGGTTGTTTTTCCGGAGTTAGCGACCTGTGGCTATCCCCCGAGGGACTTTCTTGAATTTAATGATTTTATCGTTAAGTCGGATCTAGTCATACAAGCAATCACCAAAGCAACATCAGGCATAGCTGTTTTAGTTGGGTCACCAACTGTTAATCCCAATCCGGAAGGCAAGGATCTACTTAATGCTGCCTTTTTCATAGCTGATCAAAAAATCATTCATCAGCATAGTAAGACTTTATTGCCAACCTATGATGTTTTTGATGAATACAGATACTTTGAGCCCTCATTTGAATTTAAGGTATTTACTTATCAAGGGGTCCGATTTGCTCTGACCATCTGTGAGGACTTATGGAATCTTGGGAATTCAAATCCTTTATATACTATCTGCCCCATGGATGAGATGATCGATCAATCACCTGATTTGATTATAAATATTTCAGCTTCTCCTTTTGCATATGACCATGCTCAAGAACGGATAGATGTCGTTCGGGCAAATGTCTTAAAATATAATAAACCATTAATTTATTGCAATACAGTAGGTGCGCAGACTGATATCGTTTTTGACGGTGGATCGCTAGTCTTTAATGCGAATGGCTCGCTTTATGATGAGTTACCATATTTTGAAGAATGTTTGAGAACATATGAATTGAATAAAGTAGCAGATGGATTAGAAGTGTCTCTAGCTTTTGGATCGTCGGATATCATTTGTGGATCACAACCAAAGGAAAAATATTCCCTTATTCATCAAGCCCTTATATTAGGAATTAAAGATTATTTTAGAAAATTAGGGTTTAAATCTGCCACGTTGGGCTTGAGTGGTGGCATTGACTCAGCATTGACAGCAACCTTAGCTGTTGCAGCTTTAGGCAAAGAAAACGTAATCGGCATCATGATGCCCTCCCGGTACAGCAGCAAAGGCAGTGTAGATGATGCAGTGGCATTAGCAAAAAACTTGGGAATAGCCTGGCATATCATTGAAATAGAACCGATGTATGAAAGATTTTTAGAGCAACTTGAGCCTATCCTTAGCAACCGACCTTTTAATGTCACGGAAGAAAATATTCAGGCAAGGATAAGAGGAACCTTACTCATGGCAACCTCCAATAAGCTTGGCCATATCTTGCTTAACACGACAAATAAAAGTGAAATGTCTGTGGGATATGGGACCTTGTATGGTGATCTGTGTGGCGGTCTGTCTGTGCTTGGTGATCTGTATAAAACTGAAGTGTATCAGCTAGTGCATTATATCCATAAAATAAATTTGGTAATTCCACAGAACTCAATTGACAAGCCGCCATCGGCCGAATTAAGGCCGGATCAAAAAGATTCAGATAGTTTACCGCCTTATGAAATTTTAGATCCGATTTTGTACCAATATATTGAAAAACATCAAGGGCCACTTGAAATCATAGCACAAGGTAATGAGGAGGTTTTAGTTCGCCGCATTTTAAAAATGGTCAATATCAATGAATTCAAGAGAGAACAAACTGCTCCGGTGATCAGAATTTCTTGCAAGGCCTTTGGAGTGGGCAGGAGAATGCCTATCGTAGGGAAATATCTTGGATGATATTGACAATTGACAATTTGACAATTGACGGTGTTCCGAATAAAGATTTGATGAACGATGAATAGTGAATAAAATTAAACAACATTTAAATAAAACGTATAACGAATGGATTCTTTACAATTAAAAATAAATCAAGCTTACGATGATGCCAACCTTATCGGTGATCCAATAATCATCGAAGCTATTCAGGAAACAATGGCTTTATTAGATTCAGGCAAAATCAGAGTGGCCCATCCAACAGAGTCCGGCTGGCAGGTAAATGAATGGGTAAAAAAAGCCATCTTGCTTTTTTTTCGAATTAGCAAAATGGAAACAATAGATGTAGGCCCGTTTGAATATCATGATAAAATACCCTTGAAAAAAAATTTTGCTGCTCAACAAGTGCGAGTAGTGCCTCAAGCCCTTGCTCGATATGGCTCATTTATAGAACCGGGTGCCATATTGATGCCCAGCTATGTCAATATCGGTGCTTATGTAGGTAGTGGAACAATGGTCGATACATGGGCGACAGTTGGAAGCTGTGCTCAAATCGGCAAAAATGTGCATCTGAGTGGAGGGGTAGGAATAGGAGGTGTATTAGAGCCCCCTCAGGCTTCCCCGGTCATAATAGAAGATCACGCCTTTATTGGATCCAGGTGTATAGTCGTCGAGGGTGTAAAAGTTGGTAGGGAAGCAGTCCTTGGTGCAAATGTAGTGCTTACCCAATCAACGCACATTATAGATGTTACAGCCAAGAAGCCCATTACCTATAGAGGAGAAGTCCCACCCAGATCTGTAGTGATACCGGGAGCCTATAACAAAGAGTTTCCAGCAGGTGTCTATCAAGTACCTTGTGCTTTGATTATTGGTATACGTAAAGAAAGTACCGATATGAAAGTTTCCTTAAATGAGACACTTCGAGATTTTAATGTGGCGGTGTAGAGGGGCGAATGGCTCGAATAACGAATGACGAATGACTCGAATAAGGAATTATTCGAATGACGAATGGCTCGAATTATTCGAATGACGATTGACTATTTGGTGATTTTAAATAGAAATCATTTTCATGATTTCTTCTAAATATTTTTGATCACAAGCATCGAAAGAGTTGAGGTGAGAACTATCTACATCGAGGACGGCTTTTACTTGATCTTCTTTAAACAAAGGCACTACGATTTCTGACCTCGATGCATTGCTGCAGGCTATATGACCAGGAAACAAGTCAACATCGGGGACTATGATTGTTTTTTGCCGTGCCCACGCTGTGCCACATACCCCTTGATTGAAATTTATCCTGGTACATGCTATTGGGCCTTGGAAGGGGCCTAAGACCAATTGGTCACCCTTTACTAAGTAAAATCCTACCCACAACCATCCAAATTGTTCCTTTAGTGCGGCACAAATATTAGCCATATTGGCCACTAAATCTTGTTCACCTTTAAGAAGAGAGATGATTTGAGGCATGAGCACCTCATATTTTTCTTCTTTTGATCCAAGTGAGATTTGCAATGACTCCGCCATTTAATAGTTTGAATTACAAAGTTTTTATTTAAAAATATAGTGGAATTTCACCTTCTAAATTCTATCTTATACAAAAATACAATTCCAAAATGGCATTGGTATAAAGGGAATTAAGAAAAAACTTCATTTCCATTATTGCCAAGGAAAGTATGACGATTCGCCAGAATAGAATGTCAATTTGAAATGTTTCATTTATCCTTGATCGCCATTTTGGAAGGATCTATTATTCGTGAGCCTTGCTCATGAGGGTGGATCACGGGGTTTTATCCCTGACTATAAATACTTACTATTTTTTAATTCTAGGTATATCTTTTAATCGTTTGAATACTTTTTGAGTTTATGTTTTCTATAAATCCTATACATTTTGATCCCAAGTACACCAAGAATAAACAATACCAAAGTTCCTACTAATACCCACAACAAGCTGAATATACTTTTCAATACAACAAGAAATACAATTGCAATCAGAAACACAGTAGCCACTTCATTCCAAATGCGGAGTTGCCGGGAAGTGTATTTAAAGATACCAGCACTTTGCTGTTTATAAATGAAATGAATGGAAAGATGGTATAGTAAAAGCCCAATCACAAAACCAATTTTGATAATGAGCCAGGAAGGAAAACTGCCATAAAGAATCAGTATCCACATACCAAGAAAGATGGTGAGGATGCAGGAAGGCCAAGTAATACCAAACCAAAGCCGATTAATCATCACCATAAATTGTTTTTGTAGGATATTCTTTTCTCCTTCAGGTTTGTCCTGTGCTTCGCGATTATAGATAAACAATCGTACAATGTAGAATAAGCCGGCAAACCAGGTGACTACAAAAATGATGTGAAATGCTTTTACGTAGAAATACATGAAGAAGGATTATGCTATTACCGCTTGCGTGGAGGCAATTTGCTTTTTTACCAATTCGGCCAATGCTTCAATCCATTCATTACGATCGTTGAGACAAGGAATTACTGTAAACTCCTCGCCACCATTTTTCATAAAGGTCTCTCTTCCTTCCATCTGAATTTCCTCTAGCGTTTCCAGACAATCACTCACAAAAGCAGGGCATATAATTAGTAATTTTTTAATACCCTGCTTGGGAAATAATCTAAGTTGTTCTGCTGTAGAAGGTTTAAGCCAGGCATCGGCACCTAAACGCGATTGAAAAGATACGCTGAATTTCTCTTTAGGTAATCCTAAGGCTTTGGCACAAAGTTGTGTAGTCGTCATCACCTGATGTCGATAGCATGTCTGGTGTGCCTCAGAATTTACATTACAACAGTCTTCTTTAACCAGGCAATGTCTTTTAGTGAGGTCTGTCTTTTTTACATGGCGTTCAGGTATGCCATGATAACTAAATAAAACATGGTCGAATGTTTTCTCCAAAAAAGGTTTTATGCTATTGGCCAAAGACTGGATGTACTTCGGATCATTGTAAAAAGGAGGAACAACTTTCAACTGAAAAGAATAGTTACCAGCCGCGTGAATCTTCTTCACCTGTTCAACAGCAGTTTCGTAACTGCTCATGGCGTAATGTGGATAGAGCGGCACATAAATCACCTCATTCAATTCAGGATTGTTTTGTGTAAGTCGCGTAAAAGCAGCTTGTGGTGTGGGATTGGCATAACGCATACACAACTCCACGGGAAGTTGAAGTTCAGATTGTAGCTTGGCTTGAACCTGTTTTGAAATATGGATTAAAGGCGAACCGTTTTTTGTCCAGACGGTTTTGTACTTGGCTGCACTTTTGGGTGCACGGAATGGAACAATAATCCCTTTGACTAATACAGTTCTCAATAAGTTGGGAATATCGATAACACGTTCGTCCATCAAAAATTCACGAAGGTAATTTCGAACATCGTGAACTTCATAGCTGTCAGGTGAACCAAGATTGGCAAGCAAAACAGCCGATTTAATTTTTGTTTTTTCCATCTTAATTAAAAACACTCAACAGCCGCTAATGTTTTACGAACATCTTCGTCTGATAATGCCGAACTGATAAACCAACTTTCAAAAGCGGATGGAGGAAGGTAAACACCATTCTCCAGCATGTGATGAAAGAATTTATTGAAGAAACTATTATCGCACGCTTTTGCACTTTCAAAATCCACTACAGGATGAGCACCAAAATGAACGCTCATCATACTACCCAATTGATTGATTGTATGCGGTGTTTTTTTCTTTTCCAGTAGTTGATGGATGCCTTCACTTAGCTCTTTACATTTTTTTTCCAACCCTTCGTAGATGGAAGGATTGTTATTGAGTTCATTTAGTAACGTGTACCCCGCAGTCATGGCAATAGGATTGCCGCTAAGAGTACCCGCCTGATAAACATTGCCGAGAGGAGCAATGTGTTGCATGATTTCTTTCTTTCCGCCAAAAGCGCCCACTGGCAAACCGCCTCCAATAATTTTTCCGAGGGTAACCAAATCAGCGTCAATGCTGAACAACTCCTGCGCACCACCTCGTGCCAGGCGAAAGCCAGTCATCACTTCATCAAAAATAAAAACGATACCGTGTTGCGTACATAATTCGCGCAAGGTTTTCAGAAATCCGGGTGCAGGAAGAATGCATCCCATGTTGCCGCACACGGGTTCGATAATGATAGCAGCAATTTCATTCGGATGATTTTGAATGAGTTGCTTTACTTCTGCACTATCGTTGTAAGGAGCAGTGAGTGTATCTTGTGCCACATATCTTTGCACCCCAGGAACAGATTGAATGCCTAAAGTTGCAACACCACTTCCAGCCTTCACTAAAAATGCATCGGCATGGCCATGATAGCATCCTTCAAACTTAATGATCTTATTGCGATTGGTATAGCCGCGCGCCAAACGAACAGCACTCATGCACGCTTCTGTTCCGCTATTCACCATGCGAATCATATCCACATT
>JANOWJ010000183.1:0-10301 GCA_031417835.1 Saprospiraceae bacterium | reverse complement strand
GCCATGGTCGGCGGCATAGGTATGATCGATAATCAAAGTGTAGTGATCATAGGACATCAAAAAGGATCAAATACCAAACAAAGACAGTTTAGGAATTTTGGAATGGCCAATCCGGAAGGATATCGAAAGGCGCTTCGTTTGATGAAACTCGCCGAACGGTTTGGATTTCCAGTCATCACTTTCATCGACACGCCAGGGGCTTATCATGGTCCGGAAGCAGAAGAGCGTGGCCAGGCAGAAGCTATTGCCCGCAATCTTTTCGAGATGGCCAAATTAAGAGTACCTATCCTTTGTTATGTCATAGGTGAGGGTGCCTCTGGCGGTGCATTAGGCATAGGTCTAGGGGATAAAGTCTTTATGTTAGAAAATACGTGGTATACGGTCATCTCTCCTGAGTCCTGCTCATCTATACTCTGGCGAAGTTGGGACTTTAAACAACAAGCTGCAGAAGCGTTGAAGTTGACAGCTGATCATATGCTCTCGTTTGATTTGATCGATGATATCGTCAAAGAGCCCCTGGGCGGAGCCCACTCCGATCCTGAAGGTATGGCCAAAATCCTCAAACGACATATTAAGAAAGAGTTGAGCGAAATCTTGGATGAAAAGCCAGAGACCCGCATCAAGAAGCGGCTTCAGAAATACTCTAAGATGGGCCAGTATAAAAAAGTGACTCCTGCCGGTTAAAAACATGCGAGAATCAACAAAGTTTTTATTCTCTTATCGCTATTCAAAGTTTCTTAAAATACTTAAGACCGATACACTCAAACGCACCCCTAGAAAAAAACCGGTACATGAATTAAACATTAAGTCGATCGGGGTTTTATTTGATGCTACTATCATAGAAGACAAACAATCGGTCATGGATTTTATCAAATTGTTGGAGAAGACAGGAGCCAAAGTCACTATGATGGGTTATATCGATCATCAGGCAGATACCGGGGGTATCCCATTCCGCCACTATACCAATAAAGATGTTTCGTTTTATTTTATCCCCAAAAACCCGGATATAGAACGGTTTTTGTCCACGGATTTTGATTTGTTGATCAATGCAGACCTCTCTCAATGTCTATCCTTACACTACCTCGCTGATATGAGTCATGCTTTTCTCAAGGCTGGCCCTAAGTCATCTTTAGTAGATATTTATCACTTAGAGCTGGATACTAAAGACACCTTCACGATAAAACAATATATTAGCGAGTTGATTTTAATCTTAAATAAAGTTTGCTTTAATGGATTACTCATGGCTAAAAGGGGTAGGGACGGCTCTGGTCACGCCCTTTGATCAGGATACGATTGATAAAACTTCATTACAGCGTATTGTAAAGTATAATCTTGATGAAGGCGTTGATTTTTTAGTTCCACTGGGTACCACCGGTGAAACTTCAACTCTGACAGATGCAGAATGTAGACAAGTTTTAAATATTGTTTTAGAATCTAAAGGGTCTCAGGTCCCGGTCGTATCCGGCGTATTTGGTAAAAACAATACCAGAGTAGTACTGGATATGATTCGACAAGCTGACTTTGATGGGATCGATGCGATCCTTGTCGCTAGTCCTTACTACAATAAACCTTCGCAGGCCGGACTCATCGCACATTTTACAACGATAGCTGATGCATCACCACGACCCGTGATCTTATATAATGTACCATCCAGGACCTCTGTCAATCTTAATGCAGAGACCACCCTGCAACTCGCTGAGCACCCTAATATTATCGCTAATAAGGAAGCCTCCGGCGATTTTAATCTGATCCTTCAAGTGTTAAAGCATAAGCCCGAAGATTTTTATATTTTATCCGGTGATGACCCGATCACTTTACCTATGATAGCCTGTGGTGCAGTAGGTGTCATCTCTGTGATCAGCAATGCATTCCCTGGGTATTTTACCAAGGCGATTGATGCAGCATTGCAAAGTGATTTTAAAACTGCCAAAGAATACAACGACCTATTACTCGATGTGCACAAATGGTTGTATATCGAAGGTAATCCTGTCGGGATCAAAGCATGTCTGAGTTTATTAGGATTTTGTTCGCCTGAGGTTCGGCTGCCTTTAGTGCCACTATCTGCTGCCAATACGGAGGCTTTGGCGGCGGCTATCCGATCTCTGAGGCCTCTTTAATGCCTAGTTTGGTGAGTGCCGCTTCAGAAGCTTGTTGCTCTGCATTCTTTTTATTAAAATCTTCAGCCGTAGAGAGCTCTTCACCATTCACCGTAACGACTACACGATATCGATCGCGGTGATCTTGTTTAAATTTGGATAAGACTTTGTATTGTACATCGTGCCCTCTTTTTTGACCCCATTCTAATAGCCGGCTCTTGAAATTGTCATCATTGATTTCCAAATCGTGGATATCCAGAAATTTTCTAAAAAGCTTGTTAACTACAAATTTTTTGGTGGTATCATAGCCTAGCTCCAGATAAAGAGCTCCAATCAAGGCCTCTAGCGCATTGCCTAACATGGATACCGAGATATGCGTCCGGTTGAATTCCATGAGTAAGGTATCCAGTCCCATTGCATCTGCGATAAAATTGAGTGTCTTACGTTTGACAATCTTTGATCGCATTTTGGTCAGGAAGCCTTCATCGCTGGTAGGATACTTGTGGTATAAATACTCGGCGGATATACTGTTCAATAATGCATCGCCCAAGTATTCTAATCGTTCATTGTTTTGGGCTAATTCCGATTGCTCATTAAAGGTGCTGCGATGATAAAAGGCTAACTTATATAAACTCAGATTTTTAGGCGTAATGCCCGTCATGCTTTTGATTCGTTTGGCAAAATCTTTGTCGTCGGAAATGTAAAAATTATAAAGTTTACGCAGCACAATATCAGGATTAAACGCGCTTAAAGATAACGGAAGTATTATGCCCGCCAAAACCAAATGTATTGCTCAGGGCTACATCGATCCTTTTATGTTGAGCTTCATTAAAGGTAAGATTCAATCTTGGATCAAAATCAGGGTCATCCGTAAAGTGATTGATGGTAGGAGGTATAAAGTCGTGCTCCATCGCTAATAAACAAGCGATCGCTTCGACAGCACCAGCAGCGCCCAGAAGATGGCCAGTCATAGACTTTGTCGCGCTTATATTGAGCTTAAATGCCTGATCTCCAAACACAGATTGTATGGCACGGATCTCAGAGATGTCGCCCAATGGGGTGGAGGTTCCATGCACATTGATATAATCGACATCGGAGATATTGAGGCCAGCGTCCAAAAGGGCGTTTTTCATCACCAGGAGTGCCCCCCTGCCTTCAGGATGTGGTGCGGTGATATGATAAGCGTCAGCTGATGATGCTCCTCCTACTACTTCCGCTATGATATGCGCCCCCCGTTGTTTTGCATGCTCATACTCCTCCAGGATCAAGGCACCAGCGCCTTCACCCAAGACAAAGCCATCCCGGTCCTTATCAAAGGGTCGCGAGGCTGTTTTATAATCGTCATTGCGCTCTGAAAGGGCTTTCATAGAGTTAAATCCTCCGATGCCGGTGGGGATGACTACAGCTTCAGAGCCGCCAGTGATCATCATATCGACTTTGCCGAGCCTGATCAGATCTGAAGAGTTCATAATAGCATGATTGCTTGATGCACAAGCCGATACCGTGCCATAGTTAGGACCTCTGAATCCATATAATATAGATATGTGACCTGCTGCAATATCAGAGATCATCCGGGGTATCAGAAAAGGATTAAATCTAGGTGTTCCGTTTCCTCGTGCATAATCAATTACTTCATTTTCAAGTGATTGCAGTCCACCTATGCCCGAACCCCAGATCACACCGACACGGTCCAAATTGAGCTTATCAAGGTCCACTTGGCTATGCTTTATGGCTTCTCCAGCTACAGCCATGGCGAAATGTGAAAATCGATCCATGCGTTTAGCCTCTTTTTTATCAATCACCTCTTCGGCTTTAAAATCCTTTACCTCACAGGCAAATCTAGTCTTGAACAAGCTCGCATCAAATAAAGTGATAGGCCCAGCTCCGCTGATACCGTGTAGCAGCCCATGATGGTATGCTGACACTGAGTTACCGATTGGCGTCATAGCTCCCATCCCAGTCACGACTACTCTTTTCATACTTATATACTTTTAGTTAAAATGGATCCTTAACTGCACAAATTTACAAAAGTTTGCTCAGTCATGCTGTGCAGTCGATAGTCCAGCTTTTAGAGTGCCGTCTAGACTTGAAAAGCATTGGTTATCAATTACTTATAAAACAAAAAAAGTCCACATGCGATCATGCGGACTCCTGGTATTAAAAATAATATTTTTTATTTGTTTATCTGAGAATCCAGGTAACTTATTGCCTGGCCTACAGTTTGAATTTTTTCAGCTTGTTCATCTGGTATGGAGATGTCAAATTCTTTTTCAAATTCCATAATAAGCTCTACAGTATCTAAGGAGTCAGCTCCCAGATCGTTAGTAAAACTAGCCTCTGTCGTGACTTCGGCTTCATCTACTCCGAGCTTATCTACGATTATTTTTTTTACTTTTTCTTCAATGCTTGCCATTTGTGAAAGGTTTTAAATTTAATGCAAAAATAAAATTTAGATTGTGATGGTAAAATAAATTTTTAGACGAGGGATTATCCCCCGTTGGAAATAACCTAATCTTTTATTACCCTTGATAATATCAAATACTCATTAAAAGTTTCATAAAATTGAAATATCTTTTGCCAAGGTATACAGATTTTTGATGTATCTATGCGCAAAATTTAAATACTATGAGCGAACATACGCTCCTCAATACCAAGATCATTGCTACAGTTGGACCGGCCATTGCCTCCTACGACATGTTGCTTCAAATGGCTAAGGCTGGGGTCAATGTCTTTCGATTAAATATGTCTCATGCTGACCAAAGCACACATTTGGAGGTCATTGAGCATCTTACAAAAATTAATCTGCAATACCAATTTCACTTGGGCATTCTAGCCGACCTTCAAGGCCCAAAGATCCGGGTAGGCAAGATAAAAGATAATGCGTTGGACCTTAAGCCAGATGACGAGATCATCTTCACCAATAATCCTTGTGAAGGTACTGCAGCAGGTATTTTTATGAGTTATGAATTATTCCCCCAAGAAGTAGCTGCAGGAGATAAAGTACTGGTAGATGATGGTAAACTGATCTTTGAAGTATTGGAGACAGATAGAAAATCTACGGTGAAGTTGAAAGTATTATTTGGAGGCATCTTATCTTCAAATAAAGGCGTAAATCTCCCGGATACTCAGATTTCTCTGCCTTCTTTGACGGAAAAGGATCTTCGGGATTTAGATTTTTTAGTCAAACAACCTATCCATTGGATCGCACTGTCTTTTGTGCGGAAGGCTGAAGATATCACTGATCTAAGGAGCCGACTTAAAGCTGCCGGACATAATGCCCGCATAGTCGCCAAAGTAGAGAAACCTGAGGCGCTCAAAAATATCAATGAAGTGATCCAGGCGTCTGATGCCGTCATGGTAGCTCGTGGAGATTTAGGTGTAGAAGTGCCCATTGAAAAATTACCCGGCATTCAAAAAGAAATCGTGAGAAGGTGCATCGAGCAAAGCAGACCAGTCATCGTCGCTACTCAAATGATGGAAAGTATGATCACCAATCCGAGCCCGACGCGAGCTGAAGTGACAGATGTAGCCAATGCCGTCCTCGATGGAGCTGACGCAGTCATGCTGAGCGGCGAGACTTCTGTAGGTAAACATCCTGTGAGAGTAGTAGAGGCTATGGCACGGATCATCGCTGAGACCGAGCGCCATTACCAACCCAATCTCAGTCGATTACCCAAATTAACCAAAGAATCAGACACTTTTTTGGCAGATGTTTTATGTTTTAATGCTGTAAAGACCAGTGCTGATCTCGGAGCAGCGGCCATCATCGGCATGACTACCTCAGGTTATACGGCGTTCAAAATCTCCAGTTTTAGACCCCAGGCTGAAATATTTATATACTCTACTCTCAGCCATATGCTATCCACGCTCAATCTCGTATGGGGCGTACAATGCTTTCAATATGATAATCAAAACAATAGCACCGATGAGCTGATGAATCAAGTCTGTCATGACCTTAAAGAAAAAGGGTTATTAAAGGCCGGTGAAATAGTGGTCAACACTGGTACAGTGCCTGTCCAATTGATTGGTAGGACGAATATGATGAAGATTTCGGTCGTCGAGTAATTTCGTTTGTTTTCTTTAGCATTTTCTTAAGTAAGATTGCACAGCATAGCAAGTACTTAAAATGTATTTTTGCATCCTAAATGAAGTATTCAGTTTTACTTGTTTTATGTTTAATCTCTTTCTGGAGTAGATCCCAGACGAATCCTCTGACAGAGGCGGATGTTCAATTGGAATCTATTTTCATCGAGGCTATTCGCAATAAATTAATCGATCGGCATGATCTTTCTATTCCTCAATTTAGAGAAATCATAAAAAAACAACCTGACAATCATGTGGCCTGGTATGAACTTGGCTTAGGATTATTTAAAACCAAAGTCTATGATGAAGCTTTAGATGCAGCACTTAAAGCATTGACCTATCAGCCCCGACAATCGCAATACTTACTCCTGCTAGCAGACATCTATCATCTCAAACAAGATGTGACTAACGAATCCTTGATTTACAAAAAACTCCAGGCTATCCGACCGCAAGATGAATCAATATATACCCGATGGGCTGATCTATTGATTTCGACGCAAAAAAATGAAGAGGCCATTAAAGTATTGACTTTGCTGGAACAACAAAAAGGCATCAATGAAATCAGTGCTTTTAAAAAAGCTACGCTCTTAGAGCAAGCTGGTAAAATGAAGGAAGCAGAATCGGAGCTGATCAAACTCAATGAAAGTTTCCCTTCAGATGTAAAATATCTACATGCCCTGGCCGGCCATTATGTCAAAGCTGTAAAACCTCAAAAAGCCAACGAAGTCTATAAATCGATTTTAGGAATCAATCCTTCTGATGAACGAGCCAATCTAGCGTTAGCTGCCAGCTACCGTCAAAATGGGCAAGACGATAAGTATCTCACTTCCATACAATCCCTTATGGGTAATGCGGCTGTTCCGTTAGATGTCAAAGTACTAGAATTAATACCCTATTTGCAAAAAGCCATTGCCAATCACGATCAGCTGCTACTGGCCACTCTCGAAATCCATGCCAAGGAATTGGTGAATACCTATCCTCAAGAGGCAAAGACCCATGCCTTGTATGCAGACATTTTATCTTCGCTTGGCAAACGGACTGACGCATATCTACATTATAAAAAATCGATCTCTTTAAATAAAAGTATCAAATCGGTATGGTATCAATATCTGGATCTCACAGCGATATATGAAGAGCCAGCCATACAAGTTTCGATTCACGAAGAGGCTTTTGATTTATTTCCAAATGACATATCCTTTGTCCTTGGGTATGCAGATGCGCTGATCCGACATCAGGAATACACTGCAGCATCGTCCATCCTTCAGCAAACATTACTCATGACTTCCAACCAAAAATCTATGTTGGAGCGGATATACACCCTCCAAGGAGTCATCGCTATCGTCGAAAAAAAGCCAGAATTGGGGAAAGAACTATTGGCCAAAGCTAAAGCGATCCAACCAAAATCGATCATGAGTTATGGCATTCCCATTCAACATTTGTCCCTTACTGGGCAGCAATTGGATGTGGCTTTAGATCTTATCTCAAAGGCTGAAAAAGAATTTCCGCAACAGGCTCCTTGGTCTGGATTTAGAGGTATTGCTTATTTCAAATCTAAACAATATGAAGAAGCCAAGAAGGCATTTCAAGCCGGCATAGACCATACTGCATATACAGCGCTGATGTTAGAATATTTTGGTGACACCCTATTTATGTTGAAAGATTTAGAACAAGCTATGGTCTATTGGTCGAAAGCCATGGATTCAAATCCACTGAATACCAGGCTAAAAAAGAAAATTGTCGATAAGACTATTGAATGAAATACATTACACTATTCCTCTTTAGTCTTTGCGTAATGTATGTTTCATGCAGTAAAAAAATTGCAAGGACGGATGAACATACTTCAGGTGAACTGGCTTCGTTATCCTCCTTGATACAAAAAGTAAACGATCAGGCTATTCAGTCTAAATGGATTCAGGCTAAAGGTCAAATTGCCCTGGACGGAGGTGGATTTTTTTCAAGCGGCAATATGACGATTCGATCTTGTAAGGATTCGTTACTTTGGCTGAGCGTGAGCAAACTTGGCTTTGAAGTTGCCCGCGGTCTCGTAATTGGTGATTCTGCATTTTTGATCAATAATTATGAAAACACATTTTGGTCAGGCAGCGTAGAGGAGATCAGTAGAAAGTATAATGTACCTGCTTCTTTAAAAGATATTCAGGACCTGATCTTTCCGGCATTAGACCCAAGTGCCCAGTATATCTTGAATAAAAAAGAACCTGGCATAGAATTGCGGCAGCAAGGAGTGATACCTAAAAAGTACGTGATATCTTCTCCTGATGGTTTGATTCAGACGCTAGATATTGACCACAGCGAAGCCATGCTAAAAGTAAAATATGAAGATTATCAATCCATAGATCAGGCTATAAAATTTCCATATACACATCTACATATCGTGCGTCAAGCCAATACGATACATGAGACTAAAATCAAGTTTTCTCAAGTACAACCTTCAGAATTTTTGAATACCCCATTTGCCATTCCGGCTGATTTTAAACGCATGAAGTAGACTTATTCCTTCTGCTTACCTTACTTTTACATTTACATGAAAGATAATTTTAATCTTAATAATAAAGCCGCTATTTACAAACCAGGCTATCAGGAGAAAGCCCTCATCGTAGGGGTAGCGGTTGGTATGCAACCTGAAGAGCAAGTCACCGAGTATTTAGATGAGCTCGAGTTTCTGGCCTCTACTGCCGGTGCAAAGGTGGTCAGAAGGTTCATTCAAAAGTTGCCCCATCCTAATTCCGGCACCTTCGTCGGAAAAGGTAAACTCGACGAAATCCGACAATATGTAGAAGACCACGGCATCGACCTGGTCATCTTCGACGACGACCTCAGCGGCAAACAGACCAATACAATAGAAGAGATCCTTAAGGTGAAGATCGTAGATCGTAGCTCTTTGATCCTTGATATTTTCGCCAAACGAGCCCAAACCGCACAAGCCAAGACCCAGGTAGAACTGGCTCAAATGCAATATTTGCTTCCTAGATTAAGAGGGTTATGGACCCATCTTGAGCGTCAGCGAGGTGGTATCGGCATGCGTGGACCCGGTGAGCAAGAGGTAGAAACCGATCGCAGGATCGTCAAAGACAAGATCGCTTTGCTCAAAGAGCGGTTAAAAAAAATCGATCAACAGGCTATGACTCAGCGCCACAGTAGGGGCGAGCTCATTCGAGTAGCTTTGGTGGGGTATACCAATGTGGGCAAATCTACGTTGATGAATGTCCTGAGTAAATCTGATTTATTAGCTGAAAATAAATTGTTTGCCACGCTGGATACTACCGTACGTAAAGTGTTTTTTGATACCATGCCTTTTTTATTATCAGATACTGTCGGTTTTATTCGAAAATTGCCGCATCACTTGGTCGAGAGTTTCAAATCCACCTTGGATGAAGTGCGCGAATGTGACATCCTGATCCATGTGATAGATATCTCTCATCCTCAATACGAAGATCATCTGCGTACAGTCATGGAGACCCTCAAGGATATAGGTGCCGATAATAAACCGATGTTGATGGTATTTAATAAAATGGATGCATATCGAAAGACAGCTTACGATGATTTATTGTCTGATGAAGAAAAACAGGAGCTGGAAGAAAGTTTAAAACAGATGCTCCGATCGCGGTATGAGTTTCCTATGGTCATGATCTCAGCTCAATGGAAGGAAAATATGGAAGAATTTAGAAAAATCCTTTCGAGATTGATCAAAGAACAATACGTGGTGCGATATCCCTACATGATCAGAAGTTGGTAGGATGACTGGATTGGCATTGCGACGGTACAGCGATTTATTGCTTGATTACAGCTTGCAGATTAGAGCGGATGATCATGTCTTTATTCAATCCACTACGTTAGCCGAGCCGCTTTTAGAAATGTTGTACGCTGGCATCATGATGCGAGGTGGGGTCCCTGAGATCAATATGAGTGTAAAATCACAGGAGTCTAATTTTAATAGGTACGCGCATCCTAGCTCGATAGCCTGGCTGAATCCAACTTATGTACGAGCGATGGAGACTTTTGATGCCTATTTATGTGTACGAGCTCCATTTCTCGAAACCGAATTCCATCCGATGGATCCAGTGTTATTGGCTCAACGCAGAAATATTTTAGCTCCGACTCAAA
>JANOWJ010000182.1:0-14787 GCA_031417835.1 Saprospiraceae bacterium | reverse complement strand
CTGGCACAGCTGTTTGATCGATATAAAAATCTTTATTCAGAAATGGCCGCGAGATTTGGTGAGATTGCTCCCATTCCGCGTAAAACAAAAGCATTTATGGAGCGATATGCTGATCGACTGGTGTATGGTACGGACATGGGTTACTCCAGAAAAATGTATGAAGTCACCTTCAGAATCCTTGAGTCAGCAGATGAACATTTTTATGAACGGGACATGTTTAATTATCATTGGCCATTGCATGGATTGTCTTTGAGTGATAGAGCATTGAAGAAGATTTATAGTGGTAATGCAAATAAATTGATGCGCGTGGCAAATAGTAAATCGTAGGCACGCGATATTATTTTAGGCAACGTTTAAAAAATGCCCAAGCTTCTACATGCACATCGATATCTTTTGGATAATCATGGCCGCCACCGATTACTTTCAATAATGTTACTTCCGGCTTCCCTTTATTCTTAAAAGTATATTGCTCGATAGTCTTGCCATCGGGGCTACTATCAGGAAGCATGGTCTTTTTCGGCATTCCGGTATATCCTGCTAAAGTAGACCAATAGCTTAAGCTTCGCGAAGTAGATCGTACATGGCCCATCGTAAAGGTAGGTGATCCCATGTAGCCACCTTCATATGGATTAGTTTTATCAGCTGTGCCGTTGACAATCATAACGGCCAAAGGCTTTTTGGCATCGGCACAATCAAGATTGTTGGTATCAGGTAGATTAGCGATGATGGCAGTAATGGCTTTAAATGATTCCGGCATCGTCATAGCTAGTTTGTAACACATGTGACCGCCACCGGAGGTGCCTACAGCAAATACTTTTTTGGGATTGATATTGTGTTTGCTCTTAAAATAGTGGATCATGCCATTAAAAAAACGTTGTTCATTGATATCAAGCTGATTGGCTAGTGATGACGCTACTTTTCGACATTCATTCCAGTAATTTTTATAACCGGTAGGGTAGACAAGGATTACATTTTCATTGGCCACTTTTGCGACAAAGGGTTGTGTATTCATTAATAACTGTTTGCCATTGCCACCCGATCCATGGAGGACAAATACTAGACTGGCACCCTTTTTTAAATGGTTAGGTAGCGTAAAATCAAAATGGCGCATATAATTATCGATTACCATAGAATCGCATTGAGCTATCAATGCACCCTGCCACAAGCCTAAGACCATAATAAACACCATTCTAATCATTGGTTAAATATAGCAATGATTCTTATGCTTTTATCAATGATGAATAATCAATTTTTTGAACTCCGCAAGGTTAGCTTGAACTCTAATTTCTAAATAGTCTATACAGGATGGTAAATGGGTAATATCAATTGTTCTGAAAGATTGCCCGCCATTTGATAGACGGTTTTGCCCATTTTTGTCCTTGATGCTGAAATGTTTTCTAGAACGATCATCCTGCCATTGTACACCGAGTAACTTAAACTTTGTGCAAAATCTTTAGTTTGCTGGTCCAATAAAGACTGATTGGAATCATGATCAGGATGGGTAAAAACCAAGTCCATGCAAGCGGCAAAAACGTGACATTGACCACAATGAAGGCAGTCCAGGAAGTTATATAACTACCCACCATACGCTGTAGGTGCAGGACTAGACCGTAATTTTTAATATTGGAAAGTCCATTAAAGCATTTAAAATCCTGATAGGCCAAAAAAATACTTAAAAATCCAAAAAACAAAAAGATATAGCCAAACTGAGTCCCTTGTATCAGATGATAAATACTATAAACAAAAAAGCCCATCCCGAATATGATCAAAAAAGAAGTAACTAACCAATCCAAAGTGGATGCACGGGTCGTTTCGATTTTTTGACTATACCGTTTTCCTGTGATCGCAAAGTAAAGTGTAAATATGCCAAGGGTGAAGAGAAAAAAATTGTTCAATAGATATGCTTGTGGTAAGGAGGACAATGTCGTCAACAGCACCGTATAATAATAAATTCTACCAAGGAGGGCGTGCCTTTTGTCACCCTTTTTTAGTAAAATTATAATGAAGCCGACGAGCAGTACGATGGATCCGCTCGCGATATGTGTCCATTGTAAACCTTGTAAAATAGTACGCATCGCTGTAGTTTATACTACGATTAGGAGAGGATAATGTTGCGTTGTGAACATTGAGGCGCAAGACGGATGCCTAGTCCTATTGACACCATACATCATTGTATCGCAGCGACTATATCTTTTACAAAAGTATTTAGATCAAATGCATCATCTTGCGTACAACCTAGACGAACAATAACCAACTGTTTGGAAGGGATTATCACTACATATTGACCTTCATAGCCGTCAGCATAATAGGCATCTTGGGGAAACGATTTATCTAGGTGGTCCATCCAGAAGTGAGCACCGTATTGCCCATCTGAATGAGGCGTTTCTTTAGCGGAATAGGATACCCAGCCTTCAGGCAAGATACGTTCACCAGCCCAGATCCCATCCTGCAAATACAATTGGCCAAATCTAGCCCAATCTCTCGCAGTGGCATACATAAAGGAAGATCCTATGTAAGTACCACTTGCATCAGGTTCAATAATAGCGCTATGCATGCCGATTTTATCGAATAGATGATCGTGAGGGTATGCTTGATAGTCTGCTATGGTTTTAAATTGTCGCCTTATGATTTCTTGTAAAATATTAGAAGTACCACTAGAATAATACCACTTTGTGCCCGGAGGGTTTCCAATTTTGCTTTGCATGGCAAACGTGCCGGCGCTTTTCTTTAGAAACAGCATTTTAGTGGCATCACTGGGTCTGCTGTAAGCTTCCCCAAAATCTAGCCCACTACTCATACGCAGCAGCTGATCTATAGTGATAGACTTGCGATCATCGGTTTGCCATTCTTGGATTGGAGCAGGCTGGTAGATATCGAGTTTACCAGCTTTTACCAAGACACCTATCATCGCATTGGTGACACTTTTAGTCATCGACCAACCCAATAACGGAGTGCTTGCCGTGATGCCTGGTGCATATTGTTCCCAGACGAGTTGACCCTTATATAATATGTTGACAGCTCTTGTTCGTTTGACATGATCAACGCTTGTCTCCGTGAAAGCTTGTTGTATGACTCGGCTAAGTTGCAGCGAATCGATATTCGATGGAATAAATGAAACTTCCTGTAAAGAAGAATACAACGTATCTACAAGGGTAGCTGCAGATTGGTCCAGGATTTCTTCTACCGATAATTCATTTACCAGCGTACAGACTAATCCAGGTCTGAAGATTGCCCTTGATGTGCCAAGTCCATAGATATCTGAAGCGATTAGATGCTGGCTATCATCCACTTGGATACGAGCGAAAGGAATAGCATATAAGTCTTCTGCTTTGATTGATTCCAAACTTCTACCCGATACAAATAAACACGAGCATACTATCTTGGCGCAGTATGATGAGGCTATTTTAATGATTTGATGCCCATACGCCAGAGCAATTATAAGCCCCGTCATACACAAGCACAAAAAGATATACCGCACTGTCTTTTTAGGAGACATAAATTATATTATAGAAGCAAAGTAACAAATTTGGGAGATCGTATGATCGATCTTTTTTGTGATGTTGGTTAAAGTGCGTTGGCTTGTGTAGTATTAATGATTGGGTATATGGTTATTATTATTTCATTTCATTACTATACTGATCCATCGGAGAGGTAATGTGATTGTTATGATTTTACGTAAAGCCTACGATAAATTCAAAGTCGCTTTTTTCAATATATTTGTTTAAATATCAGGCTTTATGAAAAAAATACTTCCTTTAGTTGCACTGTTTTGCGTGCTGTGGACTCAAGTGTCAGCTCAATCCCAGACCAGATATCAGCCAACCTGGGAATCACTCAAAGACTTTAAAGTAGCCGAATGGGTGCAAGATGCCATATTTGGAGTATTTATTCACTGGGGTGTGTATTCGGTGCCAGCATATGGCAATGAATGGTATCCCAGGTATATGTATTTTAAAGAATCAAAAGAGTATCAACATCAGATATTGGCTATACTGTAAGCATTAAGAATTATTTCTGTGGAAAATTTATTGTTTTATTTTGAACTTCAGTATAAGATGTTCAAGCGACATCTCGTTGATTTTGGCATCCATCCGGTCATTGGCCAGGCTCTTATTGTTCTTGTTTTTATTGGATCATCCATTAAATTATTCAATTATTCCAATTATGCAGGCTATGGCTTTACCCTTGCAGGCATATTTGTCGTTTCATTATGCTCAGAGCCCAGTCGAAATGCTTTCTTAAAATCAATTTATCCAGTTAAGAATTTTATGATTTTGAGGTTGATCGAAAATGTAGTGATTTCCAGCCCTTTTATTTTGGTATTGATATGTTACCAGAAGTATTGGCTGGCTCTACTGATGATTTTATTTGCTAGTTTACTCTCACGGTATACTGCGCATCTATTGATGACATTTATCATACCTACACCTTTCTTTAAGTATCCATTTGAATTTACAGTTGGGTTTCGCAATACCTACTTATCTATAATTTTTGCATATTTTTTGACCTGTATGTCGATTCGAGTGGGCAATTTTAATCTGGGTGCCTTTTCCATGGTCATGATTTTCTTGATTTGTTGTAGTTATTACGTACAGCTCGAACATGAGTTTTATATCTGGATACATAGTGCCTCACCTAAGTTATTTTTAATGCAAAAATTGAAAATTGCTATCACCTATTGTACATGGTTATGCCTTCCAATTATGCTGGCATTAGGGATCGTATTCCCGATAGAGCTTAAGACCTTGCTGATAGCCCTGCTGATAGGACTGTTATATCTTATAGCCAGTGTCTTGAGCAAATATGCTTCATATCCTCATAATCCTACGTTAGCTCAGATGGTACTGATCGCAATCACTATATTATTTCCACCGTTAATCATTTTGGTTATGATCTTTTTTTATTTTAAATCGATTCACCGACTTAAACAAATACTGACATGATAGATATCCATGCTCTGTATAAATCTTACGGAAAACAAACGGTCTTAGAAGATATTCACATGTCATTCATGCCGGGTACTGTTTCTGGTATAGTTGGAAAAAACGGCGCTGGTAAAACCACATTATTTAAATGTATATCAGGATTAGAAGCGTATAGTGGTGAGCTTACGAGTAATTATAAGTCCTTAAAAAACCACATTGGTTATTTACCGACGGAACCGTTTTTCTTTGCAAAAATAACCGGCAGAGAGTATCTCCAATTGTGCTTGAATGCCAAGGGCTTTTCAAAGACAGATTTTGATCTTAAGAATATTTTCGAGCTGCCGTTGGATCTGTATTCCTCCACCTATTCTACAGGTATGAAAAAAAAGCTCGCATTGACAGCTATCCTTATCCAACAAAATCAGGTATTTATATTGGATGAGCCTTTTAATGGAGTCGACATACAAAGCAATATCTTGATCAACGAGATTATACATAGACTGCGATCTTTAGGTAAGACAGTGATATTATCTTCACATATTTTTGTTTCTTTGCGAGATACTTGTGATGTCATCCATGTTTTAGACCAAGGTCGCCTCATGAAAACCGTCACTCGGGATGGCTTTGATGCCTTAGAGCATGAAATGAAGGATGTGATGATAGAGGACCGAATAGACCGATTAGATCTTAAATAAAGTACTCCCTTGACTGTCAATATATTAGCAAACAAATTTTAAAAGATTTAGGGGCGGTTGATTTAAAAAATAATAGTATATTTGGTCTTAATAAGTTTCCACAGTACTAAAGATGCCAGCCTACGATATCGAGATCATACTTAACCGCCAATTGGCCGACTGCCTATCTATACCTGTATTCATAACTGATACAGTAGGTAATTTGATTTTTTATAATGAACCTGCCGAAGAATTATTAGGTAAACGATTTGAGGAGACAGGCGAAATGCCCGTGGAAATATGGGCTAAAGTATTCAAGCCAATGGATAAAAATCGTACCCCAATCGCTCCGGATGAGTTGCCATTAGTAAAAACGTTAAAAACCTGTTCGCCCCATCATAAGACTTTTTGGATTGAAAGCCTCAAAGGCAATGCGACGGAAATATCAGTTACCTCCTATCCGATTATTGGCAGAACCGGTGTGTTTTTAGGTGCTGTTGCTATTTTTTGGAAAGAAGAAGCCGATGAAAATTAAGATTTGGGGTGTCAGAGGTTCGATCCCCATATCCGGCCCTGACACAAATCGATATGGAGGGAACACTTCTTGTATCATGGTGACCGAGGGAGAACATACTATAATTTTGGATGGTGGTTCTGGCATGCAGCGAGTGGAACTTAATCCAACAACGAACCACCACCGTATAGACATATTATTGACTCACTTTCATTTGGACCATATCCAGGGTTTAGGTTTTTTCAAACCTTTTTTTGATCCTCGTATGGAGGTACATATTTGGGGCCCTGATACCACTACCAGTACGTTACATTCTAGATTGAGTCGATATCTGTCACCACCATTATTCCCAGTATTGATCAGGGACTTACCCTGTAAATTGGTGTTACATGAAATTAGCAAAAACGACTTTTCTATCGGCCCTTTTGACATCAGCTCCAGGTTTGTAATCCATCCTGGTCCGACCGTGGGTTATCGCATTAGAAGTAGCCAATCCGTGTTTACGTACATCCCAGATCATGAGCCGGCTCTCGGATATCATGGTATGATAGAAAATGAAAAATGGATCTCCGGCATCGACCTTGCTCAAGATTGTGATCTGCTCTATCACGATGGGCAGTACACTCAGACAGAGTATTTGACCCGCAGAGGTTGGGGTCATTCCGGGCAAGAAGATGCCATCAGATTTGCCTCGTTGGTGGGAGCAAAGCGGCTTTTGCTGGGTCATCACGACCCATCGAGGACCGATGATCAGCTAGACGAGATAGACTACACGCTCCGAAAAATTATAAGACCTGATTTTCCCTTTGCAATGGCCAAAGAAGGTCTGGAAATCGAATTGATCTGACGACTATACCGCTCATTTTATTTCGGACCAGTTGAGACATTTCGGATACTATTTAACTTTATGAGTGGTATTTAGGTACCGGAAATCTCTCGGAATATATTGAAAACCATTATTTTAATCGTAACTTTACCAAATCGACATATCCACGATTGTGGTCAAAAGCGTCGGATTAGTCAGAATGGAATAAATGGTAAAAATAAAGAGGATCTGAAATGATAGCTCAGATCAGTATTCAATTAAAAAAGGAATAATCGCATTACAAGAGCCATTGCTGCTTCAAAATTCCTTTCAACCCGTTTTGTAAAAGCCTATGAAAAAATGACCTGAAGACTGCTGCTGCACTCGCATCTTCATGTGTGAATGGGTTTCCTTCAGTGCCTCATGTAGGTCAGATCACTATTGTTTTATTTCACGAAAAAAAATAAACTTATGAAATTTCGAAAAAGACTGGGTATCTGGATGGATCATACACATGCCCACCTAAAAGAGTATCATTATGAAGGAGTTCACCCGGATCAACCCGATTCGAATAATCCTATCAACAACAAAAAGGATCACCTAGTCAAAGGTGAAAGTTTCCTGCACAATGCTGCACAGCCTTTGCAATCGGATTATTACAAAATTTTGGCCAAAGAAATCCTAGAATTTAATGAAGTTTTATTATTTGGTCCTGCTGAAGCTAAAGATGAATTGTTTAGCCTCATCAAAGACGATCTTCTTTATGCAAATATTAAAATTAATGTCAAAAACTCTGGACCACTTTCAGAGAAACAGGAACGCGAGGTCATTAAACTGCATTTTAAGTAAAACCAATTTTTAAAAAATTATCTCGAATGAAGGTTACAAGAATAAAAGGAAACTGGATAGAACAGAAAAGAAAACTCAAAGAAAAATTTTCAAATTTGACAGAAGCTGATTTTGAATTTGAAGAGGGGAAAAAGAGTCATATGTTTATTCGACTTCAAGCTACGCTGGGTATGAATAAAGAAGATATGCACAAGATGATTGATGCGCTATAGGGGTTGGTAAAGTAGTTTTGTGGCTGACTTTAGCTTATAAACTTCTATTCAAAACTAAATGGTATTTTAGAAGTTCATCTTCTCTCATCAGGCTTTATAATTTTTAGTTTGAAGATAGACATCAATCTGGGATTTATACAAGCCTAAGTGGCCATAGCCAACATCATCATTTACATATTTCCCTATCAAGGTTAATTTTCTAATGCGTTTTGGATTATAATGATGCCATTTCCTTTTTTTTAATGTATTCCGAACACCCTTTTTGTTATTATAAAGAGAATCAAAGGATAGATGTACAGCATCTTGTTTTGTAGCGCAATGGAGGATTGAAGTAGCACCCCAATATTCTTGTTCACCCTGATAAATGCATTGAGTCTTATTATTTGATTTTTATGATTTGGTAAATCACAAAAATCGATGGTAGACCTAGTTTTAAACTCTGCTTTTGGAATAATTGATAAATAGGATGAATTGCAAGATGTAAGGAATAGGCAAAGTATAATAAATTTAATATTTAGCATCTATACTTTTCTAATTAAAATTGATTCGATTTAACAGAAGCAATTATACCTCAATCATCCAAACCCTTCTCGCCCATATCACCCAACAAATCACTAAACTCTATCCTAGTCTGATGCAATTCCTTATTCAAAATATTGAATGATGCCAGCCCATGCAATACTAGTTCTTTATACACTGACTTCTCTTCATCAGCGACATCCGCTGCTTTGGCCATGAGTCGCTCTAGACCGGATACCTGAGCCAGCGATGCCTCATGATCAGTTTGCGTAGCGTCGACTGACATTTTAAGATCATGCTCTCCGGCAAACCAGGCTTTAATAACACCATAAGGATCACGATCGTTTTTCTTCATTTTTTCCGGATGCGGAAAGTATTTGAGAAATTCGGTTTTGATAGCTTTATTGAGTAACTCAAAAGCCACTTTATAAGGGCCGAGTTGCTCCCCTTCATATACGAGTTCTACTTTGCCAGTGATCGCAGGTAGGACCCCGACGAAATCAGCTATACGAGCTACTCCTGAAGATTCATTATTTTTCAGCATGCGTCGCTCTACAGCACTTACGAGATTTTCATAGGCACTGATACCGAGTCGGGCTGAGACCCCACTATTGATATCTACGAGTTCGCTTGTGCGGGCTTCAAAGGAAATTTGTTCCAGCAGGACTTTAAGCAAATGCGGAACTACAATGTTTTTTTCTTCCGGATTGACACGGGATTCTTGGTGGGTGATTTTCATCGCTGTCTCCATATCGAGTGGGTAATGCGTGATGATTTGGCTGTCTATCCGATCTTTGAGCGGTGTGATGATGCTGCCTCGATTGGTGTAATCTTCTGGATTCGCAGTGAATAGAAATAAGATATCCAATGGCAATCGCACTTTGAATCCGCGGATCTGGAGATCTCCTTCTTGTAATATATTGAACAACGATACCTGGATACGAGGCTGCAGATCGGGTAACTCATTGATCACGAATATAGATCGGTTGGCTCTAGGGATGAGGCCATAATGGATCACCCGTTCATCAGCATAAGGCAGTTTGAGGCTGGCAGCTTTGATCGGGTCGATATCTCCGATGAGATCGGCGATACTGACATCAGGCGTAGCTAATTTTTCTACATAGCGTTCATCACGATGGATCCAGTTGATGAGGGTCTCATCACCAAGGACTTTGATGCGTTCCTTTGCATGCGGTGAAAGGGGAGCCAGCGGATCATCATTGATCTCACTGCCTTCGACTACAGGAATGTATTCATCTAGCAGTCTTATTAATAATCGTGCCAGTCGGGTCTTGGCCTGCCCCCGCAATCCTAACAGGAGAATATGGTGTCTCGAGAGGATAGCGCGCTCCAGATCAGGGATGACGGTATCATCAAAACCGTGGATGCCTTCAAAGACATTGATCTTGTTTTTAATAGCGGCGATCAGATTATCGCGCAATTCATCTTTGATGGCTTTTGATTGGTAACCCGAGGCTTTGAGCTCGCCAAGGGTGTTGATATTTAGGGGATTGATCATAATAAGGATTGACAATTAAGTGTAGAATAAATTGATGGAATGCAGACCTTTAAAAAATAGCTATTGGTGTTAGTGCTTGAACAAATTATAGAGTAATTGGAGTCAATGTTGTAGGGATAATTTAAATCAGAGCTTATCGTTTTCTTTTTTTGCTTTTTTTATAATCCATGAAGATAAACTCGCCCAATGTATCTAGCGTACTGTAAAAAGCCTTCCCGTTATTGGCCCGGGTAAATGCATCTACAAACTGTTGAAGATATGGATCCCGAGCGACCATAAACGTAGTCACCGGGATGTGCAATTTTCTGCAGGTGAGCGCTAATGCTAAAGTCCTGTTGACGATTTTGCGATCCATGCCAAATGCATTTTTGTAGTATTTTTTACCCACTTTGATACAGGTGGGTTTGCCATCTGTGATCATCATGATCTGTTTGTTGGGGTTTTTTCTGCGCCTCAGAATGGCCATAGCAAGTTCCAAACCGGCCACTGTATTCGTATGATAGGGTCCTACCTTAAGATAGGGTAGATCTTTCATACGAATCTCCTGAGCGTCGTCACCAAAAGTAATGATGTCGAGGGTATCTTTCGGATATCTAGTTGTGATGAGTTCAGATAGCGCCAACGCTACTTTTTTAGCTGGCGTGATACGATCTTCACCATACAGGATCATCGAGTGCGAGATATCAATCATCAGGACCGTACTGGTCTGGGATTGAAAATAAGTCTCATAGACCTCTAAATCACTTTCTTGCAGGGTAAGTTCTTCTACCCCGTGCGCTATCTGTGCATTTTTGATGGATTCAGTAAGGGCTATTTGATCCAGAGGGTCTCCAAATTCGTATGGCCTAATTTCTGAAGTGAATTCGTCACCGAACCCTGATTTAGGAGTGTTATGATCACCTTTTTTACTTTTTTTAAGTTGGTCAAAAATGTCATCCAGGGCTGTGCGGCGCAGAGCTATTTCCAGTTTGGCACTGGGATTGTGATCTATAATTCCTTGACGATTTTCGTTGATATACCCTTTATCGATCAAATCTCTGATAAAATCGGCAACTCCGTAATCTTCCTGCGTGAGTTTATACTTTTTATCGAGCTCGGTAAGCCAGGATAATGCTTCTGTCACATCACCGGAGGTGTGTAATAATAGTTCTTTAAATAACTTAAAAAGCTTATCGAACGGCGTTCCACCTTCAAGTTTAGGATCTTTCTTTCCAAAAAACCAGTGCATCATATCGTAAACAACACAACAAAGATAGGCGGGAATGGTTGAATAGATTTAGGATAATTTTGTTAGGGTGAAGGGGCTCCAAGACCTTCATAATCTGACTAAAATTCATTTAGTATCTTTCTGAAAATTTTTTTCAACATGAAAAGAGTGCTGATTTTATTTGTTTGGTATACCACATGTATGCAAGCGCAAGACCTGCCATTGATCCTTCATCAACGAGATCGGGCGGAAGTCATCAATGAAATTCTGGCTGATCGATTTGCCAATCTTTTGCCAGCACTGATGCGTCGGGAAGGCTTTGATATGTGGATACTCATCTCGAGAGAATATCACGAAGATCCTGTCATGAAAACCATGCTTCCTGCTGAATGGATCAGTGCGCGTAGAAGGACAGTTATGGTGTTTTATGATAATGGGGTAGCAGTGGAGCAGCTAGCCATTGCCAGGTATGATGTAGGCCTCCTCAAAGCTTCATGGGATCTTAATGTCTATCCTGATCAATGGGATGCTTTGATAGAGACTATTCAAAAGAAAAATCCTAAGAAAATCGGCATTAACTTTTCAGCCAATTATGCGCACGCAGATGGATTGAGTCATTTTGAATATGACCAATTCATGACTAAGATACCGAGTCAATATAAAACAAGAGTACATTCCGCAGAAAAACTCGCGGTAGCTTGGCTAGAAACCCGGTCTCCCAAAGAAATGGAGTTGTATGAACATATCGCCAGGATCTCTCATCTCATTGTACGGCAAGGCTTTAGTCACGAAATTATTCAGCCTGGGTACACCACCACTGATGATGTGGTGTGGTGGTATCGGCAAAAAATTACCGATCTGGGCTTAGATACCTGGTTTCATCCTACCGTTGATATTCAGCGGCCTGACACCGGACGCTTTGATCATCTCCGCACTTTTTCCAAGCGTCCAGCTAAAGAAATTATTCAACCGGGCGACCTATTACATGTAGATTTTGGCATCACATACTTAAGATTGAATACCGATATGCAGGAGCACGCTTATGTATTAAAACCCGGTGAAAAAGAAGTACCTACATACTTACAACATGCTTTTAAACAAGCCAATAGGCTTCAGGATATCTTGACAGAAAATTTTAAAATGGGCAAAACGGGCAATGAGATTTTGGCAGCGGCACTCAAACAAGCTAAAGAAGAAGGGATCACCGGCTCGATCTATACTCATCCCATCGGGTCCCATGGTCATGCGGCCGGACCTACGATAGGTATGTGGGATAATCAGGGTAAGACTATTGGCCCAGGTGATTACCCGATGTACCCCAATACGGCTTATTCTATTGAATTGAATGCTTCGGCAGCCATACCAGAGTGGAATAATAAAATGATACGCATCATGTTGGAGCAAGACGGTTTTTTTGACGGCAAGATATTTAGGTACATCGATGGTCGTCAAGAAAAAATATATGCAGTGCAGCGTTAGAGTGTTTTGGTTAGAAATTCTAGGCGGCTCAGCTAATAGTGCCTTATTAATTGGACGATTTTATCCTCAGATTATACTATAATGACAAATGCATCTGATTTCCAATTTTCTTGTTACCTTAATAACGATTTTTAATAAACCTTATAGCTATGTTTTCATTTAATATCAATAGACGCGATTTTATTAAATCGACTTCAGCATCCCTGGCATATACTGCACTTGGTGCTAGAGGTCTGGACTTGATGAATCCAGCGAGTCCGCTCAAAGTAGGACTGATCGGTGCAGGCTGGTATGGCAAAAGTGATTTGTTTCGATTGATGCAAGTGGCGCCCACCGAAGTGTTGGCTTTGTGTGATGTAGATAAAAACATGTTGAATGGTGCCGCGACCATAGTCAGTCAGCGACAAAAATCAGGGAAGACCCCTCAACTCTACGGCGATTATCGCAAAATGTTGCAAGATCATAAGTTTGATATCGTACTCATAGGATCTCCTGATCACTGGCATGCCCTACAGATGATCGATGCCGTCAAAGCTGGTGCTCATGTATATGTACAAAAACCCATCAGCGTCGATGTCATGGAAGGGGAAGCAATGGTAGCGGCAGCAAGAAAATATAATAAAGTAGTACAAGTAGGTACTCAGCGTAAAAGCACCCCTCACTTGATCGATGTCAAGAAAAATATAGTAGATGCGGGATTGCTTGGCAAAGTATCTCATGTAGAAATGTGTTGTTACTTCCATATGCGCAATAATGGTAACCCGCCTCTAGAGCAAGTACCGGATTTTTTGGATTATGAGATGTGGACGGGGCCAGCACCACTCAGGCCTTACGATGGTTTACCTCATCTCCGATGGTGGCGTACCTTTATGGAATATGGCAATGGTATCATGGGTGATATGTGCGTACACATGTTTGATACGGTTAGGTGGATGCTCAATCTGGGTTGGCCCAAAAGTATCGTTTCTACCGGGGGGATCTATGTACAGAAAGAAGGTAAATCCAACATAGCTGATACCCAATCTGCTATATTCAAATATGATGATTTAGATTGTGTCTGGCAACATCGATCTTGGGGGACTCCATCTGATCCGGATTATCCTTGGTCATTTACACTGTATGGCGAAAAAGGAATGCTCAGAGGTAGTACTATGCGTTGTGATTTTACCCCATATGGCGATGGAGCCAAACCTATACATAAAGATGTAGTATTTGAAAAAGAAAAATATCCTGAAGATCTTACAGAAGACAGAATCGAATTGAATGCGGCGCCTGCTACCCGATTGCATATGTTAGATTTTTTGAAAGCAATAGACGATAAAAGCAAACCCATAGCAGATATAGAAGAAGGTCATATCTCTACGGCTTGTTGTATTCTAGCCAATCACTCGATGCAGACCGGAAGGATCTTAAAATATGATCCTAAAAAACGAATGATCATAGGTGATCCAGGAGCCAATAAATTATTGCAAAGGGCCTACCGCAAACCGTGGGTACATCCTGATCCGTTAAAAGTGTGATCTTCTTGTCAACTGATATCCGTGCAGAACATCTTCGTACTCCAATTTATCGGAGTACCAGTATAGTAACCTGTGCGCTTATAAGTAAACTGAATCCAACTATTAAAGTATGTCTTTGGATACTACTGATGTGCGCAGGGTGCAAAGAGACCATTTTAGACTCCAGGGATAGCAACCCATCTCCGGAGCTCACTCCTGAACAAGAATTAGAAACATTTGTCATCGAACCAGGCCTTAAGATCCAACTGGTAGCCTCAGAGCCTATGGTGCAAGATCCAGTGGTGATGACTTTTGATGAAGACGGCAGATTGTGGGTCGTAGAAATGCGTGGGTTCATGCCGGATATCGATGGAAAAGGAGAAAAAGATCGTATAGGCAGAGTATCTATATTGAATGATGTAAACAACGATGGGGTCATGGATTCTGCTACCCTCTATATGGATAGTTTAATTCTCCCACGAGCGATAGCCATAGTGGCGCAAGGTGCATTAATCGTAGAAAATGCTGCTTTATGGTTGACTCAGGATCTCAATGGCGATGACCGTGCCGATACTAAAATATTAT
>JANOWJ010000181.1:0-93104 GCA_031417835.1 Saprospiraceae bacterium | reverse complement strand
AGCGAGTTTTAAAGTAGCTTCGGCGCCGCCTCGTACAATAATCGAAAGCATGCCACCGTAACCATGTTGCATCTGTGTAGCAGCGACTTTGTGATACGGACTGCTAGCCAATCCGGGATAGTGCACCTGCTCGATCTTACTATGATTTTTAAAGTAGGTAGCAAGTTGCATTGCATTTTCGCCATGCACTTTCATACGAATGGGATATGTAGCCATACTGCGGAATAATAACCAGCAATCAAATGGCGAGGGCACTGCCCCGCCTAAGGTCTGAAAATCTCTGATTTTTATAATTAGGTCCGGTCGATCCCGGAGTATAATGCAGCCACCTATAATATCACTATGGCCACCAAAGTATTTGGTCGTCGAGTGCATCACGATATCTACACCCATATCCAGTGGTCGGCAAAAGTAGGAGCTCGCCCAAGTATTATCGCAAGCTACTAGGATGTTGTGCGTTTTAGCCAGAGTTGTCACTGCTCTGATATCTGTGATTTTTAATGCGGGATTGGACGGGGTTTCGATCCAGATCAATCTGGTACGCTCGGTGATCGTAGCAATTACTTTGAGCACATCCGTCATATCTACTGCATCAAATGTTAAACCCCATCGCTGATATAAATTTTGTAAAATGACTTTGGTACCGTAATAGATGTCGTCCGGTATGATCACATGATCACCGGGAGATAAAAGATGAATAATGCTCATCGTAGCTGCCTGACCCGATGAAAAAGCAATGGCTTGATCACCGCCTTCCAAAGCAGCCAGTTTGACTTCTACTGCACGCCGATTAGGATTGGATGATCTGCTGTAGATATCTCTTCCCACTATAAATTGACCATCTGCTCCACGTTCAAATGTAGTGCTCAGGATGATCGGCATCGTCACTGCTCCAAAAGCGTCATCGACTTGGTGTCCTTGGTGTATTGCTTTCGTTTGAAACTGCAGATCTTTCATGATGGGACCGGGTAATTTTGAATTATAATGTCTTAGACCCAGCCACCATTTTTATAGCAGCAATCTTATACCCTGACTTTCTAAGCAAATTGAGTACTCCTTTAGGCCCGCCTAAATGTCCAGCTCCTACCGCAAAAAAGGTAGATTTCTCAGTCATCATGGTCGTCATGCGTGGAATCCAATTGCGATTGCGTCGATACAAAAAAAGCTCCCCAAATCCATCTACCCCTTGGTCACCCGCTACAGAAACACGGGCTAATTCATCCACATCTTGCTTTTTATACAATGCGATCATCATCTTATACTCCTCATTTTCTTGATTGGAAGATCGTATGCTTTCCATGAGCATTTTGGCTTGGGCACCGTATGGGATACTATCGAATAAAGCCAGTTGATCTTCGACCGTCTCCAAACCATTAGAGGTTTTTTTCTGCTCATTGATATTGGCATAGATTTCCATTTCATAGGATTTACTATCGCCCATACCACCGTCGCCACCGAGATCCATCGATGCAAAAGTGGCCAAGAGCATAGGCTTCATTTTATCCAACATCTGTAAGGGCAGTCCCTTCGATTGAAAATGGGCTTCTACTTCAGCATACTCTTTTTCTGTAATAAGATCACGCAATGACTTACCATCTTTCATAAACGCTTTGCCTATGATTTTCATCATCGACTCCATCGACGACATCTCATCCATATCTATTTCAAAGGTGCATTGATCGGATGCTGTTATTTTATCCAGCAAAGTTTGTGGGAAAAAAAAATCTTCTTTGCCTATGATATGTATCGTTCCAAACACGTAGGATGGTTTTTTTAGACCGTTGCCGGTAATCTCCCATAATAAGGATTTGTCCAATGGGGTATGCTCCACTGGTAGTGTCGAGGCTCCGGTACTTTTTTTGCTACTGGAGCAGGATGCCACCAATGCAAGTCCCAATCCCAGCAAAATGTATTTGTAAATAAACAATTGTTTTTTCATCGAATATGGTGTCTTTGATTGTAAACTTCATATAACGCTATCCCTGCAGCCACAGATACATTGTAGGAATCGATCGTACCTATTTGAGGTATTTGGAATCGATAATCACTTTTCTCTAATAAGGCAGGATGTACGCCTTCGTCCTCTGATCCCATCAATAAAGCACAGGGTTGATTAAATGGCACCAAATGAATGGGCATGCCTTCCTTAGCATCTGCTGCTGCTATCTTTACTCCATGCGCAATCAGTATATCAATGGCAGAAGAAAGACTATTTTCTCTGCATACTGCTACCTTTAACAGCGCCCCTGCGGAGGCTTTGATGGCTTCGTCATCGATCCGGGCCCTATGCTTTGCCGATACGATGATGGCATCTACTCCCAGGAGCTCAGCACTACGAGCTATAGCACCCAGATTGCGTACATCCGTGATCCGATCCAGCATGATAAATAAAGGATTGCGATCTTGGGCGAGGATAAACGGTAGCAGACCCTTAAGATCCTGATATTCTATTGGGGCGATGACCGCCAATAATCCCTGATGATTATTGCCATTTGATAATTTGTAAAGTACTTCTTTGGGCACTTGCTGCAGCGGAATGGCTCTTTCCTTACATTTTTCCCGCAACATTTTCTCTAACTCACCATGAGTACCTTGCAGTACCATGATCTTTTCTATAGGCATTTCTTCATTTAGAGCCTCCAAAACAGGATGTTTGCCGTAGATAATTTGTCCTTTGGTATTTAACAAAATATTAGCTTAAAGTAGATAAGAATTTACAACTTTTGTACCACAAAGATAGTTTCAAAATAGGGCACAATTAATCTTAAATTTGTTTCCATAAAACTACGGTTTTTCATGACTTCATTTAATAAAAGCATTTTTTCAGTTATTGCGATGTTGATTGGCTCACCTCTGACCTACAGCCAATCATATGATACCAAGATCAATTCAATCCTACAATCCAAAATTGCCAAAGATGATTTTCAGCCATCCGATCTGCAACATTTTAAAATCACAGATGCCTACACCGACGAAAAGTTTGATTTGACTTATGTCTATGCTCAACAAAATGTAGGTGCTATCCCGATCGATCTAGCATTGGCTAATTTCATTTTCAAAAAAGGACAACCTGTTTATAGCAATTTAGATCGATGGGTACGGAATGTAAACAGCCAAGTGCAACAACAAACCGCCGCAATATCTTCTTCTGATGCTGCGCTAGTCGCCGTCACTAATTCTATCGGCAAAATGTATTTAAGGGCTAAACCAAAGGTCATCGAGGAGCAAAGCGCTCATCAATGGCTCTATCAAAAAATGGAAGGGATCATTGAAAACATTCCTGTGCAACTGGTCTATCGACAAATTCAAAACAAACTTGTTTTGTACTGGAAGGTAGGTATCCATGAAGCAGATGGTGACTATTGGGAAAATTATATTGATGCGACAACTGGTAATGTTTTTGAAAAGAAAAACCAAACCCTGGCCTGTGGCAGATATCATGATCATCATAAAATGGTGAGTGCGCCTGCTTTACCTTTCAATCCGGTTGCATCACAATATAGAGTGTGGTCTTTGCCAGCCAGCGCGCCGAATGATGGTCCTTCAAATTTGGTATCAGATCCATCCGAACTAGGAGCATCCCCGATGGGATGGCATAATGATGGTGCCACCGAGTATGCGATTACGCGTGGTAATAATGTCCATGCATTTGCAGATCCTGACAGTAATTATATCTCAGCTGGGGATGAACCAACCGGTGGGGTTAATCTAGTATTCGATTATCCCTATAACCCTAGTGGCACTCTTGTAGAAAATAAAAGTGCTGGCGTGGTGAATTTATTTTATATGAATAATGTGATGCATGATTTTGCATATCAATACGGATTGACTGAACAAGGTGGAAATTATCAAGTCAAAAATTTTACCGGCAAAGGGAAAGGGAATGATGGGGTGATAGCGCTTGCCCAATATGGAGCAAATAATAGTCGAATCAGGAATAATGCAGATTTTTTACCTCCTGCCGATGGCTCCAATGGCCGTATGCGCATGTTTGTATGGAATGTCAGTGGATCAAAACTTTTAAAACTAACAGAGCCAGCCAGTTTGGCTACTGAATTTGAAACTGGTACAGCAGATTTTGGGATCCCTATTTCATCTGTGATTTTATCTGGCAAATTAGCCCTCGTTTCCGATGGCTCGTCTACGCCTACATTAGGCTGTAAAGCATTAACCAATGCTGCTGAAGTGAGGGGCAAAATTGCATTGATCGATAGAGGCGATTGTTTTTTTCACCAAAAAGCGTGTTTTGCACAAAATGCCGGCGCGATTGCCGTCATCATAGCCAATTATGAGAATACCCCAAACTCTATGGCCGCCGTCAGTCCGGCACCTTGCAATGTGACCATCCCTGTCATCTCGGTTGGTTCAGTGGATGGCAATTTTTTGAAAAAAAATATTCAAGCGATCACAATAGCATTTCAAAAGCCTACTACCAATGGGTCTCTGGAGAAGGATGCTTCATTTGACAATGGGATCATAGCTCATGAATATGGCCATGGCATTTCTACCCGTTTGGCAGGTGGCCCGTCAAACTCGGGGTGTCTCGGTAATGATGAACAGATGGGTGAAGGCTGGAGTGACTTTTTTACTTTGGTCACGACGATCAGACCTGGAGAAACGGAGTTAACCACAAAAGGGGTTGGTACATTTCCATTACAACAAGAGGTCTCTGGACGAGGCATTCGAAAATATCCTTATACTCTTGATTTTAGTATAAATGATCAGACCTATGAAGACATTTTTACCACAGAGACTCCACATGCCTTAGGTGAAATATGGACCCTGATGCTTTGGGAGATGTATTGGAAGATGAGCAAAAAACATGGCTGGGATCCAGACCTTTATAAAGGCAATGGTGGCAATAACAAAGCTATCCGATTGGTGTTTGAAGGCTTAAAAATACAGCCCTGTAGTCCGGGCTTTATAGATGGGCGTGACGCTATCCTGCAAGCAGATCAACTTTTATATAATGGTGAAAATCAATGCATTATTTGGGAGGCTTTTGCCCGAAGAGGCCTAGGGCTATCTGCCAAACAAGGTAGTGCCACCAATCGCGCAGATGGAATAGAAGCTTACGATATGCCTCCAAATTGTATCGCTACGGTCAAAATCAACAAAGAAATGACGCCATCCATCAAAGCAGGAGATGACATCACAGTACGCATTACTGTACGAAATGATACTAAGACGACGGCTAAAAATGTGGTGGTAAATGATCTTATACCTGCAGAAGCCACTTTTATACCAAATTCTTCAGAAATGGTACTCACTCAAGCTGGCAATACCGTACAATATATACATCCGGAACTGCTACCCGGTGGATCAATCTCAATTACATACAAATTAAAATCAAGCAAATCTTTAGCCTCCAAGACCCATTTTATAGACAGTATGGAGAATACAGAGTTCAACTATGATGTATTATCTCTGGAAGGCAGTGGGATCTGGGAAATTACAGATGCGGTAGCGCGCAGCGGTAAAAAGAGCTGGCATGTACCTAACCTAGCTGCAGATAATGATCAGACTCTCAATCCGTTCAAACCCTTTAATGTCAAAGATCTTAAACAGCCGGTGATGCGATTTTATCATCGCTACAATATTCAACATGCTTTTGATGGAGGTATCTTGAGAGTGTCCACAGATCAAGGAAGTAGTTTTACTGATCTTGGTAAAAAAATATTTCGCAACTCGTACAGTGGGCCTTTATCGTATTTTGCTATTCCAATCCCTGAACTTCGGGCTTTCTATGGAGATTCAAAAGTATTTATCCCCACGTATATAGATCTTACGGATTATAAAAATCAAGAGTTTTATTTACAATTTAGATTTGGATCCAATAATGTAGGTGGGGTTTTAGGATGGTTTATTGACGATCTGGAAATCTTTGATATGTTTAATTACAACAGTGAGGCTTGTGTGAGTTACGAAGGTGGTACGACCGTGTGTGCTCAAGCTCCCGCCAAAGGCACTATCGTAGAGCCGCAGCTCATATTAGCCAATCGCAACGAATCGATCACCCCCATACAGATTCAGATCACTCCTAATCCAGCTCATCAACAGATCTATGTGTGGAGCCAACTACCAAAAGCCGGAACCTATAAAGGTGAAGTCTATACCCTGGATGGTCGTCTTCAACATCGATTTACCATCCAATCCTCAGGTGTTGAGACACGGACCAAAATCGACACGCAACTATTTCCAACAGGAATGTACATCGTAAAAATAGCGGGTGGGAATTTTGCAGGGCAACAGAAGTTTGTAATACAACATTAGGCTGATTGCATCAGACATCCGATCCTAAGACAAAATGCAATGGATTTAGTAAAATCCAGTGGCTAACAATTCCTTTTCAAAGAATACTCTTGAACAGTTACTGTATACTCGAATAAAACTCCAGGATTTTATTTCTAAATGCCCACTCATATTTAGAAGTGATTAATTGATTTTGAGCCCGATCAAGATTGTTTTTGGCTATAAGATACTCTACAGCATGAATGGCGCCTTCATTAAATCGAATCTCACCGATACGAAAAGATTCGGAGAAGGCCTTTACCTGAGACTCAATCAAGGTATACCGTTCAATAGCATTCTTTTGCAGCAATTTGGCTTCTTCGATACGCTGTTGTATTGTGTTTTTAGTCCAATCCATATTTACATGGGCTAATTCAATGGCATGTTCTGCTTTTCGGATATTTGATCTCACTCTATAATTATCTAAAATAGGAATCCCTAAACTAAAATATCCTGCATAATTAAAATTATTAGATAATTGCCGAGGATAACCCACTTTTTCTCCTGCTATGGTATAAGCGCTGGAATAATTTGATCCAAAGTCCGCCCCTAACATCAACCTTGGGTATCGTTGTGCTTTGACGGCCGATAAAGATGATTCAGCACTTTTAATCTGAAACTCGCCCGATTTGATGAATGCATGCTGGCTAAATGCTCTTTCAAAATTGAGCTGGGTACCTGGAGGATCTATTGCAACATTACTATTTTCCGCTACAACATCTGTGTTTTCATCAAAAGGTATATTCATTAACTGTGATATGGTCAATTTTGCGATTCTAATAGCTTGCTTAGCATCTACAGTGTTCATTTGGTCCACGGCATATTGACCCTGCATGTCTGTTAAAACATGAGGTAGTACGGCACCCTGTACATTTAAATTTTGTAGCCTTTGTACTTGCTCTCGAGTGACTTCTTCCTGCTGCAGTCCTCTATTGGCCAATTCTTTGTTATTTAATAACTGCATATAAGCCAAAGTCACTTGTAGTCTTAAGTTGTCCTCTTCGTTTTTCAAAGCCCACCTGGATGCTTCTTGAGCGTATTGTGCTTGCTTGATCGTATGGTTGATGTTTCCTGCTTGCCACAATGGCAGCGATGCTTGAGCTGACATGCCTCCTCTGGTGATTCGTTCATTGATAAAATCATTGGTGGATGGATCGATGCTTCTACCAAAATTAAGGCCATGGCCAATGCCGGCATCAAAAGAAGGAATTTTGGCGCTAGTGGCACGCGATACATCTACAGCAGCATCTTTTAACAAAAGTGCAGAGCGTCTGACCGCCTGACTATTTTTGATAGCCATATCGATGCACTCCTGTAACGTATATAATTTTTGGGAATAGCCTGAAGTGAAAGCTAGAAACAGAACAATCGGAAAAAGCGCCTTAAAGATTTGCATGTATAAAGAAATATGTATTGATTTACTAATTATTGATTCTCCCATCCAAAAGCTCCACTACTCTACTACCATATGTAGCATTTTTTTCGGAGTGAGTCACCTGAATAATGGTCACTCCTTGAGTATTTAACTCCTTAAAAACGGTCATGATCTCCTCCCCTTGTTTGCTATTGAGATTGCCTGTGGGTTCATCTGCCAATATTAGTTTGGGTTTGGCGATCAGGGCTCGAGCTATACCTACCAACTGTTGTTGACCGCCGCTGAGTTGATTCGGAAATAAATCCTTTTTACCCACGATATTAAACCGATCCAACATATCTGCGACTAACGCCTTACGCTCACTGCTTTTTACATCCTGATACAGCAGTGGCGTTTCAATATTCTCATACACGGTGAGTTCATCAATAAGGTGATAAGCCTGAAAAACAAATCCAATATATTGTTTATACAGTTGAGTACGTTGTCTTTCTTTCATGCGATGCACTTCTTCATGGAGGAACTTATACTCCCCTTCATCAAAGGAGTCCAGCATACCGATCACATTGAGCAGAGTCGTTTTACCTGATCCGGAAGGGCCCATGATGGATACAAATTCCCCTTCACTAATATGCAAAGTCAAATCGCGTAGGATAAAATTTCGGGCACCCCCGATATTTATCCATTTAAATATATTTTTTAGGTCAATCATTGTTTCGTATTCCTTATTTATTGGTGGTTACTTGATTATTAGGTCCTTCCCAAAGCACTTGTTCTATCATCCATTGGTTTCCTTGTCTGCTCAACAAAATATAATCAATACCCCACCATGCATATACTTTTCCTACAGCCGTCTTCTCATGGATATCCAATACAATTACCTTTTTAGGAGCATCTGATTTAGCAAAACTTTTCTTTGTCTGGACAGACTTCGCATAGGCGATTGCCTCTGCGTATGTCATTTGCCCATCATAATCATAAATCCCTGTCTCTTTATTTTTCCAATATCCTATTTTATGCAAGGAAGGTTTGAGTGAGGCGATAAGCTTGGCGGTGTCACCTTCATAAAAACCTTCAATATAATTTAACAAAGCCCGGGTCACGCCGGATTGATCGGCATTAGACTGCGCTGAAACAAAGTGGAAGCATACTAAAAACAAAAAACAAGTATTGGCAAATTTCATATACAAATATTGAATTAAACCTAAACGAATGGAAAATAGTTAAGCTTCACATTGATCATATCTGAATCTTTACTGGTTGGACTTTAAAACGGATGCCGGCTTCATTTTATCGACCTGAATTAATTTTAAAACAATCACAAGTAGTATTAAAATACAAATACCAAAGAATGATTGCGCAATAGTACTACCATTCACACCGATATTTACTTTAAAGATGCCATCCATTAAGAGTTTGGTAAATGCACTGCCTGCAAAAATACCAAGGAACGATGCAATGATGAAGATCAAAAAATAACTTTTATTGATGACGATCAGAATGTCTTTCATGCTGGCCCCAACTACCTTGCGAATTGCAATTTCCTTTGTTTTTTTCAAGACTGTAAGGGAAATAAGAGCAAACATGCCCGTAGATGTCAATATCACAGAGATTATAGCAAACCAAAAAAAGATCAATGCAACACTTTTATTTACATCTTTAGCTTCCGCTTCTAATCGATCCTGGAAAAAAGAATTAAAGGGTTTTAATGGATACATTTCGGTCCATTTTGCTTTAACCTGATCATGTACAGATTTAAGCACTGTAGGATCTGCCTTGACGATCAAATGCCTATATTTATTTTTTGGTCCGAAGCTTATGACCGGAGGATCCGTTTTGGAAAAAAAACCTCCCATAATAACATCATTGCTAACCCCGATTATAGAGTAGTTTACGGTATCCAATCGCATTTGTTTACCGAGTGCTTCCTCTGGTTTCCAGCCATAACTGGCGCACAGGCTTGCCGGAATGATTAAACTTTTATTAATATCTGATTCATTCTGTTCATTGAAGGACCTACCGTGGGTAATCCGCAGGTTCATGGTCTCCATATAGCCTTCCCCGACTTCCAAATAATTTACTTCCTTTTTTAGACCGGCCGCTTCACTTGCAAAATTGCGCCAGGAAAAACCTAAATGACCGTTGCTACCTGCCAATGATTCAATACCTGGTAGTCGTGTTAAAGCATTCTTAAACGGCGCATAAACGGTGTGAGGCAATATGACACCTATAATATTTTTTTCGTTAAATCCAAAGTCATAATCTCGTTGGAAGGCGGCATTCCGGGCAAATGCAAACCCAGCTGTGACCGTGATAAAGGCTATCACAATCTGTAGACCCAAAAGTAATCTGGAAAACAAATTGGTTCCTCCCAGCCTTACTCCACCTCTAAATATCTGTGTCGCATTGTACCTACTGATATAGTATGCAGGATAGATACCAGCAATGACAGTGATGACAAATGGGATCAGTATCATAAATCGTAATAAGGGCATATCTTGTAGATAGTGGGCGTACAATTTGATACCTTCAAACATACTGTTGAATTTAGGAATCCACCAGAGATTCATTAAGATTGATAACAAAACTGCTAGTATGACGATAACAGAGCATTCAGTAAGCTGTTGTACGATGAGTTGCCCCTTCGTACCACCTAATACTTTACGCACGCCCATTTCTTTGAGTCGCTGATTTGATCTGGAGACGGTGGTGTTGGCAAAATTGAGACAAGCTGATAATAAGATCAAAATCGCCAAAGCTAGTGGACCATAAATTGCGGATGCATTGGGCCTTGGATATAAGACATTCGCTCCCATATTTTCATCATCATGATTAGCTACTTCCGATAAAGGCTCGATTATAAAATCTTTGATTTTAATATCTTTCCTTGCATTGTATTGAAGTGGAAGATATTTTTTAAAGTCCTGAGCTAATCTGCCTGCATCTGCTACATTCGGCAATTTTAAAAAAATCGCATCCGCCATCCAAGACCAGTCATCTGATTTTAACGGGGTACCATCGCTCTTAATATAATTCTCAAAATTGGTGATTAAGTTAATTTGGATAGATGAATTAACCGGTTGATCTTTTAAAATTCCTTTTACTGTCAGTGGAAGTTGAAAAGTCTCTCCTGCATGCAAGAGTAGAGTTTGCCCAATAGGATTTGTATTTCCAAAAAATCGTTTTGCTTCAGCCAAAGTGATAAGTATCGCCGAACGATCATTTAAATCAGCGCTGCCCTCCAGCAATGGAAAATTGAAAAAGTCGAAAAAAGCAGGGTCCGTAAATTGAACAGCACCAGAAAACGCTTCATCCTGATTTCCTTTAATCGAGGTATACAATACTTCAAATCGAACGGTCTCTTTGATACTCGAAAACTCCTTTTTACCAATCTCAGCCAACGGCAAAGGACAATAACCATTAAATCGCTCGCTTCCTTCGTTTTTTGTAATTACTCTGAAGATATGATCTTGATCCAAATGAAAATTATTAAAACTCATGCCGTACCTATAGTCCTGAAATGCCCAGACTATGGCAGTGACGCCGATGGCAAGACCGAGTATATTGATGATAGCATAAACTTTACCTTTCCAAAGGTTTCGAAAGATAGCCGTGAAATTTAATAATTTCATGATGATTTATTGTTTCTGTGTGATTTCAAAGGATTGATTTTACGAGGCTTTTAATTCCAAATGATCAAATGTGATAAATAAACTAATTCCTAACGCTAACGCTCAATAGATAAAGTAAATGATATGCCACAAAATTAATTAATTGGTTACCAGTTGTTTACAACGATTTTTTTGAGTTTTATGTGTTCGTTTTTGATACAACAGTGTGCGATAAGTGCGAGGGGTGAGGTATCAGGTTTGAGGTTTGAGGTAGGGGATGTGAGGATCATACCTCATACCTCATACCTCATAATCCACTAAAAATATATTCACTAAATTTAAGTTATAAAATTCAACAATCATATGCACATCCACCTTTGGTCACTTCCCATCTTGTTGGCTTTGGCATTAAATCATTGCTCTTCAGGTCCTGTAAAAACTAATCACGGTGCTGAGCAGCTGGCGATGGCTGACACGATGGAACATTTATTGCAATCCAACCTGGTCGATGTCTGGTATCCTGCTGCTATTGATACAGCATATGGAGGATATCTATCCACCTTTGATAAAGACTTCAGACCACAAGGCAACCAAGACAAAATGATTGTGTCACAAGCACGGCATTTATGGAATAATTCAAAAGCAAAGACTCATTGGCCCAAGCAAAAAAAATATGGAGACTTTGCTCGCCACGGCTTTGATTTTTTGAAAGATAAAATGTGGGATAAGGTGCATGGAGGCTTTTTCCAGTTGGTAGATCGCTCTGGGGTGCCAAAAGGTGATTCCTCCAAAACAGCCTATGGAAATTCATTCGGATTATATGGCATTTCTGCATATTACAAGGCTACTCAAGATACCGCAGCGCTAGCATTGGCCAAAAAATCTTTTTTATGCCTAGAGCGATACAGCCATGACTCCATATACAAAGGATACTATCAACATCTAGCTTGCAATGGAGCACAACAGCTGCGCCTGACTACGACTCCTTCTACCTCAGATCTAGGCTATAAAGATCAAAACAGCTCCATTCATTTGCTAGAAGCATTTACCGAGCTGTATCAGATATGGCCAGATCCATTAGTAAAAACGAGACTCGAAGAAATGATCTATCTGATTCGGGATAAAATCGTCAATGAAAAGGGAAACCTTGTTTTATTTTTCCAACCTGATTGGACTCCAATAAGTTTTAAAGATTCAAGCCATGAAAGTATACTCCGTCATCATAATCTGGACCATGTATCCTGGGGTCATGATATTGAGACTGCCTATCTCCTTATGGAAGCCTCACACATAGCAGGATGGCACCATGATACGGTCACCTGGAGCATAGCAAAAAAAATGGTGGATCAATGTCTGCTTTTAGGTTGGGATGATACGGTAGGGGGATTTTATGATGAAGGATATTTTTTCAAAGATGTACCCGGGATCACCATCACACACGATACGAAAAATTGGTGGACTCAGGCTGAAGCTCTTAATACCTTGCTGATCATGGCTGACCTCTATCCAAATGATCTATTACAGTATTATGATAAATTTTTAAAACAATGGACCTACATCGATCGGTATTTAATAGATCATGTCCATGGAGAGTGGTATAGCCATGGTCTGGACAAAAGTCCAGAGAGTATCAATGGTACTAAAGGCAATATCTGGAAAGCCGGATATCACCAATATCGAAGTCTAGAAAATTGTGTGATCAGATTGAGGAACCAAAAAGGTGAATAAATCAAATCGAAGAATTCAATAGGTTGCTCGTCCGCCCGATAAGTCAAATGTAAACCCTGTGGTGAAACTATTTTGAGGTGATACAATGTACAATGCCAAATTGGCTATCTCTGTCAACGTGCCAGTCCGCTTCATAGGTATCTTATCGGTCATATACTTGACCTGCTCCACTGGCATCTCATCTACCAATGGTGTTCGAATCACAGCAGGAGCTATTGCATTGATGGTAATACCGCTTTCGGCGTATTCTTTACCCATCACCTTGGTCATGCCGATCACTGCTGCTTTAGAGGCTGAGTATGCGAGCATACCTGCGTTGCCTTCTTTGCCAGCGATACTAGCGATGTGTAGGATACGACCATAATTAAACTTCAACATATGAGGCAAGACATGTTTTGTAGTAAAATAGCTGCCCATAAAATTGATCTCGAAGACTGAGCGTACATTATCTGTAAGTGTCTGATGACTTTTAATATTGGTGAGACCTGTGATTCCCGCACTATTGACCAATATATCTATGCGACCAATTTTTTCAACTATCGCTGTTATAGCAGCAGCTACATGATCTTCTTGTGTGATATCTAAAACGTAACTGAATAAATGGCCGGCGTGTAGCTCCTCTATCTGAGGAATTACCTTGAGGTCTAGGATGATGACGGTGGCACCAGACTGAAGTAAAGCAGAAGCTATGGCCCAACCTAAACCGGAAGCACCGCCTGATACAACGGCGACTGGATGAGTCCTATGAGCGGATGAATCAATCATTTAAATATGCTAGAATTTTAGATTAAAAATATATTCATACGTGAACCTATGGGATTTATTAAAACACAATAGCAACTTTTAGGCTTGTGATCAATCAACAGAAGATACCTTTCTCAATCCATCCATATCATATCGATTAAAAAATTTCCAAATTTCATTGGATGCATTGATGTCGTAGTTGGTACCTGCAAACTTAAATGTTGAACCCGCCCAAGTATGTTGACCTCCAATTATTTTAAAGTGCTCGACAGGCGCTACCCCTCGAAAAAGTAAGTGATCCACTGTACTTGAATCTGAATTGTTTTTATTAGGTAGGTGAATTATTATAGGAACTGAGTCGCAGCCATTTTTTTTAACCCAATATTGCAAACCCCGCAAGATAGATATGGCGGTGGCGTCACCAGCATAGGGGACCACACTATCGGCAGTGCCATGTAAGTGAAGTATAGGAATGGCACGGCTCGGGCGACAGTCTTGAAAAGTCTCAGGAGTCATGGCACCAGATACCGAGGCAATAGCTGCTAGCTTATGAGTAAGACGGCAGGCTAAATGATAACTCATCTCGCCGCCATTTGACATTCCGGCAGCATAAATCCTTTTTGGATCAATCTTATATTGAGTATTCATTGCTACAATGACTTGGTCTAAGAAGCCAAGATCATCTACCGTGCTGCCCGGAGTCCAACCTCCCGTATTCCAATGGGTAGTATCATGATACTTTAATCCCTGAGGATGTGCAATAATAAAATTGGCGGTATCAGCTATTTTTCGAAAATCACCATACCACATCTGTTCGTCTGCATTGCTGGAATAGCCATGCAAATTCAAAAGAAGGGGCACGGGTGAAGTACCGTTGATTTTTTTAGGAACATAAACAGTAACCACTCTAGCCACACCATTATGCTGAATAGTGGTTTTGATGGTTTTACCAGAGTAACAGCCTACAGAGCCTATCATGACAAACCAAATGCAAAAAGAAAAGTTGTGCCATTTCATAATTTAAAAGTTAGATCAAAATCTAAGATACAGATTCATAAATCAGTAATCCTAGAAGGGTGAAAGAAAATAAAATATCAACCCTGTGGAACCTGTATTAAAACCAAAAACGACGGCTCGATGACAAATGACTTACAAAACATAACCGACCTATTACAGCCAATTTATAAAAATTAAAATGCAAAAAATACACTCGCATTAAAATTTCACGGCTCACATCGTTCATATTTTACTATAACGTTTTACTGACTTTTAATTACTTTTTAAGAAGTATGGTAAGTATATTAGTGTTAATTATAGTAAAAATAATGTTAAACCAACAGTTTTTGAACCTAAATAAAGTGGTCTTACTATTGAAAATCAAGCAATTGAGATGACCAGACTAGTAAATATTCTAATTACTGAGTTATATGGTTTTAAGCGAATTGGGTAAACTAAACCAAAGAGGCAGAGGCAATAAAACTAAATCGAAATCAATTGAATAAATTTTAGCAAACCATGATTCTCACAAAAAAAAGGAAATATGAATAAATGTACAAGATCTTTTAAAACGAATTTTACAAATTCAATACTCGTGTTGCTACTACTATTGTTTTCTCAGCTTAGCTGGACGCAAACAGTCAGCGGCACTGTTACAGATGCTTCAAACAATGAAGCTTTGCCAGGTGTCGGTGTACAAGAAGAAGGGACAAATAATGGCACCGTAACTGATGTGGATGGGAAATACTCTATCAATTTGACGAAAAGTACAGCTACATTGACTTTTTCTTATATAGGGTTTACTGCGCAAAAGATAGAATATTCAGGGCAAAACTCCTTAGATATTGCCTTAAATTCAGGTGCTTTATTAGATGAAATTGTGGTAACGGCCTTGGGTATAAGCCGTGAAAAAAAGGCAATTTCTTATGCTGTTCAAAACGTGCGGACGGAAGAAATCTCTCAGGCTAGAGATTTAAATGTGATCAATAGCCTTTCTGGTAAAGTGGCTGGTCTATCCATTGCACGGTCTGGATCTGGTGTAGGTGCTGCATCCAGAGTAATCCTAAGAGGTAATCGATCTATAGCCGGTAATAGTCAACCGCTCTATATAGTGGATGGAGTACCGATTCTGGGGGATCTAGCTACTGTGAATCCAGACGATATCGAATCTATCACTGTCCTTAAAGGAGCCAATGCAGCCGCTTTGTACGGTAGTCGAGCGCAAAATGGTGCCATTGTCATAAACACCAAAAAAGGTAAAGAAGGGTTTAATGTTTCTGTGAATACATCGTATACGGCAGATAGTCCTTTGTTTCTTAAAAAATATCAGACCAAATTTGGCCAAGGAAATGGTGGCAAGTATGCACCAGGATCAGAACAAGCATGGGGACCAGCTTTGGACGGGGCATCAGTAGCGCATTGGTCTAGAGATCCCAATTTCCCAACCAAATCATATGCTTATAGTGCTAGTGGTGATCCTGTAGCTGATTTTTTTCAAACTGGGCATAACCTAGGTACTAGTCTCGCGATCAGTGGGGGAACCCCTAAAACCCAAACCTATTTTTCCTACACCTATACGAATGCAAGTGGAGTAGTTCCTACAAATGAACTCAAAAGACACAATGCTCACATTAGGGTAAATAATCAGGTCAATTCAAAACTTAAACTTGAGGCAAAGTTAAACTTTATCCGTCAGGACATCGGCAATCAACTAGCTCAAGGTGAAGACTTTTCTAATCCGGTCAGACATGCCTATCGTATCCTACCCAATATCCGCTCGCAAGACTTAGAAATCTTTGAATATAAGGATGCAAGTGGCAATACTAAACAACATTACTACAATCCTGGCTCCAATGGTGGAGCCAATCCATATTGGACTATCAACCGTAATGTCCGACAAAATTCTTCTGACCGGATTATTGGATTAGCTGCGCTGACTTATCAATTTACTCCGAGCTTAAGTGTCATGGTACGATCAGCAATGGATCGTATTTATGGTAAATCGGACGAGAAGTTTTACAACGACAGTTATATCATTGCAAACAATGGACGATATATCATAAGCCAAAATGAAGCTGCAGAAATCAATAACGACATTTTAGCTACGTATTCCAAGCAGGTAACCAATAATTTATCAGTCAGCTTAAATGCGGGCGGAAATATCCGAAAACAAAGGAATTCAAGTATTTCGTCCAACACCGGAGATGGATTGACAATACCCAATTTTTTTGCAATCACCAATACTCAGCTGCCGCGGACCAGTTATGGGGTAGGTGCGCCTAAAGATGTAAATTCATTATATGCCTTTGCAAATGTTGGATTTAAAAATTCGATTTACCTCGATATCACGGCTAGAAATGACTGGTCATCGACTCTGCCAGCTCAAAACAATTCGTATTTTTATCCATCAGTAGGCTTGAGTGCTATACTTTCAGACTTAGTGACTTTGCCGAATATCTTTGATTTTCTAAAACTGCGAGTTTCCTATGCACAGGTAGGTAATGATACTGATCCATTCCAATTATCTCGGACGGCTACTTTGGCACCAGGAGGTGCTAACGGGTTTTTAACGTTGAGTTCTACACTTCCAAATGCGGATCTAAAACCGGAAAAAACAACTTCTTTAGAGTTTGGCGGCGAAGTCAAATTATTGAAAAATAGAATAGGTCTTGATGTGACCTATTACAAGTCGAATACCATAGATCAATTATTCTCCATCGCTTTGCCGATCGGATCTGGTGCAGGCCAATTCTTTACTAATGGTGGCGATGTTCAAAATTCTGGTATTGAAGCCGTACTAAATCTGAATGTTGTAAATAAATCAGATTTTAAATGGGATCTTGGGTTCAACTTCACCAAAAACAACAGTAAAGTTCTTAAAATTAATGATGAACGGCCAAGAGTTAATTATGGAGCAGATTTTTTGCGAGCTTTCTTTGTTGAGCAAGGTCTTCCATGGGGAAATGTCTACTCCAGAGGATTTCAAAAGGACGCTCAAGGTAGAGTCATTGTAGGTACCAATGGACTTCCAAAAATCACTCCAGGACTTACGGAATTGGTCGCCAATTTTAATCCAAAATGGTTAGGAGGATTTTTTAACAATTTTTCTTATAAAAACTTTAACGCCAGTTTCCTACTAGATATGCGCAACGGCGGATCTACGGTATCATTGACCGATGCGATTGTATTTGGTGATGGACTTACGGAAGAGACTGTGCAAGGTCGTGATGGAAGTCTGGTTTTTGGTGATAATTTTTTCGGAAAATACGATGCCGTTAAAGAAGACGGTACACCCAATACATTAACCATGAAAGCTGAATCATTCTGGCAATTGGTAGGAGGAAGGAATGCCCCAGTGGGAGAAGCTTTCAAAGTAGACGCTTCAAATGTTCGGTTGCGCGAATTAGTAGTTGGTTACAAAATTCCGTTAAAAAATATGAATGCCATTAAAAGCGCAAAGATTTCAATCGTAGGCCGAAATCTTTTGTTCCTGAGTAATAAAGCCAAAACACTTGATCCTGAACTCATTGTAGGCACCGGGACCAGTGCTGAAGGATTCGAATCTTTTGCACCACCTACTACCCGATCGTTCGGATTAAATTTGCAATTAAATTTCTAAAAGACAACCAAATTCAAGATTAAAACGTTTAATAAGTAATCACCAAAATTAAATTAATGGGTATGAAAATTTTAAAACTTTCTGTACTTGCTTCTATAATCCTTTTTAGTTTTTCCTGCACCGAGGAATTCGATGAACTTAACACTCGTCCGGATGTATTGATTGCAGATAAAGTAGATGCAGGATTAATGGGGCAAGCATTAGCCAAAGCACAATATGCATCTATGCATGGTGAGCACTGGAGATTCCAAATATCGGAAAATTTATTTTCTGATATTTATTGTCAATATTTTGCAACAACAGCTTCTAATTTTGATTCAGATCGATATGTAGAAGTAGGTCGCTGGATAGATCTTGCTTGGAGCTCATTTTACGGTGAGGCTGCTCCGCAAATTAAATTCGTAGAAGATCTGTCCGCTAAAAATAATTTAAAACTAGAAAATGCAATAGCTAAAGTTTGGCGTGTCCAAGCTTATCACCGTCAAACAGATTACTGGGGTCCAATTATCTATTCAAAATATGGCAATGGTGAGACAACTGTTCCTTATGACAGTCAGGAAAGTATTTATAAAAGCTTTTTTACTACCCTAGATGAATCTATAGCCGTTTTAAAATCTAGCACGGGTAATGCTTTTGGAAACAATGATTTAATCTATGGTGGCAATCCTTCTCAGTGGCTCAAATTTGCAAATAGCCTACGCTTGAGATTGGCCTTGAGAGTAAAGTATGTCGATGCTGCATTATCAAAAGTGCAGGCTGAAAAAGCGATCGCAGATGGTGTAATTATTTCTAATTCTGATAATGCTTTTATTAAAACCAATGCGAATACACTTAATCCTTTCACTACCATTACGGATTGGGGAGAATTTAGAATGAGTGCTTTAATGGAAAGTGTCCTGAAAGGATATAACGATCCTCGTATGGCTGTGTACTTTAATCCTGCTGTCAGTGGCGATAGTGATGGTGATGGTATTCCTTATGAAGGCTTGCGAAACGGACAACTCAAAGTAGATAAAACACCAGCTACCAATAGTGCCCACTCTGATATGAATACAGTTTACCTTCCATTAGGTTCCAAAGGCGGAAAAAACCCTCCTCATAAAGTACTAGTAGCTTCTGAAGTTGCTTTTTTACGGGCAGAGGGTGCGCTGGAAGGATGGAATATGGGCGGAACTGCTCAGAAATTGTATGAAGAAGGTATTACATTAAGCATGCAGGAACGTACTAGTGCCAGCGCTGCTGACATTACAGCATATATCAGTAGTACTAAAACACCAGCCTCAGTAGGTGATGTCTTAAATACACCAGCAGCTTCCAATATTCCTGTAAAATATGAGTCTGGCGGAAGTAAAGAAAGACAGTTGGAGCAAATCATCACCCAAAAATGGCTTGGATTATATCCTGATGGGTGGGAGGCCTTTGCTGAATTGCGTCGTACAGGATATCCTAAAACCATCCCATTGGTCGCCAGTGATAATGCTAACTTAAAAACGACTGATATATTCCGAAGAATGACATTCGTCACCAGTGAATACTCTAATAATAAAGCAGCTACAGATGCAGCTGCCACTTTACCCGAATTGGCCACTCGAGGCGGAAATAAGAACAGTACCAAAGTGTGGTGGGATAAAAAATAGATTAATCGATTTTATTAATTTAAATTCGTACTTTGAATACCGTGCAGTTTATAAGCTGCACGGTATTTTTTTTTTAATACCCGTGCAATACCTTTTATGATGCATTTTATTCCGCGATCCCTTCCGTCTATTTTGTTCGTGATAAGCATTTGTCTTTGCTGTGGGTGCTATCATAAAAAAAATCAATTGTTCACACTTCTGGAGCCTTCTGCCACAGGTATCATTTTTGAAAACAAAATCAGAGAAAGTGAGCAATTTAATGTATTGAACTATGGATATTTTTATAATGGAGGTGGTGTAGCAACTGGGGATCTGAATAATGATGGTATGATCGATCTATACTTCACAGGGAATATGATGGCCAGTCACCTATATTTGAACAAAGGAAATTTTGAATTTGATGAAATCGCAAAAGCTGCCGGAGTGCAAGCTGCAGGTCTTTGGAATACAGGAGTAACGATGGCTGATGTCAATGCCGATGGTTGGTTGGATATTTATGTATGTCGTTCAGCGGCTAAACTGCCCGAGCGAAGAAAAAATTTGCTATTCATCAATAATCGTGATCTGACTTTTACCGAAATGGCCGGTGCTTATGGTTTAGACGATCCTGGATATTCTACACAGGCATCATTTTTTGATTTTGATCGGGATGGAGATTTGGACATGTACCTGCTTAATCATTCCGTACAGGAATATGCCGGATTTGATAAAATCACAGGATCTTACAAAAAACTTTATAATCCATACTATGGAGGAAAACTATTCAGAAACGATTGTATCCATTCAGAGATCGGTAGTATAGGCCGGTTTGTTGACATAACTGCTAAAGCTGGCATTACATCCAATGTATTAGGGTTTGGGCTAGGTGTATCAGTAGCTGACATCAATGGGGATGACTGGTTGGATCTGTACATTAGCAATGATTATAATGAGCAAGATTATTGCTACATCAATCAAAGAAACGGAACTTTTAAGAACGAATTGGAAGATCGATTTGATCATGTGTCTTTGTACTCTATGGGTTCGGATATCGGAGATCTTAATAATGATGGTCAACCGGATATCATTACTCTCGACATGTTGCCACAGGGTCATTATCGCAAAAAAATGACTTCAGGATCAGATAATTATAATAAACATCATCAATTGGAGCAATCGGGATTTTTCAAACAGTACATGCGCAATATGCTTCATCTTAATAATGGTCAAGGTCAATTTACAGAAATTGGACAATTCGCTGGCATTTCAAATACGGATTGGAGTTGGTCTGCTTTGATATCAGATTATAATTTGGATGGTTGGAACGACATATTTATTACCAATGGCTATAAAGCGGACTATACCAATATGGATTTTCTAGCCTTTGCCACTGACTTAAAACAGGCGACAGACAAAACTAGCCAACAAGTAACTTTTTCAGAGTTGATTTCCAAAATGCCATCGATTCGAGTACACAATTTTATGTATTTGAATGAAAAAAACAACAGGTTTAAGAATGTATCATTGGAGTGGGGATTTGATCACGAAACTTTATCCAATGGAGCAGCTTACGCAGACTTAGACAACGATGGCGATGAAGATATTGTCATTAATAACATCAATACAAAAGCCTCACTGTATAAGAATCAAACTAGGGAACAAGGAAATGCTCATTTCATTAAGATCATACTTAAAGGTGGCGGCCAGAATCCTTATGCAATGGGTGCAAAAATTGAGTTGAAACATCCGAATTCAAGTATACAAACCAAATCTATAGTGACAAGCAGGGGATTTCAATCAAGTGTCCCGCCAAATGCAGTATTTGGGTTAGGCAATGCCCCAAAAAAATTGTACGAAGCACAAATAACCTGGCCAGATGGCAAAAAGCAAAATTGTCCACTATTATTCCCAGATACGACCAACACAATTCAGTATGACCCTGACACGGCAGTCAACCCTACAGATAATCGACTCTTGACTCCATCCCTCTTAATATCGAAGTCCAGATTAGATTATTCATCTAAACATATTGAATTTAATGATTTCAAAATTCAGCCATTACTCCACAGGATGTATTCTCAAAGAGGCCCTTCTTTAGCTAAAGGTGATTTAAATGGCGATGGGCTCCAAGATCTCTTCATCGGTGGTGTTCTCGGAAATGTTTGTACTATTCTGATTCAAAATGGAAAGGGTGGATTCATTCCAAAACAAATTAAAGCTATTCCAAAAAATATATCCGTTAATCAAGTTGAAATTCTTGATGTAGATCTGGATGGGGATCTGGATGTTTATTTAGCCACTGGAAATTATGCACAATTTCAAAATAGAGAGGTGCTTAACGATTTTTTATTAATAAATGATGGCAAGGCCAATTTTAAAGTGTCTACAGGTTTACCTGATTTATTCACAAACACCAGCAGTGTAGCAGCTGGTGATTACGATAGAGATGGCGATTTGGATTTATTTATCGGTGGCGGTGTCACACCTGGTAAGTATCCATTTTCTGATAGCTCATATCTCTTAGTCAATGATGGCAAAGGCAATTTTTTATCAAAACCACACGGCCTTGATTCTTTTTTACTTCCAGCTCAAATTATTACAGACACTAAATGGAAGGATATGAATCAGGATGGGTATGTTGATTTAATTATAGCAGGACATTGGATGCCAATTTCTATCTTTTATAATGTAAAAGGCAGCTTTTCCAAAAATAAATGTCAAGTGTTGTCAGTGCTGAGTGGCTGGTGGAATACAATTAATATAGAAGACCTGGATGGGGATGGAGATCAGGATATTATCGCTGGAAACTACGGGTTAAATACTCAATTAAATGCCTCAATAATTGAACCTATTCAATTATATGCCAAAGATTTTGATCAGAATGGATCCATCGAGCCTTTGGTGACCTATTTTGAAGCTGGGAAGGAATATCTAATAGCAGATAAAGATGATTTGCTTTCACAGTTGGTTTTTCTCAAAAAAAAGTTTATCTCTTATCACTCCTATGCTCAAGCATCCTTTAACGAGGTCTTGCCTCCAGCCGTGCTAGAAGAAGCAGTGCATTTATCTATAAGTACATTAAAATCAATGACCTTTGAGCAAAATGCAAAAAATGAATTTATTGCTCATGATTTACCTTTAGCTGCGCAATGGAGTACTATTAACTCAATTCTTACTACGGATATCGATAGTGATTCCAATTTAGACATACTTCTATTTGGAAATGATACATACCAAATGGTTCAATTAGGAAGCCAAGATGCTAACAAAGGATTGATTTTAATGGGCAATAAAGGTTTGAAATTTACGGTTGCTCCACAAAACTTCAGCCTACGACATACAGTGTGGAATAGCATTAAAATGGATATCAAAGCAAAATCAACCTTGATTGTAACATCAGGAGTAAATGCTCCGATCATCCTTTTTGAGCTTAAGTCACTGCATAAAGAAAACTATTAATTGCATTATTAAATACACTGGCATGTCTCACTAACAATTTCACTATAACGTTTTACTTAGTTTTTGGCTTTTTTATTCACCATTTAGGTTGTATATTTCAAAGTCAATTTGTTTAGGAAATTGTTGTTTTTCAAGAAGTTGGATAAATGAGGAGCTTTCTTGAAAAGCAAGTATATGTAACATGAATTTTCGATGCATTTTGAGGTAGGGTGTAGATTCCAAACGAGGTGACTAGGCCAACTAGATGATTTAACATGACTTGCCCATTTCAATTAAAAAGTAAATCAATTCTTAATCATACATTTTTTTGTTCTAAAGGTCGATGGGTTACTATCGGCCTTTTTATTTACCCTTTTTGATAAATTACATATCGCTATTAAGTAAGTAGGGTTAATAGATAGTATAGTTTTTTTTTAGCCATCTCATTTTAAAATGACAAGATTAGAATCCACTATCAATTTATAGTAGGCCGTTGGCGTGTTTTCGACTGCATTTTTTTTATTCATAATTTCCAATAATATAGCCATCGCTTTTTGGCCTTGTATATATGGATGCTGCTCAACTGTAGCAGCCGGTTTAAATATGGAGTGAGCAGTCATGGGGAAATTAGCATAACCCACCACCGTGATTTGTTTGTCCTTTTTTATGGTCTTGAGGTATCGAATGGTGTCCATGGCAGCAGTATCGTGAAATGCTATGACCGCAGTGACTTTCCGTTTGTAATCCAGTAGTTCCTTGGCAGCCCGGAGCACTCCCTCTTTGGATAGATCGCAATTAATCACTAAAGATGGGTCATATTTTAATCGTTGTTTTACCAAGGCTTGTCGGTAGCCATCGAGTCGCTCTTTGGAGACAAAAAGTTTTTCGGGTCCATTGATTAACCCAATCACACGATGTTTCTTTTCTAAAAGAAAGTTTACCAATTGCACAGTGCCAGAGATCATATTGCAAGCTACATAATGGATCTCTTTCATATCAGGGATTCGATCTACAAAAACAATAGAAATGGAATCTTTGATTTTGATAAAATGGTCATACGTAAATGTATTTTTAGATAAAGACATGATAATGCCATCGACTCGATGCCTTCTCATGGACTCCATGAGCATCTGTTCTTTGGCCGGATCTTCGTTGGATTGTCCGAATAATACGACATAATCATTATCGCTGGCTACTTGCTCTATACCACTAATCAATTCAGGAAAAAAGGTTTCAGATAAGTGGGGTAAAATCACTCCAATCGTATTGGTTCTGCCTTTTTGAAGATCGATGGCAATCTGGTTGGGTTGATAATTTAGCTCATTGGCTAACGCTTTTACGCGCATTTTAGTACGCAAGCCTATACTTGGATCATCATGCAAGGCTTTGGAGACTGCAGAGATGGAAATATTTAGTTTTTTAGCAATGACCTTTATGGTGACAGGCTTATTTTCCATACCGCTAATTACTTTGCTATTTTATTAATCATTTATTTCTATCATCACATGCATTATTCGAACAAGGTGCGTTGGTTTGACTCTTTATCTTGGCTAGATATTCTCAAAGATAATGGGCATTAGGACGCTTTATTTTTTTTTATTACTTGCTCTATTTCCTCAAGGTAAGGAATGGAGGTCTGTGCACCATGACGGGTGACCGAAATAGCCGCTGCAGCATTGGCAAAAATTATAGCTTTATCCAATGTAAGATCTCTAGCCACTGCTGATGCCAGGGCACCATTGAATACATCGCCGGCTGCTGTGGTATCTATTGCTTTTACAGGGACTGTTTTAAAATGGCTAAACCCGTGATTCGTACATAATAAACAACCATTTTCTCCTAACGTGATGATCACTTGTTCTATGCCTTGAGCCAAAAGATTAGCCCCGGCTTTTTGCGCTGACTTAAGGTTGTTGACTTTTACGCCAGAGAGCAAGCTTGCTTCCGATTCGTTGGGTGTCAACAGCCATAGTTTTTTTAATACTTGGGGATTCAATTTTTGAGCAGGGGCAGGATTCAGTATGACTTTTACTTTGTACTTATTGGCTAACTTTACGACATATGCCACGGTGCTCACCGGTATTTCCAATTGCACCAGAATGACTGCGGCATTTTTAATGGTTGTTTCAAAAGTGGAGAGATCCTTTACTGACAATTTCCCATTTGATCCTGGAGCTACTGCAATACAATTTTGACCCTGGGGTCCAACAAAAATTTGGGCTATACCAGTAGGTTCCTTTTTATCCATTAAAATAAATTCTTCTGGCAATCCTTCTTGGATAAAGTGAGATTGAATTTTATGCCCAAAAATATCATTACCTAATTTTGAAATAAACGCTACATGACCTCCTGCACGTATAGCGGCCACTGCCTGATTGGCACCTTTGCCTCCAAAGATCATGCTCGATTTACCTCCAAGGATTGTTTCACCAGCTCGGGGTATTCGAGGCAGATTGATCACCAGATCCATATTGGAGCTGCCTACTACAACAATTTCATCTTGTATCATTACCTCTTCAAAATTAAGCCACCTTTGAATAAATGATCAAACCTAAGCCAGTTATAAAACAAATAAACATAAGCGTGATCAGCCAATTTTTAGCTGGCTGTAAATTTTTAAATTCTTTCCAAATAAATACGCCCCATAATACAGCGATCATAGTGGCCCCTTGTCCCAGACCATATGCTATAGCAGGGCCTGCTTGCTCCGAGGCAAGAATGCTGAAGGACATCCCGATACCCCAAATGACCCCACCCAAGATACCAATAGCATGCAGTCGAGGACTGCCTAATCTGAAATAATCGCCAAATGTAACAGCTTGGCCAGTGATCGGCTTATACATATTGATCGTATTAAAAACTATATTTGACAACAATAATCCAATGGAGAAAACCACCAAAGCTGTATATGGTGTAAGCTTACCTGGCTCCGGACTTACAAAGTCAGTAGTCATGGATTGAGCCACATATTTATAAAAAAATCCCATCGCAATCCCTGCCAATAATGAAATCAGAACACCCTTTAATGGTGTTTGTTTTCCTTTTTCGAGGATATGCTTATACGCTATGGCATCCAGCAAGATGGCTAAGGCTACAAACAATACTCCGCCAAAAAGATAAGCGACATTACCTGATGGCTGAAGTAAATAATTAGTCACCACACCCACTACTAAAGCCAATCCAATGCCTATGGGAAATGCGATAGCCATACCCGCTATATCTATGGCAATGACTAATAACAAATTTGCAAAATTAAATACCACTCCCCCGAAGAAAGCATTTTGCAAAGGCCCGTTAGCCGCTTGATCCAGATCTGCCAAAAAACCTCGCCCCTCTGCACCTGACGAGCCTAAAGTAAATGCTAATGCTAACGTAATTAAAAGCACACCCAAAGAATAATCCCAATAAAACAGTTGAAATGGCCATTTTTTACTGGACAATTTTTGAGTATTGGCCCAAGAGCCCCAGCACAACATAGTGATGATGCAAAATAAGACCGCAATGGGATAACTTTCTATAATAAACATAAGACAATACTGATTTCTTCTGTGTCAATTGAATTGAAATGGCTTGAAAAGATATAAATTATTTCAATAGCTTTATAATATGTATTGCTTTACTTTTAATATTCCTTTTGAGTTTCATTCTTGAGCAACTCGCTTTAGGACTTCTGACCACAATACATTAAAACTTCGGACTGGCGAAGTACACAAATAAACCGCAGTACCGTACTCGCGGGCATGTACATTAGATATGTGACCAATCTGCTCAATGTCTCGAAAAGACGATTTTACATCCTCCCCCAATTCATCATTGATATAAATAAAATATTCAATGTCTGGATCAAACCTAAGCGGAGTCCAATACCTGTAACTATCGCTAAAACTCACCGCCTCAGGCAACCCATATTTTCTCCCAATGATCGATATGGCCCCTGCCTGACCATAATTTTCAGCATAAATCAGCGCTTTAGATGTATCGGGTATCTTTTCATATGCAAGGAGTGTAAGCTTAGTCAGCTCCGTCCACCCCAGTTGATCAGCATAATCCTGCGGCAGCGAATGGATAGTGCCGTCTTCAAAGGTGCGACCTAGCGTCAATCCCAGTTTTTCTTGCACAGATTCAAAGTACTTTACCAGACCATCTTGTTTATAGATTGGTATACCTAATGGCAGTATCGGTATCGAAACCCCTAAAATAAGGATGACAAGTATGACCCGAATGACTTTCGAAAGGCAGTACATTTCCGCCACCTTGGCTCCTGCAGCAATCAAAATAGGAAAAACACCCATGGCGTAGTAACTTTTACCTTGCAATAGGATCAATGCACTGATCACTAACAGGACTGCTATACCGACTGGTCTATACTTTTTATGCATACATAAATAAAATAACCCAGGAATAGTAAGCAGGGTACCCATCCATGGCATAAGCAATAAATCTTTAAGAAAATCTAATCTATTGACATGAACTAACTGAACCTCACTAAGCTTATTGATATGATTGATTGCCGGAAAATCATTCGAGTATTGCCAGATCAGGTTGGGTAACCAAATCAATAATCCTATACCAATCGCTCCATAAAATGATTTTTTTTTGAATATCATGCGCCATTCAGAAAAGAAGATTGAAATGAACAAAGCAGGTATCAAGAGTGCAATCAAATATTTGTTTAACAAGGCTAGCCCAAATACTATACCCAGCAGAGTCAAATCACGATCTTGCCTGGCATTGATATATCTGATCGTCAGGTAAAAAACTAAGGTCCAGAAAAATAAATCTAAGTGCACAGGCTGGAATAAATGAAAAGTCCTCAACGTAAATGGTGCGCAGACTATAACTAGTGATGTCAATGCCTGAGCAAATCCCTTGCCACCAAGCTCTTTGGTGATCGCCGAACAGAGTAGGACGAAAATACCGCTCAATAAAGCAGGAAAAAATTTTACGGCAAACAGCGTAAACCCAATAGTGGATTGAATAAATGTTGCCAGCCAACTTATCAGTGGCGGCACCGAAGCATAACCCCATGATGGATGAAGGCCCAGTGAAAAATAAAGCAATTCATCCCTGTGAAACTCCAGATTATTATAGAAAGCAAGATGAATGACAATATTGAGAATTGCAAAAAGCCAAGGCCAGTTAAGTCTATTCATGCATTCAAATTCATTTCAATTTACTACTATTCAAATTTACCGACAAACCAATTTTAAAGACAAATTGCATCCACTGAGGTTGCCTGAAACTGGAGTGAGAAAATTATTTCACCTAAGATCACAAGCCATCTAATCCAGATCCAAACCTAATTTTCTTATCCTTGCGCGTACTGAGCCTTTAGATCTGCCAAAATGATATGCAAGGTTTTGGAGCTCTACCCCATCTGTAAACTGGATCGTAAGATCAGTATCCATTGCCTCTGTCCAAGGTTGATTAGCTTCAGAGAGTGAGGCTCTAGATTTTTCCCCTAATACAGGATTGCGAAATAAAGTGTAGACTTTTTCATTTTTTTGCTTCTGGCCCTTTTTTGATTTTTCATTCTTTTGCGGCTCATGACCAGTCCTATAAGATTTGGTCCAATGAATATGTCCTGAATCTGGAAAATTAGCAGGCATAAGATCTTCAGAAATAAACAATCTGGACTTCGCTCTGGTGATGGCCACATAGAGTAAATTGATTTCTTCACTTAATTTTGCGCTATCTTCAGGGCCAGCCGGCGATTCCAATTCTTCCTCCTTTTTTTGATCTTTCGACAAAAGGGATGAGAGTTTGGTTTCCGATAAAAAATCATTGACGAGATGGACCGTGTCGTACTCCAACCCCTTACATCGATGTACCGTAGAGAAGATCATCTCAGCATGATCGCGCTGATCCGTTGCTACATGTTTTTCCTTGAGTTCCCGCAGGATGTCATAGATCTCGTTTTCATATTCTTTAACAATCTCTACCATCATACCAAGCTGTGCATCTCCGGTCTTTTCGATATAGTCTTCAAGATCGGCTAGGTCTTTCATGGATTTGATCAAAGGATCTTTGATGCGATCGTGTTGGTAGTTGTATAGATTGAGGACATCATATAGAGACGCGCCTTCATCTGCATAAGTATAAGAATTAATATTTCCTTCAAAATAAATCTTTTTGACTTTTGAGTTTTCACTGATGAACTGGATCGCCCGGATCAAGAGTCCCAGATTGGTCCGCGCTAATGTCGCCTTTGACTTATTCGATTTATTTGTTCCTTTTCCCACGATGGGGACAGGTTGATATGGCCCCATTTGTTTTTTTCGTTCTAAGACGGCCATAGCTAGATTGGCTATATCTTGACTAAACCTAAAACTTGTTGTAAGGTGGCATGTTGTAAAATCTGCTTTCTCCAAAGAATTGATGGCATAGCGCCAGCCATAGATCTGTTGATGCGTATCACCTACGATGACTTTGATTGCCTTTTGATTAAAAAATACATCCAGCATAGCCTGAGAGGCATCTTGCCCCTCATCAAATAGGATATAATCATAGTTCAAAACAGGATTAGACAATTGGAATTTTTTTAAATAAAAATCATGGGTGATATCGATGCCACCTTTGTCCATTCGCCCGAGCAGCATGCGGGTCTGCTTTTCAATGTAGGGATAATAATTTCGTACAAATATTTTTGCTTTGGGATCAGCTACCACATCCAGATAATTCAACTCGCTGACTTTAAGTTTATCACTATTGCAGAAATAAGTAATAAATTTTGAAATGTGATTGGCTACAATGTACGCGGCATGTTTTTCCCCACTGGCTTGCAATCCCAGCAAATCCACCAGTTCGTTGGTTTTATATCCTTGAGCTTTAACGGTATAGCGATGGTGTAACACAATGTGTTTATAAGCCAATGAATGTGCGGTCTCCACGATGACCTGATCGAGGCCATGATCGGCAAAACGTTTTATAGCTTCAAGTTTTACAGATTTATTAAACGCTATGTATAAAATTTTACTTGACCTGGGTCTGGCTTTGGCGTATTCTATGATCGTAGTGGTCTTTCCTGAGCCGGCTACTGCGTTGATTTTAATATTGCCGGTGGATTGGATGATGGCTTGTTGTTCAGGGGTAAGGAGCATGCAGGCGTAAGATAAGCAGGAAATTAAAAGATTGGCGAAAGTTTGAATATTACGGTGTATTCAACATATCCTGTAAAATTTTTACTTTTTGATGCAGCTGATTAAAATATTTTCTGCGTTCTTTAGCATTGCTTTGAGTCAGGGACTCTGAAGATTGTACAATTTTTCGGAAATAATCTTTCATGTGAGCCACCATCCTAGGTGATTCCGTAAAAATGTTATTGGGGCTGTCAATCATAGTATAGACCCTACAACCTAAATCCCATTCTATCAAAAAATTGAGACTTTGATTGAGCATGTCGCTGCGATAAAATAGAACCGAAGCTGGATTTTTTGTCCCTGAAATAGCAATATCCTCCATGTGAGCCAGGATTGCTTCAAGATCATTCAATAGCATTTTACAGTGATCCTTGTATAAAAATCCTTCAACTTCCCACAAAAAGCGAATTTGGTACAACGTATTTTCAAATAAAGAAGAAGGTAAATACTCTATTGACGGAAATTGATCGTAGACCGCAGAAATCTTTTTACACATTTCATCAACTCCATCAAACTCCTTGTCTTCCAGATCGAATATAGTAGCACTGCGAAAACTCTTGATTTCCCACGTGTAATAACTCCAAATGGCCAATTTCAATTTGATAAGCCTAGGAAATTTGCAGGTAAGAAATAACGGAAAATCATGCGATGTATTATGAATCTTAGGATTAGGCAACGTTTTCAGCCATTCAAGTGATTGATAAAGACCGTTCAAATAATCAATAGGCTTATTGATTTTACGCCCAACAGTGGTGCTTTGGTAAATGATGCTGTCTGCATCGGGCATCAAAATCTCCTGAAGGTCTATTTTATATGTTTTACAGATCAGAATTGCTTCATTTATGGTAAACTGTGTATCCCCATTTAAGCGGTTATATATCGCCCTGTTTTGAAGATTAAGTAACGTACACAACTCCTTTACCAGAGCACTCTGTGAAGTACATTTCAGTTTGAGCGCATCTAAAAATGAAGTGTAGTAATCGGGTAAATTGACATTCATATCGGAAGTATTTATGGCAACAGGTATGGCAGTGGTATCCTTGAATTCAAATATCGGCCTTTGTCAAGAGTATTCGATTCTGAGTTTAAATTCATAAAACTCGTGAAACTTTGAACAAATTAAACAAAAATTACAATTTTTTGCATAAAACATGCAAAAACAAGCCTCGCAAGTCCAATGAACAGGAGTCTATGCACAATAATTACAAATCTTCCTGATTCATTGAGGATTCTGTTCAAAAAAGATTAAAAACTACATCCGACCTGCAAATCAACCAACAGAATATTAACTAGGAGTCAAAATCAGTCAAAAAAAAGCGGTTCGACTGCTGCCATCTTTACATTGTTAAACGAAATCACCATTCTATACTCTATAAAATATGTTGTATGAAAAATAATTTGATCGCTAATTACAAAGGCAAGAGTCATACATCAAAAGTATTATTAGAAGGCACTTCGACCAAGCCGTCCCGTATCGCAATCCGATACAGAAATCATGAAGGAGACATCACCAAGTATCTAGAAGCATTAAAAGTATCATATATCGAAGCTTACGGGTCCAGCGTCATTTTTTATCTTACAGATGGCTCAACCATATTGTCTGGTAAAAACCTTGGCTTTTATGAAGAGTCTATAGTAAGTCGATTTCATTTTATTAAAATTGGCCGTTCCTATATCGTCAATCCAGCAGAGATCGATAGTTTTAATAATTCCGAAGGATATTTACACTTAAAGACTCCGCTGAGGGCTAATGCCTCTCCTGCCTACAAACTTAGAGTGTCTAGAGTTGCCAGACAAGAACTGCTACAAGCCATTCAGGCCTTGTAATCCCGCTTAGTAAGTCCCTTCCATGTTCCGCATATTCATTTATAATAAATCACCCCAGCCCATTTTTTCAAGACTGAATCAAACAAAAAATTCATTAGCCAAAATATTTAGTTCGTCAGATGCTGTTACGCCCTCATCACTTAAGATAAAAAATCAGGTATTTCCTTGACTAGCTTTAATGCAATAAATGTAAACAACTATTAAACATAAAATTATGAAAACTTCTATTATTAAAACCTTAAAACTGAGTGCAAGCCTAATGCTATTCGTTTTTATGTCCTGCTCCAAAGAAAATCCTATTACCTCTATTGCCAACGAAGAGAACGCCTCCACAGAATTAGGTACACCCTTGACTGCTCGTTCGGTCAGCCAGGACTTTTATGATATAAGTTATAAAATCAATAATTGTATAGAGACCATACTAATACAGGGAAGAATGCACATCATGTACAATGATTTCAAGGTTACTCCAGGTGGGCATTTTTCGTTTAGTTCTCACTACAACAGTAAAGGAACAGGGTTCGCATTTAAATCCGGCAATCAATACGAATGGATAAATATCGGGAAAAAAGAATATTCTGGAAACTTTGAAAATGGCGCATACCACGCTACCTATGCTATAAAATCTAAATTGGTAGGTAAGGGTAATGTACCAGATACCGAAATGTTGTATACCTATACATTAAGAATTAATGCCAACGGAGAAATTACACTGGACAATATGAAAGTGACCAGTACATGCGATTAAAGTGAATGACATAAACATTTACCAGGAATTAGCCCACTATCACAATCAGTATGTACAAATTTGTAAAATTCCACAGTATGAAAAACGGTACTAAACTTTAGATCATGAAATCCAAAAAAAGCAAACATAAGAACACCTTTTTCACCTTTTTTATAACGCTTGGGTTAGCATGTGTTCTGTATCCGATATCCTTTGCCCAAAACGTGATGAGTCTATCACTATTTAATCATGCCACTGCCTTACCGCCTAATGGGTTTTCCGGGCCGTTACATCCTGGTCTAGATGTGGGCTTATCTAGTAAAATAAAAATGAAAGCAAAGTCTAGCTCCTACTTGCTGTGGAAGGCAGGGTACTATTATCATCGGCTAGTACATCATGGTATTCAATTGTATACTGAATACAATAAGCTATATCCAATATCCAGAGATTTCGGGCTTTCCTGGTCTGGGGGCCTGGGTTATCTGCATACATTTGAATTGCATGAAAAATTTAAACTTCAGCCGGAAGGAAATTATGAACGCACTGGTAGGTTGGGCAAACCACATGCTCAGGTATCCGTGAGTGCAGGCTTGTTTTATCAATTCCAATTTATAACCCCTTTTATTCAATACAGGGTCCGGATGATAACGCCGTTTGTAAATAGTTATGTGCCCTTGCTACCCAGCACCTCTATTCACATAGGAGTTTATTTGAGGCTCAAACCTAAATCTACTACTACATGAAAAAAATAACCATGATTATCGTAGTCTGTCTTTCATTGATCGCCTGTCAAAAAGGGGATATCGAATCAACTCGCCCCTGCCGGTATACATTTCTGTCCGATAATGCCAATCATCCTAAAGCTGCTATATTCCAAAACATTCTCACCAAATACATCAAGCAGGGACTGCCCGGTATATCCATGTTAATCCGCGATAAATCCGGAACTTGGATCGGGGCGGCAGGCAAAGCGGATATCGATAAAAACATTGATTTTCAACCTTGCACTGTAGCTAAAGTAGCCAGCATCACCAAAATGTTTACGGGCACGCTGGTACACAAATTAGTGGAAGAAAATGTATTTAAACTCGATGACATAGTAGATCCTTGGATATCAGCGGAAGTATTGGATAAGGTTAAAAATTGTAAAGGTGCTACAATTCGGCAATTGATGAATCATACGACAGGTATATTTGATGTGATCACCAGCAATGCATTTTACCTGGCCTTATTAAACAATCCAGATAAAAAATGGGAAGCTGAAGAACTAATAGAATTTGCCTTTCATCAAGACACTAAGTTTGAATTAGGATCCAGCTGTTTTTATTCCAACACGAATACACTCCTACTATCGATGATTATTTCCAAAGCTACCGGAAAGTCAAACACAGAACTATTGCATTCAAAAATATTGGGTCCGTTGGGTATGAATGATACATATTACTACACCCACGATGAGCTGCCACCGATCACGGCTCAAGGGTATTTTGATCTGTATAATAATCAGACGCTGATCAATGTCACTAACTTTAATACAGGCAGCGGACATGGCTATGGAGGATTTTTCTCCACCGTACTGGATCTACAAAAGTTTATAGATCCAGTATTACGGCACAAAACTGTCCTGAAAGCTGCTAGTTTGGCAGAAATGACCAAATTTGTTCCTGAGGTAGATCCTGAAGATCCTGGCAACGATCTGAACCTTGGTCCTGGACTCATGAAAAGATATTTTAATCAGCCTCTGACTTCCGATCGGTACGGCTATGGCCATACCGGGAGAGACCTGGGGTATAGTGCCAACTGTTTTTACTTTCCCAATTACGATGTGACTTGTTGTTTTATTATGAATTATGGAACAAATGCAGCCAGTGAACTGCGCGAAGTGTTTTATGATTTTCAGGATGAGCTTACGAGTGCATTATTTAATTGACTTCTAATAGGATTCAATAATAGCCTAAAAGTATTAACATGAAAGGAATTCTTATTACATTACTTTGTCTGGGTGTGACTCATACTGTATTTAGTACAAATGATAGCCTTCCCCACATTAATTTCTATTTAGGAATTGGAGGAGGTCGTATAATCCAAGGCAAAATATTTGGATTAAATCTCACTACGCTAAAGCAAGGAGGCTATGGAATTCAAATAAAAAATCAAGCGAATAATACTTTAAGTAAACAGTTGCCTTTAGATTATAGATGTGCCACGTACCTTGGTGCGATGAATTGCGGCACAGAAGATCTCCTAAGAGCTACTTCTATAAAATTAGTTCGACAATTTTCATCTCACTTTAAATGGGTTCGATATGGATTAGAAGTTGGTCCTTCGTTCATTTCGCATAAAATCGCTCAGTTTAAACCAAATTCACATTACTTAGTTATAGATGGGGTCTCAAATCATTTCAATTATTATAATACCACATATATTAAAAATAACGCTATCGGCTTAGATATTAGAGCCAAAATTGAATTGCCGTTTTTAACTATTTATGGGGCGGAATTTGGGGTCACTTCCAATATAAACAAACTCCGATCCTTTGTTGGTTATGAACTTATTTTGAATATTGGGTTAGTCAAATTATGAAAAATACAATTCAATTTAAAATAGCGACCTCGATAATTCTATTCCTAACTCAACCTTTTTCTAACTTTGCCCAAGAGGTACGGTGCAGAGGGGTTATCACGCTTACGGGTGGATCCTTCAATGGCAGGACTTATGTCAAAGAATTCAAAAAAGATAGCATCTTAATTGAAACTAAAGTGCGAGGTAAAAATATCTATGTTGATCGATTTATACATGTACATCAGGCAGCGAGAGTCAAAGTCTATTCAAAATTTAAACACGGAAGAGGAGCCATTAAAGGTGCTATACTTGGGCTTGGAATGGGCACATTTTTAGGTGTTTTGAATACAATCTCAACCAGTGAGGAAAGCTATTTATATGTATCACCTCTAAAAGGTTTCATATTCTTAAACGTGTTGACTACGCCATTGTTCACGTTGGGTGGCTTAGTAGGTGGTTCAAGGAAATCCAAGAAATATATCATTAATGGAAATTTAATAGAATACAACAAACAATGGGAAGAAATGCAGCACTTAATGACTAAATACTAACTTAGGATTACCATTAAAAAGAATCAATTAATATTATACATTTAAAAATTATGAAAAGTACAATTCAATTTAAAATAGTGACCTCGATAATTCTATTCCTCATTCAACCTTTCTCTAACTTTGCCCAAGAGGTACGGTACAGGGGTGAGATTACGCTTACGAGTGGATCCTTTAATGGTAGGACCTTTGTCAAAGAATTCAAACAAGATAGCATTCTAATTGAAACTAAAATGCGTGGTAAGAATATCTATGTTGATCAATTTTTACCTGCACATCAAGTAGCTACAATCAAAGTCTATTCAAAATTTAAACATGGAAGAGGAGCAGCTAAAGGTGCGTTAATTGGTCTTGGAATAGGTACCTTTTTGGGACTTATTTCTGCGGTTACCGCCAGTGAGGATGACTATTTTTATGTCACACCTCTTCAAGGCTTAATATTCTTTAACGTTTTGACCACACCAATGCCTACATTGGTAGGCTTAGTAGGGGGTTCACGGAAATCTAAAAAATTTATAATAAATGGAAATATAGATGCATACAACAGTCAAAGGGAAGAAATGCAGCATTTATTGACTAAATAGTTATTAATTACTATTTCTAAAAAACTAATCAGAATAAATAAATATCAAAATTAAAAATTCATGAAAGGTACAATCCAACTTAGTATTGCGCTCGCAATGTATCTATTTTTGATTCATTCTCATATTAGCTCTGCTCAGGAAGTACGGTACAGGGGTGTTATCTCACTTACAAGTGGATCCTTCAAAGGCAGGACTTTTGTCAAAGCATTCAAACAGGATAGCATATTAATAGAAACTAAAGTGCTAGGTAAGAATATCTATATTGATCAATTTTTACCAGCGCATCAGGTAGCTAGAGTCACAGTCTATTCAAAAGTTAATCATGGAAAAGGTGCTGTAAAAGGTACCGTTATTGGACTTGGCATTATTGTATTTTCTGGACTTATTTCCGCATTCTCCTCCAGCGAGGAAAGCTTTGATTATACATCAATATTAATCGCCCCATTACCTATTATGATTGGATTAATAGGCGGTTCACGGAAATCCAAGAAATTTATACTTAATGGCAACATAGAAGCATACAACAATCAAAGGGAAGAAATGCAGTATTTACTGACTCAATAATTGCCTATAAATCCCCTTTTTATATAGTATTAATCCATCGTTCCGATCATTATTCATAAATTCTCATTCCCATGTTTCTAATGTCGAATTGTACGAATAATTCGAATGACGAATAATTCAAATGACGAATGTTTCGAATGACGAATTCGTTTACTCGTCGTTATTCGTCATTCGTCATTCAAAAAATTCGTCATTCACTATATCCTAGCTCCACAACCTATCCCAACTCCTAATATTATCCCATTCTGGGGTCGGAGCAAAGAATGTAGTATTTTCCGGCGCCAAATGTTTTTTCATCTCTTCTTCATTGAGTTCAATACCGAGACCAGGAGTGTTGGGTACTGCTGCATAACCTTTTTCATATAATGGTTTACCGTCAACAGTCTTCACTAGATTGGGCCAATAGGGCACATCAATAGAGTGATTTTCGAGACCCATGACATTTTGAGTGGCTGCTGCGCAATGTACATTGGCCATAAATGAGATAGGCAGTCCGGCAAAGTGCATAGCCATCGCTATACCTTTTTCTTCTGCATAATCACCTATCTTTTTAGTTTCTAATAAGCCGCCGGAAGTAGCTAAGTCAGGGTGAACGATATCGACAGATTGAGTATCGCAGAGTTTTACGAATTCTTCTTTAAGATAGATATCCTCTCCTGTACATAACGGAGTCTCAAATGCCGTTTTGATTTCTTTTAATTGTGAAGTCAACTGCCAAGGGATCATATCCTCTAACCATGCCAGACGATATTTTTCGACAGCGCGACCCAGGCGGATCGCATTATTTGAATCAAAGTGGCCATAATGATCTGATGCTAATGGAATCTCCATACCCACCACCTCACGAACTCGAGCGATGTACTTACAGATTTCTTCCAAACCTTTATCCGTAATCTGTACCTGCGTGAGTGGATGCAGTGCGGCTCCATAACTCATGGGCTCATTGGACCATTGTCGACTTACATCCCAAAAATTGCCATTGATGATCGTACCTGGGATTTTGCTGATGAGTTCTATACCAAAGTCCATTTTTAAAAATGTAAACCCTTTGTCTACCATTCTGACTCTCATTTTCTCCGCAAAAGCTATAGGATCTGGTACTTGTGGTGTATCTGCATACAATCTTACTTTATCTCTATACTTACCTCCTAGCAATTGATATGCCGGTACATTATAAGCCTTACCTGCCAGATCCCAGAGGGCCATTTCTACCGCACAGACTCCCCCGCCTTGACGGGCATGAAAGCCAAACTGTTTTACGCGCTTAAAGATCTGCTCGACACTGGTAGGATTCATGCCTTTAATTCTACTTTTCAGGAATAAAGCATAGCGCCAATCGGCGCCATCGCGCACCTCGCCTAGTCCTACTATACCTTGGTTGGTCTCCAATTTGATGACCGGGCATCGGCCACCACCATTGAGCACCACTGCATACTTCATGTCGGTAATCTTAAGATCCGAAGGTGCAGAGTGCCGATTGACCTTTGAAGTGGAGTGCTCCAAAGTCTCTTCAGTTGTAGAAAACATCATGCTACCCAGCGCTAGACCACCTATAGATTTTTTTAAAAAATCACGACGATCTTTATGGTCCTTAGGAATAGCAGGATCAATGTGTTGCAATACTTCTGGCTCAGGGTCAGAGAGCCCAAATTTGGCTAAGAATTTTTGTGAAGGAGTTGACATGTTTTTTAATTTAAGTATTTTTTAATAAAAAAATTGCGATTGAATTACAGAATCTAAATATAAGTCGATGGGTTTGATAAAATCAAAAAAAAGTTGTGCTTGTTTTTCCCAAAGGGTAAATAAGGTTTGACTTAAGCCCGGATTGTCTTGCCTTGGCTCTAAGGGGTGATGATTCTAGCCAAAACAGATTTAGCTGCTATAAAACGAAGATTATTAATCGAGATATCTACATTTAAACATAAAAAATCTTACTAATTATTATATATACATGATTTACAGGCTGTTACATTCCTGTTGGTTAGCACAGAATGGCTGACAAATTAATCTACGGACATAGATTTTGAACACTGGCTCCAGAATTTGAATAGATCCAACGATCCTATCCTCCCTTAATATCCTCGTTTTTCAATTTCAAAAAACATCGAGTATACCTAGTAAGAATAGAGTTTAACTTCATCTCATCAGAAATAGATGATAAAGAAAATAATAAAGGAGAATCAATTCATATTTTAAACGTGTGTGCAAGCTAGGTCAAACATCATTCATCCGTAATGCTTTGATTGGATTAGCCTTAGCAGCTTGGACGATAGTAAATCTAAAGATGGCCATAACAATCAACAAAAGAATCATACCGCCTGTTGGGAATAGCCAAAGTGAGATCTCCGTCCGATAAGCATAACTATTCAACCATTTTTGTCCATAAAGATATACGAATGGGCTAGCAATGACCAACGCTACTAAAAATATTCTGACGAATTCATAAAAGAACAAGAGAACAATATTTTCAACACTTGCGCCTATAACTTTTCTTATCCCAATTTCTTTCTGTCTTGTTCGTAAAGTATGCATCATCAAGCCATACAAACCAATGCAACAAACGAAAATAGCAAGTACCATACACCAATTAATTAATTTCGAAATGTGTTGTTCAGATAAATAAAACATAGACAATTCTTCGTCCAAAAATGTATATCTAAATTCAGAACCTGGAAACAACTCTTGATAGTACGATTTTATCTGTGTCAGTATTTTGAGATCCTGCGATTTTGAGCCATTTTCTTCAAGGCCAATATGATAAAGATTGCAACGCCTAGGATTTGAAGATAAGTACATTGGCATAATCGGAGCATGAAGGGATCTCATATTAAAATCTTTACAAATACCAACTATTTTTGCCTTAGTCCCAGGTCCAAACGAAGTGCCTATCAATTTTGAATAATCATCTACTCCTAGTTGTTGAGCCAAAGTCTCATTAATTACCACTTCTCCAAAAGAGGAATCCAAATGATATCGAGGCATCCTGCCTATCACAAGAGGAATCTGGTACAACTTAAAAAATAATGAATCGCCAGACTTTACCTGAGAATTAATTTTAATATTTGAATTCCCATTTGGGTAATCTATTTCACTTGTACTTGAGCTGGAAGCGCTTGGAGGTTCGCCACCTAGACTGACCAGCTCAATGCCGGGTATAGAATTCAACTTCTCTTTAAAAACATTAGCAAGGATGAATGATGATTTACCAATATGAAGTTTAAGCGGTGCGGAAAAGTATATGATAGCATTTTTTCTAAACCCTAGGTCTTTATGTGACAAATATTTCAATTGTTTAAAAACAACTAAAAAACTTAAAATGAATAAAAGTGCTGTGATCAATTGTACCAACACTAACCCCTTTCTGATCAAAATGAAAGAAGCAGAGCCTTTCAACATCCCGCCTTTAATTGCGGCGATAGGGTGGAATCTCGACATTAGCAATGCAGGATACAGGCCACCTAAAAGTGTTACAAATACCGATAAAAAGATTGCAAATAAAAACACATGGCTCTGAAACAAACTTGAAAGCCGAATTTCGGCGGGTATAAAATTTCTAAACAATTGAATAAAAAATGGAACCGAAATAATCGACAAAAGGAGTGCAAATCCAACAAGATAAAATACTTCAATTAAATACTGTGTAGCCAGCAGCCTGGCCGAGCTACCTAAAACTTTACGAATACCTATTTCTTTAGTCCGCATGGAAGCTTCGGCAGTGGATAAAATTATAAAATTTGAACAACCAAGAATGATAAAAAAAAGTGCTACGATGATTAATGCATTAGTGGTCGGTCGATCTGCTACTCTTCGCTTATAATTGCCATACGTGGTGTCAAAATGGATATCAGCAAACTTTTGAAGTATGTAATGCGTTTTATCATTTTCAATAGTTAGGTGCTTGTGTCGAAGTCCCAACAGGTCCTTTTCCACCTGGTGAGTGTTGGTCGATAGCCATAATTTCACCAGCAACTGATGATCCGAATTTAGAGAAGACCAGGTATCCAAATTTATATGACCCTTCAAATTGGTTTGTGAAAATGTAGCATATGATATAAAATCTTGAAATATCAATTCGGAGTTTGAAGGCAATGATTGTACTATACCAACGACCTTTACTTTAAGTGAGTCATTGTATGTTATAGCCTTGCCAATGATCTGGCTTAGGTCAAGCCCTTTGAAATATTTCTTAGCTCTATCTTCAGTCAAAACTACACAATAAGGGTTAGTTAAAGTCGCTATATCCCCCAAAAGCCAACGATACTTAAATATGTTAAAGTAAGCAGGCTCTACGATCACCATGTCATACTGATTATTGAACGTTTTGACTTCAGTTGACCCTTCAATTATATTCACCTTAAAATTGACTCTAATCAATGGTGATGCTTCCTCTATTCCTTTCACCTCAGCCATCATTGCGTTATAAAAAGGGCCTTGTATAGCTGCAGTCTTCGCCATACTACCATCACCATCAGACTCCGAAACTATCCTATAAATACGATCTATTTCAGGGTGAAATCGATCGTGGCTATAATCAAACTGCACCATGATATAGATGACAAGGCTGACGCTGATACCCAACGACAATCCCAATAAATTAATTACAAAAAATAATTTATTGCGTATAAGATTTTTTAAACCAGATTTGAATAAATTTAAAATCATATAGTCCGCATATTATTCAAGGCTCACAATAAATCCAAATTGTGTATCAATTTACTCGAATTCGTTCACACTGGTCGAAAAAAGCGGAAAATATGATTTTACAAAAGAGCTTAAAGAAGCGTGCAGGAGCAACCTAAGATCTCAAATTAGTCAGAATTATTAGCTTCTACTCTGTTTTCAAGCTTTTCACAGGATTCATCAATGCTGCTCGAACTGACTGCAAACTAACTGTAAATAAGGCTATTAAAATTGTTACAAAAGCCGTAAATACGAAAATCCAAATATTAAAACCAACACGGAACGGGTAATTTTCAAGCCATTTTTGAATAGCATAATAGGCAAAGGGAAATGAAAAAAGTAAAGATATGGATACCAATTTCACAAAATCAGTAGACAGTAAGACCGCAATATTAGTTACTGATGCACCTACTACTTTTCTAATGCCAATTTCTTTGGTGCGTTTTTCACCTGAAAGTGTTGCCAAGCCAAACAAGCCAATGCAGGAAATAAAAATGGTGAGAATAGCCCCGAAGAGCATGATTTGTTTCCATTTTCCTTCAGATTCGTAGGCTTTTTCGTTTTCTAAATCTTTGAATGTATAGACAAAGGCATTCATCGGGAAAAGTTTTTTGAAGGTTTTTTCAATATGAGCAAGACTGGCAGATTCGGTGTTCGGCTTGATTCTGATATTTACAAATCCCAAACCAGTATTTTGCATAATAAATAATTGCGGCTTGATTTCAGTAGCAAGCGATCGGTAATGATAATCTTTTACCACCCCTACCACTTGGTATTTTCCAATACTGTCGAAAGAAAAATCTACTACTTGCCCAAGCGGGTTTTTCCAGTTTGCTTCCTGAACAAATGCTTCATTGACCAGGATTGACTTAACAGAATCTGCAGGAAAATCTTTTGAAAAATTTCGCCCTGCGACAATTGGGATTTTATATAATGGCAAGAATTCTTCATCTACAATTGCATACGCAAATTGGAGTTTTTGTCCGCCATTTATTTTGGCTATATCCTCCCAATTTTCTCCATTTTTAGGAGCAACCTGTAGAATATTTGGATTTTGGAGGAGTTGTTCTTTAAAAAGTATAGAATTTTGTTTAGTCAAATCCCATTTTTCAACCAAAATCACATTGCTATCATCATAGCCTAAGTCTTTGCTAATAAGATAGTTGAACTGTGAGTAAATGCTAAAGGTAACAATGATTAGAAAAGAAGCCAAGCCAAATTGTAAAACTACCAATGACTTCTGCAAATAGTTTTTGCCCAAAAGATAGAATCGCCCATAAAGCGTCTGCATGGGGCTATAACTCGATAGTACCAATGCAGGATAAAACCCTGCCAAAAGAGATGTGATTACGAAAATCAAGAAATAGCCTAATAGAAGTTTTGTATCAAAAAGATAGGAAAGCGAAAGCGATTTATTTGCTAATTGATTGAATGAGGGTAAGATGAGCTGAACCAACAAAACTGCCAAGGCGAAAGCAATAACACTAAGTAAAACTGACTCGACCAGAAACTGCCCAATCAATTGTTTTCGGCTGCTCCCTACTACTTTTCTAACGCCTATTTCTTTGGCTCTTTTGAGCGAACGAGACACTGTAAGATTGATAAAATTGATGCATGCAATCAGTAAAATAAATAAAGCAATTGTTGATAATATATAGCCATATGTTGGGTTGCTGGAATCTACAAGTCCATTTTGTGCAGTCAAATTGGTACTGAGATGCATGTCTCTCATGGCTTGCAGATTAAATACTACTTTTTCTTTGATTTCGTATTTCTGTGCTATGATTTTGTTTGCCGGGGCAGCATCAGTTTCATTTACATGTTTCATCTTGTTCACCACATGTGTAATATTTGCCTTCGGATTCAGCAAAATAAAGGTGTGCTGAAAAAAGTTGAACCACCACTCGCTACCAGCAGTTTCTTCCGGACTTACATATTTTGGTAGCAAAAAATTGAATTTTATTGAGCTGTTTTGTGGGCATTTTTTAGTGACGCCGGTTATCAAATAAGGATCAAATTTATTATCTCCTTTTATGTGTATAGTTTTACTAATAACATCGGTAGAATTGAAAAACTTTATTGCCATTTCTTCTGATATCACTACCGAATTGGGATTTGATAGAGCCGTTTTCGGATTTCCGCTGAGCATCTGAAAATCAAAAACGGAGAAGAAATTGCTATCGGTACGCATTACTTCATAGCCTTTGACTTCGCCTAATGCACGTATATCTCTTACACTACTTGAATATCGTACAAAAGCCTCAATTTCAGGGATTCTCTCTTTAAAAGTTGGTCCTTGCAAATTGCTCGTAAGCCCATCATGATGCCCAACCGAACCGTCTGGATTGTACCAATCACTTACAACACGATAAATATTTGGCGCATTAGTATGGAATCGGTCATAACTCACTTCATCTTTTACATAAAGCAAAATAAGTATTGCCGCTGTCAAGCCAATAGCAAGCCCAGCGATATTTATGCTACTATAAACCTTGTTTTTCAGTAGGTTTCGGCATGCAATTTTTAAGTAATTTCTAAACATTTTCTTAATTTATTTAAAGCTTAATTATTCATTTTTAAGTGATCTCACCGGATTCATCAAAGCAGCTTTAATGGCTTGATAACTCACCGTCAATAAAGTAATTACCAAAGCTCCAGCACCAGCAAACACAAATATCCACCAGCTTATTTCTATTCGGTATGTATATTCTTGCAACCAATCGTGCATAAAATAATAAGCAATTGGTGCTGCTATAAGGCAGGAAATGATGACCAAAATCACAAAATCTTTGCTCAATAATTGCCATAAATTGGCAACTGATGCACCCAAAACTTTACGAATTCCTATTTCTTTGGTGCGTTGCTCTGCTACAAAACTTGCTAAACCGAAGAGGCCGAGGCAACTAATAAACACTGCCAGTGTAGCAAAAAATGAAGCCAGCTTGCCTATCTTTTCTTCAGCTGAAAATTTGGTGGCATATTCCTGATCAGAAAATTTATAATCAAACGGACTTCCCGGATTGATCATTTTGAATACATTTTCAATCTTACTCAATGATTGCCTGGTAGACATTTCAGGATTCAGTTTGATATTTATTACATTAGCCCAGTCATAATCAAGCATAAAAACAGTTTGATAAACGGGCTCGAAGGGTGACCCCATCACCATATCTTTGATGACACCAACAATATGGTAAGTTTTGCCGCGCCACTTCATCATTTTACCAACAGGCTCTTTAATGCCTATGTATTTAGCCGCTGTTTCATTAATTACCATCCCTGAAGAATCAGTCGAAAAGTCTCTGGAAAGGTCTCGCCCTTGTATAAATTGCCAACCTACAGTTTTTCCAAAATCATGAGAGACGGCAATAGTCCCAAAGTTATCTTTGAAATTAGGATCCTTGCCTTCCCATTCAAAACCTCCGTTCTGAGAATTAAGATAAGTCGCTTGAGTTGAAGAGGTAGACATTTCTTTTACAGACCCTGTTCGCAGCAATTCACTTCTTATCAGATTATAATTACCATATAACTCCGGAGTATTCATCGCAACAGTAATCAGGCCATTACGATCATAACCAATAGGCCGATTTTTGGCATGTTGGATCTGACGGGAAATGATAATAGTTCCAATAGTCAGTGTCACCGAAACCGTAAACTGAAGCACCACAAGTACTTTTCTGGGTGCTGAAGCAAAACGCCCCATACTGAAAGTTCCTTTCAATACTTTTACGGGTTGAAAAGAAGATAAATAGAGAGCCGGATAACTACCTGCAATCATCCCAGTAAATAAACTAAAACCAAGACTGGAAAGCCAGAAAACTGGACTATTCCAAAGAATACTCAACTGTTTGTCAGTAGCTTCATTGAAGAATGGAAGAACAAGAAAAACCATTATCAAAGCCAGCACAAAAGCTAGACCCGCTACCAAAAGCGACTCGATGAAAAACTGGGAGATCAGTTGGATTCTGAGCGAGCCTACAGCTTTGCGTATACCCACTTCTTTGGCACGTTTATCAGACCTTGCTGTACTCAGGTTCATAAAATTGATACAAGCTAGTAGCAAAACAAAAACGCCGATCACTCCAAATAACCAGACATATTGAATCTTGCCTTCCAGGTTACCCGACTTATCCCAGCCCGTGTACAAATGCCATTGGCTCATGGGGTGCAAAAAAACGGCTGTGTGAAATTGAGCAGCCTCAGGTTTATGCTTGACTATTATATTTTTAATTTTTGCAGAAACCTTCTCAAAGTCTGAATTATCAGAAATCTGAGCCAGTATTTCCCATGAATTATTGTCCCATTGTGTCAATCCGTTTTTTACCCAACCCCTTGTTGAAACATAAAGATCCCAAGGAGCTATAAAAGTTAGATTTGCGAAATCTGAGTTTCGGGGAAGATCTTCAAATACACCAGTTACTTTTACATCCTGGCTGTTATCTATCTTCACGATCCTACCCATTGGGTCAGCATCACCAAAAAGTGTGGATGCAACTGACTCGGATAAGAGAATAGAAGCCGGGTCTTTTAATCCATCTCTTGTTCCCTTCAACATCTTTAAAGTAAACATTTCAGGAGCCTCGGGACTCAAAAAATTACCGGTTTTTGTAAATTTATTTTCCTCGTAAGCTAAAATATGTTCTCCTGTCCATGAAGAAAAAACAACATGCTTAAAATCTGCAGCATACGTATTTTTTAACTCAGTACCTAATGGAAGCGGTAGGAATCCTCCAGCACCGAATTCTCCATTGAATGTTCCACTTTGCATGACCCTCGCGATCTTGCCATAATTCTGATGATATTTATCATATGATAACTCATCATACACCCACAGCCCTATAAGCATAACCACTGCCATACCTATGGCAAGTCCACCAATATTAATAAAGGAATACACCTTGTTTTTCAGTAAGTTTCTGAGGGCAATTTTTAGGTAGTTTCTGAGCATGAAGTTTAATTGAAAGACACACCGAGTTCAATCACATTGATAGACCTATAACCTTTTCTTTTTAGGAGATTCCGCCAAAAGGTATTTAGATAATATTTAAACATAAACTTGTAGATTTTATACTCCTGAAATACAAACATTATATATGCCAATACTGTATAATGCTGATAGTCTATTGGTTATAAAATTGTATTGAAGTTTAAACCGTCCGAAAATGGACAGTCTCGTACTGAAATTATATATTCAATTCAAAACTAAATACCTCCAGATAAGGTGCTTTGATTGGGATAACACCTTTGCCTATATTATACCCTAATGTCCAGAAAAGAATGAATTTGACTTTGTTGATAATTAACGATCGATGTAAATCAAATAATTTTCTGCTTCGCTATTTAACACGAAACTATGATTGTCATGACCGGGCTAAGCAACTCCATGGTATTTAATTGATAGTGTACCATTAGCTCCTAAGAGCAGATTTTTCAAAGCACATTTTCTATCAACTCCAATATAAAACTCGTTGTAGGTTGATTCTCGGGTAAAAATATTTAGCGTTGTCTAAAGCGTCATGGCTAAAGCCAGAGTATCGGGAAGCCTTAATCCCAGCCTTAAGGCTGGGGTTAAGCAAGTTATATTTATTTGACTTTAGCCTTGAACCAATTTCTGCAACCCAAAAGGAATATAGACATGCTACTATTCAAATGGTAAGAGCCTTTGTATCTATACTGCAAAGTACATAGGTCAAATATTGATTGAAATTTCTTCGTTGTATTAAGCAGGTAAAATTGTAATTTTTGAATAAAAGGTGTACAGTTATAAAACCATAATACATTTTACTGCTGCTGAATTAAATTTGGATACCAACTAAATATGGCAAAGAACCACATTTTTTCTTATTTCCCATGATTTATCAATTTTGAATTTAAAACTCTTTTTGCTAAATCTTGTCCAGTTGTTTAATGGGTTTGCGAATTATTTATTTCACTTAAAACATTTTCATCAACTTGCTCTTAAAATACTTAGCACTATCGGCGGCACTCTTCAAGGCAGAAAAAGCAAAGTTGCCTCCTTGCTCTAAATAATAATATTCCAGACCAGAAATTTTGGGGTCAGGCATAATGGCGGTGTAATCAATGGAACCATTGCCAAGCTCTGTATAGTCTCTGGAGACTTTATCCATATCCTTTATATGCCACATTACATACCTGCCTGGCTGTTTTGCGATGATTTCTTTCGGTGTCTGAATGGATGAATGCATCACCCAATACAAATCCATTTGCAATTTTACTGTCGCTGGGTCAGTTTCTTTTAGGATAATATCATAGCCATTGATTCCATTATAATCTTCAAACTCAAATCCGTGATTGTGATAAGCAAATTTCAAACCGGCTGCTGCTATTTGTGTACCTATGCCATTAAGTTTCTTTGCCAGCAAATAAAAATTGTCTTTCGATCGTTGATTTGGACTGAGAAATGGCCAAGTAATATAACTCAGCTCTAGTGCCTTTGCACCTTGGATACAATTGTCTACAAATCGTTTCATCTTGTCATCGGATTGTTCAAAATAGGATGCAAATCCAAAATGACCACTTGAAGCGGTGAGTCCAATATCATTCATCTGTTTTTTAAAGTCATGAGCAGGTATTCCATAAAAACTGATTTTTTCAGGGTCAAAACCATATACTTCACAGTCTTCATAGCCTATAGTTTTTACAGCTTGTAGTGTGGATATGGGGTCGCTATTCATATCTCTATTGACAGAGAATAATTGAATGCCAAATTTATACTTACCGGTCATAGCCGCTAGATATTTGGCAGGAATAAGTGCTAAAGTACCCATTGCAGCCGCATTAGTGATAAAATTTCTTCGTTGCATTTTTTTTGAATATTTTAGTTAATATATAATATTTTCCTCACTCTTTTGCCAACTTTTACTTTTATAAACATTTTCTAATGCCTATTTCCTTTGTTATGAATATAATCATAAATTGCCTCGCAAGCTTTTGGGTCTTTGTTTCCAAGATAACCTTTCCAGCATTTTGCTGGTTCACTACCCGGACGGATGTCGTACATGACTTGTTCAAAACCACCACCGAAGCAAGCATTTACAAAAGCCACAAATGTGAGGTCGGGTTCGGCAACTCCCAGATACCAAATGTATTGATATCATTCATTTATCCTCTAAGAGGGCCAATTTTCACTGCACATCTTCTATCAATTAAGGTCTAAAACTCGTTGTAGGATGATCCTCGGATGAAAAATCTATCGATTCTCTAAATTTAATGTACTAATCTTGTGACTAATGTCTATTCATTGTGGGTCGAAGCGATCCTGATTACAATAAACAAACCTATCCTTAATAATATGAAAAACTCAATATTAGCAACACTCCTTTTACTCCTTACTTTTTTCTCTACTTTTAGCCAAATCGGCATTTTTGAAAAAGCAGAAGACATTGGTAACCCTGCAATAATGGGCTCTAGTAGCTATGAAAATGATCATAGCTAAATTCACTTTTTATAAAGAGCATTATCAACATGCAGGATGTGATGCCTATGGATAATCCCGTCATATTGGTCAGCGTATAGCTCCAATGCCGAACCATATTCCTGAATGCGGTCTTGAAATAGGTACTTATCATTGGCTCTAGTATTTTAGTTATTTTTAATCTATGATTTTATTCAGACCTTAAAGATTTAATCGGATTGGTCCAAGAGGCCTTCAGTGCCTGAAGCCCGACTGTAATAAAAGCAACTGCTGTCACTGCGGCTACTGCCAAAACAAACATCCACCACGATATTTCTGTACGATAAACAAAATCCTGTAACCATTTATTCATAAAATACCAGGATACTGGAGCTGCAATAACAAAAGCTATTAAAACCAATAATAAGAAGTCTTTACTGATCAAACTGACAATATTCTGAGAAGTGGCACCCAATACCTTTCTCACTCCTATTTCTTTAAGCCTTCTCGAAATAGCAAAAGAAGCCAATGCAAACAGTCCTAAGCAGGAAATAGCTATCGCTAGAAGGGCAAAACCTCTGCATAACGCCGTAAATTCAGCATCTTCCTCGTAAAATTGTTGAATTTCTTCATCGTAAAAAGTCCCTTTGAAAACCTGCTCCGGAAACATTTCGTTATACAAGTTCGCTATAGATGTAATAGACCCTTGGATATCGGTGGCTTTAATTTTGACACTCGCTAAATAATAAAATTTACTATACGGCGTCATCAACAACGCCTCTAACGGTTCGTGAGCAGAATGGCTGTGGTAGTCTTCAGCTACTCCTACTAATCGCAATGGTATCCGGCCACCTAATTGTATGTTTTGACCTATTACAGAATCCAGATTAGTAATCCCTAATTTGCTGAGTGCAGTACGATTCAGTACAGCTTCCCTGGCGGTATCTGAAGCTGAAAACCATGTCCCTGCGAGCAACTTGATATCGTAAGTTTTCTGAAAATCTGCATCACAATATTTTAAGGATATGGAAAATGGGGCATCTTCGCCTCCAGCTTTCATGGCCCAATTAGAACTCCAGGTATTATCGGAAGAAGGCATATCACTACTCACGCTGGCCATTTCTACCCCTGGAATCTCCTTTAGACGATTTTTTAAAGTGCCTAATTTAGATTGAGTAATGCTATCATTATTATATCCAAAAGTATAGACCAGATCCTTATTAAATCCTAGGTTCATGTTTTTAATAAACGACAGTTGGCTTAAAGCAACGACGGTGCTGATGATCAGAGCAAATGCAATGGCAAATTGTACCACCACCAATGTTTTTCTCACCATGGCGCCCGAACCTACACCTCCATCATAATCCGATCTAAAAATGCGAACTGGTTGAAAAGAAGCCAATACTGTAGCAGGATATAGGCCTGCCAAAAAAGTAACAATGACAAACAATCCTAGCAAAAATAAGATCAGGCCTGTACCCTCTATCAAAACAATGTCGCCAGGCAGCGGTGAAATAAACTGCAATAATGGAGCCGCAAAATAAGCCAAGCCTACGGCTGCTAACATGGCTATAGAGACGATCACCCCGGTTTCAAATAAAAAGGATGACATCAATGCCGTATTACTTATACCGAGTGTCTTTCTAATGCCCACCTCCTTGATCCTGGTGACGGCTTGGGCATTGGCCATATTGATAAAATTAAAACAAGCCATGACCAAAATCAGGAAGCCAATAAATCCTAATATCCATAGTTTCTTTATATCCATCACGTGATTGCCGGATGTACCTAGCTCCTCATTATAATGAAGATCACTCAAAGGTTGCAGCCGGTGTTTTTTATGTCCCTGATCTGATTTATAATGTTCCTGGCCCACATTGGCCAATACCAAATTGGCCGCATCTATTTGTTTTGAATTTTGAAGCAAAGCAAAAAATTGATCATTGCTACTGGTAGAGCCCCAGTCGTCACTAAAATAATAAAACTCACCATGCGCTCTGAAGGTAGAATAAGAAATAATTGCGGTGATCGGAAAATCTGAGGTTGAGATAGGGTCACTCACTACGCCTTCTACTTTGAGATAAGGTTGCAAATTATCTAAAACGATATATTGCCCGACAGCTTTGGATGCATCGCCAAAACATTTCTCCGCAAGGCTTTTAGTCAATACTATCGTGTTGACATCCTTTAATGCCGATTGAGGACTGCCTGTCATCCATTGGAAATCAAAGATGTCAAAGAAATCAGGCTCTGCAAAAAAAACTATAGTTCCTTCTTCGGTGTTGAATTTTTTTAATGGTGGTCCCCCATTGGGATTAGGTACAGCTATGGTAGGCCAGGCCTCTTTCACTTTAGTACTAATTTGAAATTGAGGTACAGTTTTCTTTAGCAGGTCCATCACGGGCAGTGGCATGCCTTCATTTACAAATTGTTCACCAGTACGATTGTTTTTTCCCTCTGTGACTACTCGGACAATACGGTCATAGTTTTTAAAATGTTTGTTGTAAACCAATTCATGAGAAATAATTCTATAGATCAAGATGACAGCCGCTATACCTACAGAAAGGCCAAAGACATTGATACCGGAATAAAGCTTATTTTTTAAGATGTTTCGGGTAGCGAGTTTGAGATTAAAAGTAGACATTGGTATGTGTTTTATGATACCAGAATCAGAATCAGACTCAGACTCTGACTCTGATTCTGATTCTGATTCCATTTATAATTTATTCAGTTTTTAATGCTTTTACGGGATTGCTCAATGCGGCTTTAGTTGCACGGAACCCAATAGTCAATAAAGCAATCGTGATGACGAATAATCCAGCCAAAATAAAAAGCCACCATTGAGGCTCAATCCGATATGCGAAATCCTTAAGCCAGAACGTGAGGCCCATGTATGCGATAGGCGAGGCTATGCATAATGCAATCAGAATCAATACAACAAATTCTTTAGAGACTATGACCAGTAAGGATGCAACACTTGCCCCTAACACTTTGCGGATGCCTATCTCTTTGGTCCGCGCTTGTATTGAAAACGATGCCAAGCCAAATAAGCCAAGGCATGCGATGAAAATAGCCCATGCTGATGCTACAGTAAACAGTGTGGCAAATTGTGCTTCCCGTTGATATGCGTTTTGAAAATTTTCGTCAATAAAAAAGTAGTCTACGGGATTACCCGGAAAAAACTTCTTATACATTTTTTCAAGTCCGGCAATTTTATCTTGCAATCGATCAGGTGTAAGTCGGAAAGTATAATAAGCACTATTGTTTTGAGGATAATAAATGATCGGGTCAATCGCTTGCTGTACACTGGTATGATGGTAGTCCTTTATAATTCCAATGACATCGAGGTATCGTTCGTCCCACTTGATACGAGTGTTCAAAATATCCTCCGGCGTATCGAATCCCAATTTATGCATTGCAGTTTCATTGATCAATACTTTGTCATTGTCGTTCCAGTCTACAGAACATTCCTGTTTTGTAAAGTTTCGTCCTGCTATCAGATTAATCTTGTAGGTAGGCAAATATTTTTCACCTATGATAGCAAAAGAATACGATATCAATTCATCTCCGGGCTTTGATTTTGGTTGAGTAAATCCGGAAGTTGCAAAATTGTAATACTTACCGGGAATGCTACCGGAATTGCAATATGCGGTGACATAACTAGTTTGATCGATCTCATTCCAAAATCCTTCTCGTCGCATTCTATACGTACTATCTTTTCCTACCTCCGGACCTTGTATGACCATAAGCTGATCCGGAGCAAATCCAAGATCTTTGTTTTGCATATGATTCAATTGAAAAAACATGGCCAGAGTACCTATGATTAAAGCAATAGAAATACAAAACTGAGCTACTACTAATATTTTTCGAAGAAAAGCTCCCTTATCGCCTTTCAGCAATTTTCCTTTTAGTGTAAATACCGGATTAAAATTTGATAGGACATAAGCGGTATAAGCACCAGAGGTGATGGCACCTAAGATGATCAGCGCAAGACCCAGCGTCCAACTGGAATGAAGAAACATAGACTGCCATGAAATTTGTTTGCCAATCAAATCATTAAATAATGGCTGAAGTATAGTTACTATGGCAATGGAGCCCACCAACGCAAATACATTGACCAAGATAGATTCACATAAAAACTGGGCAACCAGATTGGATCGGGTGGCACCGATGACTTTTCTAACCCCTACCTCTCCCGCTCGTTTTAATGCCTGTGCGGTGCTGAAATTGATATAATTAAACCAAGCAATCAGTAAAATCATGAGTGCTATAGCTCCAAGTATCATAATGTACTTCAGCTCGACATAATGGAGGTAAGTATCCCCTGTGGTCTTGGCCATATGCACTTCTGAAAATGGTTGCAATCTGAATTGGATCCCATCTGCATCCTTATCCAATTCATTTCTAATCCCGATCAATTCCTTTTCAACCTTTTTATAATCTGTCCCTTTTTCTAATAAAAAATATGTTTCAATATATTGGGATTCAAGATTATTCAAAGCCACCCAGCCATTGCTATTCGCAATCTCCGCGTTATTTAATGCCTCCAAAGAAAAAATCATATCGTATCGAATATCTGAAGTCTCATCCATATCCTTAAATACTCCACCAATCACATATACTTTTTTTCCAAATTGATTGGCAAGGACCAATGATTTACCCAATACATCGATCTGGCCAAAATATTTTATAGCCGCAGACTGTGCTACAAACATCACATCAGGTCTCTTTAAACTCTTCGGATCACCTGCGATCAAAGGGAAACTAAAGAATTCAAAAAAATTGTTTTCAACATAGCCGATCGCCTGCTCTCTGAAGGATATGTTTTTCTCTACATTTTGAACAATACCTTGAGCTATCCCATTTTCAAAACGACAAAAATCTTTGATCTCACCGATACGTTCCTTGGCTTTAATAGCATACCCTGGTTCGATCTGAGGCCAAGTCAACCCTTTATTGTCTTCATTCAGCAGCCGATAGATCTGAGGAAGCTGAGCATGGAATTTATTTACACTTTGCTCAGTGCTGATATATTGTACTATAAATATAAACGCAGTCAGTCCTAATGCTAGCCCACCTATGTTGATAGAAGATTGGCTCAGGTTACGCCATAGGTTGCGCCATCCGATGATGAAGTGATTTTGTATCATAATTATGCGTCGATCTGTTCAAAATTGGCATCCAATTGATCATTAAATGCCTATGAATTCAATCTCCTGTATAATAAATGCACAGGCCATACCAAAAACATAATACATTGACTGTGTGTTGGTTAATATAAATTTATGATCGAGCAAGTGTTCGATTTTGAGACAATGTGTATTAAAAAGCGTAGGACTAGATCTGACAATCCATTAGCTCAAATTTTTTATCTATTGAGTAAATAAGATTGATAGAAAAATCAATAAAAGTTTTTATTACCTTAACGAGCCTACTTATAATTTACTTTCTGCTTTAATTGATATGAAAAATAACCACTCATTAAGTATTACCATCCTAAGTCTGTGTCTAATTATTTTAATAGCAAGTACTTCTTGCTCCTCGCCCAATGAAAAAGACAATTGGCCTATCGTAAAACTACCTGAAGGTGCTGATACGGCCAGTGAATATTGGAAAGGAATCGATTTAGAGCCAAAAGCTCCAGTACTCCCCTTATCCGCTAAAAAAGAGTCGGAAAAATTCCTACTCCCTCCGGGATATCAGCTGGAGGCCGTCTTGACAGAACCAAAAATCCAACAGCCGGGCGCTATCACTTTTGATGGTAATGGCAGGATGTATGTACTTGAACTTAGATCTTATATGTTGACAGCTGACTCAGAGGGGACCCTTGAACCAGTCAGTGGAATATCCAGATGGGAAGATGTCGATCAAGATGGCATCTATGAAAAAGGAGGGTTGTTTGTAGATAGCCTTGTCTTTCCACGATTTGTATTACCTATAGGACCTCACAGTATTCTGACGATGGAGTCCAACGCAGATAATGTTTATAAATACACTGATACCGATGGAGATGGTCGAGCCGATAAAAAAGAATTTTTTACTGACAATTTTGGCCGTGCAGGTAATGTGGAACATCAGCAAGCCTTCTTATACTGGGGTATGGATAATTGGTTGTACAGTACCGTTAATCCCTTTAGAGTACGAGAGACTCCTCAGGGTGTGATCAGAGAATCCACGGGCTCCAATCATGCACAATGGGGCATCACTCATGATGACGATGGAAAACTTTGGTTTCAAGGTGGAGCTTCCGGTCTTCCATCATATTTTCAGTTCCCTATTCATTATGGTGACTATGTAGTAAAAGATCGAAATTATGCGGAAGGATTTGATGTTCCCTGGGGTGCAGCTGTATTGATAGCGGATATGCAGGGTGGTATGGGTCAGGTCAGAATGCCGGATGGAAATCTGAATCGAGTCACCGGAGCATCAGGCAATGATGTTTTCCGAGGTCATCGATTGCCTAAAGATCTGGTAGGTCAATATTTTTATGGCGAGCCCGTAGCGCGCATAGTGCGACAGATCCGCGCCGAAGTGAAAGATGGCTTGACTACCTTACATAATGTATACCAAGATCAAAAATCAGAGTTCATCCGATCTACAGATCCACTATTCAGACCAGTAGATATGGCCACCGCACCTGATGGCACAATGTATATCGTAGATATGTATCATGGCATTATACAAGAAGGCGAATGGACTCCAGTAGGATCATACTTGAGAGCAAAAATCGAACAATACCAATTGGATAAAGTCGTAAGCCTGGGTAGAATCTGGAGATTAATGCATACGAGTATGGATCGCGACAAAACAGTACCTCGCATGTATGATCAAACTTCATTAGAATTATTGGCACATCTAAATCATCCCAATGGTTGGTGGCGGGATATGGCCCAACAGATATTGGTACAACGACAAGATAAATCGGTCACTGGACAATTACAAGACTTGGTAAAGCATAGTGATCGTATCGAAACCAAGTTTCATGCCTTGTGGACTTTGGAAGGCCTCGGCACTCTAGATTCTGCTTTAGTCCAATCCTTACTCAAAGATCCTAATCCACGAATGCGTAAGGTGGCATTGTGGGTAAGTGAATCATTGTATAAAGCCGGAATCAAATCATTTGCATCATCCTATATCAAGATGATGTCTGACCCGGATACTGATGTAAAATTGCGCGCGATGATGACTGGTCGGCTTTTAAAAATACCCGGTACGAATGAAGCAATAAAGAAAATAATAAAACGAGATACTACTGCAAGTATCCAGCTCGTAGGCAAACAAGTGCTCGAACCACAAGTAGTCAATGCTTTTTTTGGAAGGTCAAATCCAAATTTTAACGATGTGCAAAAGGCCATGATAGAAAAGGGCTCCAAGATATACAGCAGTATCTGTGCTACATGTCATGGAGCTTTAGGCAATGGCACACCTGCAGGAGTTGGCAAATTGATGGCTCCTTCTTTGATCGGTTCACCTAGAGTGCAAGCACATCCTGATTATGTAGTGAAAACATTACTACATGGTCTTATGGGTCCGATTCAAAAAGAATCATATGCAGGCATTATGATGGCTCCAATGGGAAAAAATACGGACGACTGGATAGCATCTATTGTTTCATTTATCCGGACAAATTTTGAGAATGAGTCCTCTGTGGTGTCACCGGAAGATGTAGCTCGGGTGCGCAGGTCATCGAGTCATCAAACTAAAATGTATACATTTGATTCCTTATGGGCTGGCATCCCGCAAGTCCTTGAGCCATTATCCAGCTGGAAAGTAACCGCAAGCCATACCGGCGAAATCCGTAAAGGAAGTACAGCATCTCCTCGGGGCGCATTTAATTTTGAAGGCTGGACCACCGGCGTCACACAAAAAGCAGGGATGTGGTATAAAATAGAATTGCCCGTAGCCCGTGTACTCACCGAGATTCATTTTAAATCGCAAGCCATCTCCAGAGGATTTAGACCCGGATCACCAGCACCTATCCAAACTGCTCCGAGTGAATATGACCTGGACATCTCCATGGACGGGATCCAATGGACCAATATGATCAGCAAAGGTGTTGGCCAAAGTTCGTCGATGCAAATTCGTTTTGAACCGACCCAAGCCAAATTTTTACGATTGACCCTTACAAAGTCAGCATCCATCATACATGGTGAGCGCAGGGGTCAGCCTTATGATTATGAGATATTTTGGACAATGCGTGAGCTTAAACTTTATGCCATTCAATAGCAGAATCAGATAGTAGATTCAGACTTCAGACTTCAGACTTCAGATTTAGACTCAGACTCAGATTCAGACTTCAGACTCTGACTTCTGATTCTGATTCTGATTCTGACTTCTGATTCTCTTCGGCTGATTCTACTACTTCCTACTCGCTCCTCAAGCTTTTGACCGGGTTAGCTATAGCAGCTCTGATCGTCTGAAAACTCACCGTACCTAAGGCAATCAATACTGCCAATGAACCTGCTAGTACAAAATACCACCATTGCAGGCCTTCTCTATATGGATATTTAGCCAGCCATTCTGTAAGATAAAAATAAGATAATGGAAAGGCAATGAAGGTGGAGATAATAACAAGAAGCAAAAAATCTTTAGATAACATAGCTACCAATGTACTCGCACCCGCACCCAGTATTTTGCGAATACCTATCTCTTTAATCCTTTGCTCAGCTGTGAAGGTAGCCAAACCAAATAAACCCAAACAAGATATGAAGATGGCCAGGAAAGCAAAATATTTAGACAACTGACCTACCGTTTGTTCAGCCTTATAGTTTTTTGATATCTCCTCATCTGTAAAAGAATACTTAAATGGAAATGCAGGATTAAACTGCTTATAAAGTTTTTCTATATTGGCTATAGCCTGTTTAGTTTGCCCGGCTTCAGTACGGATGATGATAAACCCCCACACTTCATTGTAGCTTGGTTTAAACAATCGGATGATTAATGGATCTATAGGCACATGTAGTGAATTATGGTGAAAATCTTTCATCAATCCTATGATCCTTCCCTTATCGCCCCACATCGTGAGTTCTTTGCCGATGGGTTCTGTATATCCTATTTTACGTGCCGCTGATTCATTGATCAAATAATTCATGGTATCCAAACTAAAACTTGGATCAAAATCTCTTCCCCCTATCATTTCAATGCCCATGGTATTGATGTAATCCAAGGTGACATTACTATTACTAAATAACACGACCTGTGTAGTATCTTTTCCTGGCCAGCGTACACCGCCCGTCGAGCTACCGATCTCCATAGGACTATTGCTGGAGGTGGTTATATTTTTTATTCCAGCTTGTTTCGATAACTCATCTTTAAAGATTTTAAAATTTTTCTTAAGCTCACCTTCCAATGTTACAAGGACCAGATCTTCTTTATCGAATCCTAAACTTTTAGTATGAATGAAAGATATCTGACGATAAATTACAATCATTCCCAAAATTAGGAATATAGACAATGAAAACTGAAAGACAACCAAACCTTTGCGAAGCCATACCGCAGAAGGATTGAATCTTAATAATCCTTTCAATACGGTGATGGGTTTCATCGATGACATAAAAAATGCCGGATATGAACCTGCGAATAATCCTGTGCACAACGCAAGCATGAAAATGACACCTAAAAACCTCGGATCTGCAATCGGAATCTTTAAGGTTTTGCCAGTGACGATATTAAAAGAAGGCAAAAATAAATAGACTAATCCCATCGCCAATAACAGGGCTATAAAACTGACAATAACAGATTCACTAAAAAATTGAATTACTAATTGATATTTTCGAGCCCCGACGACTTTGCGCACCCCGACCTCTCGGGCTCTTTTGAGCGATCGTGCTGTAGCAAGATTCATAAAATTGATACAAGCTATTAAAAGGATAATAATAGCTACAATAGAAAATATCCTTACATACTCTATTCGGCCGCCATCTTGCTTGGCTGATCTCCATCGTCCATACAAATAGGACTGACCAAAATTTTGAAGAAAAAGTTTGACATTGGTATTTTTATCTTTGGTTTTGATATAATCTTCGATCTTGGCGTTTACCTTATCTTTATCAGCATGCTCAGATAACAAGACAAAACATCGTGGGCCATTATTCCCCCACTCTTTAGCCCAATCGTTATATTTCAACCATTGCTCCCAGGACATTATAAAGTCAAACTTTATAGATGATGCATCCGGAATTTCAGCCAACACACCAGTCACTGTGACTTGATCTCTATTGTCTATTTTGATGGTCTTACCCATTGGATCTTCTCCTAAAAAATATTTATCTGCCAATTTTTTCGAAATTACGATACCATCAGGCCGGTCCAAAGCACTAGCAGCATCCCCCTTGATCAGATGAAATGAAAACATTTTTAAAAAATCTTTCTGTGCATAGCGACCCTTTTCTTTAGAGAGCTTATCTCCTACAGTAAACAAAGGCTCCTCTTCCCATAAAAATTGGCTGGCCATCTGAATCTCCGGGATATCTTTGACAATATGTTCTGCGAGTAACCCTGGAGTCGATTCAAACGTGGATATTTCACCCGAATAGTTTTGATTTTCCATTACTCGAAAAAGCCTATTATCGTAGGTATGAAATCGATCTTTGGCTAATTCATCCTGCACCCATAGCATGATCACAAGACTACAGGCAAGCCCAAGTGCTAAGCCTAGGATATTGATAAGTGAAAAAGTTTTATTGGTGAGAAGATTTCTCCAAGCCGTAAGAAAAAAATTTTTGATCATAATCCTTAGCTATTTATTCACTCCGTAAGTGCAAGGTTCAAGCCGACTACCTTTAATTTTAGAAGTAACCATAGACTCAAAAAATATATTCACAATAACCCGCTACACCTGCACTGCGCTCGTGATCGAATTAAAAGACACACAAGTATTACTCCAGATAATTAATAAAGGTTACAATGAAAATTTAGTAGTTGTTAATTATTGTTTTATATATTAATTTAATTCATATGTGTTGGAGTTGTGTACGATTATGATACATTTAACCCAGAGTTGTTTAATAAAAAGATCTCTGAACAATGCGACGATCAGATATTGCCAGTTCTACAGACAGGTTGCTTATGGAAAAAATTAAAGAATAATGAAAAATTTAATTGATAGGAAATCCTACATTTTAAATGTTGGGGGTTATCGCTAATCACTATTTACTACGCAATTAGTTTCTAAAGCTCTAAGCGTAGACATTCGAATCCAATCGATTTTTCCGGCTCAAAACGGTTTCTAATAATAGATTAGTGACTGGTTAGGATCTAAACGGAACAATAAATCGAAGGTCTTCAAACTGCTTAATCAACTTGAGTGCAATCCGTATCTTTTGACCCGTTGGTGAATTGAGTCTGGCATTTTTACTCATCAGTCCAGCCACCCAAAAAACCATTTCAGTGTATTCTCTATTTGATTTGATCGATTTCAGTCTCATAGCTCCCCAGATTTTCTATGTAAAATTACAAGAAATGAAGTGTAATTTAAAAAAAGAAAAACTAAGCGTTGGAAAATAGTACGGTGCATAATACCTTCCACCGGCGGTTAGCATCTGCAACCCATACTAGGTATTTACATCATCGCAAGACGATTTTAGTAGCTACAATATTTGATTCATTTTTGAGGTTCAATACAAATATCCCTTTATTCAAAGTACGCAGATCCAATGTGAACAATTCCTGGCGAGAGCCCCGCAATGTGGTAGTATAGACCAATCTGCCCATTGCATCGGTGATGCTCAATTCATGGAATATATTTAAGTCAGTAGTAAGTACATTTAAGTGCAATATGCCTTCCGAAGGATTGGGGAATACTTTAATTTTTATTTTTCCATCCGTTGATGATTCCAATCCGAGTTGACTCAATTGAGATTGCCCGCAGACTACCAGATTGACTGTTATAAATTGGTTGGTGCTATTGCCACAGGCATTGGTTGCAATGACGGTGACGATACCGGAATGTGTACCAAAAGCCACCTTTATGAGATTGGTGCCTTGGCCAGAAAGTATGGTAGCCCCTGTAGGCACTGTCCATTCATATGCAGTTGCGCCAGCTGACAATGGGATTGAGTAAATGATGTTATTCGCTAAAGCGCACAATGTCGTAGGACCAACTATAGTACCATTTACTTTAGGTTGAGGGCTGACAGAAATGCATTCGAAAGGACTCGTACCGCACACCGTGGTATACTGGACACAGATATCACCTGTCCTATACGAAGAGGCAAAATTGATGGTAATCGAATTGGTACCCTGACCATTAATAATATCGGCCCCTAATGGTACTGTCCAGAGATAGCTCGTCGCTCCGACTATGGGTGGTAATGTATATGTGACAATCTGCAATTTACAAACTCCGGAAGTAGTGCCTGAGATTGTACCAGGTACACTCCCCGGTGACGCAGAGATCAAGATTCTTCTTCCATTAAAGGAAGGACTCGAACCACAATCATTGTGCGCCGCTACTTCTATGTATCCGCCCGTAAAGGAATTGTCAAAAACTACCTGAATCGTATTAAAGAAAACACTGGAATCTTCCATATACCCAGAAACGATAGTAGCTCCATCCGGTACGATCCACACATAACAGGTAGAGTTTGAAACCGGGCTGATTGAATAGGTGACAGGAGACATCGCATTACACATTCCAAAAAGGCTGCCCGATATTGGCCCCGGTACTTCAGGGACCCCTCCATCGAGGCTGGTGGTAGCCATGGCAGAACCTTTGCATCCATTAATATCAGTAACGGTCACGCTGAATGTATTAACCGTACCGACCAAAATCGCCGGGCTGGTTTCGCCGGTAGACCAAAGGTAGTTACTATAGCCCTGGCCTGCATTCAAGGTGGTGACACTACCACCTGCACAGAAGGACAAGGTACCAGATATAAATGGCGTAGGCGGTGTATACTGAATAATGCTTTTAGAAACCGTATCCTGGCAGCCATTGATATCCGTAGATGTCAAAATATAATTACCTGTTGTATTTACATAAATACTATTTGCCGTGCTCCCCGTAGACCACAAATAACTTATACCGCCACCTGCAGTAAGTTTGACAGAATCACTCGGACAGAAACCATTATTGGATGAGATCATTGCAGTAGGTGATAAATACAATGATGTTGATTCAATATTACTACCAATACATCCATCTGCATTAGTGACCGTCACAGTAAACGTACCAGCCGTTTTTACATGAATGGTATCCGTATTGGCTCCGGTCGACCACAGGAAACTACTGAAACCAGCACTGGCAGTCAGCGTAGTAGAATCACCTGGGCAAAATAATAAAGTGCCGGAAATATTCGGAGCGGGATATGAACCAGCGGTCGTGGTTACTGTATCGGCTGCTTTACATCCATTAGCATCTGTGATTGTGACCGTATAAACACCTAGTAAATAAACCTGGATGGAATCGGCTGAACTGGTCGTTGACCAGAAATAGCTATTAAACCCCGGAGTGGCTTTTAATTTGACAAAACTGTTCGGACATATTACTGTTGGTCCGGTAATATTGACCACTGGAGGAGTAAATAAACTTACAACAACAGATGTTGACATTGTAATTCCGCAACCAGACCCATCATTATACATGACAAAATAGGAGCCTGCAGCTTTTACGTAAATACTATCCGTAGTAGCCCCTGTGCTCCAAACATTTCCACCTATCTGACTTGATTTTAGCTTTATGCTATCACCGGGACAAAATGTAGTTGGTCCGGTAACTATAATGGTTGGAGTTATCGTAACCGGGGTAATTACTGTAACGCTATCTGAATTGGAACAACCATTGGCATCTATAGTAGTTAATTTATACCCACCAGGTGCGGTCACAAATAAAGTGTCGTTTGAGCTACCACCGGTCCAGGAAATACTTGAAAATATACCAGGGGTAGTTATTCGCCCTATACATACTGCATCAACAGCACTAAAACCTGGCACAGTATCCATGTTGAAAGCAATCCGGACTGCCGAAACTTTATATGGAGTCAACGGGAATGTAATTCTGTTTTTTCTTGCTGATTGTGCAAGAGGTGCCGCAGTACCGGACCAAATTAAATTATAAAGGCCTGTGCCGTCATCTTTAAGATAAATACTGTCTATAGAACCGGGATTCAAGGTTTCAAAGATGTCAACAAAATTTACTGAATCCGGGTTGGAAAAACCTAAGACCAGATATTCCCTGCCATCTTCGTCATCACTTAACCAGGCTGCCGGATCAGCTCCATAGCCGGGAAAAACATCTGGAGGACCTAGTGCTTCATATGCACTATATTGGGAAACCCCATTCTGAGAGCTAAAAGCAATCACGCTATCTGCATATCGTGGCAGTACGCTTGAGGCCACCAGGGTGTCCGTGGTACTTGTACATAAAAATAAATCGCCTGTTATAGTTGGCGCTGCTGCACCGGGTACGAGTACTGCCCGGATCATCAATCTTCCCGGGTAAGGCTGGTGCCAGATGCTATCACCGGCAATTCTTCCTCGATAGTAAGTACTGTCCCGGATTTTTCCACCTTCCCATTGCACACCGACAGGGAAATAACCTTGTGCACTGGCTGTTTGAGCTAAACCGACATAATATTCCTCGTCTTTCAAGAGTCGAGTATTATTGAAAAAGAAAGTATGATATTGATTGACCTGAGAAGAATCCGGAGTAAAGGCAGAAGATTGAGCCAGAATAACATTATTCGTATCCAGCGCTATAGCAAATACCGAATGTCCCTGGGCTGATTCACTCAAAAACACTTGTACTGAATTGATTTTACCACAGCCATCCATCAGGTGCCGGCTTAAAGTCAATCCTGCACTGGTATCTGTTCCGGCACCTGTAATTGAATTAGAACCATCCTCAAAGGATACAATAGTCTTCGTTATCATTTGGATATAATGATTCCTATTATTGTTCACTACATTTTCTCCGGTCTGAGTCGGAACACTGATAATAATAGAGTCTGTCTCCAGTAAAGATGGTGTCCAGCCGTTAAACACAATAAGCCCACTGGTATCTGGAGCTATCATTATATTTTGCATATCGGTATATCGTATGGCATTGGTCTTTTGATCCTTTACCATCATAGTCACCGGATAGGTTTGTGTAGATCCTGAATAATTTCGAATTACAGCGGAAACTGGAGAAGATGTATAAAACGGTGCATACTTACCTAAGGCATATACTGCCAATACTTCAACACTATCCCGTAAGGAAGAAGAACATAATCGGGTTTCAGGCCTGAAACGGGTTACGTTCAATATTGAGTCCAGGCCAATGGCAGTACTGTCTCCCAAACTGATAAAGGATAAAATATATCGAATTGAATCCTGTCCATAAGATCCTATCAGAACACTTTTGGCGGTTGTAGTCAGTGTCGTGTTGGGTGATGAGAGCAAACCAGCTGAATCCTGGTATTCCCAGGCAACGTACACTCCATTTCCTGAATAAACGAAAGTATCTATACTTGCTCCTTTAAAGGGAACTGTATACGGGCCGATGGTATCCGGTATGACTATACTGTCATTGTGTACCAAAGACATAGGAGTAGTCGCATTGGTCCACGATATTACATCTTTTGCTCTAAACCGGAGATCATAAGAAGTGGCAAATGGAACTGTATCCCAGGTCAGTACGCTGGTAGTTGCTGTGAGGTTATCAGCTGAAAAGTGGTCCGGAGTATAACAAACCACTGTGCCGGCAGTTAAAAACTTATTCCCTTTTACATAGGATCCTAAGTCACTTATACCGCAGTTTGCAGCTACTTGCCATTCATACAAAGTACCTGCAATCAGTCCAAAATTTATTACAACCGAATCTGTAAAAGACAGGGCTTCAAACCAATTGGCGTCACCCACTCTTCTGAATCTCACGGTATGGTAGGTAGCCCCGATTGCCGCAGTCCATTTTAATATAGCCATGGTATCGGTAATTGTACTATTTAATAAAGCAGAAGCTTCATTGCAATTATCCATCTTTTCTGTTGTAAACTCTGCATCGACTGCATCTGAATTTCCGGAAGCACATTTCGTTGTCACTCTCCATTGATAGCCTGAATTGGCTATCAATGTATTCACGGTATAAGATTGGAGGGTCGTACTATCCAATATCCAGTTGACAGCGTCCGATTTTTTATATTCCACATAATATTTTATAACTCCAGTGGCCGGAGCAATCCAGTTGAAACGAGCTTTAATATCCGTGATACTATCTGTGGTTAGGCGGGTAGGTGGCTGGCATGGTTCCAAATCAGTAGTGAAACTATTCAACGGTGAATAGACAGAACAATTGGTTTTGACCTGCCACTCAAAAATACCCGGAAATAATCCGGTCACATTGTAATAATTATTTAAAATACCTGTTACCGTTGTCCATGTGGTATCTACCCTGCTCAATGTATCCGTTGTATTCTGAAGATAAACTTTAAATTTTCCCCTTGTTGTATCATTCTGGGCAGCTCCAATGGTAAAACCAATACAATTGATGGTGTCATTCGCAAGAAGTCCACTTGCCTGAATTTCCTTAGGTGTGATCAGATAAAATCCACGCTGATATCTCAATGCTCCTTGCGGTGCCAGGGTTTTTCCATTCGTACCGTCTGTAGGAAGTACAATAGCCGATTGAGCATTCAATATTCCCATCGACATCATTAATAAAGCTAAAACTACGGCATACCGGATGCTCCTGCTGAACCCTCTGCCCGCATATCCGGTCTTGTACTGAAACGTATCAAATGAGGTAGAAAATTTGCTCATTTTATATGACATTTTCGCTTGGATAAAATTCTTCATTATGATATATTTAAGTCAGATAAAATGAATCAAAGACCAAAAAGTTCGTCTTGCGTGATACACCCGACAAGAAAATTTAGATAATGAAAATATATTATTCTTTCGTGGCATTAGCTCTCGATTTAATTAATTCTACTTGTCCGGGAAGTTCTTTTCGAATATTCATTTTCAGATCCTTCAAAAAATTTTCCTTTAACACCGGGTCGGATTTCATTTTACTCCAAAATGAATTGGCATCGATAGTCCCTCCCTGATCTGTCACCATTTTTTCAGCTTTGTCCAGAAGGTCGGACAATTGATCTTGGTCAAATTCAAAATAATTGTAGTCGTCGGTCTTAGCCGCTATTGTTTTGAGGTCTCGGAGAGATTGAACGTTTTCAGTCGTAAAGGCCTCGCCTGACCAAGGATTATCTTTTAATCCTGCCGCTTCTTTAAAACCTGGAACCAATTTACCCAGAATCATATTTCTTTGATCAAATTTGGACACCAATCCCTGGATTCTGTTTTTTTGTTCTACCACAACTCTGCTAATATCACTTCCATTTAATCCTATGGCCACATTAATCAGGTTATGTGCTTCATTTTTTGATGCGGACCAGGCTACACCTACTATTTTCGAATAATCTTCTACTTTCATTTTAGCTGGAGAAACCGCTCTTCCCAAACCATCGTTGCTTCCAGAGGGCACTATATAATCTCCGGTATTAACTTTACCTAATACATGAACCGGAACCTGTCCTAAAAAAGCAACTTTTTCGTAGGGCAATTCCTTATTATTCTCGGGCATATTCCCTAAAACTATAGGTTGAGTAGAAATTACCAATAGCCTACCCCCTTCATTTGTGTTTTTAGTGATTTTCCCGTTTTGTAATCCTACAATATATCCCGGCAAAAATGCTTCAGCAGGGTTAGCTTTTGGTAACCATTCTGCATAATCTCCCGCTCCGGATTCATAGGTAACTCCATAACGAGTGGCTTTATAATTGATAAAATCGTTCTTAGTACCAACAGCCGCAGCTACCCCAACAGCGGTGGCAACCACGTTTATGACACCCGCTGCCACATCCAATACAGCTTTAACTATTAATGAAATTACCGGAGCAGCCACACAGACTCCAAACCCAGCACATATCGTCGCCGAACTGATAGCACCCACCAATGCGGCCGTGGCTAATCCTGCCACAATTGCAGCTATGGATAAAGCAATTGACGCACTAACGATAGATCCATTCAATTTAGCCAATTCGAATATATAGGCTGGATTATTTTTGTATTCATTTACATTTTCTCCTTCTATCCGGCCGACTACCCCTGCGGAACTATTTCTGAATTCAACAAAATTATTCGCCCAGCCAGGAGCGGTATTATTGACTTCGATACTAATACCATTTTGATTAGTCTCGTTCTTGAAAAAAGCAATATGTGAATTAGACGAAGTTACATTTAAGGAGTCAAACATAGATGTAATATTTCTTACAGTAAGCGTACTTGAGAATCCGCCGGAACCGCCAACATTAAGCCTCTTTTTGATACCCATTCCACCAAATACCTTCAAGGCACCGGTGGCTGTATTTGTCGATTCGGTAATGTCCTTGACGGTTGTCATTAAACCGAAGGTTGCAGCTCCCCCCACATTCAGATTCAGGCCAATACCAACGCCGCCTATTACTTTTAAGGCACCTGTTGTAGGACTGATCGATTGGGTGACATCCTGTATGGTGACCGCACCTCCGAAGGCCACAGGGCCCCCAAATTTTGCAACGCCACCGATATATAAATTTTCTTTGATATAAGCTCCTCCACCGACCTGCAATGACCCAGTTGGTGTTAGACCGGATGTGTCAGTAGAAAATTGCGATAAAATCAATACTTTATGTTTGAAGGTCGCAGCAGAATCAACAGTTAGCGTTCCAGTTAATTTTGTCGGGCTCGCATTATTCACGAACAAGGCATCATTCAATGTGGTGGTAGAGTCGACCTGCAAGGTACCGGTGAGTTTGGTTGGACTCATATTGTTGACACTCAGGGAATCGTTTAAATCTGTAGGTCCATCCACATTGAGCCGATGATTTAAATCCGTAGCACTGTCAACCTGTAAAGTTCCAGAAAGCAAAGTCGGACTCATATTGATTACATTAAATGGTCCAAAATTGATAGTCTGACCCGATACGGTATTCAGAAATACATTCTTTTTAACAGTCAGCGAGTCATCGATAGTCGCATTCATACCAACATTTGTGGTACCGCCTACTTTAAGATTTTTACCTACTTCAAAATTGAGTTTTGTTACAATATTACCACCGGATAATATGCGAAGGCGTTCTACATTATCTGTGATCAAAAACAGATCAACCTTATCTGTGGTACCCAATGCATTAGTATGATAGAGGTTGCCACTTGAATCGGTGTTGGCATTTCCGAACACGGACCAGGTGTTGGATACCACACCGGGTTCCGGAGGTGCAAAATTTGAAGTCTGCGTAGTCGAAGTAGATGCTAATCGTGTAGCAGTACCAGCATGGATTGCATATGGCACTGCAAGTAATCTACTGCTATTGACTGATGCAAATCCGGACTGTCCCTTTTCCTTCATGGCTACTTCCATCCAGATATTTTCCTGATTCCAGGGGATTAAACCATACTGACCATCCGGACTGGATCCTTCCCCGATGACCAGGGTAAAAAGTCCAAGTTCATTAGTGGTCACTTCATGGATCTCACTGAAATGATTGGTTCTGAGTTGGTCTTCATTGCCAAACAAGTAGATTTTTAGGCTTAATTTCTGGTTGGGAATGATCTCTCCTTTCAGATTTCTTGCTACAGCCTGATAATTTATGCCTTTAGGTACCATCTGGGCAAAGACTGAAGCCAGGAGGACAAGCTGAAAACACAATATGAAATATAATTTTTTCATTATAAAGACATTTTCTGTTGAATCAAATGAATTGAACCGTTGACTTGCTGCACAGCATGTATAAAAGTATACCTGGCCACATGATTTTTTGTTGGTGCAATATTGGTGACAAGCATTATTGGCGGGGTTTAAATTTTTCTACTTGATTATTAAATTCTTTTTTATACACATTTTGAATATTCTTATAAAATTCAGTTTTAAATCCCGGCTCTGTTTTTAATTGACTCCAGAAAGGGTTTCCTTCGATACTGCCACCTTTTTCTAAATAAGTCTTTTCTGCCAGACTCATCATTTCATCAACCTGTTCATTTGATATTTCCGAAAAATTGCCCTTGCTTGATGTAAAATTCATGTCTGTTAATTTTCCGGCGTAGTCGATATGGGATCCGGCTTTTAATGGTTGTTCAATTCCTTCCGAGTTATTTATCCGGACTAATTCCTGATAACCGGGAACCAGTTTTGCTAACAGCACATTGGATTGACTAAATTTTGTCTTTAGGGATTGAATCATTTCCTTTTGTTCAACCACTACTTTATTGATATCGGCATCATTTAATCCAATCGCTACATTGATTTCGTTGTATGAATCATTTTCTGAAGAAGACCAAGCTACTCCCACCATATTGGTATAATCTTCAGCTTTCATTTCGGTAGCCGTTACTGCTCTTCCCAATCCATCGTTATTACCTGATGGTAAAATATAATCTCCGATATTGACTTTGCCCAATACATGAACAGGTACCTGCCCCATAAATGCAACTTTTTCGTACGTTTTTTCTTTACCTTTTACGGGAGTATTTCCCAAGATTATAGGCTTGGAGGATATCACCATTAATTTTCCTGTTTCATCCGTGTTTTTTGAAATTTTTCCATTTTTCAATCCAACAATATAGCCAGGTAAAAAGGATTCTTCAGGGTCATTTTTAGGCAACCATTCAGCATAATCTCCTGCACCAGATTCATAGGTTACCCCGACATGTGATGCTTTATAGTTAATATAATCATTCTTCCTATCCTTGTTTTTAATTAACTGAGCTACGGCAAGACCTAATCCAACTCCTCGGGCTGCTACTTCCAGTGCGGCTTTCACGATAAAAGAAATAAGCGGGGAGGTGACACAAAATCCTAAACCCGCACATGGAGTGAAAGAAGTTGCGGCCGCAACCACACCTGCAATGGCGCTAGCAAGGTAGATAGTTGCAGTAGCGACTGCTATTTCTGAAAAAGTAATATTGGAATTCAACAGGGCCACTTGTCTGATATAATTAGGATTGCTGGTAAATTCTGACTGGTTTTCACCCTCTATGCGACCGACCACTCCTCCGCCAACACGCCTGAATTCTATATAATTATTTGCCCAGCCTGGTGCTGCATTATTAATTTGAATACTAATTCCATGGTTATTGGTCGTATTTGTAAAATGGGCTGCAAAATACCCGCCACTAATTACATTTAAAGTATTATTCAATGTAGTTGTCCCGGTTACACTAAGTGCATTTCCAATAAACACAGCTCCACCAACATTTAAATTCAACCCAATACCTACACCACCCCGAACCTTTAAAGCCCCGCTAAGTGTATCAACTGATTCAGTTGTATCCTTAATCGTGGTCATAAGCCCAAATCTGGCAGCTCCGCCAACATTCAAATTCAACCCAATACCTACACCACCAAATACTTTTAATGCACCTGTGGTCGTACTGGTCGATTGGGTGACATCCTGTATAGACACTGCACCAGCAAAGGCAACAGGACCGCCAAATTTTGCAACACCACCTACATACAAATTCTCTTTAATATATGCACCTCCGCCGACTTGCAACGAACCACTTGGAAAAAGTCCTGAAGTGTCAGTAGAAAATTGTGAGGTAATTAATACTTTGTCATTGAATGTGGCACAGGAATCAACAAGTAGGGTCCCGGAAAATACAGTTGGACTCATATTAGTCACAGTCAGGGCATCATTGAGGTTGGTAGTAGAGTCTACCTGAAGTGTTCCTGAGAGATGGACAGGGCTCATATTATTTACAAAGAGCCTGGCATTAATATCTGTATTTCCGTCTACATTTAAGGTGGCATTCAAATCAGTCGCTTGGTCTACTGTTAACTTTCCTTTCAATAAAGTTGGGCTGGCATTAGACACTGTAAAAGGACCATAATTTATTGTGCCCCCCCCTGTCGTATTAAACAATACATTCTTTTTTACTTCCAGGCTATCCCCGATCATTGTAGTTTGCACTACAAACAGGTTTTCACCTATGGTAAGATCTTTTCCAACCTCAAAATTGAGTTTCGTAATGATATCTCCTGTTGAAAGGATTCGAAGTCTTTCAATATTATCGGTGATCATAATCAGATCTACAAAATCGGTGGTACCCAATGAATTGACCCGGTACGGATTGCCACTTGCGTCGGTTTGGGCATTCCCAAACACAGACCATGAATCAGAGACCACACCTGGTTCCGGTGGTGCGAAACTGGAGGTCTTCGTTTCTGTTTTCTTACTCAATGCATTAGCGGTACCGGCATGAATGGCATAGGGCACAGCTTGCAATTTACTGCTGCTGACCATCGCAAATCCGGACTGGCCTTTATCTTTTATAGCTACTTCCAACCAGATGTTCTCTGAATTCCAGGGGACTAAACCGTACTCGCCCTGCTCTTTTGAACCTTCACCGATCACCAAATTAAACAAGCCAAATTCATTCGTAGTCACTTCATGGATCTCGCTGTAATGGTTGCTACGCTGTAGATTTTCATTTCCGAATAAGTTGATTTTTAAACTTACTTTCTGGTTGGAAATGATTTCACCTCTGAGATTGCGGGCAACAGCCTGATAATTCATGCCTTTAGGTATCGCCTGAGCATAGCCTGTGGCCAATAGGGCTATTTGAAAACACAGGATAAAATATATTTTTTTCATTTTAAAGACATTTGCTTTTAAAGTAAATCATCATTAGTCCTCAGAATTTACATGAAATGACATGAACACTATTGCTGTAAACGGAAAAATTCTATTCATTTGGTTTTATTTTGGCATCAGTTAAAAACCTTTGCTTACTCATCATGGACGGGCTTTTATTCTAGCAATATAATTTTGAACTTCAAACTTATACCTGCTTTGAATATCTTTTATAAGTTGTTCCCGGTACCCGGGTTCGTTCTTTATTTGTCTCCAGAATGGGTGATCCTCTGTTTTTACACCCTGGTCTACCATTGTTTTCTCCGTAGAATTCAACATTTCAGATACCTGAGCTTCAGAAATTTCCAGGAAGTTATAAGTACCCTTATAAGACTCCAGTAATCTAAGATCTGACGCACTAATATCTTTGAAATCAGAGTTTTGCTTTGGCTTGGCAGAATTTTGAATTACCAATGTTTCGGCCGCTTTTTTAAAACCTGGTACTACCTTAGATAACGCGGTAGTAGATTCATTGAATTCTGACTCCAACTCTCGAATCAATTTTTCCTGTTCATGTACCACTTTACTGATATCACCGGTATTTAAACCAACTGCGACATTGATCATATTATAAGCGTCATTTTCTGATGCTGACCACGCAACTCCTACAATACGGGTATAATCTTCTACTTCCATTTTAGCAGGAGAGATTGCTTTACCGAGTCCCATATTATGACCATCCGGCACGATATAATCACCAATATTTACTTTTCCTAAGACATGTACCGGTACCTGACCCATAAAGGCAACTTTTTCGAATTGAACTTCCATACCTTTTTCAGGTGTATTACCCAGGACAATAGGTTTAGTCGAAATCACCATTAGGTTGGAAGCTCCATCTGTAATTTTTGTAATTTTACCATTTTTTAAGCCCACTACATGTCCCGGCAAAAATGTTTCATCGGGGTCGATTTTGGGCAGCCATTCTGCATAATCCCCGGCCCCTGATTCATAAGTCACACCAACACGACCTGCTCTGTAGTCTACAAAATCATCCCTACTTTTAACTGCCAATACTACTCCGACTCCAGCGGCTACCAATGCACCTATATAGGCGGCCAAGGTGAGACCAGCAACTATATTTAAAGAAATAATCGGTACAGTAAAACAAATACCAAAACCCGCACAAATAGTCGTTGAAGTAGCTGCAGCAATAACCCCGGCTATAGCCATAGCAACATTTATAGATTGTTGCGCAACAATTACTCCAGCATAAGCTATAGCAGTTTCGTACACTTCCAAATCAATTTTATATTTTAAATTGTTAGTATATTCAGTAGCGTTTTCGCCTTCGACTCGGCCTACCACATTACCGAAAGCACCTCTAAACTCTAAATAATTATTAGCCCAACCTGGAGCACCATTGGCGACCTGTATACTAATTCCATGTCGATTCGATGTATTTCTAAAATTAACGATAAAGCTTTCAGAGCTTGTTACATATAAAAGGTTGCTTAAGTAGGAGGCTCCACCTACCCTAAGCGTGCTTCCAAACCAGGCATCTCCACCTACATTAAGTCGTTTCAGAATACCAACTCCTCCATAGACTTTTAATGCCCCAGTAGAATCAGTAAAGGATTGGGATAGGTCCTGTACTGTGGTCATACCTCCAAACATTGCCCCTCCACCAACGTTTAAGTTCAATCCAATTCCTACTCCTCCGGCTACTTTTAATGCCCCGGTAAGTGGATCTGTAGATTGAGTCCCATCCGTTATGGTGACTGCGCCGGCAAAAGCTACCGGGCCTCCAAATTTTGCAATACCGCCAACATACAAGTTTTCTTTTATATAAGCACCACCGCCTACTTGCAATGATCCACTAGGGAAAAGACCAGAAGTATCGGTAGAATATTGAGATAATATTTTGATTTTATGATTAAAGGTGGCCGCAGAATCCACCATCAGGGTACCGGTCAATAAAGTCGGGCTGATATTATTTACATTTAAAGCGTCATTCAGATTCGTCGTTGAATCCACTACCAGGGTGCCTGTAAACCGGGTCGGGCTGCCTTTATTCACATACAATCGTCTATTCAGATTGGTTGATTTGTCAACATTCAGGGTCGTATTAAAATCTGCCACCTTATCGACTGTAAGTGTTCCTGTAAGTACAGTAGGGCTAAGATTGGCTACAGTAAACGGTCCGTAATTAAATGTAGATCCGCCCATTGTATTAAGCAAAACATTTTTTTTGACGATAAGGGTATCACCGAAAGTTGCACTTTGCAATACATACAGGTCTTGGACAATGTTCAGGTTTTTACCAATTTCAAAATTGAGTTTGGTGAAAATATCACCACCAGCACGAATCCTAAGTCGTTCTACATTATCTGTGATCATAATCAGATCGATAAAATCAGTTGTGCCCAGAGAATTGGTACGAAAGATATTGCCACTCGCATCCGTCTTCGCATTTCCCAATACAGACCATTCTGTAGAAATTACACCTGGCTCTGGGGGCAAAGTCCCCAAATTAGAATTTTCATTTTTAGGGGCTAATTTATCGGCAGTAGCGGCATGAATAGCATACGGTACAGCAAGCAGTTTGCTATTACTGAGTATGGTATAATTTATGCGATGATTTTCTTTAACAGAAACCTCCATCCAGATATTATCCGTATTCCAGGGTACGAGTCCATATTCACCAGCTTCTTTTATACCTTCCCCTACAATTAAATTGAACAACCCCAAAGCGTTGGTGGTGGCAGGGTGCAATTCACTATAATGTATGACCGATTTACCTTCTTTCGAGCTGTAGAGTACAACTTTTAATCCTATTTTTTCATTGTCAATGACCGCACCATTCAACTGTCGGGCTACCGCTTGATAATTCATGCCTTTGGGGAAGACCTGTGCATCAATATAACCCAGAAGACTGACTTGAAAGCACAAGAGAATTACTAATTTTTTCATATCGAATTTTTTCATTGCTAATGAATCTTCTTTTAATGCTTTATTACTTTAAATGATGTAATCCATGCTCCATTCTGACGCACCACGGATAAGATATACATACCTTCCGGCAACTGATGTACTGCCAATTGAAGGTCTTGAGGTCCACCAGGAGCATCTTTCAACAACACTATTTTACCAGTTACATCAATCATTTTCAATACTAAGGGCTCCTGTAAATCAGTACGAACGGACACATTCAAAATTGCGCTAGCAGGATTGGGATATATATTCACCTGGTGAGTTGGTAATGTCTTGACTATTTGTCTCACCATTAGGGTTGGTTGATGAAAGCCTTGAGTATGCCAAACTGAAGGAGTTTTTATACTTTCTACGAAGGTTTCACCAAGTGTCCATTCAATGATCATACTGCTCGATTTGGATACTTCGCCAGCAGCTCCAATGACCGTAGGGGATAGCAGGGGCAAGGATTGACCATGTAGCATGGTAGCTGTGAATGCCCATACGCAACCTAGAACTTTAATTATAACCTTTATATAGGTGTTCATGTGGAGTAACATTTTAATGGATGATGATCATTTTTTTGGTCGCTGTATAGCCCATCGTACTTAAACTATAATAATAGATGCCTGCATGGTTTAAGTGCTGCCGATGAATCAATACTTGATTTAAACCCTTTTGCCCATTTCCTTTGTTGGTATAAATCACTCTGCCTGAGATATCTGAAATGACCAAATGATAATCAGAAGATCGGGACATTTTAAACTGTATCCAAGTCGAAGCTGTAAATGGATTGGGGAAGTTTTGCATCAAAAGATAATCGTCCTGTGCAAACAATGCATTGGTATGCGGTTCATTAGGTAAAGTAGATGGCACCCCTTGACCGATGGTCTGGCGCAGCCTTTGATTGGGGTTTTTAGTACTCGTCAAAGAATCCGGACAACTATTGTCAATTCCATCCTGAAGTAAAATATAAGTCTTACAAAAGTCAGTGAGTCCGGCAGCATCCCAAACATAGATATCCACCGGAATCGTCGCGCTCCGACCTCTCGGTATATCCTTGCAAGTAAAATCAACTTTTGAAATTGAACTGTCATTACCAAAACTAAACTTAAGATTCGATCTTGAAGTGCAATTATCAAAACTGCCGGCATCCAAATCTTTGGCCCAAATCCTCACACTGCCCGTCGAAGGCATCACTACTGTCGCTATACCATTGTAACAATAAGGTGTCGGCCTTTTACAATCTCGTACCGTGATCAGACATGAGGTCGTATCTTCATTGCCACAGTTGTCTTCGACGATTACAAACAATTTATGGGTTCCTTTGGGCAATGATGTGGAGTGAAAATTCTTTTGATTAGGACCACTTTTAAGAATGTCTTTGCCGTCTGCAGCTATATCTAATTCCCATCGGAAACTTAAGTCACTGCGTTGGGTGCAATTATCACTGGCATTAAAATCAGGGCTGGTGTAAGAAGGTACCGTGCACAGTGGCTCAGACTCCAAACCTACTCCTTTGTAACCATCTAGAATGCATACCGTATCGTTTTTACAAACCGCCATCAGCGGAGCTGTTGTATCTATGACTTTGATGACTTGAGTATATATCATATAACCATCACCATCATCTTTCAATTTTCTGTATACACAAAACCTATTTAATGTATCGGCTACTGCACGATCATCTACGATGACTTCCGGATAGCGATCATGCTGATTTGGGTCATACTTACACCAATCCAACACCTTCCAGGTCCGAATGATTTTGTAACATGCATCTGGTACGATATCGTATCGGGTATCAATATAATTTTGACCTACTAACTCACATTCATCATCCATGACCATAGGTCTGCCTGTCAGCGCAGGGCTCAGGCTACTATCGGAGTCACAATAAACCGTCACATCCTCCGGAAACATTACTTCAAAATCTGACCGATGTCGGGTAATGATCTTTTGATCTACCGTGACTTCCAAGCCACATTTATCTTTTATGGTCCAGGTTCGCTTAAGCCAACCATTGCCGCAATTATCGACAAATTGCTCATCTTTAGTCGTAGCAGTACCTATCGTACAATTATCCCAGACGATAAACTCAGTAGATGATACGGCTGCACCCGGACTACCACTCCTTAGGACTGGTTTGTAAAAAGCAGTTTTAGGATCGATTTTGCCAGCAGGGTCAGTCCGATCTAAACACAACCAGGTATGGCAATAAATCGGGATCCATACATTGGATGAAGCACCCTCTATCTCGATATCATTGATGCCGATCCGATCGCCTCCAGGATACACTACAGGACAGGGATCGAGCGTACCATGCTCCACATCATGGGGTATACCGTATATACTACAGCCATACCAACCAAATGCTTTGCCTGTAGGATCCATGACATCATCCAGTAGCCCATCATTTTCTACACTACATTCTATCTCATTGTACGGTGCTTGATTTTTATCCCTACAGGTAAAGTCTGCGATATTATCATTGGCTTTATATTTTATGCCCCCTACTGTAAATTCATCTACATATGGATTTATAGGGATCTGAATCGTCGTAGTAGGTGTAATATCCTGACAGGCATATTGAGCATATTCATATGAATTATTTTCTGAGGCAGCTACATTATCACAATACCAGAATAAATCCTTTGGGTCCTGGGCTATTGGAGGGGTCTTATCATCCACAGTCACCATGACCATGGCATCTTGCCACAACATCCTGGAACACGTATTCCCTGGAGCTACAGGATCACCATCAAAAGAACCTGCCACATTGCCTAACCTTGGCCAATAAAAACTAAAATTACATAACTCGGCAGCGCCAGCTCCTATATAATAAGGATTAAAATCATCAAGTCCTGAAAGCGCAAACCAATCTTTCAAAAGTGGATCGCAAAATACCAATGGATAGCGCCAATTGCAGTCTTTAGGCGCAGTAAACTTGGTGTAGTTTGCATTTTGGGAAAATCCAAAATTCAAATTGTGATCAGCGCGATAATGGCTGCGTGGATAACCCGCATTGTATAAAAACCATTGATGTTCTGAACAGGGCCATATATGCGGGTCAAAGCGAGGTATACCACAAGCCTCCCACACCCTTAATACGATTTGGTATTCCTCACATGCCGTGAGATCAAGATAATCTTTAAAAATATATGAGCTGATATAATCCTCGATATAAAAATCATAATATTCTTTGGAATCCCAATAATCTGCAACTCCGCATTGAGCTATGATCGCATCATACACATATTTTCTGGCAGCAGTGATAGAATCCATGCGAGCAATCGCAAAATGCAGCACATTACAACAATTGTCGCGACTGCCATTATCCAAGTCTACTGCATAGATCCTCGACCAGCATGTAGCAGGATCTACAGTCACTCTAGTAGCTTCATGAGCTAAGACCTCAGGTCGTTGATCATCTATAACACAAACCTCTATGACCGGATTTGTAAAATTGCCACAACCGTCAGCCAAGGTCACATCAATGTCATGACATCGGACTCCATACACCCCTTCATTGGCAGGTAACTTTATTGAACCTGGCAACGTACCTCTTTGCTGAATAATTTTTGCAGGATTCTCCGGATCGCTATAATGAGATATGAAGGATTGTACGATCGTAGGACTACAATCAATTGTAATCAATGCTTTAAGGGCTACGGTGGTATAACAGGAATGTGGATCTACAGAGGATAGATAATAGAGGCGATCATCCCTTAGATCAAGCCCTCCATTAGGTAAAAACAAGGCTGGACCAGTTTTATCTTCCACCTCAATGTATTGGATAATAATACGCTCTCTATTCGTACACCAGTCAATGATTAACCATTCTCTTCGGATCTTGAATCCAGTACCGTCGGAGCAAATCGGAAGTAATTGATCTAAATATCTAACTCCAATTTTACAATAAGGGCCCTGAGGACCATATTGATTAACTTTTTGCCATAGTTTGATATATTCACCTTCGTCCCATACTAACACACTATCATAGATAAATGGTACTACATTTAAATACGATGGCAGACAGGGTTCTGTAGAGTTAAATGTGTCTTGTTGTTGCAATGAAAACAGCAATTCCGGGGTAGGATAATATTTGTTTTTGGGATCTTTGGAAAATGTAATTTCTTCATAATCCGGAAGATTTGGAGTGGCCGCTACATTAACCGTTTTGCAAGTTACTTTACAATTAAGGCTGATCAGATCTGGAGCCATAGTCTCTTCCAGCGAATCTCTGCTAATGAACAACGTATCAGAGCATGTAGAACTGTTACCCCAGGCATCGCTCGCTACGATCGTGCGGGTGATGCGACCCAAACCTCTGCTATCATCACAACCGAAATCGTCAAATACCATTTTAACGATGGTTGCTTTATTTTTTTCAGAGCAATTATCTACGACTTGTGTTTTGATGTCCAACAGTTTGGCCAATTGATAGCATGAGACGATCCGCGTGCCCGAACATCCTGTGACTGGTGCTGCTTTGTCTTCGACTCTAAGTGTGCCCCAACACGTATTTTGACCGGAAGCATCACTGACTGAATACACTAAATTAAGCCCCAGATGAGATCGATCTACATCATAACCATTTAATTTTGCAGTACCAAAAGGATAGGTTATTTTTAAATTATATCCAAATGTAGAACACTCGTCATTGACTTTAGCTAAAACTTGATCCGCAAAAATCGCCATATAACATTCATTGATCGGCATGGATACATTGATGTTAGAAAGGCAATTGAAAGCACAAGCTGGGCATTGTTCATTTTCGAGAAGCGTAATTCTGACCAAGCCGTTGCCTACCTGCAGACCTTCGACTGTAGAACCGTTTTGCACACCCCATATATTGGAAGATCCACCGCCACCGCCAGCTGCATAGGCACTACCGCCGCCATACCAACCGCCACCGCCACCACTGATGTGAAACTGATTAACGCCTAGACCTGCATTGCCACCTTGACCCCAAGTGCCATCTTCGGCTTGAGGTTCACCTATATCGTTGCCTTTCAATCCTCCGGCTATCTGTGATCCTCCGTAACCTCCGGGGCCAAAATCATCCAAAGCGATACCATTCTGGCCTAATAAGCCCCCACCATTGCCTCCTGTTCCGGCGTCTGGGCATCCTGTGTTGCCGCCACCGCCGCCGCCGCCTACGATCAATCTTGAATCCAGATCGTGCAGAATCGTACGAATATCTGTGGCGCCACCGCCACCTGCAGCATACATCCCGCCATCACCACCTCCATTATAACCACCATCGGGATAACCATTGCGTCCAACATTACCTTGACCTCCTACAACGATATAAAGGAGCTGCCCATTGACCACATTCAATTCACCTGAGGCATATCCACCCAAGCCGCCATCTGGCTGTACGACCATGCCAGCGTTGGAACAGTTCACTGAATTGCCACCTTGAGCACCCCAGACCTCTATTCTGACCCGCTGGACGCAACTAGGCACATACCAGCGTTGAATTTTACCGGTGTAGGGAAAAGTTATTTGATTTTGGCCAGAGATATGGCTAAAGCATGCAAGTGTAAAATAAACAATCGAAAAAAATCGAAAGTCCTTGACTCTGAGTTTGCGAAAAACAAAAAAAATATTACAATCAACGAATCGATAGAAATGCATTAATTGTTGGTTTTAGGTTGGTTTATGAAGCCAAGGTAAATAAAAGTGAATGAAATCTTAACGAACCATAAGTCAATTAGCATAATATGTATTCCATTACCTTAATTTAACTTCGTAAAAAGATAAATTTTAATATAAATAATCGTTTTTTTTAGCTTTTTAAATACAACCAATGGGTATTTGGAAAGTATTCTTCCTTAAAAAAAATTTATATAAAAATAACAATTGCGTAAAATAGTCGTTATCACGTATTTGCTTTCAACGACTTAGGCCCTAAAATCCTGTCTTGGGCACTTTAAAACTCGATGCCGATGCTGAAGCTCAAAAGGCAGTGTAAAATTTGGCAGGCCATCAAATTACCAATTTGTTAGTAAGCGACCATTCACCTGATCATTCGGCTCTCAGTGAATGGACTAGATTATTGTTAGCAGCCCTGGCTGCATTGATTACAATGGTGGCGAGTGCGATACTAAAAATTGCCACGACTACGATCGTCATCATCCAGATGCTGACCCCGTCGTGAAACGTAAATACACTCATCAAAAATATTCCCGAAATATAACCGATAGGAATCGCAATGAGAGCCGCTATCATTAAAAGTTTGATAAAACTGGAGGACAATTCATTGACAATGTCCTTTACAGAAGCACCGATTACTTTGCGTATGCCTATCTCCCTTACTCGCTTTTCTGTAGTGTAAATCACCATATCCGAGCAAGCCCATGATCGCTATGAAAAAGATAATGCCGCACACCAGACCTAGAAACCGCATATCTGCTCTTGGGTAATATCGATCATACATTTCCTGCTCATACCAGGTATAGGCCAAGTCTTCGTATGGAAAATGAGCGTGCCATGTTTTGCGGAGGTCTGATACCACCTCATCTTTGAGATAAAAATTTAGGTAACTCCCATTTAAAAAACCGAATTAATAGTACTAAAAAGCTAATAAGATCAGAACTTTTGGCTTTAAAAAAACAATACAAAGCGCAGAAAAATAAAAAGGCTACTGCTGCCATTCAGATACTATTGGTCCTACTTGCTATCGGTTTAGCCGTGTTTTTGGGTATCCTTATTGCATTTCTCGGATGTAGCGTAAGTTGTTCCGGATCCCCAGCTCTTGGCATTGTCATATGGGTAGTGGGATGCGGTGGATTAATTTGGCTTCTGATTGCTTCGCTAAAAAGAATTATAAAAGAATAGGCTTAGAGATTACTTTGCAGCGCCTTATCAGATTACAATTGAATAAACTTAAGCTTGTATAAACCAAAACCCATTTATTTATTTCACTTGTTGAAAGGATATAAAGGCAGCGACAGAAGCTCCGCCAACATCATCAGTAAAAAATTTTAGTAAGGGTATCTTGTCTTGATTCAATAGTGGATTTAGATACAGCCCTACTTTTCACTTATTCCGTTTTTAAAGCTTTAATGGGATTAAGCCATGATGCCCGCATCGAATCCCATCCTACAGTAAGTATCGCTATCACCATGGTAAGTACCGCAGTAAAGGCAAAGATCCAATAATTTATTTCAATCCGATATGGATAATTTAACAACCATTTTTGGGCGGCATAAAATGCCATAGGAAATGAAAAAATAAAGGAAATACAAACTAAAATGAGGAAGTCTTTAGATAATAAATGGACGATATTGGATACAGAAGCACCCAGTACTTTGCGAACACCTATTTCTTTTGTTCTTTTCTCTGTACTGAGATTAGCAAGGCCAAATAATCCAATACAGGATATAAAAATAGTGAGGATCGAACTATAAAGGATAATCTTCTTCCATTTAGATTCAGATTCGTATCGACTCTTATTTTCAACATCCATAAATTTATATGAATACGCATTAATTGGGAAGATGGCCTTGTACGTGTCAGCGATGTGTTTTAAGCTAGCAGATTCAGATCCGGGCTTTATTTTAATGTTGGCCATTCCATATTGATTATCCGCTCTCATGGTAAATAATTGAGGTTTTATCTTCTGAGAAAGTGCATCAAAATGGTAATTTTGAACAACCCCGATTACTGAATATTTTTCATTTCTATACCAAAAATCAACTATTTGATTTAGAGGCTCCTTCCAACCTGCTTCTTGAACAAACGCTTCATTCACTAATACTGAATGGGATGAATCTGAAGATATCTCTTTATTAAAGTTTCTACCTTGCAGGACTTTTAACTTAAACATCGGAATATAATCTTCATCGATTGTCTCATACTTAATTTCGATTTGTTGATCGACATTGACTTTGGCTACCGTACCCCAAAAGCCACCGTTTTTTAAGCCAACAGATTCGATATTTGGATTTTTTTGCAATTCATGCTTAAATAAAAGGGCTTTTTCCCGACTCATACCCCAACTATTCACAAGCACGACATGCCGATCATCATAGCCAAGGTCTTTGGACACCAGATACTTAAATTGCAAATATATGACCATGCTGCCTATGATTAAAAATGATGCCAAGCCAAACTGCAAAACGACCAAACTCTTTTGTAATAAAAACTTGCCTGATAATTTAAATCTGCCATACAAGGTAGCTACAGGACTAAATCCACTCATCATCATAGCTGGATAAAAGCCAGCTATAAAGCCAGTGATTAAAAACATACTTACATAAATACACACTAATTTAAAATCAAGTAGATACTTCAATGATAGTGATTTGTTAGCTAACACGTTGAATGTCGGTAATACAAGCATGGCTAATAGCGTCGCCAAGCCAAAAGCAATGAAACAGAGTAAAAATGATTCCCCAAGAAATTGAAACAAAAGCTGAATTCTACTGGAGCCTATGACTTTGCGAATACCTATCTCTTTGGACCGCTTCAGAGACCGAGCAATCGAAAGATTGATAAAATTAAAACAAGCAATCAATAAAATAAATATGGTGATACCAGTCAGAATATAGGAATAAATAGGATTGCTATCTTCCTTTAGACCATTGCTGGCAATAAATTCTCGGCTTAAATGCATTTCAACAAGGGGTTGTAAAAAATAAACAGCTTTTTCTTTCACCCCGTAGTCGCTCATCATTTTTACTTCAGCGTCTTTAGATTCAGATTCATACACTAATTTCATTTTTGCCTCTACTCTCCTTATATCTGCTCCAGGCACCAGCAACACAAAGGTGTTTTGGAAAAAATTAAACCAGTTTTCACTGTTTTGATAATCAGCAGGATTTACATTTTTTTTAGTTAAGAAATCGAACTTTAAAGATGAATTTTGGGGACATGTTTGAGCTACTCCAGTAATGAGGTAGGGTTCAAATTGACCATTAAGTTTAAGATCTAAAGTTTTACCTACGACATCCGTCGAATTAAAAAACCGTTTTGCCATGTGCTCGGATATGACGATAGCTCGTCTATCTTGAAGGCAAGTCTGTGGGTTACCATACACTAATGGGAATGAAAATAAAGTCAAGAAATTAGAATCGACCTGCAACATTTCATGGCTATTGATTTCAGTGCCTATTCTTATATCATTTTGATCTGATTGAACTCTTAAAAACGACTGGATCTCGGGAATTTGAGCTGCAAATTTAGGTCCTTGGAAATCACCAGTATTACCATCTCCATGCTTTAGACTTCCATCGGGATTATACCACCGATTTACAATCCGATAGATATTAGGATTGTTTTGGTGAAACCGATCATAACTAAGCTCATCTTTGATATAAAGTACAATGAGAATAGCGCAGGCCAACCCCAGCGTGAGACCTGCAATATTAATAAATGAAAATGTTTTGTTTCTCCATAAATTTCGGAGGGCGATGATCGTGTAGTTTTTAAACATTTGATATAAAATTTAAAATACTAAAATTCAGATATCTGAAAAATAAAGGTTTTGATTTCAATAAAATCCTGAGCAATGGTTGTGGAAGGATTATTGTTTATGATTTATTCAGTTCGTAAACTTTTTACAGGACTGGCTATAGCTGCTCTGATCGCATGAACGCTCACAGTAAGCAAAGCAACTAGGCTGACCAATACACCAGTTGCGATAAATACCCACCACCCAATTTTGATCCTATATTCAAATTCCAGCAACCATTTGTTCATAAAATACCAAGCAAGAGGCGCTGCAACTGACATTGCAACTACTATCAGGGTCAAAAAATCTTTTGAGAGCAACCTCACAATGCCTGACATAGACACGCCGAGTACTTTTCGGATCCCAATCTCTTTGGTCCTATTAATGCTAACCAATGCAGCTAGACCAAATAAACCAAGACAGGCCAGAAAAACTGAAATACCACCTGCCCACCCGATAATATTGCTCCACCTTCTTTCTGAAATATAAAAACCATACAGATTATCATCTAAGAAACTATACTTAAATGGAAGATCAACGACTATACTGCCCCAATTTTTCTGCATTGCCGCCAATACTGGTGCAGGATTTCCTGGTTTTATTTTTACAAAAAATTTATATGGAGCATAGTCAGCAAATTGGTGAAATAGTTGCGGCATTACTTTTTCTTTCAATGCCAGGAAATGAAAGTCTTTTACAACACCGATTACAACAGGCGTTTTATTATCCGCATAGCCTTTTATTTGCTTGCCCACTGCATTTTCTAAGGTCCAACCAAAGTCCCGGGCCATAGTTTCATTTATAATAACTGAGGTCGCGGTATCATCAGAGATTGTAGGATCAAAATTTCTTCCGGCCAGCATTTGCATCTCCATGAGTGGGATATAATCCGGATCAATAAAATATTCAAATACATCTTTGTGCGTGCCATTATACTCAAAACCCGAACGACTCCAACCTGTGCCTGCACCTAAACTCAATTCAGCGCTTGCTACACCTGATACATCGGGGTGATTGAGCAAAGCTTTTTTAAATAATGAATATATCTCCCTTGTCTTAGTTTCACTGGCATCTACTATAACAATATTTTCTTTATTAAAACCAGGGTGCTTGCTGCTCATATACTTGGTTTGTCTCAGGATGATCATGGTACTGATGATCAGAGCTATGGACAAAACAAACTGAACTGTGACTAATGACTTTGTAAAAAAATTGGATCCGTCTACTTTTATTTTACTTTTTAAGACTTCAATTGGCCTGAACCCAGATAATATCAGAGCAGGGTAAGAACCAGCCAACAAACCAACCGTAAAAATTAACCCCGCCAGCATCCAACCCATTTCGGGATAAATTGAAAAAGAAAATTGTAAATCCCGCCCTGATAACGCATTGAAATAAGGCAATAATAATTTAGCTAAAAAAAAGCCAATTAAGGATGACAAGAAGGTCAAAAGTATAGCTTCGGCTAAGAACTGGAACACCAATTGGTGTCTTACCCCTCCTATCACCTTTCTTACTCCGATTTCCTTAGCCCTCCTTGCAGATCGACCGATGGCCAAAGTGGTAAAATTGATACAAGCGATGAGCAATACACCGAATGCTATGCTTAGTAAAATCCATACCGTCCTAGGATTTACCGATTCAACCACTCCACCTGAGATCCGAGTGTCTGTGTGTACAGATTTTAAAGATTGCAACACATATCGTACAGGTAGTACATCTCCTTTCCAGCTATATCCATCTTTTTTTAGTTGTGCTTCTTCCTCTGGATAATATTTATGCCGAAAATCTCTCAATACTTTTTCATTATTTGCTAATCCACTACCAGGATATAATTGAACATAAGTCTGATATGCGGAACGATTCCAGTTGTTCAAACTTCGCTTGCCAGATTTTGTAGTTTCCATAAAATGATAACTTCCTAACAAATCAAACTTGATGGACGAATTGGCTGGAATATTTTCAGCAACCGCAGAGACCGTAAATGGAACGAAAATATCATCTGTTTTAATTTCAACAAGGCGGCCTATTACGTTTTCTGATCCAAACAATTCCATTGCCTTTGATCGTGTAAGCACCAGGCTATGCAAGTCCTTTAAAGCAGTCGAAGCATTGCCATAAACCAATGGGAAGGAAAATACTGAAAAAAGCTGTGGGTCAGCGTAAGACACATCGACCCTTCTTACCTGGCCATCTACTTTTACGAAACTTTCACCCCAGTCATATTGCAATCGTACATAATCTATGACATCAGGTATATCTTGTTTCATGGCTGGCCCCAACGGAGATGGCAGATAGGTATCACCTTCGGCTATATCCCCATTCAGCCCATCTGTCCATCTTCCAATACGATAGATGTCATCCGCCTGTCTATGAAACCTGTCAAAGTTAAATTCATTGACTGCATACAGGAGAAACAAGGCAAAGCAAGCCAAGCCGATGGAAAGTCCTAGAATATTTATAATAGAAAGCACTTTTTGCCGAACTAAGTTGCGAATTGCAATTTTGAAATAATGATTAATCATGGCAAATCTTTTTATTATTTTCTATAAGATAATTCAGGGTTTCCAACTTGTGCTTTTACGAATTCGATCACTTATTGCTAATCGTTTTAATTGTTTTTTTCAAATTCATTACATTTATTCTGTCCTAAGGCTCTTCATAGGATTTGCAACGGCAGCCCTAATCGTTTGAAAACTGACTGTGAAAAGTGCGATAAGAATAATAGCCACATAAGGCCAGACAAAAAACGCCCAGTGAATAGATATGCGAAACGCGTACCCTTGCAACCATCGTGATGTGATCAACGCAGCTATGGGTGCTGCAATAACAAAAGCGATCAATAATAATATTGCAAACTCCCGATAAAGCAATTTCAAAATGCTGCCAACCCGTGCACCCATTACTTTCCTTATACCAATCTCTTTGGTGCGCTGCAATGTGGTGAATGAAGCAAGCCCGAATAGACCTAAACTTGCTACCAATATAGCCAAGCTGGTAAATAAAGTAAACACCTTGCCAAAACTTTGGTCTGATTTGTATTGATTATCAAAATGAGCATCGAGGAAAAAGAAGTCAAAAGTATTTCCTGGAAAATATTTGTCCCAATTGGTTTTAACTATGTCGATGACCTGACTTGCCTGCGCCGAGGTAGTTCTGACGGACAAGTAGCCCCTCTTACCCGGTGCCAACCGAAAAATCAACGGATCATAAGCTTCATGGAGCGACTTCTGGTGAAAATTTTCAGCGACTCCAGCTATAGAATATTGACGACCCCAAAAGTCAATCTTTTTTCCGATTGCTTCAGCAGGGTTATTAAAGCCTAATTGCTCTATACCTTTTCGATTGAATATGACTGCCTGCTCATCTGTACCAAAGTCTTTAGAAAAAATACGACCAGCAACCATCTTTAAATCATACATCTTCAAATAATCATAGTCCACCTCTATGATACGGTATTGTCTTTGAGTGGATTCGTCTGCACTCGTCAATTTTATTCCTCCGGCATTAAAGCCGGGCTCGCTCGGGATACTAGATGAAACAGTTGCGCCCTTGACAGCGGTTTCCAAAAGCAATGCTTCTTTAAATGCTGAAATTTTTTGTAAGTAGGTAGAGTCTATACCGACTACCATTGGTTTCACGATTAAGGTCTGATCTATCGTAATACCTAAGGACTGCTTTCTCATAAACTGTATCTGTTGATAAACAGCAACAGTACCGATCAATAAAAAAAGCGAGGCTGCAAATTGGAAAACCACAAGTCCCTTGCGTAGCAATGCTCCTTGCTTCGTAGTAATCATTTTTCCTTTTAAGACTTCAATAGGTTTAAATCCAGATAAGACAAATGCAGGATACAATCCGGAGAAAAATACACCCGTAATAAACAAGGTCATAAGACCAAGCCAGAAATCAGCATTGCTCAATAAAGAGATGGATAACTTAAGACCTGTAAGCTTGTTGATTGTAGGAATTATAATAATCACCAATAGAAAAGCTAATGCTATGGCTAAGGTATTCAGTAAAGCTGACTCTGTAAGAAATTGAAAAACGAGTTGCTTCCGTTGCGAACCTACCGCTTTTCGCACGCCAACTTCTTTAGCTCGATGGATGGCTCGCGCAGTGGCAAGGTTAATATAATTTACCCAGGCGATGACTACGATGAATAAAGCAATAGCCAATAAAAGATAAACAGTCTTTCCATCTCCATTGGTGTCAGGTTCGTTCATGTAATGAGAATACAAATGTATATCTGTCAGCGGCTGCAATAAATAGGTGACTCCGATTTTTCCTTGCAATTGGAAACCTCTTCTTTTTAATTCTCCACCTACTTCTTTTTCTACGATAGGCACAAATTTTTGTCGTACTACTGCTGGATCCGCATCTTCTCTTAACAATAAGTATGTAAGGCAACCGTCCCAAAGCCAAGCAGTTTCCGGATTATTATCGGGACCTACGAATTTAACAAAACTGGCATAAGAAAGTAAAATATCAGGCTTGAGTTGAGTATTGACTGGTGCATCTTTATAAACTGCTGTAATCTTGTAATTGGTATTTCGATTAAGTTCAAGTGTTTTGCCCACAACATTGACACTACCAAATATTCTAAGTGCTGAGGTTTCAGAAAGAGCGGCCGTAAAAGGTTCTGTAAGAGCAGTATTGGCTTCGCCTGCTAGTATAGGATAAGTAAATATATTGAAAAAAGAGCCGCTTGCAAAAAAGACATTTTCTAGCTTCAATGGTTGATTATTGACCTCTGCTAGGACCGCATCATTGTCTACCACTTTTACATAATCTTCAATTTCAGGTATGGCTCCTTTGAAGGTGTTGCCTACAGCGTAAGCTCCGGCAGCCCACTGTGTGCTCAACACTCCATTGTCATACCGATCCTGTCGTACACGGTATATCCTATCCTTTTTTGTATGAAAATTTTCATAACTTAACTCGAATGAAACATACTGCAAAATAAGCAAACATGCAGCGATACCTATAGCAAGGCCAAGGATGTTAATACCAGAATAGGCTTTATGGTGTAGCATATTGCGCCACGCTATTTTGAAATAATTTTTTATCATAGCTAGGTCATTTATTCAGTTCGTAGACTTTTAATTGGATTCATCATAGCTGATCTAATGGCTTGAAAGCTTACCGTAAGTAAGGCGATTACAATAGCTGAACCTCCAGCCAATAAAAACATCCACCATTGGATATCAATGCGAAAAGAAAAATCTTGTAGCCATTTATGCATAAGGTAATATCCCAACGGGAAAGCAATAATAGCAGCCAAGATTACTAATTTAATAAATTCCTTGGATAGCATGACTACGATCCCGGGTATATCGGCACCCAAAACTTTGCGAATTCCGATTTCTTTGGTTCGGCGCTCAGCGATGAATGTAGCTAATCCAAATAATCCAAGGCAAGCTATAAAGATGGCTAAAATGGAAAAAGTCAATGAAATCTTTCCAACTCGTTGTTCTGTTCGGTACATCTCGTCAAATGACTGATCCAAAAAACGATACGAAAAGGGAGCACCATTTGCCATCGATTTCCATTTTGCTTCTATGTGTGAGAGCAATGCACGGGATTCGCTGGTGTTAATTTTGAAAGAAGTAACCCAATCTGCGTTTCCAAAGAAAAAACCAAGCGGGCCTACATTCTCTCTTAACGATGCATAGTTGAAATTTTTGACTACTCCGATTATATGATATTGGGTCAATCCTCCAGCAATGGCGCTTCCACCATAAATTTTTTGATTCAGAGGATCCTCTTCAAATCCTAATAATTTTATGGCCTCCTCATTTAATATCACACCTGAGGAATCTGTACCAAACTCAGTAGAAAAATTTCTGCCTTTGACGATTTCCATGCCTAATAAGGGGATGTACTCCTGGTCAATGGTCCACTTCTGCATATTCAAACCACGATTCAAATCTGGTGCAGCATCTTTGAAATATGTATTATCATTACGCGAACTTCTCGAAACGGGCAAATACCCCGTGTAACTGCTGGCTACAATTCCATTTAATCCAGCTATTTCGTTTTTAAATGCTTTTGTCTGACTACCCAGACTGTTGGTACCTTCGATAATAAGCACCTGGTCCTTTTGAAATCCAATATTTCTAGTCTGGATATATTTAAGTTGGCTATACACTACAATGGCTCCAATGATCAGCATGATTGAAGTAGCAAACTGAAAAACGACTAACCCAGAACGAAGTCTATTTTTGTTAAAAGATCCTTGAAGCTTACCTTTTAATACAGCTATAGGTTTTATATCCGACATATAAAAAGCTGGGTAAAGCCCAGCCAAAACACCTAAGACAAGTGGCAATAAGATGTAAATAGAAAGCCAGAATGGCTTGAAAAATTCTTTTCGCAAATAGGATTTAGCTGCAAGATCATTAAAGTATGGTATCATTAAGACAACTATAATGATCCCCAGTATGGTAGATACAGTAGCCAATAATGTAGATTCCGTTAAAAACTGAAAGACTAATTTACTTTTTTCAGTACCCAAAACTTTTCTTACCCCTACTTCTTTAGCTCGGTTGGTAGCATGCGCGGTGCTTAGGTTCATAAAATTTACACATGCGATCAATAAAATAAATAAAGCTACTGCAGAAAAAATAAAAATATATTGAATATTCCCATTTGCTCCCATTTCGGCTACTTTGTTTGAATGCAAATGAATGTCTTTCAATGGTGTCAAAAAATATTTCAGCTTGTTTCCAGCTTTTTCAAATTCGTCCATATTTTTAATTTGAGCGAATTGTTGCACTTGAGGAAGGATGTATTTATTTATAAAATCAGGAAAGTTTTTATTAAATTCATTTGCATTGGCGTCTTGCCTCAATAATAAGTAGGTATTAAAATTATTGCTTAAAAAATTGCCAAACTGGTACTTCACGTTTTGCATCGAGAATATAAAATCTTTGTTAAAATGACTATTGCTAGGCATATCTCGTATGATGGCGGTCACCGTAAAAAACCGGTTTGATCGATCAGTCTCAATCGTCTTACCTATAATCTGATGAAGGTCCGTTTTTCCAAAATATTTGATGGCAGAGGATTCTGATAGAATGACTTTGTCTGGCCCATCCAAGGGGTGTAAGGCATCACCCGCTAAGACGAAATATGGAAATACTTTTAACAAAGTAGAATCCGCATGACAAACGTTATCTTCTTGAATAAACTGATCTCCCTTTTTGACCAATGCACCACCATCGCTGGCATAAAATCGAACATATTCTTCTACCTGAGGATAATCCTTTTTTAAGGTTGCACCCATAGGATCGGAGCTAACGGCTAAATGCATCTCATCACCTCCAAATTTAATTTCACCATCTACTCGAAATATTCTGTGGGCATATGGATTCCAGAGATCGTAGCTCAATTCGTCAATGACATAATGCGCTATCAGAATAAAACAGGCTATACCGATGGCCAGGCCGCTGATGTTAAGTATGGCATATGATTTATAATTGCGAAGATTGCGCCAAGCCGTAGTACAGAAGTTTTTGAACATAAAAAAGGAATTAGAGGATATGACAGATGAGAGAATCACACAGAATCAGACAGAACAGACAGAATCAGACAGAATCAGAATCAGATAGAACAGAATCAGAATCAGATAGAACAGAATCAGACATAATCAGACAGAACAGAATCAGAATCTGACAGACAGAATCAGACTCAGACAGAATCAGACAGAATCAGAATCAGTCTGAGTCTGAGTCTATTGTCTGATTCTACTACTTCAGCTACACTAAAATATTTTCCATCACGGTACGACCGTCTAACATCCGTACTATCCTGTGACTATATCGAGCATCGTGCTCTGAGTGCGTCACCATTATGATCGTAGTACCATGTTCATTGAGGTCCGTGAGTAATTGCATGACTTCATTCCCATTGGATGAGTCTAGATTACCTGTCGGTTCATCGGCGAGGATCAACTTAGGATTATTGACTACTGCCCGAGCCACGGCCACCCGCTGTTGCTGACCGCCGGAGAGTTGTTGTGGAAAGTGATTGCGTCGATGCATGATCTGCATCTTATCAAGTACTGCTTCTACTCTACGCTTCCGCTCATCAGACTTCACACCTGTGTATATCAGTGGAAGTTCGACATTTTCAAACACACTCAATTCATCAATGAGATTAAAACTTTGAAATACGAATCCGATGTTATGCTTGCGCAGATCAGCTCGCTTTCTTTCGTTAAACTTAGCCACTTCAATGCCATTGAATAAATAAGACCCACCATCCATATCATCCAATAGGCCTAATATATTAAGCAATGTGGATTTACCGCAGCCGCTGGGGCCCATGATAGCGATGAATTCGCCTTCTTTTACTTCAAAAGACACTTTGTTGAGTGCACTAGTTTCTACCTCTTCAGTTCGGTATGTTTTTTCTAATTCAGTTATTTTGATCATAATACAAGGTTTGAGAAGTCAGAATCAGACATCAGAATCAGATAAAAGATTCCATCTTCAAATTGAATAATTTTAATATTTGGTTTGAATTTTTTGATTATATTTTTGGTAAATTGTGCAAATAAATAACATGGTAGATTTTAAAAATTTAGCATTCAACAAAAAGTTTTCGCATTTTTTT
>JANOWJ010000180.1:0-24223 GCA_031417835.1 Saprospiraceae bacterium | reverse complement strand
GCTCTCCGACCCTACCAAATTTACTCGTGATAAAAACCAAGAACAATCCTACTTTTTTACCATAAATCCTTTAGATCCTGAAGTCGCTAGCAAAATGGATGGACCAGTTTTTAAATATACCAATTGGGATCTGACACAATTTAACTTTGGCGGGTGGCCCCGTAAAACCACTCACTTTTGGTCGATCTATTCTGTGAAAAAATAAAAAACTTGTAGCCATGCTTGCATTATAAGAATTTCTTATGAAAAGGGGATTTTATAGTCAGGTAGAAACAAATTAAAATGGGTGTTTACTTATTCCTTTTGAGCAACTCTTAATAAGGTTAAATTATTGATTCAAATTTTTTTCGTTTTATGATTGAAGAATACTAATTTGGTCAATCAATTCGTAAATTTTAATAAAAACCATGTCTAATCACAAATTTGAAACGCTCCAATTGCACGCCGGGCAGCAAGTGGATCCTACGACTAAAGCTCGAGCAGTACCTATTTATCAAACTACCTCATTTGGTTTTGACAATTCCGAACATGCTGCCAATCTTTTTGGCCTACGGCAATTTGGAAATATTTATACCCGGATCATGAATCCCACCTCCGATGTATTTGAGCAGCGTATGGCGGCCTTGGAAGGTGGTGTTGCAGCTTTGGCAGTAGGCTCCGGCCAGGCCGCTCAGTTTATAGCATTAAATAATATAATGCAGGCTGGGGATAATTTTATTTCAACCAACTTTTTATATGGTGGCACCTACAATCAGTTTAAAGTAGCCTTTAAGCGCCTAGGTATCGATGCGAGATTTGCAGCAGGTGATGATATCGCCAGTTTTGAAGAGTTAATTGATAAAAATACCAAAGCCATATATCTCGAAACCATCGGTAATCCCCGATTGAATGTTCCCGATTTTGAAAAATTTGCTGCTTTATGCAAAAAACACGATCTGCCACTCGTAGTGGACAATACTTTTGGAGCCGGTGGTTATTTATGCCAACCTTTGAAACTTGGTGCAAATATAGTAGTACATTCTGCAACGAAATGGATCGGTGGCCATGGTACAAGTATAGGAGGGGTGATCATAGATGGTGGCAATTACAATTGGGGCAATGGAAAATTTCCTCAATTCTCTGAACCCAGCGAAGGTTATCATGGCATGAAGTTTTGGGAAATATTTGGTGAAGGTAATCCACTTGGTATGCCCAATGTCGCCTTTATCATTCGCGCTCGGGTAGAAGGGCTCCGGGACTTTGGTCCATCACTTAGCCCATTCAATTCATTTTTGTTTCTTCAAGGGTTAGAAACGCTCAGCTTGAGAGTGGAACGACATGTATCCAATGCGATGAAATTGGCAGAATGGTTGGAGCAACACGAATTGGTAGATTTTGTCTGGTACCTGGGCTTAAAGAGTAGTCCCTATCATGAGCTTGCAAAAAAATACTTAAAAAATGGGTTCGGTGGCATCTTACAATTTGGAATTAAAGGTGGCATAGATCAAGGTAAAAAGTTCATTGACTCACTGCAGTTGGTCAGTCATCTAGCCAATGTAGGAGATGCCAAATCTCTGGCTATTCATCCGGCTTCGACTACCCACGAGCAGTTAAGTGATGCCGAACGGGCTAATTCAGGAGTACTGCCTAATTTGATTCGCATCAGTGTAGGTATCGAACATATCGACGACATCAAAGCCGATTTTATTCAAGCTTTTGAAAAGGTTTTTGCTTAAGCGTGATTCTTTTTAAGATCCAAGCACAACAAAGGCTACTATTTCATCAATAGTAGCCTTTTTAAATACACAAGTAGGCAGGTGGTTCAAATTCTATAACGATTTGTGTCCGATAAATCACCGTGTGAATTTTAGTTTGAATATTGTAATATGCCCCTCACCGCGTACCTGTCAAATTCCGATTAAATACATATTCTGAATTTTTGTAATATGAAAGATTCGTAGTACATTTCCTCCTTATATCATCAAATACTATGGGCGAGAGCAGAGTCAATAAACCATCCAGTCAGAAAGATCTTCAAAAATTCACTAAAGCATTGCTGCAAGATGTAAAATCCTTAGAGTATATGTTAGATCACGATTGGTTTGAAAAAGGTATTCATCGGATAGGAGCAGAACAAGAGATGGTCATCATCGATAACAATACGTATCGACCTGCACCTATCAATACCAAGGTTTTACCGCAGCTAGAACAATACGAATGGCTAGATACCGAGTTGGCCATGTTTAATCTCGAAACCAATTTTATCCCCAGGGAGCTCAAAGGGGATTGTTTTTCACAGATGTTGGATGAATCCTCGTATCAACTTAAGATCATCCGAGAAGCCCTTGAACCATTTGAAGCAGACATCTTATTGACCGGGATATTACCTACGATAAGAAAATCTGACTTGGACTATAAATACCTCACGCCTAAAAAACGATATCTGGCACTGATGGAAGCAGTCCGGCAGCAACTTGCTACAGATTCATTTGAGTTTAGGCTTAGCGGCATTGATGAGTTGATGATTAAGCATGATTCACCTTTATTAGAGGCTTGCAACACAAGTTTTCAGGTCCATTTGCAAGTCTCTCCCAATCAGTTTGCAAAGTTTTACAATGTAAGCCAAGCATTGGCTGGACCAGTGATGGCGATAGCAGCCAATTCACCGTTAGTGTTTGGTCGACGACTCTGGCATGAGTCTCGTATTGCGATGTTCCAGCAGGCTTTAGATACAAGAGGGACCCGTGCTAATATGAGAGAGCGTAGTGCTCGGGTGCATTTTGGCCGAGATTGGGTACATGAATCCATTCTCGAAATCCATAAGGAAGATATTACTCGATTTAGAGTGCTTTTGGCGGCTGATGTCAATGAAGATTCCCAACTCATGATCCAGGAAGGTAAGGTTCCTAAATTGAGAGCTCTTCAAGTACATAACTCTACAGTATATCGTTGGAACAGACCATGTTATGGTATCAGTGAAAACGGAAAACCACATCTTAGAATAGAAAATCGGGTTTTCCCCAGCGGACCCACTTCAATAGATGAAATAGCTAATTCTGCATTTTGGTTAGGATGTATGATTGGGTTGACTTCGGAAGTAGATGATATTCGCAAAAAAGTATCGTTTGCAGACATTTCAGATAATTTTATCAAGAGTGCTCAGTTTGGCATCGATTCAAAGTTTAATTGGTTTGATGATCAAAAGATCCCTGCGGTCGAGCTTATTCTCAAAGAATTATTGCCCTTGGCTCATAAGGGACTAAAACAACAAAAAGTCAACGACACCGATATTGATAAATTTTTAGGGATCATAGAAGATCGCGCAAAAAAACATATGACTGGTGCCCGGTGGCAATTGAGAGCATATACCAAACTCATGGAACAAACCAATCGGAGTGAAGCCCTCACCGTACTGACGGCATCCATGCTTCAAAATCAAAAGAAAAATCTGCCTATCCATAAGTGGAAAATGCCAGAGTTAAAGGACCTGCGCAATTACAAACCGCAGCAACTGCTAGTGGGAGATTTTATGACTACAGATTTACTCACTGTCCACCAGAACGACATGATCGAGTTTGTATCAGAACTTATGGACTGGCGTAAAATCAGGTATACCCCGGTAGAAGATGCCAAAGGTAAATTGGTTGGTTTGGTCACATCACGCCTCTTATTAAGACATTTTACCAGCAAGGGCAAAAAAGATAAATTGGTTAAAGACATCATGCACAAAAAACCAGTCACTGCTGCTCCCTCGACCACCATCATGGAGGCTATGGCTATGATGCGAAAAAATAAAGTGGGCTGCCTCCCAGTCATCCAAGAAAATGAATTGGTCGGAATATTTACGGAAATGGACTTCATGGGCATTTCAGCCAGACTCATGGAGCGGCTGATAGAGCAAGATGCAGGTGGGGAAATTATAGAAGATTGAGCTGATACCACTTTAAAAAACTTTTCTGCCTTCTATTTTGTTTTAACCTTGTAATTTTGTTCTATGAAATATCTGGTTAGTTTCTTTCTCTTCTTACTCCTATCAGCTTCGACTGTGGCTCAAAATAGCAGCAACACCTGGACGCTACTTGGTAAGCTTACATTCAAAAAAGAGTTTGATGCCGCCTTAGGGTTTAAGATTGATAAGCCCATATTTGGAGACGAGATTAAAGCGTTGGCAAATAAAACTGTTGACATCAAAGGTTATATCATCCCTACTGATGGCTATAAAAGCCATACCGAGTTTATACTTTCTGCTTTTCCATATAATATGTGCTTTTTTTGTGGCGGCGCCGGGCCTGAGACGGTGATGGAGATCTATGCCAAGACCCCTGTTAAATTTACTTCTGAAGCAGTGACCATTCGCGGCAAATTAGAATTGAACAGTGATGATGTCAATCGATTGATTTATTCCCTTACCGAAGCAGAGCAAGTCGAAGAAAAGTAAAATTTAAGGAGTCTCTTAAATTTTAATTGTTCTATAACAAATCCCTCTGATTACCCATTATAGGTAAGGATATCTTTGTTAAAAATTTTTAAAACTCAATTCATTATGAAAAAAATGTTCTTATTCACTTTATTGGCCGTACTTAGCCTAGAAGCCGCGGCTCAGGCTAGTCCCAAAAAAACAGCTGAAAACGATGTATTAAAAGTAACCTATAGCGCTCCTTCAAAAAAAGGCCGTGAGGTCTATGGAGGTTTGGTCCCTTTTGGTCAAGTGTGGCGTACAGGTGCCAATGAAGCTACTGAAATTACCTTTAAGAAAGATGTGATGGTAGGTGGCAAATCCGTAAAAGCCGGTACTTATTCTTTATTCACTATCCCTGCGGAAAAAGAATGGTCCATCATCCTCAATTCTGAATTGAAACAATGGGGCTCTTATGGATACGATAAAATAAAAGATAAAAATGTCGTAGAAGTAAAAGCTAATTCAATGGCATTGACCGATTTACAAGAATTATTTACTATCAACGCAACTGCAGCAGGTTTTGATATTATCTGGGACAAGACCAAAGTCAGTGTACCAGTCAAATAACTAATCTTACCGATTGGCAAAATGAATGGCGATACGCAAGTATCGCCTTTTTTGTTTGACTTAATATCAGCTGAGTTATTTTGAAGATTATTAAGGGTCAGTGAGAGAAATTTGTATAGAGAATTCTTTCCTTGAGGCTCCTTAGTTTTCTACAAAATACATGTCTACAAGACCCTTGTTTTTGGCAGGAAGCTTCCCTCGATACTCGCACTTAAAGATATCCTTGACTTTCTCATAAGCTTCACCTGATATATTGATTCTTCCACGCTCACTAGACTGTTCCAGTCTGGCGGCCATATTCACAGTATCACCCCAGATATCATAAGCAAATTTTTTGCTACCTATCACTCCAGCAGCTACAGGTCCCATGTGGATACCGATACGGACATCCATGCGGGCCAGTCCAGATTGTTTACGTTCTTTATTCCATTCATCCAACCATTGTTGGATCTCTTTTGCAGCATTGATCATCTCTACGATTTGGTTTCCTTTACCTTCTTCAGGCAGTCCGCCGGCAAACATATAACAATCCCCTATGGTCTTAATTTTTTCAAGATTATACTTAGCTATGATTTCATCAAAGGCTTTAAAACAAGTATTGAGCTCACTAAGCAGTTTTTGGGGATCTGTCACGCCAGCTATTGTGGTAAATCCTACAAAATCAGCAAAACAAACACTGACCTCATCAAAATGATTGGCTTTGGTGAAGCCATTTAATTTCAATTCTGCAGCTACGGTTGCTGGCAGGATATTTAAGAGCAAGGAGTCAGATCGCTCTTTCTCATTGGCTATAGTTGCATTTTTTTCCTGCAACAGTTTTGCATGTTGCCGACTTTTGATAAAACCCACCATGCTGCTGCCGAATAATCCGAGCAGTGCCAGACATGTAGCGATGTAAAAATTTCTTTTTGTTCTGCTTTCAGATAGTTGCAATTCTTGGAATTTCAGACGCTCCATATTGAGGCTGTCTTGAGATCTCATCTCATAAATGATCTGATCTTGTTGATTTTTTATTAATTCTGCTTTTACTTGTTCTAAACTCATCTCATTAATGGCAGCTTTTTTAGCTTCCAATTCCATTTGTATTTGCTTGCTCTCTTTACGTAATTTTACCTGATCATTGACTAAATTATTGTGTAATTTGAGCTGCTCTGTCAATGCAGAATTCAGGTTGGCCTTTTCTGATTCAATTTGAGCTTTTTCATTGGCCATTTTTTCTTTTTCATGCTCTATATTGACGATTTCTTCCTTTAGTTGTTCGGCTTGGGCTCCCAATTGCTCTAATGATTGACCTTTTTTGATGCGGGAAATATTATAGTCTATATCAGCAAGGGCTTGTTTATCATTTTTAAGCGTGGCTATGAGCCGCAGTTGGTTGAGATTGTCTAATATTAATACATTACTTTTTATCCCTGATTTACTCAGCATTTCATTGCTCTTTGTAAATCTCGATTCAGCCTTTTTATTCATTCCAAGTAAGGCTTTGCCCTGCCGATTGAGCGCCATAGCTTGCAATTCTACATTTTTTGTCTTTTTAGCTGCTCGTTCTGCCTCTTCTGACATTTGAAGGGCTTTGTCATATTTACCCATTGACCTCAGCGTATCTGTCATGAGGATCAACTTTAAAGTTTGATCATCATTGTATTGGCCGCCCGTATACAAGGTCCTATAGGATAAACTCATAAAACCCGTCATCGCCACGAGCAATAAAAAGGAGATGGAGCGTAAAGTCTTGATTTTTTCCATTGTAACTGATAAATAGGCCCTGCTAATTTACAGAATTTGCCTTGGTTCTTTCATTTTTTAATTAAATAATACCTCTATGAGTGTAATCAAGGTCCAAAACATCACTAAAATGTATGAAAAAACACAAAACTTTAACGAAGTCACTTAAATCAGCTATTCTTTATTGACTATGTTTTAATAAGCCCGGGCTATGACCACCCTACCTTTAGATGGCGCTCCAGTCACCATACATTTACCGTCCTCATACGGCTGATCTATTGGTATACATCGTATGGTAGCCTTAGTCTCTTCTTTTATTCTGGCTTCTGTCTCAGGGGTACCATCCCAATGGCAATAGAAAAAACCCCCATCGACTTCTAGCTTTTCCTTGAAGACTTCGTAGTCATCAACGTAATGCGTATTATCAGAACGCATTTTTTTTGCTTTAGCTAATAAGTTGTCTTGAATAGTGACCAATAAATCTGACACATATAGAGCTACCCCATCTAAAGGCACCATAGTCTTTTCTTTGGTGTCCCTTCTTGCTACTTCTACTTGTCTCTGTTCCAAATCCCGTAGACCTATCCCGATGCGTACTGGGATACCCCTCATTTCATTTTCAGCAAATTTAAAGCCGGGTCGATTGCGCTCATCTTTGTCATAACTCACACTGATACCCTTTTCTTTTAGTGCGGTCATGATCTTAAGGCTAGCTTCATTTATAGCTTCACTAGGCTTTGGGATGGGTATGATGATGACCTGTATTGGCGCGAGTTTTGGCGGGAGTACTAGCCCTTCGTCATCTGAATGAGTCATGATCAATCCTCCTACTAGCCGCGTACTGACTCCCCAACTGGTAGCCCAAACATGCTCATTTTGATTTTTTTCGGTCAAAAAGGTAACATTAAATGCTTTGGCAAAATTTTGACCTAAAAAATGTGAAGTGCCGGCTTGCAGCGCTTTATTATCCTGCATCAAAGCCTCAATGGTATACGTATCAACAGCCCCGGCAAACCGCTCAGAAGCAGTCTTTCGCCCCTTGATCACCGGCATAGCCATATAATCCTCGACAAACCGAGTATAAACTTCATGGATTAATTCAGCCTCCTCGATGGCTTCCGTAGCTGTAGCATGAGCCGTATGGCCTTCCTGCCATAGGAACTCGGTGGTCCGCAGGAAAGGTCTTGTGCGCAGTTCCCATCGGACGACATTCGCCCACTGATTGATGAGTAGTGGCAAGTCTCTATAACTTTGGATCCAGTCGCGATAGGAGTTCCAAATGATTGTTTCACTGGTCGGCCGCACGATGAGCTCCTCTTCCAATAAAGCTTCAGGATCTACGATCACTCCTTTCCCATTAGGATCATTCATCAGTCGATGATGGGTGACTACGGCACATTCTTTTGCAAAACCCTCTACATGCTCTGCCTCTTTACTAAGAAAACTTTTGGGGATAAAAAGCGGGAAATAAGCATTCTGATGCCCAGTTTCTTTAAACATTTTATCGAGTTGAGCCTGCATTTTTTCCCAAATTGCATAGCCCCGAGGTTTGATCACCATACAGCCTCGCACTGCGGAGTTATCAGCCAAATCTGCTTTTTTTACAATATCCAGATACCATTGAGCATAGTTTTCAGCTCTGGGCGTTATTTCTTTTGCCATATTCGGTCTCTTAGTAACTTTTAAGATTGTCTTAGCGTCAATCTTTTAAATGAGTAATTTATTAAAAAAACGATTATTGTGTTTTCCTTATACTTTAACAAACTGCTTCAACAATCTTAATTGTATTTAACACAATAATCGGGACAAAATTAATAATTTGCATGTTGTAATTAGTAAGCGTGCTTCAAATTGCTCAAAAAAACAACTAAATCCAAAGGCAAATGAAAAATAGCTTTATTCTTTTCTTCACCATGAGTTTGATTCTAACATCATGGACGATCCAAGCTCAATATGATGATGTTTATTACAGCGCCAGCAGCCGCACTAAAGCTAAACCTGTCAAGACTTCAGAGTATTCAGATTATTCCAATTCCTCCTCCACCGATGAAGATTATTATGACGAGGAGTCGGAGTATGATAATTACGATGAAGACTCTTATGATAACTTTGACGAATACGATTATGCCTATACGCATCGGATCAGACGCTTTCATAGACCTTTAGCCGGTCGGTCATTTTACGATCCTTTTTATCTAGATCCATGGAACTATGACCCTTTTTATTATTCTTCCGGTTTTGGATTCATCACTCCTCGCATAGGCGCTGGTTTTTATTCTTATTCTGACTTTAACAGATGGAATAGATTCAGCAGGTACAATCGATTTAGATATTGGGATCCATGGACCTATAGTTATTGGTCTTACGACCCATTCTTATTCAATAGATCCAGCAATTATTATTGGGCAGGAAACTCGTGGTGCCCATCGAGTTGGTACTCTAATCGGTACTATACAGGTAGCAACTACTGGGGAAATAACTACAACGGAGCGTACCAACCTAGATACTATACGGATAAAAATGTACACTTCGGGCCTCGCACTTATGGAGCAACGACTACCAGCGATAGAGGTCCTTCCAGATCCTCATCCCGAGTATTTTCGGACCCTGGTACTTTTAGACCTACTACCCCTGATCCTTCAAATAGAAAATCTCCGAGAGAGACACAATCTACCGTAGTCAGAGAGCGTAATGTAAATGTAGATCGCAGAAATCCTACATCTGATCAAGGCGCCCCTGAGCGGGTGAGTCCTCGCATGGATGATCGTGGTACCGTCAGAGAAAGGACTCAGCCTAGTACGCCTAAGACCTTTAGAGACTATGATAATGGTCAGACTGATCGACCTCAAACTACCAGACCTTCGCCTAGAAGCAATGAAGACAACTTCCGAGAGCGAATCCGATCAAGTGAACAATCACCTAGAGGAAGTCAGCCTCAATATGAACAAAGATCAAATGGTACTGAAAACGAGCGAGTTCGAGAAATACCTCAATCTGAAAATCCTCGATTTGAATCGCCTCGAAGTGAATCGCCTCGTAATCAGTCTTCAAGACAACAGCAAACTGAGCGATTTGAAGCCCCTAGACAGCAGTCACCACGATATGAGGCTCCGCGCCAACAGTCGCCCCGATCCGAATCACCTCGTCAAGACTCCCCCAGGAGTAATGGCGGCGGATCTACCCAAAGTTCAGGTTCATCAAATGCAGGCGGAGGAAGTCGGACCTCACCCAGAAATCAATAGCACCTCCGGGCATTCATACGATTTATACTTAACTATACTTCTGAAAAATATATAATAAAAGTGGGTGTGCTCCCAGGAATGCACCCCTTTTTTATAGCCCTATTTGAATAAATTAACATATTAAAATAATTATAATATGAAAAAACTAATCCTACTCATCACCTCTCTTGGCTTGACAGTTATGATCAATGCTCAGAATGTCAGTGATGCTTTGCGCTACTCCAGCCTAGCCCCATTAGGTAGCGCGCGATCGGTAGGGGTGGCAGGTAGTATGGGTGCTATCGGAGGAGATTTTGGATCGATATCGGATAATCCTGCAGGCTTAGCTGGCTATCATTTTTCCGAAATAGTTTTTAGCCCAGTGTTTTATATTAATCAGGTATCCAGTAGATTGGGTACTACTTCCAATTTTTCAAGAGAAAATTTTTATAATTCAGGTGTAGACAATTTGGGCTTGGTCATCGTAAGAAATGGCTATGAAGGTGCGAAATGGCGTACTGTCAATTTCTCCATTGGATTCAATAAACTAGCAGATTTTAACAAGCAACTTTATTTCGATGGGGCTAGTACTGGTTCGATCACCGATCATTGGCGAGAGCAGGCAGCTAATATTATCCCTGATAATCTATCCAACTTCTCCAGCGGATTAGCCTATGAGACCGGTGCTATCTACGATGCTGATAATAACAATATCTATGAAAGTGACTTCATATCTTTTGCCAACAAACCTGTAGCTAAAAACCAATTGGTCAAAGCCAGGGGTTACATGAGTGAGCTTACCTTTGCCATGGCCGGCAATTATAATGATCATCTCTTAATAGGAGGTGCGATTGGCATCCCTATGGTATCCTATCGCGAGAACAAATCTTATCGTGAATCTGATCCCAACAATGAAAATCCAGTATTTGAATCCCTTGAGTACGAAGAAAATCTAAAAACCACTGGCAGTGGAGTCAACCTTAAACTGGGTGCAATACTTAAACTTCATGACATCTTCAGAATAGGACTTTCCTTCCAAACCCCTACTTTATTTGAACTGGACGACGAGTATACCACGGCTTTGACCTATAGCTATGTCGATAAAGGTAAAGTAGAGTCATACAATAAACAGTCGCCCGACTTGGGTCTATATACTTATAATCTGATCACGCCCCTGAGAGCCAAAGCCAGTTTTGGTTCAGTGATCGCAAAGAATGGTTTTATAGGTGCTTCCATTGAATACGTAAATTATGCTCAGGCACAATTTGATTTTGATAATGAGCAAAGTACTTCAGCTGATATAGAATACCAAAACGAATTAAACGATGAAGTCGAACGACAATATAAAGGCACCTTCAACTATAGTGTCGGCGCTGAAATAGCATTCGATGCCCTTCGCCTCCGAGGTGGAGTCAACCTGATGGGGTCTCCGTATGATAATGATACAGATCTTACTCAGACGATCAGTGCAGGTATCGGCTATCGCGGAGGTAGGTTTTTTACTGACCTTGCCATACGCCATACCCGATATGATGACGGCTATCTACCTTATACGACAGTGAGCAATGACCCACAGCAGGTGTATAATAAACATCAGCAGAATCGATTAGTGTTTACAGTCGGGTATAAGTTTTAATTAAAATCATTAGGGTCTCGATTTCTTTTCGTCGCAGTCATAGAAAAAAAAAGCTGGAGATCCAGCTCCAGCTTCAAGGTTTTTTAATCACTATTCAATTATACACTACTTTATAAGGGGATAGATGATCTTGGTCAACCATTTGGCTGTATCTTTTTCTACCATCGGGTCATTCATAAATTGTTCAATCACAGGGTACCTGTATGTTAAACCCTTTTCTTTGACATAATCATCTATAGCATAATGGGCCTCTCCTGTTTTTTCATAAGCTCCAAAATAATCAACACATAATTCTTTACCTGCAGGTATATCAACAGAGGTCAATCCAGCCACTGGAACCTTAATAGAGATCTGAGCAGCAGCCACCATATCTGCAGTCCCAGCCTGCTCATCATACTTATAATATAAGGCGACTGGTGGGCCGGACATCTCCATATTGGCTTTTTTCAAAGCAGCACCCACTATGCCCATACTTTCTTCAAAAAACTTTGGGATATCCTGGAAAGCGACCGTCTTACGTACCCCTACATAGGATTTGGATGGAGTATCCACCTCTTTAACTTCATAACCTCTATATTTTTTCATAGCGTGAGTCTCGACATAAGCTTTGAGTTTAGTCAAACCTTTTTCATAATCCGGGCCCAAAAATTTATCCATTTTGAAAAATAAATTCATGGCATTCCATGGGTAACCCGATTCACTATCGAATGACCAAGTCACTTTAGTCCCAATCGAATCTGCCTGCAATTTCATTCTGGAGATGGCTTCACCACCCATGGCACCTTCAAAGTGTAAGGTTTGTTCTACATATCCAGGTTCATTTTTTGTAAGTGTCTGAGAACCTGTGCCTACTGAACTATTTCCAGTCCAAGAATACTTTGAGCCGACAGCTCCATCTTCACCTTCGAGTTTGACTACCATATTCGAGTCATATTCTGCCCAGGGAGACCAGTTTTTTGTTTCTGAAAATTTGGAAACGATATTCTGAACATCAGCTGGACTAGCCTGGATGGATATAGATCGATCCAGATGGGCCTTTTTAGGAGCTATCAGTCCTAGGATTAAAAATAGGGCTAATAAAGTGAGTAATAGGACGCCTATATATCGAAGAGCTTTCATAAAAGTTGGGTTTGTAAAAGTTTAATAAATCGAGCAATGGGGGGAATGCCTGAAGTCCAGAATATGGCCGGGGATTAAAATTTGTCGTCGCAAAAGTAAATAAACTTTGGAAATCTGCAATATCAACGTGCTAGCCGCTGCCATGCAAATCGAATAGCCACCAAAAGGCCAATCACAATCAAGATCACTTGAGAAAACGGCATAAAAGAAAAAACATAAATATGCGTCTTATCTAAAAACCACATGATCATCAATATAGCAGTGATCATAATAAATAAACCCCCGAGCCTGCCGAATCCGGGCACATCATCCAAAGAAACTGACCGCTTAATAATCATCAGCGTGATGGCCATCACAATCAACGGCAATATCTGCGTAAATAAATTGACGGCCCATATGCTTTGGCGCTCAAATAAAAATAAATACACATTGAGCATCAATACAAAAATCCCAGGCACGCAAACTAAATAGATAAAAAATGCATACAAGTACTTCCATGGAGATAAATGGCCTTCTCCTCTACTAAACCAACCTATCAACAATGTACTTAAAGGCACTGCAATCGAATAAAAAAGGATTAAGTTGGGATTGGCGGAGAGGTAATCAAAAAAATCTCTTAATGTCATAGCTCAAGATTCTAAGATGCTAAATGTACTACATAATTAGTTTGCAAATTTGATTAACAGTTGCCCCTTATCCACGGTCTGTCCTGAGGCTACAGCGATAGTCAAAATCTTACCTTCATGGTTGGCTTTGATCATATTTTCCATTTTCATCGCTTCGAGCATGATCAGAGGTTGGCCTATGACTACAACATCGCCTGATTGCACCAATATGCCTTTGATCAAGCCAGGTATCGGAGCATAAATCTCAGAAGCAGAGGTTCGTATTACTTCCTGAAAGCCCATATCGGATACACGCAAATCGATCAATCGTTGTAATCTTACATCATAGGCTATCTGATCTATTTTGAAGGTATAGGTCCTACCATGGCACTTGTCGCTCACGCAATGCAATGTGACAGCCCGACCATCCACCCATACCATATATCGTCCTTCGCCGATCTCCTGTATGGGTAAAGCGCTAAGATCATCGATAGTAAAAGAATGCTGACGGCTTTCAATTTTCGCAATGGATTGGAGCTGTTCTATACTTTCCATCGAGCAAGTTTAGACATAAAATATACTTCATAAACAGTAAAAAACAAATAGGAGACCAAAAAGCTGATAATATGATGGATATAAATTGGAGTAATTAATCGATCATAGCCAATGACAACGATCAAAGTCAAAACCAATTTCAAAAATATCATGCCCATTACTACCGAGGTAAACCTGTTTTTGTCAGTTGAGAGCGCAGAAGCACGCCCTAAATGGTAAATGAGGCCGGAAAAAACAATAAAAAAAGCAAGACCAAAAAGGGGGAAATATCCAGCTTGGATATGAGAGAATTTATACAATGCCATCAATACAAGGGCAGCGCTTAGACTGACCAACAATAAGCTTTTATAAAAGGCCTGAATGCTCACGATTTCCGGGATAAACTTCTAATTAATTTCACAAAATAAGCCACTAAAAACAAAACCCCGAAAATAAGAGTACCGTAAGGTTGGTTAAGTTTTAGCCATCGATCTATTTGAATGCCTAGAAATAAGCCAACTCCAATGAAAGCAGCCATCTCAAAGGCCATTCCTGAATATTTCAGGATATCATTAGAATTATTAGCAGGCATTTTAGGTCTAATCATACAAATATGACCAATTTATTATTCAGTCAGGCAATTAGCAATAGGCCAAAGTTCTTTTGCGTATAACCAATAACTAATTGCCGATAGAATACAAGCTACTCCTAGCCTACTTCTTGGTACACTCCATTAGAAGCCGAAATGCGCTCATGATGCATTTCATTTTTCATGAGACACGACACATTAAATACAGCACCAGCATGTACTACGAGCTTGTCCGTGTTGATATCTCCTTTGATATTTGCAGATTCTTTTACCTGAAGCGAATCTCGTACAGTCAAGATACCGATAAAATGGCCCTCAATGACTGCATTTTCGCATTCGATATCACCATCTACAGTACCTGTAGGTCCGATAATCACTTTGCTATTGCAGGTCAATGACCCTTTGAGTGCACCATCTATCCGGATATCGTTTTCACAATGCACTTTACCTTCTATCCTAGTGCCATTGACTATACTATTCAAGGCAGATGAAGTACCATTGGTTGACAAACTTTTGATTGGGGTCGTTGTCACTAGCTCTGTTTTTTTTGATCCGAACATAACGTTATGGGTTTTAAATTATAATGAACAAATAAAGCAAAAGTCAAGTAAAAGTCAAGATTCATGCCGAATTACAGCATGATTTGAATTTTGTTCTGATATTATAATTTGTCGGACTTATCTCAGATTGCTAGCCACAATATAAAACTATTGCAGCTGTGTATTTAAAAAGTGGGGCAATAAACTCCTCTATTATTACCACTGCCATCACATATATTGTATATCAATGAAATCTCAAAAGCTCCATTACCATTGCTGGCAGGTCGCAAACTAGAAATATTTAAATCATAGCTCAAACCGATCCCATACTGATTAAAGTCAAATCGAGATGATACTATGACAGCATCGGTAGTAAAAGGCTTTTCATAATGGTTAGCCAAGCGTAACCAGCCTCCAAATTGGAATGATTGTTCAAAATCTTGTGCTTTTTGAGTTATAAATTTAGCACTGGTACCTAAATTCAATTCAAAAGCTGCACCTTGTTTTAACATTACTATACCGGGTACGACACTAAAATCCTTTTTTATGGCAAGCTCTCCACCTGCATGTAGTGTAATTTTTCCATCAAGAGGATCGATAAGATTATTGCTAAATGATTGATTGGGTTTATTTAAGTGACTATAGGCTGCCCCTGCATAAAATCGATTGTCACCCATGACACTAAACCATAACAATCCTACACTGACATCTGCAAAGGCGAAATTGTTTTTATCTAGAATTTCACCTGGCAGACTTGGATCAAATCCACCCTGACCATCGTGTTGACTGCCATACTGAGCTTTTGAGAAATCAATGCTTCGCTGGGCAATACCAACATCAAAACCTGCGACCAAATAATGCGAATTGACTCGATCACCAGCCATCCGTTTGCTAAATGAGCCTGCCAACTTACCTTGAATAGTACCAAAATTTAATTGACCTGCTACATCGCCCCAAAATCCACCACCTATGCCAAAATAATCATATCTGCCTACAGGAATCTTTTGATCATAGGAAGCTGCATATGTGTTATAGGCATTGGCCCTCAGCACACTCGCCCACTGATTGCGATAGTTGGCTATAAACCGCTTATTACAATTCATCACCCCTGTCATAGCAGGATTAAGATTAAGTGGTGACATATAGAATTGCGAAAAATGAATATCCTGGGCAGTACTCCAAGTGCCAGAACCTATCAGCAAAAACAATACAATTATTTTTTTCATTCTAAACCACTCAATAAACGGTAAAAATAAAAATTATTGGTTAAGCAAACTGTTAAAATCTCCTGAATTTACAACAAATCGAATCCATATTGTTGCAAGTCATCCCAAATAACGAAATATCATGCCAAAAATTATTCATTAAATTTATAATCCATTGATTTATTTGCGCTTACCAAAATCAATTCCTAAAAAGAAATTAATAAAATATGCTGTATTCGGAGATTCAATCATAATGGGAATCTTGCGCATATAAACATCTATGCCAAGGCCAGCCTCTAAGGACTTGATAAACTGCTCGGCCTCCCCAAATGCAAAATTGAGAGCTGCTTTGCCTTGTAACCCCGGGATGACACTTATTTGGGTAAGACCTTTTAAAACAGATGACGAGCCTGCAATTTTGTTTAAGTCAAGAAATTCACTTTTGCTATTCTCAGAATATCGTATAGCCCTGATAAAATACCGATCATTCTCATATGTGCTTATATCCAGATAGTAAGGCTTTAAAATACCCAACGAAGCACCTCCTTCGTAGGTAAGAGCCACTGAAACACCTTTGCGTTTAGCTTTTTCGGAGTAATAGCGTCTAGCACCCAAGCCCCCTCGCAGTGCAAAAAAGGAGTTTTGTTTGCCATATGTAAATCCGTTGCCACTCGGTATATTGTGCAAAACGGATTGAGCCCGAATGCTCTGGTGGTATTCTTTAGGATGCTTAAGATTGGCCAGGTCAAAGTGATAGAATGTAGTCAGATAATATTTTTTGATCAACCATTTGCGATATCCTAAATAAAAGCCGGACGAATGCAATCCCACTTGGAATGACGACTCCTCTGAATACAGGACCCCGGAATAGCTATAATCCATTTGCCTAGGCTGGATAGTCGTCTGAGCTCCTATAATAGAACCAATGCTAAGGAAACATAGGATATAAAAGAGTTTCTTCAATTGGAGATTTTACATATTTAAACCTCTAAATATAAAAACATTGTACATCAAATGCAAAAATAAATCATCTAACGATCTGCATAAAGCATCTTATTCCACATGATCATAAAATTTTAAGATACCCCTTCAAAGCAGTAATTTGCACCTTGTAATGTTTAAATCAGGTCGTACATTTTGGATTGTGGTATCCGCCCTTATTGGCATCTACTTATTATATTATTTTGCAAATCTGGTCTCTTTTATTCTAGCCTCATGGCTGTTATCTATGCTGGGCCAGCCTATCATGCGTTTTTTTCTGGATCGCCTTAGGCTTCGTCGATTTGCCTTGGGTACTTCGCTCAGTGCTATTCTTACTATTCTATTATACATCTTGATTATCGTGTTGATTGGGGTCATGTTCATACCAATCATCATAGAGCAAGGGTCTCATTTGGCCAATCTGGACTACAATATGATCGGCACTTCTCTGCAACCGCCTATCACGTATATCAATGAAAAACTGCAAAGCCTAGGATTGATGTCATCTGAACAAACGGTATTGGATCAAATGACGGAAATCGTTAAAAAATGGTTTAGGCCAGAGCGAGTATCTACGATCTTCAGTTCAATTTTGCAAATAGGCAGTAATCTAATGCTTGCCATCGGCTCTATTATTTTTATCACCTTTTTTTTCCTACAAGAATCAGGGCTATTTCAGGAATATTTAGTGGCCATGGTCCCTAAAAAGCACGAACAAAAAATATCTCACATCCTACACGATTCAAGCACATTATTAAGGAGTTATTTTGGTGGTATCTTGTTACAGACTACTATTTTTTGTCTACTATCATATATTGCGTTGTCTTTTCTGGGGGTTCGCAATGCATTATTGATTGGCTTCTTTGGTGGCATCATGAATGTGATCCCGTATGTGGGTCCCATCATAGCGATGGCCTTTGCAGCATTCCTTACGATCACTAGTTATGTTGGTCAAGATTTTACACATCAGATTCTACCTCTCGTGGTAAAGTCCATAGGTGGCATTTTTTTAGCTCAATTGATCGATAATTGGTTGGTCCAGCCAATTTTGTTTTCAAAAACTGTCAAAGCCCATCCCCTAGAAATATTTATAGTGATCTTGGCTTCTGCCAAAATGGGGGGAATCACAGGGATGGTACTGGCGATACCAGGATATACCGTGCTGCGAGTCATCGCTAGAGCATTTTTAAGCGAATATAAAATTGTTCAAAAAATTACGGAAGATATGACCGTCGAGTCATCGTCATTGTATAGGTCAGCAGACAATCAAGAAATAAAGGATCAATCCAATACCAATGACATTGCGGATAAATTTTAACAGTTAAACTTCATTTCTAAGTTGATCCAAAAAAGTTTTTACTCCATTTACGGAGACTGTTTTATGTTCAAAATAAAGCTGTGCAGAAATTTTTTCTTCAGATGAACTATTCAATTGAGAAAGGATATTATTCAAATGTAACTTCATATGACCTTGCTGGATGCCGGTGGTTATGAGAGATCGAAGGGCTGCAAAATTCTGAATCAATCCGGTAGCAGCTATGATCATCATTAAATCTTTTGCATCAGGGTTTTCTAATAATTCTAGCGAGCGTTTAGCTATAGGATGAAGATTGGTTAATCCGCCCACCGTACCCACTGCCAATGGCAAATCCAACCAAAACTTAAAAGAATCATTCTCAATGCTACAATGACTCAAACTTTGATATTGGCCTGATCGAGCAGCATAGGCATGACCACATGCCTCTAGAGATCTAAAATCATTGCCAGTAGCAAGTGCGACTGCATCGACACCATTAAATATTCCCTTATTATGTGTACAGGCTCTGTAGGGATCTACATGTGCTATTTGAACCGCAAGGTAAAATCGCTCAGCAAATGTCTCACTATCCATACCCCCTGCGAACGATCCAAGCGATGAAATAGGGCATTCGACCCAAGTCCGAACCAAACACTCCGGAGTGTAATTGGAAAGGATGGACATGATGACATCAATTTCCCTTTCCGCTTCCGTCACTAATGGCGATGATTTAAAAAATTCCTGTAGTGTGGAAGAAAATCGCTCCAGGACCGTATTGATAAAATTGGCTCCCATGGAGTCACACGTTTCAAACTCTGCAAACAGCTGATACAAACCTGGCTCATCTTTAGTAAAGGATTTGTATTGCAAAGACAGCAGTCCACCACCTCGCTTGATCATCGACTCCAGGATGGGCTGAGCATCTGCGATCATCTTGGATCTAAGCGTCTCAAACAACTCATGGAATCTTGACTCTACACTATTCCAATAAAAGTGAACATGGCCTACTTTGCAGGTTCCTAAAACTTCTGCCCGAATGCCGCCCCGATCCATCCAGTATTTTGCGGCACTGGATGCAGCTGCCACCACACTGCTTTCTTCGATGACCATAGGCACACAATAGGTGATTCCATTTAAAACAAAATTGGGCACCACTCCTAAGGGCAAAGGATAATTACTGATAGTATTTTCACTTATTCCATCCAGTACATCTTGTTGCTTGCTATCGGTGAGCCAATAACTTTTGAGCTCATACATCACTACTTCAGGATCTTTGAAAAAGTTTTCTACCAACCACTTTATTTTACCGAGTTTGGTTAGTTTTGAAAATCCGGTTATCGTTTTTTGTGCCTGCATAAGTTCAATTTCTCTAATCGTTTCGTACGGTAAGGTAATTGTAAGCAATGGTCAAGCCTTCGATCTGAGTTTTTACATAGCTGCGCAGGGCTTCATAACTTTCTCTAGCCGGACTCAGAAAACTTGACGCTTGACCGTATATCGAAGGATAGTTTATTTTATGCATCAGATAATAGCCATCCAAAAAGTCCGTGATACCTCCGGAAATAATAAATTTTTTACACCGTATGGCTTGACCTGGTTTTGATCCAATGGCATTGACGAATCCTACCATATCCAGTGCGGAGTGACCCAGTCGGCTAATATTTTCCAACTCATTTTTGCGTGGACCATCTTGTCGCTGGAGTTCAAGACTTGAAAAATTTGTACCGCCAAGAGCTGCAAACTCTATGGCTTCCAGTGGCATTTTCATAAGAGCCTTTAGACTCTCAGGACCCATCCCCTGACCTACTTCTTTGACGATGATGGGCATTTTTAATTGCCCAAGTGCGGCTTTGATCGTTGCGATCGGAGGTTGAGTGATCGGATCTCCTTCCGGTTGAAGCCACTCTTGTAGGGGATTGATGTGGATGATCAAGCCGTCTGCCTGCAATTTTTTAATCAACCGATCAATTTTATCCCAAGCATCCGCTTTATGAATTTGTTCTACCTGAGCTATACCAAGATTGGCGAATAATGGGACATCATCACCAGTAAATTTTCGGATATCAAAATCTTTGAAATATCTGTTATCATCTAAAATAATCCTACAGGAACCTAACCCCATACCGAGTCCAAATTCTTTACATACTTGCCCCAACCGCTTATTGATGACACCAGCCTCTGCTGTACCCCCAGTCATGGAAGAGACCCAAATAGGATGTCTCAAAGTCTTTCCTCCATATAAGAAGGGACTTTCGGTAAGGGAGGTCGGATGACTTTTTAAAAGCGGCTCATAGTAGAATCTGCCATCAGCCTGTGCCAAAGTCACTCGCGAAGTCAAGGCCATAACAATGTGGTCTTTTTTACGTTGGTCTAAGGTGTCTTTGACTTTCAGGGCTTTTTTCATGTAGTAAGGTGCAAAAATCGTAAATATAATTGCAAAAAATAGTAATAAAAGAATTGAGGCTTATAAGCCAATAATGTTTTGAATTGCCACTCATTATAAGTTAAGAAAATATTTCATTTAATGAAATACGTAATATGATTTTAAGTTTTTCAAAAAAGATTTAATGAAAATAAGCAGAAGTTTTGATTTCTTTGACTGCACAAGATTAATTTAAAACACTCATATAAAACGATTTGCACTACTTCAACATTCAGAAAAGAGTTTGGTTGAGCTGGTTGGTAAAAAAACATACCCAACCGGGGATTTTATTGATGATATTTTTATTCCTTAGCAATGTATCCCTATTAAGTCAAGGGAGCAGCATGAGTACATCTCAAGACGATTTTAACCAAGGACTGGAAATGTTCAGAATGGCCAAATATGCTGAGGCTTTGTTGTCGTATAATAAAGTGTTGGCCACCAATGATACGATGCGCAATGCATTGTACAACCGGGCGATGTGTAGACTCAATCTCCACGATTTTGCAGGAGCTAAGCAGGATTTTGGAAAACTATTGGTGTTGGACCCCAGTTTTTACAAAGCCTATAAATATTTGGGTTATATTGAAATGAAGTCCAATCAGGCGGATACCGCTATAGTCCTCTTTAATAAAGCACTCGCTATCGAACCCAAAGACAAGGAATCTATGCTCAATCGAGCTATTTTATACCTTCGAAAAAATGAACTAGCTACAGCTACAGCTGAACTGAATAAAGTCATCGATATCGACCCTACATTTGAAGCTGCTTATTTTAATCGGGGCGTCGCCAAATCTAAATCAGGTGACCATCACGGTGCTATAGTAGATTATAGCATAGCCATCCAGATCAATCCTACTAACTGTGGCTACTTTGTCAATCGTGGCAACTCCAAAGCCCGCATCAAAGATTATGAGTCTGCCATCGTCGACTACAATGCCTGTCTGTCTAAAGAACCCAATAATAGTCTGGCCCTCAAAGGCAGAGCTTTTGTATTAAGCAATCTGGGCGATTCCAAAGGAGCGATTAAAGACTATGATCTGCAGATCGTATACAATCCAAAAGATTGGGAGTCTTTTCGTAACAGGGCTTATATTAAAATCAACAATAAAGAATTCAGTAGTGGCTTGACAGATATACTGCTTGTAGAAAAAATATTTAGCAAAGATCTTCAACTTCGCTTTAACAAAGCATATGCTCTGTTTCAATTGAAAGAATATGGCCAAGCAAAAGATGAATTTGATTATATATTAGGGAAGGAACCCAAAAATGGCCTTGCGTATTACTACAGAGCGTACTCTAAAAAAGCCGATCGGGACGAGGTATCCGATGAGGTATGTAAGGATCTCAACAAAGCCGCAGAACTAGGAGTCACTGAAGCTTTGGCCTCGTTGCAAGGTGGATGTCAAGGTTATCTGGCCAAGAAAAAATAAATAAAAACCATTCGGCTTTTATAAATGCATTGCCCGTTCGACCGATGAAGCCATAGGGTCGTATTATTTTTTTCTCAGGCCTTCATAATCGATCTTCTCGACAAAGTCGGTGTCCCCCGAAATTGATAACGAATGCAACTTCAATTTTAAGAAATTGATGCATTGACAATGTTTTACCTAAAGAAGTGATCATCGGTTAATTTATCAAAGCTTTTCAACACCAAGTAAGGTATAAGTCCAACAAACAACGGAAACGAAAAAGGCCTTGGAATCTCCAAGGCCTTTTCATTTTAATATTTTGAGACTTAAAAATTCGTTACCCGTTCATGACATGTTTAAAAGCTGTCACGGTAAGGTCTTTATCTTGTTTTTTCAAATATTGATCTATGTTCATTTTAGAATCCTTTACAAACTCTTGCTGAAGCAATGTATTCTCCTTATAAAACTTATTAAGTTTACCCATCGCTATTTTCTCTAGCATTTCTTCCGGCTTACCTTCCTGTCGAGCTACTTCTTTTCCTATTTCGATTTCCTTTTCGATCACAGACTTATCAACACCATCGGCGGATACTGCAATCGGTTTCATCGCTGCGATCTGCATGGCCACATCTTTACCGGCCTCCATCAAATTGTCACCAGATAAATTAAAGCCGACGATGACACCAGCCCGGTGGCCCATATGGATATAAGATACTACTTGAGCAGCTTCTAGTTTTTCGTATGACTCCAAGCCAATTTTTTCACCTATAGCAGCGACCATATCATTTACTTTATCCTTGATGGCTATACCATTGATAGAGAGCTGCCCTAAAGCTTCCAGATCAGTCGGAAAATGATTTAATGCAATAGATGCTATTTGCTTTGCGGTATTGATGAAGTCCTCATTTTTTGATACAAAATCAGTCTCACTGCTGAGTCGGATGACGACTCCTTTTTTTCGATCTTCTGATACCAAAGCGATGACCACACCTTCTTTTGCTTCGCGATCAGCCCTTTTCAGTGATAATTTTTGGCCTTTTTTTCTTAAAACTTCGATGGCTTTATCAAAATCCCCACCTGCTTCACCCAAAGCTGCTTTACAATCCATCATACCGGCTCCTGTCATCTCCCGGAGTTTTTTTACATCTGACGCTGAAATTTCGCTCATAATACTAATTCATTAGAGGGTTGAATAAATAATAATTGAATTAAAATACAGAATGTGCAAAGTAGCCTATCCTACAAGTAGCCGATATTTAAGCAGTAGCAGCGGCCGCTACTCCTTCTAATTCGGTCTTCATTTGTTTTCTTTCTTCCAGACCTTCTTTGATCGCATCGACTAACACTGAAGTGATCAGGCTGATCGATTTGGATGCGTCGTCATTGGCTGGTATGGCAAAGTCTACCAAATTAGGATCGCAATTGGTGTCGACCATAGCGAAGGTCTTGATGCCTAAACGAGTAGCTTCTTGTAAAGCAATGTGCTCATGCCCTATATCTACTAAAAACAAAGCGTCTGGTAACCGATTGAGTTGGGAGATACCCCCTAATTCTTTATCCAATTTTTGACGCTCGCGATCCAATGTCAAGCGTTCTTTTTTAGTGATACTCGTCAATTCACTACCCTGAGCAAGCATACGCTCGATGTTGTGCATTTTTTTCACAGAGCGCCTGATTGTTGCGAAGTTGGTCATCATTCCACCCAACCACCTTTCTGTCACGAAAGGCATATTGACAGAGCGAGCTGCATTGGCCATGATTTCGCGGGCTTGTTTTTTAGTAGCCACGAACATTACTTTGCGTCCCGATTTGATTATATTTTTTAATGCATGAGCAGCTTTATCAAGATTCTCAGCGGTTCGGTTGACATCGATGATATGGATTCCTTTGTGCTCAGCAAAGATATACTGGCGCATTTTGGGGTTCCATTTTT
>JANOWJ010000179.1:0-11197 GCA_031417835.1 Saprospiraceae bacterium | reverse complement strand
AGGATTTTTGACCCAGTCAGAATATCAACATGCTATTGATGAATTAAAAGCATTTTCTGAGCATTCGTATGCATCCACTTATTTTGCCTGGAACAGAATCGAAGGAGTGAAGTAGTTGGTAGGATAATGGTGATATTTGATTACCAAATATTTATTTCAGGCTCGAGTGGTATACCAAATTTTTCGAGCACATCCTGTTGTACCAGTTGAGCGACAGCCCAGATTTCAGCACCCGATGCTCCCCCATGATTGACCAATACCAATGCCTGGCGTTCATAGCATCCTACTTGCCCAATTCGTCTACCCTTCCAACCAGCTTTATCGATCAGCCATCCTGCAGGCACTTTAACCGTGGCAGCATCGAGGATGAATCCAGGTGCCTCATGATTTAATGTTTTTAGCCGATCAAACTCAGTAACCGTTATGATAGGGTTTTTGAAAAAGGACCCTGCATTGGCTAGTTTATGAGGGTCGGGTAGCTTTTGTTGGCGCACTTCGATTACGACCTGATGGATGTCACTTATACTAAGATTGTTTATGCTTTTTTCTTTTATCTTTTTCTCGATATCAGCGTACGTAGCATTGATGGCAGGCTTTTTATCTAGTTTTAAAGTCACGTTTTGAATAAAATACTTGCCCTTCTGCTCCGCCTGTTTGAAAAAGCTATCTCTATATCCAAATTGACAATCCACATTTTCAAAAGATTCAACATGGCCAGTGGTGAGGTCGACCGCTTCTAATGCAGACATTACATCTTTTAATTCTACACCATACGCTCCAATGTTTTGTATGGGTGCTGCCCCGATCGTACCTGGTATAAGCGAAAGATTTTCAACGCCGCCCCAGCCTTGATGTACACACCATCGGACCACTTCATGCCAATTTTCGCCGGACTGAAATTGAACCCAAATATTCCGATCATCTTCCTGGAGGATTTTTTTTCCATACAATTCATTCTTTACGACCAAACGATCGATATCTTTTGTGAGCAAAATATTACTTCCGCCGCCTAGGATGAAAGGTCGGGACTCTACTTGGACAGCATCTAGAATATCCGAATATTTTTTTAGCATCATAAATGCATCTGCGCATTGATCGACAGCAAACGTATTCAATGAGAGCATCGAGTATTTTTTATGAATAATCATGAGTTGCGCCGTAGTTTTAGATCATCTCGACATTCAATTCTTTGTTGGACTCAAATTGCAATCGAGCCAAGTTGCTATATGCGCCATTAGCTCTAGCTGCTAACTCATCATGTGTACCTTGTTCTACTATTTTTCCATCATCCAGTACATAGATGCAGTCTACATCTCGTATAGTAGATAGGCGGTGAGCTATGATGATAGAGGTACGACCTTGCATCAGCGTACGGAGAGCATCTTGCACTACTTTTTCTGATTCTGCATCCAAGGCTGAGGTAGCTTCATCAAGGATAAGGATCGATGGATTGCGCATAATCGCCCTTGCTATCGCAATACGTTGTTTTTGACCTCCACTCAATTTGATGCCGCGCTCACCTACGATCGTATCCAGTCCTTCCGGGAAACTGGAGATAAACTCCCAACTGTTTGACTTTTTAGCCGCATCAATGACTTGATCTTTAGTTGCATTAGGATTGCCATATAATATGTTTTCATAGATCGTACCTCCGAACAGCAAGACCTCCTGCGGTACTATACCAAAATATCGCCTATAGTCTGTGATATCGTATTCAGTACTATTTTTATGTCCTATAAAAATATTGCCGGCTTGAATATCATAGAATCGTAACAATAATTGAGCTATGGTAGACTTACCCACTCCACTAGAGCCTACAAATGCTACTTTTTGGCCGGCTTTGATCTGAAAAGAAACATTTTTTAAGACTTTCATTTCTTTTCTGCTGGGATAACTAAACTCTACGTGATCAAATCTGATATCTGCGGTGATCGGGGGCAATGGCAGAGATCGATCGCGCTCCATATTGACTTCAGGTGATTTGTGCAATATTTCTTTTAGTCGCTCTGTACCACCTATCACGGAGAGCAGCTGTGTATACAGATTGCCGATACTTGCTATGGCTATGCCTATCGTGGTAGTAAATGTAAATACATTGAGCAATTCACCCGGACTCATGGTACCATTTTGCACATACCTTGCGCCTAACCAAATAATAAAAAACAAGGCACCAAATAATGCGACAATAATGTAGGTACCAAAAAGTGCTCTAAAGGTAGAAAGACGGAGTGCTACCTTGACTAATACGGATATTTTTTGTTCGTATCGGTTGTATTCAAATGGCTCATTCGTGAATGACTTGACTGTAAAAATAGATTGCAAAGTCTCGTCGACGATGACATTGGTATTGGCCAACTCCTCCTGCCTTTTTTTTGATTCTCTACGAATAAATCGTCCAAAAAACATAGCTCCAAATACGATAAGCGGAAATACGGCTAACATCACGAACGATAATCGAGGCACAGCGATGATTAAATAAAATATGCCTCCTGAGAGTATAATAAGTTGTCGGATAAATTCCGCAAGAGTGATCGAAAAAGCGGAATGCAACTGGTCTACATCACTCGCCAATCTGCTGCTGATCTCCCCCACCCTAGACTTCTCATAAAAATGAAAAGGGAATGAAATCAAATTGCGATACAGATCTTTCCTAAGGTCAGCAGTGCCTTTTTCGCTGACTACTGCGAATAAGGTCACTCTAAAAAACGATATGACTCCCTGCGCGACCAGGATGACGAATAAAATCAGGCCTGCCTGTGACAAAGAGATATTCATATCCGATTTGCCCAAGGAGATATCTAACATCTTGCCGCTCAGGGGCAAAAGTGCTAAAAATAATACACTCCCTAGGCCCAATAAAATCAAGCCACCGGCAAATTGGTAGCGGTAGGGCTTTATATATTTGAAGATAAATAGAGAGGACTTCACTCGTGCCCAATTCATCTTGGGTTTAGCCTCTTCAATGGCTTCTGATTGTTCAGTTTTTTCGGATTGACTCATTTTAAAAAAGCCCAAAATTACCGCTTTAATGTTAATGCCAGTTTGATTTATATCACAGTATCGACTAGAAAAACTGCTTATTTCCTAATCAAAAAGAGGCCAGCTGACCTTCAAAGTACTTTAGACTATCTCTCATAACTTATTATAGATTGATCAGATTCCGGGAAGAAATGCTGGGATCTACATCCATATTGCAGGCTGAATTCTGCCTAGAGTTTCATGACACGAGGGACGAATTAAAAATCCTTTATTCCAAAATAATAACTGTTAATTATCGTTTTTACTTTTAATGATAAAACTATTGCTCGCTGGTATCTTGTGGATCAGTCTACTTATAACTGATCTAGGTGGGTCCACTTATTATGTAGGGCCCACCGGCAATAATGCTAACACTGGCTTAAGTTTAGGCCAGGCTTTTCGCACCCTTCAGCGAGCGGCGAACGCTGTCATAGCTGGAGATAGTGTATTAGTCGTCGATAGCACTTATGTAGGTTTTGATCTACGCACCTCGGGCACAGCAGCCAATCCTATCGTTTTTATGGCTTTAGGTACCCAAGCCGTCATCAATCGGCGAAATAGTGTGACTCAAGATGGGATCAATATTGAAAATGCTAATTGGATTGAAATAAGAGGGTTTAGAGTCATCAATCAACCCCGAGCCGGTATTCGTGCAGTATTTGCTAATAACATCACTATTCGATTTAACACTTGTTTGAATAATCAACGGTGGGGCATTTTCACAGGATTTACCGATGATTTTTTGGCCGAGCGCAATGAATGTGCTAATTCTGTATTGGAGCATGGCATCTATGTATCCAATAGCAGCGACCGGGCTATCATACGCAATAATATATCCCATCACAATAGAGCAGCAGGCCTCCATTTTAATGGCGATATCAGCCAAGGTGGCGATGGGATCAATCATGATCCACAGGTGTATAACAACATCATTTATCAAAACGGCTTAGGGGGCGGGTCCGCTATCAACATGGATGGCAATCAGAATGCATTAATCTACAATAACCTTATTTACGACAATCATGCTACCGGCATCGCCTTGTATCAGATAGATGGCGGTGGCCCATCCACCGGGGCCAGGATCTATCACAACACTATCGTGCAAGATCCGGTCAGCCGATGGGCTATCTTACTGACGAATGGTGCCAGTGGTGCAGATATTAAAAACAATATCCTGATCAACCAGCACGCTACCAGAGGTACTATAAATGTCTTCCCGGATTCTAGGGCTGGACTATCCAGCGACTACAACATCATGACCAATCGATTTACATTGACCGATGGCAATTCGGTGATAGATTCTACCGCTTGGCGACTGCTGGGTTACGACCTTCATTCTTATTTTACTCCATCGCTTACCAACTTATTTATGAGCTATAGTGGAGCTAACTTCAATTTAGCAGCCGGATCTAGAGCTATCAATGTGGGTGTAACTGGTTTGAACATTCCTCTGGACCTTATTGGTAATAATAGAGTCCAAGGTCCTGCTCCCGACCTCGGCGCTTTAGAGTCTTCATCTACTGCACTACCCTTGCACTGGAAAAACTATGTTGTACGACATATTGGGCATCAGTTCCACATACAAGGTACGATCCTGGATATGGATATAGATACCCGAGTATGCCTTGAAAAATGGGTTGAGTACAACCAAAATTATGTTTCAATAGCTTATAAGGATCTACCTAGCCAATCCGGTATGGTCTCTGTTCATTTTGAACAGCCTGCTATACCAGGATTGCATCGTTATCGATTAGTCGCCACGGAGCAAAGTGGTCAAATCCACAGAACAAAAGATCTTGTTATCAACAATGAATTGCAGCATAAAGTCACGATTTATCCTAATCCTGCTTCATCCCTGCTGACTCTAAGTGGCTTATCGTCAGACCAAGTACCACAAGTAATGATCACGGATGTCTACGGTCGTGTCCTACTAAAAGATACCTACACTCAACCTTTGAATATCACTAATCTCCCATCAGGTATGTATTGGATCACCTGGGCCTATCGCGACCTGCCATCAACTACAGAACGATGGTTCAAGCTGTAACGATTAAAATAAATTCTATAGTAACATTATGATGTACATGGCGACTCTGTAATGTATTGATCAAACAATTTCCAAGGGGTATTATTCAGGTGGAGTATCTATCTTCATTCCACAATTCGTATGCTTTATACGGTGATGGAATGGGTAGCCGCCGCGGCAGGGCTACTCAATGTCTACCTACTAATCCGCCAATCGATCTGGTCTTGGTCAGCAGGATTAGTTCAGGTCTTTTTATATATTTTTATTTTTTATCATAATGCCCTATATTCAGATGTCATACTACATATCATCTATGTCATACTCAATATCTACGGTTGGTATAGATGGTATAAGGGCCAAGGGGGTGCCACACCCGAATTGGCGGTGAGCCTGTTGTCAAATCGCACCCGAATGGGGTACATCTTAGGTATTTTGGCAGGATTTCTGATTTGGGGTACGATCATGAAACGAACTACCCAAGCTGACTTTATGTATGCTGACGCCTTTATCCTGGCGGCGAGTCTGTGTGCACAATATTTACTAGCAGAAAAAAAATTAGAAAATTGGATCTTATGGATCTCCGTTGATGTCGTTGCGATTATTTTGTACTTCTATAAAAAACTGTATGTGACTTCTGGCTTATACGGCGTGTTTTTAGTTTTATGCATCATAGGATTTATATCTTGGCGTAGCGCCATGAAAAAACAACTCTCCACAGACTCAACCTTGAGTTACATCTAAATATATTATTTGTACTTTTTCTATAACTTTTTGAATATCGAGCAATGCATATAAATGAAAGTATTCAGATTTTTTATGATGACCAGAGGAGCTATGTTGTACAATGGGAACCTACATTTGAACCAATAGGGGTGATCGTATTCATACATGGGCTAGGTGAGCACATCCGGCGGTATGATGACCAGTTTCAATTTTTTACCACTCAAGGTTATACCATTCTAGCAGCTGACCTGCCAGCTCATGGCAGAAGTGAAGGAGAGCGGGGCGTCTGGCTATCACTAGAGCCACATTATAAAGTGATCGAAGGATTGCTATCGCTGGCCAGAAACAAATATGCAGGTCTACCCGTCTTATTATATGGTCACTCTATGGGTGCTAATCTAGCGGCAGGATATGTCAACACTTTTTTGCCAAAACTAAATGGACTCATCCTCACTGGCATAGCTATAAAAACCCCAAACGATCTGCCTAAGGCTCTCATACGATTCGTGCTGGCTGCTCCCCGTTGGATCAAGAATATAGCTATTTCCAATCGCCTCAATCTCAAATCGCTGAGCCATGACGCGGACATCATCAAAAGATATACATCAGATCCTTTAGTGCACGATAGGATCAGCCTCGGGGCTGGAGCAAGTATACTATCGAATGCGTTCAAAATTTTAAAAACAGAAGTTAAACCAGATTATCCGGTACTGCTGATGCATGGAGCCGACGACACCATTACATTTCCTGAAGGGAGTAGACTTTTAAAGCAAAAATGGCCAGATGCCGAATTGAAAGTTTGGCCCGATCTCCTGCACGAAATACATAATGAGCCCAATAAAGCAGAAGTATGGAGTTATACCATGCAGTGGATAGACCAATTGCTTAAAAAATAAGGCGGCTCTTCTTGCGAAAGCCGCCTTCAAACAATCAACCAATTTTCTGAAAGACTTATCTTATAACATTATTCAATCCAATTTTTGAGTGTGCACCACATTCGGGATTTAATCCACATTGTCGTATAAAAACGAATTATTTTCGCGGATTTGAGGCTCATCGTCACTTGATATCGTCCATCTGGACATAGACTGCTCTTTGGAAGATGGGATATCATCTAAAGATATATTGCGTCGCATGTAAGCCGGTTGGTTTTCCAGGTCAGCTGTATTTTTCATTTGATGCATTTGAAATCTCATTTTACGTGCAGTTTCAGATTTTTGTTCTGTTGATTCAAAACGCATTTTGCGATCGTCAGGTCCAGAAGGCATTTGATCCGATTTAGCTTCTGACCTTATAAATGGTTCTTCAGTCTGATTGCGTACTGTAAATTCTTTGGTATCGAACTCGATGGTCTTGTTGGAGTTCATCGATTCGTGGATATCAAATACCTCTTGAAGTGATGCACTAGGCTTTTCTTCCTCGAGGGATACTTTGATTTTATCCTTTACTTCTGTTGGTTTAGATCCATAGTTTTGTTCAAATCCGGTAGCAATGATGGTCACGCAAAGATTATTTCCTAATCGCGGATCATGACAATTACCCCAGATAATGTCCGTACCATAACCCGCTTCCTCTTGAACATATTCAGTGATTTCATAGATTTCATCCATGGTCACTTCCTGTGTACCGTATGAAATGTTGAGCAGGATATGTTGCGCTCCACGAATATCGTTTTCTTCCAGAAGCGGCGAACTCAATGCTTTTACGACTGCATTATGAGCTCGGTTTTCTCCTTCCGCGCTTCCGGTACCCATGATGGCTACACCACTGTTGCGCATCACCGTGTTCACATCTTCAAAATCCACATTGACATACCCAGGCATCGTGATAATCTCTGCAATACCTTTTGCGGCAGTTGATAATATGTCGTCGGCATTATTGAATGCTTCACTTACGGGAAGATTGCCATAGATCTGCCTAAGTTTTTCATTAGATATGATGATCAGTGCGTCTACATTTTTTTTCATCTCATCGATACCGTCCAATGCCTGATCTTTTCGCCGCTTACCCTCAAATGGAAATGGTACAGTGACGATACCTACGGTGAGGATATCCATCTCGCGGGCCACTTTGGCTACTATCGGTGCTGCTCCGGTGCCGGTGCCACCACCCATGCCCGCCGTGATAAATACCATTTTAGTATTATCATTGATCAGCGCTTGAATCTCTTCCAGGGATTCGATACAAGCTTGTTTGCCCACTTGAGGTTTTGATCCAGCTCCCCGACCGGCAGTCAACTGTGGGCCTAATTGGACTTTGACTGGGACCGGACTGGTCTCCATGGCTTGATTATCCGTATTGCAGATAATAAAGTCGACGCCGACGATACCTTGGCGATACATATGCGATACTGCATTGCTGCCGCCACCGCCTACTCCGATCACCTTGATGATATTGCCTGATTCTTTTAGTATTTCGAATTTCATAATTGGTGTAGTTTAAGAATTTTGAAATCTTGGTTGATATTTTGTTTTAATGATTATTATGTTTAGCGTAAATCTGGATCTGGTGTAGGCTCGAAAAAGCCTTTAATCAATTCTACGATTCTTTGATTTTTGCGTGGCTCGCTCTCTTTTTGCCTTAAAGGAGGGATGCCTGGAATATTGAGACTCAACTCATGCTGCAATACCGGTGCTACTACTTCTCCGGCTTTTTCCTTTTTAGCCGACACCAACATTTGGGCCTGAATCTCTTTCATTTTGAGCCCATACATCAGGAGTCCGACCCCTGTAGCATAGATGGGGCTTGAGATCCTATCGTTAAACCCATAACCGAAATGTTCATTAGGAAATCCTATACGAGTCTGTAAGCCGGTATGGTACTCACACAACAATTCGAAATTCTTTAATAATGCCCCACCGCCAGTCAATACAATTCCTCCTATCAGTTTCTTTTCATAACCTGACCGTCTGATCTCATACATCACCAGATCCAATATTTCTTCCAATCTCGCTTGAATGATCCGAGCAAGGTTTTTCTCCGAAATTTCTTTTGGATCCCGACCTTTCAACCCAGGTATAGTGATGATTCGATTGTCCACGATTTCATCAGCCAAGGCAGATCCAAACTTAATCTTAAGTTTTTCGGCTTGTTCAGTCATCACTGTGCAACCTTCTTTGATGTCTTTGGTGATCACATTACCACCAAAAGCAATCACTGCAGTGTGTCTAATGATCCCTTCCTGAAATATCGTAATGTCTGTCGTACCTCCTCCGATATCGACGAGTACTACACCTGCTTCTTTTTCTTCTTTACTTAATACAGCTTCAGCACTGGCGATTGGCTCAAGCGTCATATCTGCCACCTTAAGATTAGATCGCTCCACACATCGCAAGATATTATTGGTAGCAGCTATCTGTCCAGTGATGATATGGAAGTTGGCTTCCAGCCGGTGGCCTGACATACCGATAGGATCTATGATACCTTGTTCGGCATCTACCGTAAACTCCTGTGGGATGACATGCAATATCTTATCACCTGGAGTCAAGCCAAGTTTATACATATCCTGTACCAGCTTTTCGATATCTTCTTTACCGATTTCTGTTTCAGAATTGTCTCTGGCGAGAATGCCCCTATGCTGAAGACTCTTGATGTGTTGACCGGCTATGCCGACATACACTTCTTGAATCTCACATTGTGCATCTTTCTCTGCTAGATCTACGGCATCAGATATTGCCTTTACGGTCTTATCAATATTAGCGATGACTCCTCGCAATACCCCTTCCGACTCCACTTTACTGGCTCCGATCACATCGATTTTGCCGTATTCGTCTTTTCTGCCGACGATGCAACATACTTTCGTAGTACCTATATCCAGGGCCGCTACGACATTGATTTTTTTATAGTCTCTTGCATTCATCTTAATTGGTTTTAGTATGAATAAATAGTGATTGTTTTTTCATGCACGTTTTGAACAAATAACTTGTCCATTGTATTTTAAATTAATAGAATAGTATTTTTCCCAACCTTCGACCGGAAGGATTTCTTTGAATACTCTTTTCAGAGCGGTGATCTTTTCTTCCAATCGATCCAGGTTGCCCAAGTAAATGCGAGAAGGGCCGAGTTTTGGGATTAAGGTCCATTCCCCTCGCTCGTCGACTATGATCTCTTCTATCAATGCATTTAATATTTTGTCATCTACTATACGATGAGCGAATTGATAAATATCTTTTTCTTTACCAGGCTTGGAGATTGTAAGTGTATCTTTCAACACAGAGACTGATGCAAAGACCACCAATACCCGTGGCGAATAATGCATAGATGAGGGCATTGTCGTACCATCATGATCTACATAAAAACTGTGACCATCTGGCGTCAATAATCTAAATACGGGTTCACGTTGTGTGACATATACATTCAATCTATTATTTCCATCGACATACACATCCGCTGTTTTGATAAAGTCAAGAGATTTTAAAGAGGCCTCCATTTCTAGCGGAGACAGTCGACTCATAGGAACATTGGTATACTCCGATTGGAATTTTTTCTTTACTCGATCTCGCATTTCTTCCGTAGTGATAAAGTCATTGCCACTTTCCAAATGCTCCACATGTACTAATAAATCACCGCTTAATGCCCTCTGCTTATGCCGCCCCGCACGATCATAAAAAAGCAAAAACATTAAAATGGTACCAATCAGCGACAACCGGCGTACATTTTGATCTGATGCTATTTTATGTATAAATTTTTTCATGCCGAAATTGGAATAAGATTTAAAATTTCATCCACTATGGCCGCCGCCGCTTGTGGTTTAGCCAATTTTCGCTGTGCTTCCTTCATGCTTTGTTGCACTTCCTCATCGTTCACTAATTTAATCACCATCGGCATAGCCAGCTGGATCGCACCGACATCTTTGATCAACCACGCTGCACCCCGGTCACACAATGCTGCTGCATTATGGGTCTGATGATCTTCTGCCACCGTAGGTGATGGTACAAGGATCACAGGCTTCTCTGTTATCAATATTTCGGAGATAGTCAATGCTCCAGCTCGACATAAGATCACATCTGCGATGGCGTAGGCCAGATCTGTGCGTTCGATAAATGCCATCGCTCGTACATTTTGTCCATGGATATAATCTTGTTGATTGTATTTCGATTGGCCTTGCTTGCCATATTGCCATATCCACTGGATGTCGGGATGTTGATCGATAAGTGTTTTATGATTGGCCATACATTCATTGATTGTTCGAGCACCAAGGCTGCCACCCATGACCAGTACCGTCTTTTTCTTTAGATCCAATGCAAAATGTTGAGCCGCCTCTGCTCGTTTCGTACTGAGATTCATCAAGTCCTTTCGTACGGGATTGCCTGTAAAAACTATTTTGTCTTTGGCAAAGAAACGGTCCATGCCTTCATAGGCTACACAAATCTTTTTAGCTTTTTTCCCAAGTAGTTTATTGGTTTTACCAGCATATGAATTTTGTTCTTG
>JANOWJ010000178.1:0-13483 GCA_031417835.1 Saprospiraceae bacterium | reverse complement strand
CGTACAGATTGAATGGCAAGCCGTAGTTTACTCACATCAGATTGAAAGATCGGCATGATCACGGACACCAGCAGTTGATCCTCCTTGACAAGATCATTCATCGATACTGATTTAGTCTGTCTTTTAAAAGTCTCACAAGCTTCAAACAATCTAAGTTGGGTATTTTCTAATTCTATAAGTCGCGACCAGGAGGCATTAAAATCAGGCCACCTTCCGTCGGCCATTTCCTTTGGAAATACCTGTCGCAGTAAAGGCGTTCGTCGAGCCCAAAAACGTAATAACTTTTTAATTAAAAATGATCTAGCCTTCATCTTGATTTATCCTATACGAGTGATTTTCTACATAATATTTATACGCCGTAAGTACCAAACTTTTATATAGTGCTTGATCGGCCACCAAATCTACACAGGCCGCACTCAATGCTTCTGGGCTATCTGCCACCAGCATGGCTTCTTTGTCCTGAATTAGTAATCCATGCATACCTATACCAGTGGAAATCACTGGGACACCATAAGAAAAAGCTTCAAGTATTTTTATTCGGGTGCCACCACCTAATCTGAGCGGCACGATCATCATGTCAGCCGCTTTAAAGATAGGCTTCATCGATGGTGGATTAGCGATCAACGCTACATTTTTAAAGGTGGCAATACGTTCAATTAATTTGGCTGCCGGTCTACTGCCAGCTATCACGAGTTTTGCTCCTGCCAGGCTTGCACTAATCATCGGCCAGATTTCGTTTAATAAATAATATACAGCGTCCTCATTTGGATAATAATTTAGAGCTCCACAAAATAATATATTGACAGATTTAGTTGAGTTGTTTGACTTTGGGTAAAAAGGTCTGTAATCTATCTTATTAGGAAAGTAGATGACTTTCAACTCAGGAAACTGTTGATTCAACGATGCGCTATCCAATGGATTGGAAAAATAAAGTGTATTAAAATCAGCCTGTAATCTTTTTTCATAATATAAAACGTATCGATAAGCTATACGGGTCTGAATATATTTTAAAAATAATTTCTGCTTCCATTGAAATGACAAGAGTTGACGATGGGTACTGCCCTCTGCATCGTCAAGATCCAAATGCACTTGACAATGGGCAGGTATGTACTTACGTAATCTACCAAAAAGCGGATAGAGATACAACCTGAAAAAAAGGATAGTATTCGATTGTTTTATAACCTTTTGAATTGCGACTACGCATTCATCAGAAAGTGTTCCAGACCAAGAAAGATTGTATTGCATCGGGTAAACCAATCCGGAGAAAAACCGCCTCCATATAGACTTCATTTTATCCGGAGGATTGATTGGAATCACAATCCATTCAACGTTTTTGATTGTATCAAAGCTCCAGCCAAGGGCAGGCGTCGGATCTGTCGTAAAGTATACGCAATACACCCATTGATATTGTGCGGCTAGATGTGCTAGCCAATGCATCATACGAATAGATTTACCTGTACCGTCCAGCGTAGGTCGATCAATGGTAAAAATGGTGATCTTACGATTGACCATACAATTGTTCTAGATCCCGAATGAAGGTCCGGATGATGAGTTGGGCATTAAAATTTGATGCCACATGCTGCTTTGAGCTGATCCCTTTACCCCTTGCTTCCTGTTGATTCAAAAAGACAAAGCGCATCGTTTCAATGGCTTCCTTTATATTTATTTCAGCCCATTGCTGGCCTTCCAGATTGTATTCTGTCCATACCGTTTCTTGTATGGGAACCAGACGATAGGACAGTAAATAAGAGTCCTGAAGCGTAAGAAAGTCGCATTGACCTCCAAATCCGGTGATGATCACTGGATTACCAAACCATGCTGCTTCATATGCGCCCATACCCCATCCTTCACTTCGACACAAGGAAATAAAACAATCAGATGCAAGATGGCATTCTGCGATCTGATGATCTGACCAGACCTCCGTATGAATTTCAATTCTCGGATCCCTTTTTAGCAGCTTTCTTATCGTGCGATTATCCATGACCTTATTAAAGGTAGAGATACCCAATTTACGTAAAAGATAAAAAGCTGATTTAGTGTAGTTTTTTTCGCTGGTTTTTAAAATCAATCGCACAGATTCATTCGCCTGGAAGGCTTGCTGAAATGCTTGAATTAACTCCAGATTGTTTTTTCTATTCGTCCACATCCCGATCGAATAAAATGTAAACGGTTTTGATCCGGAAGATTTGGACAAAAACGCTTTACCTGGCCAGTGACCAAATTCTGAAATATGAGGTAATAATAAGATTGGTTTGATGACCCCACTGGATTCAAAACACCTTTTATTAAACGAAGAGGGTACAAAAACTGCATCGCAAGTATTCAAAACGCGTACCCACATCGCAGGCAGGATCGTAGTCTCCCAAGTGCAATACGCTACATTTATTTTGTTTTTTTCTGCTAGCTTATGAATGTAATAAGGTGCGCTATGGATGATGACTATATCATAGTCTTGATCACCCCCCTGATCCATGGGCAGGGTGTACTCTGGTTGCCCGGGGCTATGCTTTAATCCGACTTGAATCACCTCAACGTGATGCTCTATAAGTGTTTTAATTATTTGTTTGGCAGAAGTGCCATAACCTGTATCATCATCCCAAAAAATATACTTTAGCTTCATAGCAACCGCTTGCGCAGAGCCAGCCTATTCTGGATTCTGAGAGTGATAAAATATGGCAATACTAAGACCAATAAAGGCAGGAGATACAAAGATTGAAGCACATTTTTAAAGACTGATGCACGAATGGCATCTGTCATATTAGATCCTCTAGCACTGAAGCGCAACATCTTTAATGTCAACATAAATCTATTGACACTTCCTTGGACGAATCCATCTCGATACAATGATTCGTAGAAAGAGTAATTGTGAATCGTGGAAAAATTAGAAGATAAATTATGATCGTGGATCCTATAAATCGCCAAGACCTGAGGATTAAACACCATTTTGATGTTTGCCTTGTGAAACTGTGACCAAAAGTGCATGTCTTCACAGAAAACCATTTTGTCTGAAAATCGAATTTGCTCTAAACAATCCTTTTTAAACATAGCACCATGTATAATCGGTATAAAGGCAGAAATAAATGCAAATGCATTATGCTGTGGCGTCAACGGCCCACTGGTGAAAGCCAATTTAGCAGTCCACCTTCGCCATCGGATCAAACTGCTGTGCTTGTATAAGATATCTTGTAATCGCAGCGGATGATCAGGATGACGAACAGTCACATAATTGCAAAAAACCAAAGAGGCAGATCCTTGCAACTGATCCAATTGACTGATAATGCAGTGTGGCAACAATACATCATCGTCATCTAAAAACGAAAGAAAATCGCCGGTAGCTAGAGCAATGCCTTCATTGCGCAACTCGGATGTGGACTGCTCCGGGGATCGCTTAAATAGTTTTGCTTTATGTTTAGCTGCAAGACGGTCGATTTTGGCAGCATGTTGACGGTCTGCACTTTTATCTAAGATCAATATTTCTTTGATATAAGGCCGCTGCGGCATCAATGAATCTAAGGCATCAGAGAGGTACTCTGCACGATCTTTGCTTATGATGATAATGGATACTATTTGATCTTTACTCACGTTCATGAATTAAATAGACGCTGCAATACCCTTGCTTCTTTTAAACTTGACAATTAAATAGAGCAATCCAACCAATAATGCGATGGAAACCATCCACTGGACCACCTTATTTAATTTGATCATGGTCAAAACTTTGGTAGGATAAAATTTGAATTCAATCGTATGTATACCAGCGGGTACTTTCAGTGCCCTGAGGATATAATTAGCTCGGATATGATCTACTGCTTGGTCATCTATAAATGCCTGCCAGCCTTTATCCGGTCCATACCATATATCTGAAAAAATTGCAAATTGTGGTGTAGTAGCATTGGATTGATATTGAAGTCGATTAGCCGAATAGGAGGTCAACTTAATGGATCCACTGGGTGTAAAAGTGGTACTATCCAAGTACCCTGGAAAATCTTCAGCTAATACAATTGCAGTTTTGGTCAAGTCAGTCGTACCTAATCGATCGAGCTCCTCGTTAGGATTACTTACCGGAATCACCGTATCCACAAACCATACATTACCATTGGCTGCCGGATTTTTTTTGACCACATTATTGGGATCAATGATGTACTTGGTATTGAGCATAGCCAACACACCTGTATCCTGTGCAAGAAGATATTTATCGATGACATCGCTATACCTTCTGAGTTTGGCTGGGTGGTAGCCTCCCACTGACTTATGATACATGGAGGCTTTGGCATCGCTATATGTGTTTACACTTAAATCCAACACTCTAAAATATGGATCCCGGTCTCTAAGGATGACTAAGTCCGTATTTCTTCTTTTGATCTCTTTTTGAACAACTTTATCTTCTTTATGGCTCTTATCGTATAGATATCTCAGACTAATCGGCCATAGGTCCAGCAGCATCAATATGGCTAATACACTTATGAAATAAGCCAGTTTAATTTGTTTACTCAATACCAGATATAAAGCAGCTGCCGTGCCACATGCCAACAAAAAAGTTCGAATCGTGTCGCCCAGCATTAAGGTCCGTCTTGTTGAAATCAAAGCGGCCTGATCATTCCACACGAGATCATCTCCCGGCCGGGTGAAGTCAAAAAACATCCAGCCGGCTACAAATACAATCCCTAAAAAACCCAATAATGGAAATACCGATTTCTTAAAAACAACCAAAATAGAGGCTCGATTCCAAGTCCCCAACATAGCCCGATGCAAGGCATAAAATCCAAACAATGGGATGATAGAAGTGGCGACCAATAAAATAGAATTAGGCGTCCTAAATCGATTGTAAAATGGTAAATATTCAAAAAATACTTTATTCAAAAAAAAATTGTCACCGAGCGATTGAATGGCCAGAAAGATTAGTGTGGCTACTGCCCAATATTTAATGCGACCTTGAACATAAAACGCTCCAAATAAAAACAGCACAAAACTTACTATACCGGCGTAACTCGGACCAGCTGTGACTGGGAGTTCACCCCAATACAATGAGGCCAGGTGAGGTTCTGCTATGGGAGGTCTGGCCCTTTGGAATTGATAGTCAATAGCAGACCTCGACGGTATTTTTTCTGCACTAGACCCACCGACTACTCCCGGGATGATCATAGCCAGCACATCTAAAAAACCATTGCTGGATTCGGCAGCATAAGTCCAACTCAAGCCTGTGGTGGGAGATTGTACAACAGCAGTAGATTCTGTAGTCAATATTTTTTTGCCCCTCACCGTATCCTGAGCATAGTCGTATGTAGTATAGAGATGGGCTATATTAGCCAAAATGGCAATACTCACCCCGATACCCAAAGTCGAACCTGATTTAATAATTCGTTTCCATTGTCCCGAACGATAGGCATAGGTACATTCGATGATCACATATACCAAGGATGCCAATAGGATATAATAGGTCATCTGAAGATGGTTAGCTTGAAGATTAAATATTAATCCCAGAGTAAACAAAATGAACCCAAGGAGCAAGCGCTGCTCAAATACTAAGATCAGTCCGCCTAGGATCAATGGTAAAAACATCAACGCATCCAATTTGGTGTAATGGCCGACTATGGCTAGTACGGCATGATCCGTAGCATACGTAAAGGCAAAGGCTCCGATCGCTGCGAGCCAGATATTGATACCACAGATACATAATAAAAGCAAACACAACAGGCTCATACCAATAAAATAGTAGAGCATCGGAGCAGTATTTAATCCAATAAAAGATTTCAGCGTTTGAAGTGGTGTCCATCCTAATGGCAACTTGTCGATCTGATAAGTTGGCATGCCTCCAAAGAGTGAATTAGTCCAGAGACTCTGCTCATGATTTGCATTATAATACTGTTGGAGTTCAGCCGCAGTACCCAGATAACTTATTTCATCCTGTGCTATTATTTTTTTGCCTGCTAGTTGATCCCTGAAGTAAAAGAGATTACACAGAGTGAGTAGCGACACCGCCATTACGTAGGGCATCCATTTTTTGGCCATTGGAGTAAAAATCGTAAGCACAAAGTATGAAAGTTATCTGATTCCATAAAATGGATAACGGCATGTAAGGGCCATCGATAAAAGAAGCTCTCTTTTGGGTATCAATTTGTGCTACTGCACGACTTCGACGCTGTCTTTTTTTGCTTTTTTCTTAAATAATCTCTCAAAAAATCCACCGATACCCCCACCATCCTTTTTGCGCTCCCGTTTGCGGTGTCGTATATCTTTGATCGTATCGATTTTGTGTTTAGAGACGGGTACCATTCTTAGGCCGATACTGTCTTCCTCATTAGCCCATTCTTCCTCCACCATTTCCTCCTCAAGATAATATGGACAACCCATCATGCTGATGGCTTCATCTGATAATGAGGTAAAGATGCCTCCCTGGAATTTTTTCAAGGATTTATTAGCATTCATTTTGTGCAGAAAATTACCACAAATCGGTAGTGCCATATACGAGCCCTGACCCATGTCCAAGGATCTAAATCGTACGATAGGCATCTCGCCACCCACCCAGGATCCGACTGTAAGATGCGGGGTAAAAGCGATCAGCCAGCCGTCACTTTGATTTTGAGTAGTGCCGGTCTTGCCTGCTACCTCTGACCCTATGCTGTACTGCGTCCTTAAGCCCCTTGCGGTGCCTGCTTCAGCTACGGATTTTAACATTTGAGTCATCAATTGGGCATTGAGCTCCGGGATAACAAATTCAGGTTTTACTCTATCTTTTTCAAAATCGACGATCAGCTCGCCTTTGTGGTTTTCTACTCGTTTGATGTAATAAGGACTCACACTTTTACCTTGGTTGGCAAATACCCCAAACGCTTTCACCATCTCCATCAGCGAAATATCAGCGGTACCCAACGCTAAAGATGGTACAGAAGGAAGCTCCGACTCGATACCCAATTTTCTAGCCATATTGATCACCGTACGAGATCCTACCTGTATGATGGCATCCACAGCAGCACAGTTAACTGAGTTGACGAGTGTGCCCTCCATAGAATAATAACCGCCATATTTTTCATCGCTATTGTGCGGGTCCCAGTTTTCATATTGAGTGTAGACGATATGATCATTTGAAAAATAATCGCATGGAGTATAACCTTCTCCCAAAGCAGCAGCCATGACAATGGGTTTGAATGTTGAACCTACCTGCCGTTTGGATCTTACGTGATCGTACTTAAAGTGCATGTAGTCTATGCCCCCTACCCAGGCTTTGATCTTTCCATTTGTATGGTCCATGGCTAGAAATCCTGCATTAAGCAGTCTTAGATAGTATTTTAGAGAATCCATAGGACTGAGTAAGGTATCCTTTTGGCCTCTGTGGGTAAATAAAGTCATTGGGACCTTTTGTTTAAATGCAGCTTCGATCTCGATCATCGCAGCACCTCCTTTCTTCATGGCTATATATCGATCTGTTTTAGGGACTAGATCGGACAGAAAAGAAGGTTGATCCCAAGGATCCTTTTTCTTCCAATGTTTATCAAAATCGTCCTGGAGTTTGGTCATCCGATCGTGCACGGCATCCTCTGCATGGCGCTGCATTTGTGCATCGAGCGTGGTATAGATCTTGAGCCCATCGGTATATAGGTTGTATGGCTTGCCATCCGATTTTGGATAATCTTTAAGGATCTTATTCAGATCCAGGCGGATTTGTTCGCGGATATAGGTGGCCAAGCCATCGGTATGGCCTTCTTTTTTATAATTAAGCTTGATCGGAAGTTGAATCAATGAATCGTATTCAGGTTTGGTTAAATATTCCTTCCTTACCATCTGATGGAGTACGATATTGCGCCGATCCTTTGCTTTGTCTTCATTGCGTAGTGGGCTGTAGACCCCGGTAGCTTTAAGCATACCGATCAGTACCGCAGCATCCTGGATGGAGATATTATCAGTGTCCTTATTAAAAAGCTGTTTACAGGCTACATCGATGCCAAATATACTATTACCAAAAGCGACCGTATTGAGATACCACGTGAGGATTTCCTCTTTATTAAAAATTCTTTCTAATCGTTTTGCGATAAACATTTCGCGGATTTTATTCAATGGAGTAGCTAGAAGCCAATAAGCTTTACGTGGATACAGATTTTTGGCTAACTGTTGACTAATGGTACTGCCGCCCCCTGAAGATTGATCGGATAATAAAATAGATTTGATAGCTACCCGACCCCAACTCAACATATCTATACCATGATGTTTGTAAAATCTATGATCCTCCGTGGCCACGAGGGCCTTGATGATGTGTGGTGAAATGGAACTGTAATTGACATTTGTCCTGTTCTCGATAAAATATTTGCCGAAGGGTTTATTATTATCATCCAGTAAAACCGAAGAAACCGGATTTTTAATGCCTTTGATCTGCGTCACAGCAGGTATAGGCCCAAACAAACCTACGCGAACTGTTAAGGATAATAAAAAAATGCCCGATAAGATCATCAGCAAGGCCAGGGCAGAAATCCTGAGAATCTTACTCCAGGTATTTCCTCCTGTATAAGATGACTGGATAAACTTAACTACAGGATCTAATGATTTGGGTAACTTCATGACTCGACTTTAAGAAGGGGTTTTGGGGGCCATTTAGTATCTCAAGCCGCAAGTATTTCTTCGAGAATATGTGGCGAATCAAGGCCAATAAAATGATCCAGATGAAATCGGTAATAGTCCAGTAGCCCATTCAGCAGGGATTTACGCTCTTTTTTTCCGGCTGTGCTAGTCTGTATTACTTGTTGGATTTCAGCACAATGGATCAAACTGGCTAATAAGGAGGAACATTCCCGATCCAAAATGTCCCGATGAAACGGTAGTTGTGCTACAAACCGACCTTCGCGAAGGTCAAAATAAGGTTGGTCAATGCTATGATTATCCAATGGTTGGAACCCCAAGTGATGCGTCAATCCCAGCGTAAAATAGATGGGTATCCACGTGACACTTAAATCTGGCGAATCGCTATAATCCAAGCAAGTCTTGATCCAATCGTAAAGAGGGCTGTCTATCTCGTGTCCCTGGATACATTTGCGCAAGAGCTCCAGCATATAAACTCCGACTGCGGTGCGATGCATCTCAAATGGTAGTGATTGGTAGATTTTGGCATAGCGCACTTCCTTGATTCGGTGCATAGTCTTGTGTTCCTGATGATACACGGTGAGGTCAAGTTGATTCATCACTTGAAACATGCCGATCTTGCTGTTTCCGGAGGTGACTCCGCCCATAATAAAAGACTGTAACCCAAGTTGACGAGTCAGGATATGGGCTATGATGCTGCTTTCGCCGTATTTAAGAGTACGGATCACAATACCTTCCGTATGGACTAGGGTAGACATGGCCCAAAAATAAGCTATTGCATTTAAAAACATATTAAATATTTTTATAATATAAATTTTACCGCGATATGGCTACCTTTGCCTCATGAGTCGATTTCTCCTAGCAGGCCTGATCATCATCAGCCTATTATCTTTTTGCAAAACCAATCCCAAACCAAAGGCTGTGGAGGCGGAGCCGATGAACATCATATGGACTAAAGATGTGCCCGCCAAACATGATATTGTCAATGGCCATGCCATCACCTACGAAGACAAGATCTATGTACTGGCAGGTGTAGAAGGCCGATTGATGCGCTATGATCCGGTGACCTACACGTGGATAGACCTAGCTGGACTACCTGGTCCCAGAAAGGAAGCGGCGATGACGCTGTGGAATGATGGGTTAGTCGTAGCCGGAGGCATAGATGATTCTATGAATTTTATGCGTCGGGTGGACTATTATGACCTCAAAGCCCAGGTATGGAAATCAATGCCTTCATTGCCTCAGGCCCGAAGCAGATTTTCCCTTAGTGTGCAAGGAGGCAAATTATATGCAAATGGTGGGGTATGTGGTCGGAATGAACAATTCTATACGACCTGTCTGGAAATCCATGAATATGATGATATGACCAAAAAATGGGTACTGCAAACCAAGCTGTCGTCAGGTCGACATGGTCACGCCAGTGTGACCCGAGGCGATGAGTTGTATATGATCGGGGGCTATGGCTTGAGCAGCAATCCGGCAACATTCTATATCAACCATATAAAAAAAGAATTTTCATTCAAACCGGATATACCCACTGGTCGCGGCAATTTTGGTGGAGTCGCTATAGGTGATTTTATCATCACGTTCGGCGGCAAGACCCAGGCTCCAAACTCGCCTATGGAAAAGTTTAATACAGTGACCAATACCTGGGAGACTCTGAGACCATGTCCGTTTTGGACGGATCGATTTGCGTATACCCGATGGCAAAATAGAGTATATCTCTTTGGTGGATCACAGCATCCACAGCAGGTGTGGAAAGGGGATATTGAGTTTAAAAAGTAGGGCCGGAGCAACTTTACTCATAACTACACGTTTATTTATAATTCTTGAATCCACTTAAATTTTTTCACTTTTCCTTTTAGCCCTACCAGCCGCAGAAGATAAAAAAATCATTTTTTGCTTTTTTGGGCCATCTGTAGCATAAGACAAAAAAAAAGTAAGGTAAAAACATGGAGGGTTTTAGTCACATTTATTAACCGCATAATAACGGCAAGAACTTTTGCCTGGATTTCACCATTCAACCTCTTTTTTTCGAACTTAATCTATGGCGAAAATATTTTTATCTTTGTCGACACATTCTTTAGCCATTGATTTTAATCTCACAAATTGAAAAACAATAATTATAAAATAATCAAACCTTAAAATAAGTATGATCACCTTACATCCCCAATATATTAAAGATGCCAATGGTAACAAATCCTTGGTTATTCTTCCTGTCGAGGAGCTTGACACCATATTGGAAGAGTTGGATGAGATTGAAGATATTAAGCTTTATGATGAAAGCAAAAAAGACAATGAGCCTGCTTTTACCAAAAGCGAAGCAATGGTGATGATGGAAGCTGAAAGAAAAAAAATGGGTAAATAATGTTCGAACTTTGTCCATGGTGTCATCGAAAATCAACGCAATATTTTTTCTACCTTTGTATAAATGGAGTAGTTAAAATTAATTTCCCGCCAATCAACTTTCTATTACAATCATTTATTGAACAACATTTTCAAACAACTATAGAATGAGACATGTTAAAGTATACACTACAGATAAAGAATATAACCACTTTATAGAATTGGCTAAAAACCTTCATTATGTTAAGAAAATTGAAACAGACGAAGCACCCGGAAAGGAAGACTTAGTACAGAATATCAAAGCAGGTTTGGAAGAATTGCGCCTTTTCAAAAAAGGAAAATTAAAAACTACTTCTGCTAAAGATTTTTTAAATGAGCTATAAAATTGAACTCACCACCAATTTCAAACAGGAAGCCAAAAGATTGGCTAAAAAATATCCTTCCCTTAAAATTGAACTTGTCGAACTCTTTGTCCAACCATTGGCACTCCTCTTGGTAACAATATTTATAAAATTCGATTGGCGATTTTATCCAAAGGAAAAGGCAAATCTGGCGGTGCAAGGGTATTGTATTTTCTAAAGTTTACCCATTCTATTGTGTTACTTTTCTCTATCTACAATAAAGGTGAAATCGACATCATAACCGACAAAGAAATAAAAGAACTCATTAAAAAGTACTACTGATACAAAAATTATTAGTTTTACTTTATTCTTTGATTTAATTACAGCATTCAAATATGGATAAACGAACTTTCCTCAAAACCGGCATTCTCGGCTCGATGGCTGCGCCTTTTGTATCCTTTACAGAGCCCCTGGCAGATAGCCGCTCTACAATATTATTTCAAGGTGACTCGATCACCGATGCCGGCAGAGATAAAGCCCAATACTACTCCAATAGCGCAGGGGGTATGGGTACAGGATATGTACATATGTCGGCATCTAGTCTCCTGGAGCGATATCCTGATCGGGGCCTTCGCATCTATAATCGCGGGATTTCCGGTCATAAGGTATTCCAACTCGCAGCTCGGTGGGAAGATGATGCTTTACAGTTGAAACCGGATGTGCTCAGTATCCTGATCGGTGTCAATGATTTCTGGCACTCTCTCACGGGTGGCTACACGGGTACAACGGAAGTGTATGAAAATGACCTACGCGCTTTATTAAAAAGGACAAAGGATGCTTTGCCAGGTGTCAAACTCATATTATGTGAACCTTTTGTAGTGCATGGCGGTACAGCAGTGGGCGATTCAAAATGGAAGTCTTTATTCCCCGCCTATCAGGTGGCCTGTAAAAAACTAGCTACTGAGTTTCGTACCGGTTATGTGCCTTTCCAAAGTGAATTTGATCGAGTACTTACCAAAGGCGGTGCTGCCTACTGGTGTCCTGATGGAGTACATCCTTCGCTGGCAGGAGCCAAACTGATGGCCAATGCCTGGCTCAACGTGTATGAAAAATTGTAGAACCTGATTTTTATACGTATTATTTACAATAGCTTGCGGTCCTTATGATTAAACGAATAAGTTGTTGTACAAAGCCTTAATCTATATGGATCATCCATTGATCAAAACGTATTTTGCCAAGCTCCTTCCGGAACAACACGAAAAATTACAAGCGCTCGAGCCATTCTATCGGGAATGGAATGAAAAGATCAATCTGATCTCTAGAAAAGACATGACCGAATTTATGCTGCATCATGTGCTTCATAGTCTGACTTTGGGAAAATTTATGAATTTTAAAGCAGGCACCGAGATCCTGGATCTGGGCACTGGTGGAGGTTTCCCTGGTATCCCTCTAGCCATCTTATATCCAGAAGTGCAGTTTCACCTTATAGATGGTACGGGCAAAAAAATAAAGGTGGTGCAAGATGCCATTCAACATTTTCAATTGACCAATGTCAGTGCAGCACACATTCGTGTAGAGCAATTGCAATCTACCTATGACTATATCACCGCTCGGGCAGTCACCGAATTAGGGGATTTAATCCGAATTACCCGTAAGCTTTACAAGAAAAAACATGTCAATGCCCGTCCAAATGGACTGATAGCATATAAGGGTTTCCCCCTCAGAGAAGAATCAAAAGCAGTCAACAAAATCCCGCATGAAATCTTTAAAATCTCCAAATATTTTAAGGAAGAGTATTTTGAAGAGAAATGTATTGTCTATGTGCCCTTTTATTGATGTCGGATTTGCGATTTCGGGATTTTGTACCACACATCTCCGAATTCCGAAATCCCATATCTGAAATAGCGAGTCGATTTTGGATTGCGGATTTCGGAATCGTTACAATAAAGTTAATTACCTGTGATCAATTTTACTCTGATTGATTTCCGGTATATTTATAGTTCGATTTAGGAGATTTAACCCAAACCATTCATTAGAAATGAATGGTTTATCCTCCGGATTGACGAAGTAATTGTAAAGCAATTACTTGTCAGGGTTGACCCTGATATTGAAAATGAATGAAATACTTCCATTGACTTATTTCGTAATTCATTCATTTTCAATCATCAGATAGTTCATTAGAAATTCTAATGAACTATTTCGGTTAAACTCCTCGAAGCAATAATATTTGT
>JANOWJ010000177.1:0-10056 GCA_031417835.1 Saprospiraceae bacterium | reverse complement strand
GTGAGCACCACTCTACCCTCTTCAGTAGGAGCGGGCCAATCATTGACCATCAATGGATCCATCACTAACATAGGCCAAGCGGCGTCAGCTGCCTCAAAGTTCGCTATTGTATTGTCATCGGATGAAAATTATTCTTCTAATGATGTCAACTTATTTAATGCGAATACTCCGGCCTTAACGATCAATGCAATCAGCAGTTTTAGTGCAAATCCGACGCTCCCATCACCACTCAGTACAGGTGCCTATTATATCATCGTATGCAGCGATGCTGATCAATCTATTACTGAATCTAATGAAGTAAATAATTGTCTGGTCTTTGGTATTCGAGTCGATGTAGTATTTGAAAAGCCAAAGCCTGATCTCCATATCACCTCTTTAAAATTAAGTCAAAGCACGATACCTTCCGGCACTCCTTTTAATGTATCATTCATACAAACTAATAGTAGTCTTAAAGCAAGCAGTGCATTTGGCAATGCCATTTATCTGTCCAGCGATAACAGTTGGGATGGTAATGACCAATTGTTGAAGGAAACAAACGGTATAGCCGGGATGGGTGGTGGTGCTTCGCTGGCCGCAGACATTGCGCTAGATCAAAAAATCAATGCTGGAAATTACCATATCATTGTATGTGTGGATCATAAGAGCCAAGTCGATGAAGCTAATGAATCCAATAATTGTACTTCGACTACTTTAATTATTACAAACCCTTTACCAGATCTGGTCATTGATAGATTTGACGCTGGTTCCGAATTTCTGGTTAATAATACCTACCCTATAAGTATCAGGATAAAAAACATAGGCTCCAAACAATCCCAAGTGGCATGCCAAGGCGTGCTTTATCTTTCGAAAAATAATTACCTGGATGGCTCAGCTCTTGTCATAGGATCTATGGCTATCCCTCCGTTGGATGCGATGGGTGTAAAAGACACCGTATTTGAGTATAGACCTGCAGCTTCGATTCCAGAAGGTCCTAAATATTTACTTTTTTGTGCAGATGGTACCAATAAAGTACCGGAGTCGGATGAAAACAATAATTGTAGTATAAATCCTGTGCAAATCACAGTGCCTTTGCCGGATCTTAAAGCTCAATCTACGGCATCCCTGGCCCAAGCTATCGGGAGAGGTGCTCCTTTCTATTTTCCATTCAAAATGAGCAATATTGGAAAAATAATTTCTGAAAAGGTAGCTACTGAATATTATATTTCTTCTAAGCCGTTTTTAAAAAGCAGTGGCGCTTTTATATTATTGATCGATACAGTTGGCCCATTAAAACCCGGCGATACGCTGGAGAAACAAGTATTATTAAAACTTCCTTCTGCCGCCACTCAAGGCGCCTATTACCTTAATCTGTGTATAGATTACAATAACAAGCACCAGGAAATCAGTAAAATCAACAACTGTCAAAGCATTCGATTTGTCATCCGACAGACATTGCCTGATCTTGAGATCAGTACCTTTGAAGTGGTCGATGCCCTTCAAGCCGGTGCACCTAACGTGCCATTAAAAATAAAATTGGGAATTAAAAATGGGGTTGAACAAATTTCTTATCATGCTGGTGTAAAAATCAGATATTTTACTCCGGGATCATCAGACACCACTTTATTGGCCAGATATTCGCTGGATACTTTGGCTATCAGTAGTGTGTTTGATAGCATATTCACGGTCAATCTAGCCTCTACATTTAGCGGCTCTCTTGTAACCTTTGAGGCCATCTTGGACGAACAACAACAAATCACTGAATCAAACGAGCTAAACAATAAAGCATCATTTAACTATGTACCGAGTGTCCCCCTTAGCGACATTCGTGTACAGTCATTATCTACCCTAGATAGCCTATTACCAAGCGGTCAGATTTTAGCAATTCAATACAGTTTGGTCAATGGAAGGCGAGCTATCCAGGATACTTTTATTGTATTTGCAGCACTGACAGATCTTTCTGGCCAAGAGAATTATATTACAAAATCCTGGACCATACCACAGTTGTTATCAGATGAAATTGACACGATTCAATTCGAATTTAATGTGCCACAATCTTTGGCATCGGGTAGCTACGCTATAACCTTGACTGCAGATATAGATAATACTATTCCAGAATCGGATGAACTAAATAATACTTCGATTATACCAATTAATATTCAACAAAGTCTGCCAGATGTATTTATTCAGGATATTAAAGTGAGCGACAGCTTGCACAAAGGTGTGCAGGTGATGGCGAGTGTGCTCATACACAATCAAGGCAATTGGAAAATGCCTGAGATAAAAGACTCCATACTGATATCAATAGATCAAGTGCCATCACCAGATGATTTTAGAGTGGGCACATTGACTTTGTCAACTATAGCTGCCAAAGATTCCATCAGGATGACGACTATGATCTATGTGCCAGACGGTATGACCGCAGGACCCTACTACCTGATCATCAACGTAGATAGTGACAACCAGTACGAAGAAATAGACGAAACAAACAATCTAATGACCTATGCCTTGGCAATCTCAAATGATAAAGCCGATCTAGATCATGAAGGGTTAATCCTGGCAAAACCTGAGGTCGCTCAAGGTCAATCGATAGACATTACACATTTGATTAAAAATAAAGGCGAAACACCTTCTGGGAAATTTGAAATCTCGTATGCCTTAAAAGCTAACATGAAGGATCCCATAGCGACGATGTTATTTTCAAATCTCACGTATTCAAAAATCATTGTTGAAAAAAGCCAGATCGAAATACACAGCAGTATTCAGATCCCGGATTATATTCCTACAGGCAGTTATTTTTTAGTATCCTGCCTAGATGCCAAGCATGAAGTCGATGAGATGACTTATGATAACAATTGTGGCCAAATCTTGATCGATGTCATCCGCAAAACACCACTCACCACTACGATGACTTCGCTACCTCTGTTTTCAACGATGAAGGTTTACCCTAACCCTGCGTCGGATGCGATCCACTTAGAAGGCAAGCTCATCTATCCTACGGACCAGGTACTACTCAAAATCTCAGACTATACGGGTAGACTAATCTATAAGGAAAAATTCAATTCATCTGCTTCGATTCATCAGGACTTGAATGTGGCCCAGCTGAGTCAGGGTATATATATTTTAGAAATGACCTCAACGCATGGCACCTGGAAACAATCGTTCGTAAAACACTAGACTCCTTCCGCAAAGACGAATCAGGTCAATGGAACACCGGATTGCTTTTGTTTATGCTGGGATGCATCTGGGGCAGTTCTTTTATCATGATCAAAAAGATATTGCCTTGTTATACCCCTATCCAATACGCACTAGGACGAGTCATTGCGACAGGATTGTGTTTCTCGATATGGCTACCTCAATCCATTCAAAAAATCAATAAAAATCAACTGAAATGGTTGGTCATCGTGGCAGCCACTGGATATTTTATGTCCTATTTATTTATGGGCATTAGTCAGACTCGGATCTCCAGTAGCCTCGCAGGTATCTTATCATCACTCAATCCATTGGCTACTTTTGTGATCGGTATAGCTTTGTTTGGTCAATCATTTAAGTGGTCCAATATGGCTGGTATCACCATTGGATTGGTAGGGTGCACGCTATTAGTCTTTAGTAGGTCTGGAGGAAGCATACAATTTCAATTTTATAGTTTATTTCTGATCTTATCTATTGTCGTATCCGGATTTAGTATAAATGTCGTTCAAAAAAAACTTAAAGGGTTATCAGCGCTCGTGATTGCCTCGATTTCTTTTGGCTGTCTAGTATTGCCATGTGCACTTCTTTTTTTCACCATGACAGATTGGCGACATCCGTTTAATCATCCGGCTATTGTCTCCTGTTCATTGGCATTTCTATTTCTCACTTTGGTCAGTACCGTTTTTGGTTCACTCGTCTATTTCCACCTTATCAGTAGGACAGGGGCTTTATACACCAGTACTGTCACTTATATTATTCCCATGATGGCTATATTTTTAGGGGTACTCGATGGCGAGGTAGTCGGATGGAATGCATTGATTGGATTTTCATTCATCATCGGCGGTATCAAACTTGTCAGGGCTTGAAAATATTGCCTCATATCTACATAGCCCATACGGATCAAAAGGGCCGGGGTGTTTATACGGCTTTGGAGATACCAAAAGATACGCCTATAGAGACTTGTCCGATCATCACGATACCTTTAGACCAAGCACGTTTACTAGATCAAACTACTTTATACAATTATTATTTTATCTGGAGTGATGATACTTTGGCTATAGCGTTAGGCTATGGATCATTATATAATCACAGCGGCACACCCAATGCTCGGGTAGTCTATGATTTTGAGTCAGAGGAAATCGTGATCGAAGCAACCCGCGATATACAATCAGGGGAAGAGATCACCATTAATTATATCGACGACGAAGATGTTGAGCATGGTCTATGGTTTGAAGAAAAAAAATAAATCAACCCAAACCATTCATTAGAAATAAATGGTTTATCCTACGGATTGACGAAGTAATTGTAAAGCAATTACCTGTCACGGTTGACCCTGATATTGAACATGAATGAATTACTTCCATTGACTTATTTCGTAATTCATTCATTTTCAATCATCAGATAGTTCATTAGAAATTCTAATGAACTATTTCGGTTCACTGCTTTACGCCATTGGTATAGAGCATCGATGAGTACTTACAATTGCTATAAAAAAGGCAAGTCAGGACTTATGTTTTAAACCATTCGGCGTACATCATATAATTTCTAGCGGTGCGGGTGATAAAAAAATCAAAGTTTTCTTTTGACAATTCTTTCACTTTTTTTGCCGGCACACCAGCATATATAAATCCAGATTCTAAAATTGTGTTTTCCAGAACAACAGCACCTGCTGCTACTAAACAATCCGACGGTACCACAGCATGGTCCATCACAATGGCTCCCATGCCGATCAGGGCTCTATCGTGAATCGTACAACCGTGCACGATAGCGTTATGTCCGATGGATACCTCATCGCCTATGGTCGTACCGGATTTTTCATAGGTCCCGTGGATTATTGCTCCGTCCTGAATGTTGACCCGATCTCCAATTCGGATAAAATTGACATCGCCACGCACGACTGCATTGAACCAGACACTGCAGTCATCGCCTAATATAACATCACCGATCAAGACAGCATTGTCTGCCAAATATAGATTGTCGCCCCACTGAGGAGTATACCCTCGCACTGTTTTTACAATAGCCATGTCTATCTTCTTTTAAAAAATATGTAATGAAACTAAATAAAAAATGTGGCTCTTGCTAATCTTTTCCTTCAAACTTAAAACTCCTTCTTAATCACTTAATTATAAAAAAATTAGTTAAAATCCATACCTATAAATGTATTTTTTGCGTTTTTCTATTGAATACACCTAGCACCAATCATTATGTGTGGAATAGTAGCCTATGTAGGGCCCCGACAAGCTTATCCGATCCTGCTCAAAGGATTACAGCGATTAGAATACAGAGGATATGATAGTGCCGGAGTAGGCATCATCAGTGATCGGCTTAACATCTTCAAAAAAAAAGGTAAAGTGGAGGTGTTGGCGCAATACGCAGCCTCCCAAGATACCCAAGGCCATATAGGTATAGCGCATACCCGATGGGCTACTCATGGCGAACCCAATGATATCAATGCGCACCCGCACAAGAGTCAATCTGGCACTTTGGCTATGGTTCATAATGGGATCATAGAAAATTATGATTCGATCAAACAAGAACTATTAACACTAGGGCACCATTTTGAAAGCGAAACGGATACCGAAGTATTCCTTCATCTTATTGAAGAAATTAAAAACCAGAATTTTTGCGCCTTGGAAGACGCAGTAGCCTTGACTTTGAAACGGGTGATCGGGTCATATGTCATCGTTTTGCTGGATGAGGAACACCCAGATCGATTGATCGCGGCCCGCAAGGGCAGTCCGCTAGTGATCGGAATTGGCGACCATGAGCATTTTCTAGCTTCAGATGCTTCGCCAATCATTGAATTCACTAAAGATGTAGTCTATATCAATGACTATGAGATTGCCATCATCACTGCCGATCAACTCATCTTAAAAAACATAGATAATGAATTGACATCACCGTTTATTCAAAAGCTCGATATGGAATTAGCCTCTATCGAAAAAGGGGGGTATGAGCACTTTATGCTCAAAGAGATCTATGAGCAGCCTGATGCCATCCGCAATTGTCTAAGAGGGCGATTAAACACCGCAGCAGGAAGTATCACTTTAGGTGGACTACAGAAACATTTGAATGACCTGGTGCATGCAGATCGAATCCAATTTATAGGGTGTGGTACCTCATGGCATGCTTGCCTGGTGGCAGAATACATCTTTGAACAACTTTGCAGAATCCCGGTAGAAGTGGATTATGCCTCAGAGTTTCGATATCGCAATCCCGTCATTCGTCCTGGGGATATCGTGATCGCAGTATCGCAAAGTGGGGAAACCGCTGATACCTTGGTCGCAATGGAACAAGCCAAAAAAGCCGGTGCTATCGTACTAGCTATATGTAATGTGGTGGGGTCTTCGATCGCTCGGATGTCGCACGAAGGAGTCTACATCCATGCAGGACCGGAGATAGGGGTCGCTAGTACCAAGGCATTTACAGGCCAATTGGCTGTCTTATGTATGTTGGCGATAAAAGTAGCTCAAGAAAAGAAAAGCATCGATGAAGCTGCTGCCAATCAATTGATCTTAGGGCTCGATCAGATACCTGGAAAAATCCAATCCATACTCGACCAAGTACCTGCCATCAAAGCAGTATCTGAACGCTATGTCTTGGCCAAAGATTTTTTATTTCTCGGCCGAGGAGTCAATTTTCCCGTGGCTCTGGAAGGTGCCTTAAAACTTAAAGAGATTGCTTATGTACACTCTGCCGGATATCCAGCTGCTGAAATGAAGCATGGCCCCATAGCGTTGGTGGATGAAAATCTCCCCGTATTATTCGTAGCCCTTAAGGACCATTACTATGAAAAAATCTTATCCAATATACAAGAGATCAAAGCTCGAAAAGGCCAAGTGATCGTGGTCGTGAATGAAGAAGATGAAGTGATTCAAAAATTTGTCCAACACATTATCCGGATTCCGAGTACGGATGAATTATTGTCCCCATTGCTTTCCGTCATCCCCCTTCAACTCCTCGCTTATTTCATTGGCATAGCCAAAGGGTATGATGTGGATAAACCGCGCAATCTGGCAAAATCTGTGACTGTAGAATAAGAAACTCTACGCTACCAAACCAATACATAAACATGAATACAATCAAACAAGCCCCATTGGATCAATTGGGCTATGGTTATATACCGTCAGAATACTTACCAGAAGGACAAACCGAATATTATCTCCGGGATATACAATATCGACCTAACAAAACATATCGACATCTGAAAGGTGATGAGATCGAAATCCTGGTACACAATAATAATGCAGCTAATGATTGGAATGAAATCTGGGTATCCGATCTATTTGATCCAAGATTAGTCAAACATTGTCAGTTTTATGGAAGAATAAGGATAGGGAAACTTGAACCGTTATACCTGGATTTTCATAATCTAAAATTGCCGGTAGGGCTTTATGATAGCACCATCTGTAGCTGCGATCTAGGGGATAATGTCGTCATTAACAAAGTGGGGTATATCGCCCACTATATCATTGGCAATCAGACGATCATCGTCAATGTAGATGAACTGACGACTACAGATTTTGCCAAATTTGGCAATGGAATCATCAAGTCCGGTGAATCTGAGTCCAGTCGAATATGGTTAGAAATCTGTAATGAAAATGGAGGTCGTAAGGTGATGCCATTTGATGGTATGTTGGCTGCTGATGCCTGGCTTTGGTCTAAATATAGGGATCGACCTCAGCTCATGGCCCGATTTAAAGCATTTACAGAAGCCATACTGGATGATCGTAGAGGGTATTATGGCACGATTGGTCATCATACCGTGATTAAAAATTGCAAAATCATAAAGGATGTGCGGATCGGGGATCATGCCTATCTCAAAGGGGCCAATAAGTTAAAAAACATGACGATAAATAGCACTGCTGACTCACCATCTCAAATCGGTGAAGGGTGTGAAATGGTCAATGGCATTATGGAGGTAGGCTGCAGGGCATTCTATGGGATCAAAGCAGTTCGGTTTTTTATGGCTTCATACTCCAATCTAAAGTATGGTGCTCGGCTGATCAATTCATACCTTGGCAGCAATGCGACGGTATCCTGCTGCGAAGTGCTGAACTCATTAATATTTCCGGCACATGAACAGCATCATAACACATCATTCTTGATAGCTACTACCCTGATGGGGCAAAGCAATGTAGCAGCAGGGGCGACCGTAGGGTCTAACCACAACTCAAGAGGAGCAGATGGCGAACTTATAGCTGGCCGAGGATTTTGGCCCGGGTTGTCTGTAACCTTAAAACACAATTCAAGATTTGCTTCTTTTACATTGATGATCAAGGGCAATTATCTGTATGAGATAGATCTCAAGATCCCATTTTGCATCGTATCCAATGATGAATCCAAAAATGAATTGGTATTGTATCCAGGATATTGGTTTGATCATAATCTTTATGCATTAGCCCGTAATGCGGCAAAATTCAGAGCTAGAGATCTGCGCAAAGGTGAAGTCCAGCGACTTGAATTCGATTATCTAGCTCCGGATAGCATACAGGAGATGACCGATGCTATATTTTATCTTCGCATAGCATCAGCTGGACAATCCGGCGATATCTATGGTCAAGGTATTGAGAATGCGAAACGCAAGACTTTGATCCGTAAACCACAGCGGGCTATTGAGATTTTCACCGAACTGATCAATTATTACCTTGTCAGATGTTTGATCGAATGGGATAAAGCTTCACCTGATGCAATGCCTAGCCCAAAAGCACATACCTGGACCAATCTAGGTGGCCAATTGGTCACCCATCGCCAATTGGCAGCCTTACTCAAAGCAATTGAAAAGGGAACCATCAAATCATGGGATCAGGTGCACATACAGTATCTCACTTTTGATAACACCTATATTCAGCATAAACTAGAGCATGCCCTCGTCTGCTACTGTTTGGTCTATAATAAGACAATGTCTAAGATCGATTGGTCAGATTGTATACAAAAGGCTATCAAGACCAGTGGTTGGATGGTACGACAAATCATTAAATCGAAAGAAAAAGATTTCGTCAACCCCTTCCGTAAAATGATGTATGACAGTCAAGCAGAAATGGATGAAGTGCTTGGTACGTTGGACTCTATTCCGTTTTTAGAAACTGCCCACCAAGATCATTTATCCTTTGTCAAAGCGTGTAGAAAACGATTAAAACGAATTATTCCTAAATCCTCGATTTGATCATAGGATTTAACTTCCGAACTGATACAACCCGAGTTATCCATCGTCCTGACTACTCAAAAACGTGTTGAATAAGAATGTGAATAACACTTCTTTGAAAAAATGGTATCCTAATGTAAGCGTGACTCAGTATGGTCAGTCTGGGATTTAAAAATTATTAATAATCGACTTGGCTCAGCCAGAGCCAAAACATTTGTAATTTTGGCCTTCTAAAACATAAAAAAATATGGCAATCAAACGAAGTGCGACGGCTCACTGGTCGGGCAATGGTAAAGAAGGTAAAGGCACCGTCACTACTGAAAGTGGCGTGTTGAGTGCAAACAATTATTCCTACAAAACAAGATTTGAAGAGGGCATAGGCACCAATCCTGAGGAACTGATCGGTGCAGCTCATGCGGGATGTTTTTCAATGAAACTGGCCTTTGTACTCCAAGCGGCTCAGATCACTGCAGAGTCTATCGATACTAAAGCTATAGTCCTCCTTGATCAAGGTACGATCATTGAAATCCAATTATATACCCGGGTGAAAGCTGGTGGATTAGATCAAGCTACATTTGAGACTTACGCTCAAGAAGCCAAAGCAACCTGCCCAGTGAGTAAACTATTGAATGCGACCATTACGTTGGATGCAGAGCTGGTAGCCTAGGCGCAAGCGCTGGAGTTGCTCGATTTACTTTAGATCGAATGTAGTGCCTGGTCAAAATCATTGATGATATCCTGAA
>JANOWJ010000176.1:0-61692 GCA_031417835.1 Saprospiraceae bacterium | reverse complement strand
GAACTCATCCTTGCTAATAGAGATCTAGCTTTTCAAAATGAAGAAAAAGAAAAACGAGCTGCGGAATTAATTCTTGCCAATAGAGAAATGGCTTTTCAAAATGAAGAAAAAGAAAAACGAGCAGCAGAACTCATCCTTGCTAATAAAGAACTGGCTTTTCAAAATGAAGAAAAAGAAAAACGAGCTGCGGAACTCATCCTTGCAAATAGAGAACTGGCTTTTCAAAATGAAGAAAAAGAAAAACGAGCTGCGGAATTGATCCTTGCCAATAGAGAACTGGCTTTTCAAAATGAAGAAAAGGGAAATAGAGCTGCTGAACTCATCCTTGCCAATAGAGAACTGGCTTTTCAAAATGAAGAAAAAGGAAAACGAGCTGCGGAATTAATCCTTGCAAATAGAGAACTGGCCTTTCAAAATGAAGAAAAAGAAAATAGGGCTGCGGAATTAATATTAACGAACAAGGATCTTGCTATTCAAAATCAAGAGATAGAAAAACGGACTGCGGAATTAATCTTTGCCAATAAGGAGTTGGAGTCTTTCACTTATATCTCGAGTCACGACTTACAAGAGCCATTAAGGCAAATACAAACATTTGCTTCACGCATTAGTGTGAATGAAAAAGATCTATCTGAAAAAAACAGAGATTATTTTGTTCGTATCCAGCATGCGGCCCATCGGATGCAGACCCTCATAGCCGATTTACTGGCCTATTCCAGAATTAGCACAGATGAACGAAAATTCGAAAAAGTAGACTTTCGGGAGATCGTTGAAAATGTGATCAGTGAATTTCAGGAAATTATAGATGATAAAAAGGCGATCATAGAAGTGTGTGAAACTTGTGAAACTCATGTCATCCCATTCCAGATCCGACAAATGTTGCACAATCTATTGGGTAATGCGCTTAAATTTTCTAAACCCGATAGTCCACCCCATATTACCATATATTGCAAAACGCTGAAGGGTCATGCAATACCAGATGCCACGTATCATTCTGAAAAAGAATATTACCAAGTTCATGTATCGGATAATGGTATTGGTTTTGATCCACAATATAAAAGTGTTATTTTTGAAGTTTTTAAACGGCTGCATGATAAACAAAAAATTCCCGGCACGGGTATCGGACTGGCGATCGTAAAAAAAATTGTTGAAAATCACAATGGTATAATTATGACGACTAGTGAATTAGGGCAGGGGTCTTCCTTTGATATTTATATACCCATACCAAATTAATCTTATGCAAAACGAACCAATTCTAATCCTTCTGGCCGACGACGATGAAAATGATCGACTCCTCTTCACAGATGCCTTCCAAGAGCTAAAAATAAAGACCATTATCCACACGGTGAATGATGGACTTCAGCTAATGGAATATCTGCTCCAAAACAAATCAAAGTTACCTCAGCTTCTTTTTCTAGATCTGAATATGCCGTTTAAAAACGGTATAGAATGTCTTAAAGAGATCAGAAGCGACTTGGAACTTAGAGAAATATCTGTTGCAATTTTTTCTACTTCATTGGCGCAAAAAGATATTGATGAGACTTTTATTCAGGGTGCTAATATATACATCAATAAGCCCAACAGTTTTAACGACCTAAAAGCAGTGTTGAATAAAGCGGTCATGACTGCTTATATGTATCAAGAACCCCCGTTTAATAAAGCCAATTTTTTGCTTATGATATGATGTTTACGATCCATCATGCTTTCTGCAACATTGTCAACAATTTCCGGTCAAGTTTATACCCATACCAATCCTCATAAGCCACATCAGTGCGCCCTGAATCAATCAGGCCAAATGATCCTTTAAACTCCCACAGTGCAAACCCAATGCCATGAGACCCAAGGATATCTAATACATCGGTGAACCAAGCCAAAAACACATCATGCGGCGTTTTATTAAAACAACCACATTCGCCACAATGTACACCTATACCACTTTCTGCAAGCGCAATCCATGGGGCGTATAAATCTTCCAACATTTTTCTACTCAGGGTTTGATCTCCTACCTGACCAGGCCATACCGGTATAGGTAGATTTTCAGGATCCTTATAAACCCAGTTTGCTTTGTAATGAGAGATGATCGAGGGTACATATCCTCGACAACTTTGGGCAATATCGAGATCTGTGATCTCCGGGGTCACATCTTTGCCCACATTATTGCCATCGGCTATGATCAGATGTTTTTTGTTGACCCTTTTTATGGTGTTATACGCAGCCAACACCACCTTACGATATACTGTACCAGGCAAGGCCGTTTTTTTACCCAGTTGGTCATTCATATCGTCTCGCCATGCTGGCTCATTGAGCAAATCGAAGCTGATTTTTTTATGAGATGTTTCTTTAAATCTTTTTGCCCAAAACTCCCAATGAAAACAGAAATCTGCTAGTGCCGCTTCGTCAGTCCAAAGATTATAAGGCTCATGAAAGCCCGCATTGATACAGTATCCGGGAGCCCGATGCAGATTGAGTGATACGTGCAAGCCATGTTTTTGAGCTGTATACACTAACTGTTCTATTTTATCTGTGGCTTGGGTATTGATATTCCGGGTTTCATCCGGCAGGATATGTCTTGAGCGGTCATACTGGATATACGATGGATAGGCCATCGGGATCCGCACGTAATCAAACCCCCAATCGGCCATCCATTTGAAAAAAATCTCCGGAGTATCCCCTCGGGCTCGAACAGGATCCGGTGAAAAATAATCCAATAGATTAAATCCTTTCCATCTGGGTAGTTTATTTTTAGGTTTTAAAAGATGATGCTGTGGAGACAATATTCCAGCCGTAGCCAGAGAGGTCGTTTGTATAAATTCGCGACGATTGATTTCCATAGTTATAACATTATGAGGCACCTAAAATAGCTCTATTTATGTTGCAAAAAATTAAGTTTTAATGTACGTAAATTAACTCTACTTTGTCAAATTAGATCCAGAATCCAAAATTTTTCGATGTTGCACTTCTCCGAAGTACGAAAACTCAGATTTGTATCAATTACAAAGGTTGAGTTTCTCCGAAACTATAGGATGATTCTTATTGCTTCGGTAGAAGCATAACATTTGTAATCATTTCTTCTTCGGTTCAATGTACTTCGGAGAAGTACAACTTTAACATTATCAATATATAGTAATTTGACAAAGTAGAGTTAAATCAAACTCTTTTCTGAAAGCCCGAGAAAATTATCGCAATGGTCAGGGAATCTGGGAAGAAACGAAGGTCGAGGTTTGCTATAACGCCTTATTTTATTTTCAATTGGCTTACCTTTATATACATTTTCCAATGCAGAAATTCAATTGGTTTGCTAGGTTTAAAACCCCCTTTATCAATTCTTTAAATAGAGGGGTAACACCTCAAGTCATTTATCCGGCTCTATTCATACTAACAGCGGTCGTGTATCTCATCGGTATGTTTTGTATCCCTATGATGGAGATCGATGCAGCACAATATGCCTCGATCTCGGAGCAAATGATCAGAGAACAAAGTTGGCTTCAGATCAAACATATGGAGTCGGAGTATTTGGATAAGCCACCGTTGCTATTTTGGTTTGCTGCGGCTTTTATCAGGGTCTTAGGATATCATAGTTTTGCGTATAAGCTGTGTTCGGTCCTGGCATCCGGACTTGCTGTATACTCGACTTACCGATTTTCAAGACTCTACTATTCACAGGATGTCGCTAAAATGGCCGCTTTGGTATTAGCCAGTTGTCAGGCTTTTTTTATAATTGCCCAAGATTGTCGGACCGATAATTTGCTGATTGGATTTTGTTGTTTTGCCATCTGGAAGATATCATCATATATCTTGAACCGCAAAGATATTGACTTATATCTTGGATTTATAGGCATTGGACTAGCCATGTTGGCGAAAGGACCGCTAGGATTGATTTTTCCGGTATTTACAATAGGTTGCATAATCTTGCATCCTAAAAACATCCGGAGCCTTACTATCAAATGGATGTGGTCTATACCTATCGTACTATTGATGTTGACACCGATGTGTATAGGCTTGTATCTTCAACATGGTTGGAAAGGTATTGAGTTTTATTTTTGGACTCAATCTTTTGGAAGGATTACAGGTCAGAGCACATGGGCTAATGACTCGGGCCCGCTTTATTTTGTACATACCTTTTTATGGAGTTTTTTACCCTGTAGTTTGATACTGTTGGCCGCCGTATGGACTTGTTTTAAAGACATGACCTTCGCTAAAAAACCATTGCCGGAGTATGGTACCATCGGAGGCATGGTGTTGACCTTTGTTGCTTTATCGCTTTCTAAATACAAACTTCCGCATTACATATACATTATTTGTCCTTTGGCGGCTATTTTGACAGCTAGGTATGTCCTGGAAGAGGTCAATGGTTGGAATGCCTCAAAATGGTTTAAACTAGCCCAATTATTTTTACTTATTGGTCTAGCTACCATTCCGATCGTCGTTGCCTATTTATTTACAGACTCCTTTCTTACTATTGCTTTCTTATCTATTCCCGGATTGATCATAGGGTATTGGTTCATCTATACCTATGGTGAATCAAAGAAGCAATTAATTTATTATTCAATTCTTACTGCTATCATAGGCAATCTAATCCTGAATGCAGTTTTTTATCCCCGCCTTTTAAAATATCAGTCGTCTTCAGAACTGGCTTTTTATATGTTGGAACAAAAAATTCCTGCGGAGCAGTTGGTTGCCTATAAAAAGTATGGGCATGCTTTATCGTACTATTTACACACGGGTATCCCATACGAGACCGATTTGACTCAAGCGCTGGGTCAACCCCAAAGTCGATACATCTATACCAGTGCTCTTGGGCTATCAGATCTAAAACTAGCGAACATTCCATTTGAAATAATAAAAGAATTTGATGATTTTCCGGTATCCCGACTCAATTTTAAATTTATAAATCCGGCTACCCGACACAGTGCGGTCGCTACCGCTTTTTTGATCCAATTGAAACCGTGATGGCGGAGCTCAACCGACTGAATCCGATAGATATCGGATCGCCGCTACATGACCCTGTCAGAATATCTTCCATGAAATCATTAATTTTAAAATTAGGTTCTAGTAGCGGCGACTTTAGTCGCTGGAGCAATATGAGCTACACGGAGTATGATATGAAACGATCCTAAGTGGGATCGTCAGCGACTGAAGTCGCCGCTACATGACCATGATCTGTGTCTGCTAAAATGCAACATTAACCCAAGTGATAAATTTTTTGATCCTATTTTGTCCCCCAAGCTTTGTTGGGCTTTCGAAGCTCAAGCGACTGAAGTCACCGCCACACGAGCCGGTCCGAATATCATCCATGTATACATCAAATTTAAAATTAGGTTCTAGTAGCGGCGACTTCAGTCGCTGGAGCAATATTAGCTAAACGAAGTATGATTTGAAACGATCCCAAGTGGGATCGTCAGCGACTGAAGCCGCCGCTACATGACCATGAAGGATGCTAGAAACCAAAGTTTTGGCATACGCCCGGATTAGTGACTATAATATGATTGCTTTCGAAAGTATTATTTTAGCTTCATAATGATCCTAAAGCAAGAACCATGAAATCCAAATTGATTCGTTATATCTCTGTAGTGTGGGTGGTGCTGACCTTTGTCGCTTTGTCTTGCCATACTCCAGAGTATACAGGACAATTGGCTTGGTATCTACACCATCCAGATGCGCAGTCCCGATGGATCACCTTTGAAAATCCCCAAGGCCTGAAAGGCCAAGGTGCGCAAGAAAATCATGGGGCCAAAGGCCACCCCTGCGATGACATCCCTGCACACTCCGCCATAGAACTTATGAATTTTAAAGGTGCGGGTATCATACAGCGCATATGGCTCACCGTCAGTGATCGATCAGCATATATGTGTCGAGGACTTGTGATCAACATGTATTGGGATGGTGACGCAAAACCAGCAGTGTCTGCACCCATCGGCGATTTTTTTGGGCAGGGCTTTGAGCGTCGACTAGCCTTTGAAAATGAATTGTTTACTTCAGGAGAAGGCCGATCTTTTGTTTCTTTTGTGCCTATGCCTTTTAAGACCAATGCTCGTATAGAAATAGTCAATGAATCCGATAAAGATCTCGATATGATTTTTTACGATATTGATCTTCAAGGAATAAAGAATTGGAATGCCAATACCTTGTATTTTCATGGCTACTGGCATAGAGATACCGCAACTATATTGGCTAAAGATTTTGAAATTATGCCGGTAGTAGAAGGTAAAGGTCGATATCTGGGTACCAATATCAGTGTCATCGATAATCCGATATACCATGATGCGTGGTGGGGCGAGGGAGAGGTCAAAATCTATTTGGATGGCGATACAAACTTTCCTACGATAGTCGGTACCGGCACAGAAGATTATATCAGTACCGCATGGGGTCAAGGTGTCTTTCAAAATCGATACTCAGGTTGTCTGGTGGGTAATGACAGTAGTCGTCAATGGGCTTTCTATAGGTATCATATACCGGATCCTGTATATTTTGACCAAACTTGTAAAGTAGTTATTCAGCAGATCGGAGGTAATACTAAAACTAAAGTTCAACTATTAATGGACCAAAAGAAGCCCTTGATACCGGTCACCGTGCACAAAGCACCCGCTTTTGTCCATGTGTATCATCCAGACAGCATCATCGATCTCAGTGATCCGGCACTTCCGGATGGTTGGACCAATTTTTATCGTATAGACGATGTGGCCGCCATGGCTTATTTTTATTTGGATAAAACCTCTAATACTTTGCCCACTTTACAATCTATAGCTATCCGGACTTATAAGCTTAAATAAAAAATAGTATTGTATTTAAAAACCAATGTACCGCCGATCAACTTCCTTTGCGCTCTTCGGCTGATTTTTCATTAACCAGATTATCTGCAAAATCTTGTACTTTTTCGCCGACAACTTCTGATACGGCTCTTATGGTATCGACCACATCTTCCAGTGTTTCACCAAGTGTAGTCCCGATAGCATCGATGATATTATCATGGTGCAACGGCTTGACTCCGGAGATTGCTTCAGCGGCTTTTTCTATTCGGCTATCATCTTTGCGAGCTTCGGCAGCTTTCCGCATCTCATCTTTGATGCGATCCTCTACCTGATGTTTTGCTTGCTCGAGTTTGTCCCTTTCTTGCCGTCGTATTTCTTTTACCTTTTCCTGTTCCTGACGCTTTTCGAGCTCCGTTTTGGTATCATTCATATCTTTGAGCTTTTCCTCTTTAGATCGGATACGCTCATCGATCATTTTTATCTTAGCTTGACGGATCTGTGCTTCTAATTGGCCTTCAGAATTGGCAATTTTCCTTTTTTCAAATTCAAGATCGCTATAGTCTCGTTTGATAGAAGATTGCATTTTATTTAAGGCTTCGATGAGTCCCTCATATCGTCTGCCTAACCGATCAAAACCAGGAGCTCCTTCCTTGGAGCCTTCTCGTCCACCTGATCGTTTTTCTTTGATTTGTTTGAATAAGCCATCGATTTGATCCCATACATAGCCCCGATCATTGCGATTCATATCGGTGCCTTGTAGTCTGTTTTGCAATTGTTTCAGTTCATCAAAAATGGGCTGAAGGCTAAGGCCTTTTTCGAGTTTTAGACCTATTTCTTGCAATTTTGATTGAAAATGGTTGACTTGTTCTTTTGATGACTTGTCAAATTCTTCATCTACCGCTTTTCGAAGCTTTTTTAACTGCTCGAAGAGCGCATTGGTGCCATCCCGGAGGATTTGGGCATGTTCTCTAAACAAATTCCGCTCTTTGACTTGATTTTGAACTTTATCCCAAAATGTTTTGAGTTCATCCCAGATTACGTTATCGTATCTCAGCAGTTTTTCAGTCTTGTCTTTGAGCTCCTCGTACTCACTTTCAAATCCCTGCTTAAGCTTGTGAGATAATACGACAAAATGCCATTCGGTATGGGCTCGAGCGATGATATCGTCTTTATCAGGTTTGATACCTTCTGATAATAAGGACTCGGATGCAGTCAACGCTTTTTCTGATTGTATAGCTGACTCAGGGATAGTGATATCCTTGCCATTGCGCCATTCTTTCATCATAGCATTAGCAAGATCTTCGGTCACTACATTTTGCGGGATGAGCCATTCATGAACTTTGTTTTGCTCAGGATCCAGTTGTAATGCTACCAGTATTTTTTCGTTTGCCGCATTGGTGCCCCAAAAAACGATTCTGTTTTTCATAAGTATAGTCGTATTTCGTCCGAATATCTCGGATCTGTTATGTGTATTTGTATTTTCTTTCGGTGCGTACGTTATGTAGGCAATTTTGGTCTTTAAGCGGATTCTACTTCCAGAGGGATAAGTTCGTGGTTAAGCATATATTCAGCTATCTGTATTGCATTGGTAGCAGCCCCTTTACGAAGATTATCTGCTACGATCCACATATTTAAGGTTTTGTCCTGCGATTCATCTCTGCGCAGTCTGCCCACGAATACTTCATTTTTCCCTTTAGCATATAACGGCATGGGGTAGCTGAAAGTTGCCAGGTCATCCAATAATTCTATGCCTTCCGCCTCTATTAAAAGTGTCCTTACGGCTTCTAGGGTAAAGTCTTTATCGAACTCGATGTTGACGCTTTCGCTATGGCCGCCTTTGACTGGGACCCGCACTGCGGTCGCAGTGATTCGGATGGATGCATCACCCATTATTTTTTTGGTCTCATTGACCAATTTCATTTCTTCTTTAGTATAGCCATTATCCAAAAAAACATCACAATGTGGGATGACATTTTCAAATATGGGGTATTTATAGGCCTTTTGGTCATTAGGTACGCTTTCGCCTAGATGTTCTCGATCATATTGAGCCACCGCTTTGACACCCGTACCCGTGACAGATTGATAGGTAGATATGACTAATCGCTTGATACCGTATGCTTTATGTAGAGGGGCCAACGCTACCACCATCTGGATCGTAGAGCAGTTGGGATTGGCTATGATCCGATCAGCACTCGTAATCGTATGGCCATTCACTTCTGGGACTACTAGCTTTTTAGTCGGATCCATCCTCCAGGCAGATGAATTATCGACGACGATGGTCCCTTCAGCAGCAAATCGTGGTGCCCACTCCGTAGAGACTGAAGCGCCAGCGGAAAAAAGAGCCAATTCTGGCTTTTTAGCTAACGCTTGCGCCAAGGTATGAATGATGTATTCCTTGCCTTTGAAGATAAATTTTTGACCGGCTGATTTTTCAGATGCTACAGGGATAAACTCAGAAATAGGGAATCCCCGCTCTTCCAATACCTGACACATTACTGTACCTACCAATCCGGTAGCGCCCACACATGCAACTTTCATTTTATGAATAGATTATAATAAGGGCGCAAATATAAGGAGTTTCAATTTCTTTATACTTTTAGGTTAGATGAATAGATACATATATATTTTCTTAATAAATTTTTTCTATTTACATCAGTATGCACAAATCTCTGACTCATTTAATGATACCGCATGGCTACAGACGACCATATGGCATGGCCAGCTAGAAGACTTTAAAATCAATACGGAGGGTCAACTTCAAAGTGTAGGTCGCAGTACAGGAGAATCAATGATTTATACTTTTTCATCCCCTGCATCCTTTACCATAGATGCCTGGTTGAATCTTGGATTTGCACCTTCAGAAAACAATAAAGTAAGAATTTATGTGCAAGCGGACGATACAGTACTAGCCAATGCAAATGGTTATTTTCTCGAAATCGGTGATAATGGAAGTGCGGATGCCATACAGCTTTATAGGCAATCAAATGGAAAAGCTACTTTGCTCGCTGAAGGCACTGCCGGTGCGGTAGCCGACGAACCCGCTCTAGCCAGATTAAATATCACTAAAAGTAACAAAGGGACCTGGTCATTAAAAGCAGATTATGCAGGGGGACATTTATATGTAGAGGAGTGGTCTGTGCAAGATGACTTCGTACCGTTCGATTCGGTTAAAAATATTTTTGCGATCCAATGTTTTTATACCTCTACACGCCGAGATCGGTTTTATTTTGACGATATCCGTATACAGTTTGAAAATGAAGATAAAGATCCACCGGCCCTCATAGCCATCGAATCTGATAGTAGTGCCGTCACGATGACTTTTGATGAACCCTTGGACTCCGTCAGTGCATTGGACACTGAAAACTATGTAGTCGATAACAGTATCGGTCAACCTTGGAAAGTCGAATTCAAAAGCCCCAATTCAGTTCAAATTTATTTTATAAGAAAATTCACCATCGGCACTTCATATCAAATCCTTTGTAAACGCATCATAGATCGTACTGGAAACGGAATCAACAATCTTAGAGGTATCTGGATTCATAAAACACGACAAAGGATTCAACTCAATGAACTGTTGATCACTGAATTGATGATTGATCCCAACCCAGTGGTAGGATTGCCCAATTATGAATACATCGAAATCTATAATCATAGCAGTCGAACGATTGACTTGGCTGAACTCAAATTAATGGTTGATCTGACCTCTTATTTGATGGATACTGCGACCTTGCTATTAACTCCTGGGGCCTTTCTCTTGTTGTGCTCGACCGAGGCATATGCATCATTGAACCCAATTCTCGCTGCTTACGCACCGAGTGCCGTACTGCATCCATTAAAGCGATGGCCAAATCTTCGGAATACTTTTGGCCAAGTGATGCTAGCCGACCTAAATGAACTGATCATAGACTCCTTATCCTATACGGATCAATGGTACAGAGATGGTATAAAAAAAAATGGCGGGTGGTCTCTCGAAATGATAAATCCCAATCAATCTTGCGATCAACTTCTGAACTGGAGGGCCGCCAATAATGCTGCTGGAGGTACTCCTGGTACATCAAATTCTGTTTGGAATACTACGTATTATGAGCCTCTCCTTTTGGATTCGACGATAGTGATCGATGATGTCACGATGTACATATATTTGAATCAAGCGATTGGACCTATAGATGCCCGAGAGGTGATGACCCTACCTAGTTTAATCATACAAACTATCAATCAAACCAATCGACGACTTGAAATAAAATGGTCTACTGGACTGGTGTCCGGCATAGCTTATAAAGTCTCCATCCGATCAAAAGATTGTACAGGGAGATTGTTCAATGAGGTATCCAGTATCATATCCAAAAATGAATCGCTAAGTCGAAATGATTTGATCATCAATGAGATTTTGTTTGATCCGATATCAGGAGGCTCCGACTATATAGAGATCTTTAATCGATCCAATAAGATCTTGTCCTTAAATAATGCGGTCATAGCCAATACCCTAAATCGACAAGAACGCAAAATAGCTTCTACGGCTATGATTTTGCCGGGTACCTATTGGGTGTTGAGTCCTGATCCATCATTTATATTAAGACAGTACCGCGTAGCACATCCGGAACAAATGCTGATACAATCGTTACCTTCTTTACCGGACGATCAAGGGCAGATTTCTCTTTGGTCTGCAAATCGCGTATTGATAGATTCCTTTGTATACCACCGGTCCATGCATCAGGAGCTATTAAATAGCCGAGAAGGAGTAGCGCTGGAACGAATAGATGCTGAAAAGGCTTCGATTCGGTCTAATTGGCATTCTGCATCTGGGGCGTCAGGCTATGGTACTCCTACAACTAAAAATTCTGTAACAGGTCTAAAACAAACTAGTACGGATCTGGTGTTTTCTTTAAAAACTAAAGTCTTTACACCCAATGGCGATGGTATAGATGATGTACTGTCGTTGGATTATATCGTACCTGATCATGGGTATCTCGCGCGGGTAGAGTTATTTTCGGATCGAGGCCGATTGGTAAAACGATTGGGCAATAATCTTTCCTTGTCGATCGAGGGCTCACTGGAATGGGATGGTACAGACGAAAATCATCGATTGATGCCAGCAGGGATTTACATTCTTAGGATTGAAGTAGTTCATCTTAAGGGGGACCGGAAAATCGATCGATTGACAGCAGTGCTGAGTAGATGAGCGTTTTCTACCTGCAGATCCATCAGATGAACGCAGAAATTGATACCTGAATCCTATTTTTCAACAAAGACCTTTACACCAGAGAAATTTCCTTGGCCCGCTATTTCCATGATTTGGATTCGATCGGAGGGTATAGATTTATACACCAGATATTCTTTGACCCCTTGAGCTCTCTGGAGCGCGTGTGACTGCATATCGACCACTTTTTCTGTATGATCCGTCATGCCGATCAAGGTTATTTTTTTGGAAGTATGAGCGGCGAGATAGTCCACGAGTCTTTTCATATGTGGTATCGAAGCTTCTTTGATTGAAAGTTCATTCGACACAAAACCCACATTGCCATAATGTATGCGTGAGCCTGCAGAGTCAGGGGATGCATCATGTGAAGACGAAGGAACAGTACCGGGTGTCTTTTTTGTTTTATGAATAGTATCTATAGCCGGTGGCTGCTGCTTGGATATACGCACTGATGGATTCAAAAGATCTTTGTGTTCTATAGTTTTTTGGGTCTGTGGATTGGAAATAAATATTTCGACGCGTCGATTTTTTGCCCTATCGTCTTCCGTAAGGTTAGGGGCTATAGGCATCGAGCTACCATATCCTTCCGTGGTGATGCGATTTGATCCTATACCCTTCACTGTCACCATATATTTTTTAATAGCTTCAGATCGGGATCTGGAAAGGTCCAGGAGCTCATACGATACTCCTACACTATCAGTATGACCGACTATGCGGATATGTATCATCGGATGTTCAGTGAGCATGGTAGCTAGTCGATCCAGCTCTGCATAGGAATCTGATCTGACGCTGTAGGTACCTTTTTCAAAATAGATCGCATTGACTTCAAGTTTTTGTTCTTGTAAGATGGGTGTCATATAAAAGTCGATCTCATAGATCAATTCCCGCGTTTGAGCTAGTATCGCAGCATCTACCATTTGATTTTTGCCTATAAAACCGAACTTTTTAGGTGCGAGTCTGTAAAGATCTCGTTTGTAAATTGTGATTTCAAATGCGCCCTGAGTCACGTGTACATTCAGATCTGAAGTGGCTAATCTACTCGGGCCGTAATAAAGATCAGCGGCGATGGGTTCATTGGTGACACTATGGCGGATGGTGCCTCTCAACACAATAGGTGTCTCTAACTCTGTAGTAGGGTTGAGATCTACTCTGAAGATATCGCTCGAGCCATCCCGACGAGAAATAAAATAGACAAAAGCATTGGGCTCTACATAGATCGGATTACTATCGTCAGATACCGAGTTAATCGGTGCGGAAAGGGGCTGTGGTTTAGTCCATTTGGTCCAGGTATAATCCAGTCGTCGAGTCATGTATATATCGGTGCCCCCTAGGCCCCCAGGTCGATTGCTTGCAAAAAACAATCTGGACTTGTCTTCTGATAAAAAAGGAGTGATATCGCGATCGCGACTATTTACCACAGGTCCCATATTGGCCGGAACGCTCCAAAGATTATCTTTGAGTTTAAAACTTACGTAGAGATCAGCATCCCCTAAGCCTTCTTGTCTATCCAGCGATAATATGATGACATCCCCATCTCTACTCATACAGATATTGACATCGGGACTTTTTGAATGAAAGTCTTGTACATAGATCGGACTTGGAAACCCAAAAGAGCCATTGGGCTTTCGCTCAGTAAATGAAAATCCCTTAAACATGCTGCCGTCTTTGGCAAAATGATTGATGGTGATGATCTGGTCGTCATTGGGGGCTAAAGAACATACACTGTTGGGCAACGCCGTATTCAATGGGAATCCTGGATGGAATACCCGATCAAATATGCCTTGCCTCGAATCAGCCACCCAAATCTCTTGATTGATCGGTGAGGTGACGGGATCCGTCACCACCGACTGCGCGATCTGACTATAGATATCTTGTAAAGTGGTGAAATATTCGGGCTCGGTCAAGGTTTTAGACAGATCGATATCGTCTTGGATGAGTGTGCGGCTAAAATCGTGGGTCCCAAGGCGGGTAAAATAGAGTGTACGACCATTGCGGGTGATGACTGGCGATATTTCATCGTAGATATCAGTATTGATATCCGACCCAAGTTTTTCTAATTTATATTGAGCGACTAAATCTTTAGTACATATAAGTAATAAAATAACCCCAATTTTGTTAATTGTTTGATAATTCATACATCCTTTGGATAAAACAAACTCACGCGGTGGTTTATAACAGAGAAAGAGTAAATTTTATTATATGTGTTAAAGCTTTAATGCAAAGATCGATCATTTTATTTGTAATGTATAAACAATTACCAATCATAATTTTAGTTTATTTTTTTACCAGTTCTATGGCTTGGTCACAGACAGCAATACCCACTCCAGAAGACAGTATTTTAACAAATGGTCAAGTTGTGCGAATCTGGGCACAGGACGGGGACACGCTTTATCTAGCCGATCTGGAGGATGTGAGCATCACCGCCAATCGCCTGATCAATAACAATGAGGAGTACAAGCTCTATCATCGATACAAACGATATGCCACCGATGTCTATCCTTATGCCAAAGAAGCTATCGAAGTATATCGGCAGATCCAGCAGGAGACGGAAGACTTGAAGAAAGGCAAGAAAAAAAAGTATATCCGCCAGCTCAATAAAGATTACAAAGCAGATTATAAGGATAAGTTTAAAAACATGACGCGCACGCAAGGTCGGGTTATGATCAAAATGATCGAACGAGAACTCGATATTTCCTTTTTTGATTTGATCAAAGAAGTCAAAGGTGGATTTACTGCTCAATATTGGGATGCCCTCAGTGGTCTGTATGGCTACCATTTAAAAGAAAAGTATCAAAAAGGTCAGGATGTGCTGCTTGATGCTGTGTTGGAAGATTTTAATATTAAGGCTAAGTTGCAGTAGGGAGGTGACGGTATAGCTTTCAACTTATGTAGTTTACAGGCTTATCGTACTTTAACACTAAAAATTAAAGCCTAATTTTTGAACTCAACTTACAATCTTAGCCTGTTTTGTTAAAATTACCGAAAAGGTTCATGAAGAATTTAAAAATCATCTTTCAATCCAACTTCAATTCAAAGCCCACCTTTTTGACATCCCGGACATTCGGTCCTATAAAAACCTCATACATCCCAGGCTCACTGCCATACACCAGATTGCTGTTATAAAATTTTAAGAGCGATTCATCTATGGTAAAACTAACCGATTTGTTTTCACCGGGTTTTAAATTTAAGAGCTGGAATCCTTTTAATTCTTTCATCGGCCGGGAGATGGATCCGACGACATCCCGGATATAGAGTTGTACTGTTTCAGTGGCTTCACGAGTCCCGCTATTGGTCAGTTGGGCAGATACAGTGATGTTACCCCCTCCCTGCATTACGGTATTGCTTACAGTAGGTTCGCCATATTGAATCTTGGTATAATGCAATCCAAAACCAAATGGATATAATGGTTCATTGGGAATATCAAGATAGTTGGATTTAAACTTGGACGCTTCTTCTCCATTGTACGGTCGACCTGTATTGAGCATGGCATGATATACCGGGATCTGTCCTTCATGGACCGGAAATGAAGTCGTTAGTTTGCCACTGGGATCGACATCACCAAACAGTACATCAGCTACTGCATGGCCACCTTCTGTACCCCCAAACCAAACATCGAGTATGGCGTCCATATTTTTATCTTCCCAGTTTAAGATCAAAGGTCTGCCATTGTATAGTACTATTACGATTGGTTTACCGGTTTTCTTTAATGCTTCTAATAGTTTTCGTTGGCTAGCTTGAAGATGAATATCAGCCATGCTCGAGGCTTCTCCCGTCATATCTGCAGCTTCGCCGACTACAGCTACGATGACATCACTTTGCCTGGCCAGTGTCACAGCTTCTGCGATCATGACTTCAGGGGATCGTTTATCGATGACGATCTCCGGACCGAATACATTTACCTTTTTTGCAAAAGTGGTATCATCACTGAGGTTGGCTCCTTTGGCATACCGTATGGTGGCGCGATCTCCGACGACTGCTTTGATTCCTTCCAATACTGTCACAGCTTTTTCAGGATCACCGGATACGCTCCAGGTGCCGAGCATATTTCGTCTGCTATCAGCAAGGGGACCGACGACTGCTATCTTTCCTGATTTTTTTAAGGGTAGGACTTCACCTTTGTTTTTTAATAAAACAAAACTTTTAGCTGCTGCTTTTCTTGCAAAAGAGCGATGTGCGGTAGATAAAATATCTTTTTTAGCTCTGATGGTATCAAAAAAACGATACGGATCATCAAACAGCCCTAGTTTATGTTTAGCTATAAGTATTCGTTTACAAGCTTGGGTGATTTGTTGTTCATTGATTTTGCCTTCGCCAAGGGATTTTTGTAAGGTAGTCAGGAATCCTTCACCGACCATATCCATATCTACTCCTGCTTGCAGTGCTCGTTTGGACACTTCTTGCAAATCACCTATACCATGATTGATCATCTCGTTGAGCGAAGTGTAATCTGTCACTACCAATCCTGTAAAACCCCATTCTTTCCTTAGCACCTGATCTATTAAATAATTACTAGCCGTAGCGGGCACATAATCCATCACATTAAATGAATTCATGATAGAGCCTACACCGGCATCGACAGCGGCTTTGTAGGGAGGCAGATATTCGTTATGCAATCGGACTTTACTCATATCTACTGCTGCATAATCCCGACCTCCCTCAGCGGCACCGTAGGCTGCATAATGTTTTACACAAGCCAGCATATAGGTAGGATCGGCAATTTTGGAATTGGGGTCAGATAAACTACCTTGATAGCCACGCACCATAGCTTGGGCAATGCCAGATCCTAAAAAGGGATCCTCACCAGACCCTTCAGATATACGACCCCATCGCGGATCGCGGGCTATGTCTACCATCGGTGAAAAAGTCCACATGATACCGTCGGCAGTAGCCTCTATCGCTGCGATCCGCGCGGACTGCTCGATAAGATCCATATCCCAGGTACAGGATAGTCCGAGTGGGATGGGCATCATAGTCTGATGTCCATGGATCACATCCATACCTATGATGAGAGGGATACCTAACCTGCTTTGTTTGACAGCGATCTCTTGAGCTTGTCGGGTTTTATCAGCTCCACGGATTCCAAAAATACCGCCGACCTGACCAGCTTTGATTTTTGTTTCTACATCCTGACTCACTACCGATCCGGTCACTGCACCGCCGGGCGTAAGCAGATTGAGCTGACCGATCTTTTCTTCGAGCGTCATTTTTTTCAGGAGCGCTTCGACATACACATCACCGTGATAGGATATTATAATCGGAGTAGTGTGGGATGAGGAATTCCTACATGACCACACCATGGCCAAGATGAAAATGAATCCAATTGTTTTAAATATATGGAGCATTGGGCTTTTGTATTAAAAGATGAAAATAATCATATTGGGTAAAAGATTGACTTCTATTTATGCAGATCAAGGTAAAATCACATTGTAATACATTTTTAGGTGTTTCGCAAGCTGGAAATAGCAAATCCACTGAAGGCCAGCACGGAAAGCAGTCAAAGATGCATTGCTGCTCGAGACATCTCACAAAGATTAGATGTAGGCCATAAATGCGCAAATTTTTTGTACCCTCTTAACTATAGGTCAAAGAGATAAAAATAATCCTTTCATCAAAATTTACCTTTAATTTTGAGATCTAACTAATTTGTTGCCGTATGACCACTTGCAACTTGTTAATCCCGATCATCTGGTTGGTTCAGTTATTTAATGGATGCCAGATTTCGGTTGAATCTCCTGCGGCCGGTCTACAATATGTAGCCAGCACACCCGGCGATGATGCAGCCATCATTAAATACCTAGGTTTGCCCACTGATACACCATCAGATTTTGTGCGATGGGATTTAAAGCTTCACGAAAACCAAACTTTTAATCTTAATATACATTATGGAGTATCTAAAGCGAATACCTTAGGGTTTATAAACAATGGTACCCAGAAGTCGATCCAGGGTTCATTCATTCGTTCAAAATCAACCGAATCCCTCCTAGATAAGTATGATTTCTCCAGTGAAGATTTAAAAGTTCGCTTTTCTACTGTACAAATAAATGAAAATTTATTACATCTATTGGATGATCAAGGAAAATTAATGGTCGGCAATGGGGGGTGGAGTTATACTTTAAATAAAAAAGTAGACCAAGGTCAAGAGACCGAAAACCTAATCATGAATCCTACTGTGAGCAAAATATTTAAACCGGCGGCCTGCGATACTTTTATCGGTAGGACGCCCTCAGCTCGTTTTAGCCAAGATCATGGATTAACCTCCAATAGCAAAAACTTTAAGTTAAAATGGCGGATCATATTGAATCGAGATCCTTCGTCTCTACTGCCTACTACCTATCATTTAAGGAATGTGATAAATAATGAACCGAATGAGCTTCTTGGAACCTGGCAAATCATCACGGGCACTGCTGAATATCCTGATGCGCTAATCTATCAACTAGATTTTGCACAGCCCATACCTTCGATTCGATTATTGGTCGGTGACGAAAATGTATTGTTTTTTCTAGATAAACAAAATAGATTATACACTGGAAATTCCGACTTTAGTTTTACAATGAATAGAAAAAACAATCTATAAATTATTCCTAAGATTATTGAAGTAAAGCAGATCAAGTTTAAAGGAAGGCTGCATTTTAGTTTATTTCTGAGCATGTTTACATCAAGGTAATATCACACGATCATACATTTTTAAGTGTTTTGCCAGACGCTCTACAACTATAGCCATACGATTTGTTTTCGTAACTTCACGTTTTGCAGCATTGACCCATTGGATATAATATTTTTGTTCACTTTCTGATAGCGTATTAAAAAACTTCAAGGCTTTGGGATCTTCCGCTATACATTGGCAGATTTCTTCAGGTACTAGCAGTGGGTCTACATCCGGGTATAGGATGATGTGCACATAATCCCCTTCCTGTTTATTTATTTTTTTGCGGATTTCCGCTTTGACTGGTAAAAACAATTTTCCATTGCCCATGGGCATGAGATGATATTTATTAAATGCTACACCATCGATACTCCCTTTGACTTTTACCCAACCAAAAGGGGCTTTTTTATCTTTTACTATTTCGGGAATAGCTGCAAAAGTCCAGCCACCTTTGCCATGAAATTTTTCGAGTAAATATTTTTTATTGACGAGAGGTTTCATGTCACTCATCATTTTCATCCGCTAAATAGGTCGTCCAATACAATGGTACGATCTACTAGTTCTTTACTATGTTCGTTTTCTTTGAGTTCTTTATTTGTAATAAATGTTACAAATATCTGTTTTCCGGTTTTAGTTGCTTCTTTAAATTTTATTATTTTTTCTAAAGTGTCCTGGAGATATGCTTTGTCAATGGCGAAATTTCCATCATAGTATTTTATTTCACAATAATTTATGACCTGATCCATTCGATCAATGAGTAAGTCAATCTGTATTCCTTTCGGTTTTCCAAAATTATAGTAGAATGTAGAGACCTCACTATATACTCCACTTATCCCCAATTTTGACTTGATTTGTTCCAAATGTCTAAATACCAATAATTCAAACGCATAACCTAACCATATTTTGTAGGACTGTGTAGTTGATTTTTGATCCCATTGGCCCTTTGGCTGGTTTCTGGTGTTTTTAATAAACCGGTGATAAAATATTGAAAACTCATCTTGTAATCTATAGACATCCTCTCTTTTAATTTTAGCGAATTGGTTAATATTTTTTATAAAACCACATGTTATTAATTCATCCATTGCTCTGGTAAATGGACCCCCATCCCTCACTTTGCTGATTTGTAATATTTCCTTTCGCAACAGACCCTTTTGAGAGCCTGCTAAAGATGCTATAATCCGCTCATGATCGGCTGCATGATTGAATAGCGCTTTATATAAATTATCATACTCGTTTCTAAGTCGTCCTCCATCTGTAAAACACATCCGATCAATAGCTTGAGCCGCGTTTTCTCCTCGTCGGATATCATCAAGATAATAAGGTATACCCCCCATAGCCATATAAATCCTCGCAATTTCTTGGTGAGTGAGCTGAATGTTTTTATGGTTTAAAAATTGTTTTACCTCTGACAACGTAAACGGTTGTAATTGGATAATCTCCGTGAGTCGATTATGGAGTCCACCCTTATCATTAGTTATGTTTTTAGTAATCCATGAACTTGCAGAACCGCATATGATTAAAATATAATGATTGTGTTTTGATAGATAATCATTCCAGAGATGAGCTAAGTGTTGAAGAAATCCGGATTTTGGTGTAGCTATCCAAGGTAACTCATCCAGAAACAAAACCTGTTTTGTCGTTTTGGGCAAAGTTTCCAGGTAAGTTCTTAATTGAAAAAATGCCAAACCCCAGTCTCCAGGGGGAGCAGATATAAATGGTGTTTTGGCCTGTAGATATAGTTTTCTATTGAAGTTTTCCAATTGGGCTGCTTTGTTACCCATCTGTATTCCAGTCATCTGAAAACAAATCATACCTGCAAATGACTGATCTATCAGGTAAGTCTTGCCTACACGGCGTCGACCCAATACAGCGACGAATTCCGCCTTTTGAGATTTTTGAAGCCTTTCAATTTGTTGTTCCTGTGATGACCGACCGATCATACGTAGATATTTATTTACAAATATAATAAATATACTTGTAAATAAGTGCCCAAAATAGGTAGATATTTACAACTATAATAAAAATACTTGTAAATAAGTGCCCAAAATAGGTAGCTATTTACAACTATAGCATGCTGAAACGCTATTATATGGCATTTCGCTCAAGTGTGTACGGTAGTTGCAAAATACTCAGTAGACGATTACTTTAATTTAGTACCATCCGCCTGATAAAAATATCTAAATGTAAAATACCTAGCGGGTATGGAAAAGGTAGGATTAGCCGGAGCATCCTTGTAGTAGCTTATGATCTCCATTTTGACATATTTATTACCAGCAGTCCGGATAATAAAAATTTTACCGGCGGTTGGGCGGATGACCATAGCTTGTCCATCATAGGTATACCAACCTTTGCCCGAGCCCACCGGAATCGCCAGTGTCGTCACATTGTCCGTCAAATATCCGGTAGTTGGCGCTTCTGTGATATCATCTAGGATGCCATCTCTGACAATCACTCCGGCATTGCCCGGACCGCTGATGCCGCTATTGAAGATAATAGCGGTGCCTTTAAACCCTATGTCCCATTTTGTAGTGGCGCTGTCTGCATTGGATACTGTACTCCCAGAAGCAAAATTGAATAGTGTAAATTTATCCGTTGTGCCGGTAGGTTGTCCATTTTGAGGATTGACTCCTGTACCAGCATCTGCATTGAGATTAGTAATGGTTTTAGCTATAGGTGCTACCGATCCACCGCTGTCGTCTTTATCACAAGATGAAAAAACAAATAACTGAATGAGTAGTGTAGCAAGAATAAAACGTTTCATGATGTATAAAAATTTATTGTTTTAATTTAGATTTTGAAAGGGTATAACTCAAGTTGAGGAACAAGATTCTGCCAGCAAGTCCGGGCAATGCGGTGGGTATCGTTTTATTAAATACATTTTCTATACCGGCTTGCAGTGCGACCGATTTAATACCGGACCATCCTGCACTTAAGTGGAGCAACAGATATCCATTGACAAAATCATCGTATCGGTCTAGAATATCATTGCCACTTTGCTCGGATACAAATATCTCGCCGCCTTGCACCGTGCCAGAATTACTGCCCAGACCAAATCCACTGCGGTAGATGGCACGCATAGAGGCATTCCATGGCAATTGACTTGATTGATAAAATAACTTTAATTGTCCAGTATGCCTACTGCGATTAGACAATCCAAAATAATCGCCCCGACTCAATCGTACACTGGATAAAGTCACCGGATCGCGTCTAAATTTTAAACCGGCCCGCAACAAATCAAGCTGATGGAGGTCATGTGCATATAGCAATTGATACCCTGTGTTCAATTTTAGTTGACGACTGATGCGATAATTCCATTGAGCATCTATACCTTGAATACGCACTTTATTGATGTTGAAATAGCTAAAGATGTTGCTGCCATTGCGGAGCTGAGCCACGGGCTCTGTCTCTATGAGCTGTGATACTCTATGATGGAACAAGCCAATCTCCCACTGCATCCGATTCTTAGTAGACTTGATGGTCGTATTGAAAGAAATGGATCGCTCCGGTTTGATAGCACCTTCATCGGCTATGTCTTTTAGAAATCCCGCTATCTGGCCTTGAGAGGATAATACCTCCAGTTTTGAGTTTAAAACTTCCCGGCCCAACACACTATAACCTCCTCCTGCAGCATTATTAAAATCCAGGTACAACTGCCTAAAATCCGGGGATTTAAATCCCAGACCTACAGAACCATTCCAATAGATTTGCCGATAAACTGGAGTGATAAAAGAAAGTTTTGGGCTTAACTGACCTCCATATACATTGTTTTGATCGTACCGTATGCCGGCATTGAGTTCTTTATCATCCCGAGGTTTCCAGGTATATTGTACAAATCCATAATTTGTGTATTGATACCTGGGCACATTGGACCCATATCGAATGGTATTGACTTGTTCTTTGATCGTACCGGCACCGCCGATGATGGATTGAGATTGACTGATTAATATTTTGGGATTCCATTCCAATCGCGCATACGATTGATGAAAATCATCTGTACTGATTTCTTCACCAGAACCATCCTTGCGGTAGATCGCGGTAGCCGAGTATTGGGTGTAATAACCGCGCAAGGAACTGTGTATCCTGGGGGTAATCTTATATTTCCAAACAGGATTAATCATAAAATCCTTAATGAGACCCACGCCTCGCGTAGCGATATCATTGACGAGATATTCACTTTGTTGATCTTCTCTAAATAGTCGAGTACTGATACTTAGATCATGATTCCTGATAGAAGAATTGATTTTTGCAAATGTAGACCACTGCTGATGAGGCGAAATAGTTTGTCCATATGACGCCGGGCTCAGATCATAACCTCCCGTGGAATATCGAGAAACTTGTACGAGTGCATCCACGTGCCTATTGATGATACCCGTCGTCAGGTTGACATCAGTAGTCCTATTGGAAGACTGCCTTAGATTGACTTTTAGCTGGTTTTGTTCCGTACGTTGAGTGATGATATTAACTACCCCGGCCAATGCTTCAGAACCATAAAGGCTGCTGCTCGGACCTTTGACGATTTCGATTTGTTTGATAGGGTTGATCGATAATCTATTGAGGTCTAGCAAGCCAGTATTACGCCCTACTAAAGGCTCGCCATCGATCAGGATAAGGGTATAGTCTGGATTGAATCCCTGCAACTGGATCCCGGATCCCAAGCCATTGACTTGAGGTACAATTTGAATTCCATTTTGCTCAGCCAGCACTTGTTGTAGTCTCACAGACCCCATCATCTTAATTTGCTCTTGAGGGATAAAGAGTGTAGCGGTGGATAAAGTCGATAATTTTCGATCATCACGGTGTGCAGTGATGAAGACTGGATCGAGCTCGCCGACCATTGTATCCGATTGACCTGCCGCTGGCACATACCATAATAGGGACATCAATAAAGTAAGGCCGACGATCTTCATTAGAAAACCGCAAAGGTGGGTCTATCTCAAATCAGTAAATACCCTTAAGCGTTAAAATAATACTCAAAAACAACTATTCTTATCTTTTTCGAAATTGACATAAAATACTAATAATCAAATTATTATAACAATTCTATGTTATTATTGTTAATAAAATACCCACATTGGATAAAATAATGCCCTTAGGCGTTAAAATAATTAATAACTCATCGCGATGGGTTTTGCGATAGCCTTTGCGGATATGGTGTTATCTTTGAAGGATTAAAATGCTACGAGTTTAAAGTCGAGTTTTTGCGAATGGACCATACCATACTTTACAATGAGTCGAATACCGTTTTTGACCGATATGAAAACCGGCAGGAATCACCAACTTTCCTGGACTCCAACCTTAAAAAAGACCGGATCCAGTTTTTCTTTGGTTTAGAAGGAAAAACGAAACTTCATTTTGGACCCTATGTCCGTAATCTAGAAGAACACACGGTTACATTTCTATTTAATCCGCTTCAGGAACATGCCTTCCGAATCGAACTGGCACCAAATACTAAACTCATCACCATCTTCATACCGCTCGAAAAGTTGCATAAATTGTTTTCACCGGAAGACCTACCCATCCTGCACAATGAAGCTATCCAACAAAAGATCTATCAAGACAAGCCCATGAGCCAGTCTATTTTGCTGACCCTCGCTCCTTTGTATAAACTCCATCTCAATAAAGCCATAGAGCATACCTATTATTATGGCAAATTGCTTGAAGTGGTGAGTCTTTATTTTTCAGATCGGGAGACCGACATCGTGTCTTGTCCATTTTTGAATGATGAAAACATCCTTAAAAAAATCAAAGATGCCAAAGAGATTTTGCTTCAACAGTTAAAGAGTCCACCTACCATAGCCGACCTCGCACGATCCGTAGCTATTCCAGAATACCAACTCAAATCCGGATTTAAAGAATTATACGGCAATACGATCTATGGTTATGTCCTCACTAAAAAAATGGACCAGGCTCGTAAACTTTTAGATCTTGGCTCTATTCAGGTCAATGAAGTAGCGTATGATATAGGCTATTCCAATCCCAGCCATTTTATAGCTGCATTCAAAAAACAATTTGGAGTGACTCCCAAAAAGTATTTGATGGGAAGAAGTCAATAAGGTCTTATAATTTTCGCCACATGATGTATACACTCACGTAGCCTAGCTTTAGGTGGTGGTAGGCTTCTGGTACTTCTCCTATGATCTCAAAACCCAGCGACTGCCATAATCTGACTGCCACTTCATTGGTCTTGACCACATAATTATATTGCATCGCTTTATACCCAAGTCGGCGAGCTTCATCGATGGAGTGCATTCCAAGTGCTCGCCCAATACCTCTCCCCTGAGCCGCAGAAGCTACCATGTACGAGCCATTGGCCACATGAGATCCAAGGTCTGGCCGATTTTCACGGATCACGTAAGTACCGAGTATAGTATCATTGTCTTCTGCCACATAGGTAAATGCAAGGGGGTCGCACCAATACGCAAGCATCTTAGCTCGAGAGGAATCAGGATAAAACATATACGAATCTCCCGCGGAAATCACCTCTTGTATAATAGCCCAGATGGCATCATGGTCTTGTAAGGTAGCTTTTCGAATGATCATTGTATTTCAAAAATAGAAAATCTCGATCAAACCTGAATTAAAACCAAGCCCCCCCGCATCATACATCTTTAACCAATTTCTGCCACCCAGAAGATTTTCCCGAGGGTGGTGTTTGATAACCTGTAGGGCATTATAAATTTCGTAATTTTAAAGCCATGGCTTAACCGCTTTCCATGAGATTCTAACCTTAGTGCAAGAAATAGTTTAAACCGAAAAAACATGAAAACAATCATTATCACTGGCGCCAGTGGCAACCTTGGAAGCGCGGTCACGCAAAAGTTTTTGTCGAGCGGCTATAAAGTAATTGCTACGGTCATGGCTGAAACAGATAAACAAAATATGTCTGCTCACCCATTGCTTGATGTGCGGGTGGTCAATCTCAGCAGCGAAGAGGATGCCCATACTTTTGCTCAACAAATAATTGTCCAATATGGTCAAGTACATGGAGTCCTGATGCTGGTCGGTGGCTTTGCAATGGGCGATCTAAAAACGACTAAACTGGCCGACATTTCAAAAATGTTTACCCTCAATTTTTCAACGGCGTTTAACATCTGCAAACCATTGTTTACCCACTTTATGGATCATCAATACGGACGATTAGTCTTTATAGCTGCCCGACCTGCCCTAGAAGCTACAGAAGGCAAATCCATGATAGCATACGGATTGAGTAAATCTCTTCTATTCAAATTCGCCGAATACCTTAATGCTGATGCAAAACACTTAAATGTTGTAGCTTCTATTGTAGTACCTTCTGTACTAGATACGCCAGCCAATCGTAAAGCGATGCCTGAAGTCAATCCTGAGTCATGGGTGAATACTGTACAACTTAGTGATGTACTTGAATTTATTTTTAATCCACAGTCAGATCAAATCCGAGAACCCGTCTATAAAGTGTATAATAATGTTTAATAGCTTTTGTTTTTTCTTGCTTTTCATCCCTTGCCCATAGCCGAACATTCAAGGTAGGTGCCGCAGTAAATTGACAATCGTTTTGACAAGGGGTAAAAACAAAATGAGCCCGTGCAGGATTAAAAAATTCTTTGATTCGGCCTATTTTCACCTTGCCTTGGGAGGAAACATGCAAACCAAGGGAAGTGCCAAACCAAAAACGCCAATTCTTCTTAACCAGGATCAAGGACTTTTGGATTGAAGTTTGAAACGATTGTATTGCAAATGTGAGAATGATGTAATTTTTTAGGGAATAATGTAATTCTTATCCCTCATAAGTATTCATCTTTGAGGTGTAACCTTAGTCAGATAATGTTTGGTGAGGCGGCTGATTTGCCAGTTTGGCATAGTGGGTATCAGGAACATAGAACTTTTCCAATCTTCTTTTCTATGACCAATGGAATGGTAGATGAGCTTGTAACCCATTAATCGGTAGCCTTCCACTGCACGGGTGTTTTCTTTAGTGAAATTTGTGGATACTAAAAATTGATATTGACCTGTGAAAGAACTCGAAGATTATAATTGGTTTCCCTCCTTTTTAAGAAATTGGCAAACGGACTTCATTGGCTTTGTAGTGGCTATGTTTAATGTATATGATGTTTTTATAGCGCATCTTAAAACCTTACCTCTATCTATGCCATCCATGACAGATCTTTGCTCTGGTAGCGGGGAACCAGCTATCACCATTTTCAGAAAAAGCAGTTGTTTCAACCGCCTGTCATTGAGTGATAAATATCCTAGCGCATTGAGATTTTATGATGATAAAATCTCTTATGAAATGCTTAGTACTGATGTCCTTGAAATGGAATTCAAACATGGAACATATTATACCATGTTCAATGCCTTCCATCACTTTGGGGATGAAGAGAAGTTAAAGATTGTCCAAAAAATTCAGAATTCTGGTTCTGCAGCATCTATAGTAGAAATACTCGAACCAACTATTTTTTGCCTTCTGAAAGTGCTTTTTATAACCACCTTTGGTTGTCTGCTGCTTACTCCTTTTATTCGCCCATTTTCTTTGAGGCGGTTGTTTTTTACGTATATCCTTCCCGTCAATATACTTGCTATCACCTTTGATGGTGTGGTGTCGGTGCTTAAATCCCGTTCATTAAAACGATATCAAAACATCTTTGCTCACTACGGGAATGCTTTAAAAGTATTTCGGCTCAAAGACGGGCTAATTACTTTAATCGTCATACAAATAGATTCAGAGCAATGACACCACTCATCACCCTATGGAAATTCAGCAGACCACATACTATCATTGGAAGTGTGATAAGCATCTTCACATTATACATTATCGTATGCGAGAACCAAGAACTACAATGCCTTTCATACTTAGTACTGGCGTTGACCATTGGTATTTCTTGTAATATTTTCATCGTAGGCATCAACCAAATTGCAGATGTCGATATTGATAAAATCAACAAACCTGACCTACCTATCCCATCTGGCGCGTTAAGTGTACAACAGGCAAAAATTATTGTGTTCACCGCTATACTTATCAGTCTTAGCCTTGCCTTATTTATCACGCCTTATCTCTTTGGTATTATTGCTTTGGCTGCGGCTATCGGGTGGGCTTATTCCATGCCCCCTCTATATCTGAAGCAACATCATGTGACTGCGGCTTTGGCTATATCGACCGTCCGCGGAGTATTACTCAATGCTGGTGGATTTCTGGTCTTTAATTATTTGGTAAACAGCTCCCTGGAGATGCCAGAAAATGTAAAAATACTTACCCTATTCATCATTGCGTTCAGTATTGTCATTTCGTGGTTCAAGGATTTGTCAGATATAAAAGGCGATGCGAAATACGGTATTAAAACTTTCGCTATCCAATATTCGCCCAAAAGCGCATTGATCACAGGTAATCTGCTGGTTGGATTGGCCTATTTATTCACCATCTATATTAAATGGCTAGATTTTTCATTTACAAAAACTCCATCCATTGAAACCAGAATCCTTCTTGTAGGACACATTATACTTTTGGGACTTTTTATCATCAATGCATTTTCTATAAAGTTGAGCGAACACCAATCCATCAAAAAATTCTACAAGCGCTTCTGGTGGTTTTTCTTTGCAGAGTATGTATTATATTTTCTAGCATATGTTGCGAAGGAATAACCAGCAGATTAGATACAAGTCTGTGGTTTCGTGTTCTGAGTAGTACAACATTTAAAAATTTTTGGATTCTGGATCTAATTTGACTAAGGAGAGTTAATAAAGTGCATAGTTATGGTTAACTCGCTGTGGTCACTCTTGAATCAAGCCTTTCAATTCGTTTAGTTCCTTCAAATCTTGCTCAAAATGATCTTTGTGATGATTTTTAAAGGCTCCCATTTTAAATGCAACCAGATAAAGTAAAGCTGTCACCCCCATCATCAGTGCGACATCAAGGATAGCGGACTGGAGTCCATTGCGTTCTATTTTCGCGGGTAAAAAAGATATGGGTATGATAAAACCAATAGATAAAAATATTGTTCCAAACCATTTTTCAAAAACCTTGTTTTTTTCATAGGTATTCAACATATTGGTGAGGAAAGCATCTATAGTCAGATGAGACCAGGTCTGATTAATTTTTTGAAAAGTCTTTACTAAATTAATAAACGCCAGTACGACTCCACCTAGGAGGATGTAATAGGGTATATATTGCCACCCATACTTAAAATCAAAAGGATTGCCCAGAATCACTCCTAATAAAGCAATAATCTCGATGATCAATATGATCATAAAGGAATAGGATTGGCGTTTGATAGCATCGACTCGAGATCCTGACCTTTCCTTGATCATACTTTCTATGATTTTTGCATGAATGACTTGGGATGTTTGCACTTTTTTGTCAAATACCTGCCAAGCTGATTTTAATTCTTCGAGATTCATACTAATTTAGTTTTTATGGATTATAGAATTTAATTTTGTTTTTATTCGATGGATTCGAGCGCCGACATTCGTCTGGCTGATACCCAAGATCACTGAGATTTCGTCGTACGATTTTTCGTCCAGATATAAAAGGATAATCGCTTTTTCAAATTCATTCAGCTGACCTATCGCTAAAAAAAGTTGATCCGTTTTTTCTTTATCCTCTGAATCAAAGCTGACTTCCGGCACCTCCAGGTGCGCTTGTATGATGAACTGATCATCTATTCTTTTAGTTTCTTTTCTAAAATTGGAAATTGCTGTATTGATTGCCACCCTATATATCCAGGTATGTTCTTTTGATTCTTTTTTGAACGAAGGGTACGATTTCCAAAGCTGTAACACGATCTCCTGAAACAAATCCTGGCGCAACTCCTTATCCCTGCCGTATAGATTACAGACTTTGTAGATCGTACCCCGATGTTGATTGATCATGTCTATAAAAGATTTTTCCATGTAGCGATTGACTGTACTCTATTAGTCGCTGATCGGGGGAGTTTCTTACACTCTTTATAAACTATTTTCTAATTGACTTAAGTCTTTTCCCGTTTTTTTACGGATTAAGTCTATGACTATCAACGCATAGATCCATATCGATGCCCATACCTTGACACTGTATGGCACTAGCCAGGTTTTTTTAACTCCAGGGGGAAAGATATCCGTGGCTACCAATACCGTAAAAACGAAAGCAAACCCAAGTACGATCCGCTCCATACGTGTAGGATTTTGTTTTGAAAAATACCAAATGGCTATGGCTACGACAGCTACTATAAACGTAGCAGATTCACTTTTATGATTAAAAATAATGAGCGCAAGCAGGATAGCGGCCAGATACTCTAGTCTTAAGTATTGATCCTTAAATTTTCGAATCGGAATCAATAAGATCATCAAGCTTAGCACACCGGCTATTTGTAGTATTGTTTTTGCATGAAAATCGGGAAAAATCAGATTAAGGATATGCATCAGCGATAATCCGTATGAGGTATCATGATCTTGAGCCAACATCTGCCACCAGCCTCGATACTGCATCCAAAGGGACTGTTGCGATATGATCAATAATGGAATAAATAATAAAACCAGCGTGCTCATCAAACCAACTTTAAGATACTTCCACAAAAAGGACCAACGACGATTGGCAAACATTTGACTGAACATAAAACTGGAGGAGACTCTCGAGGACCGCTCCTGCTCGCCACGTAAAAAAACGAACAACAGCAGACCTCCTAATCCAGCATAGATTTTAATAAAAGTGGCCAGCACAATCCAGATGACTGCTCGACCCGGCTTATTCGCTTCCAGATCAAAATAAGATAATAGGAGCAATCCTGTCATCAATGCATTGGACTGGGCATGTTGCGTGGCCAATACGAGTTCAGGAATACAAAACAAAAGCAATAAGCCCACTTTCTGTCGCCAGAGTGCCTTGCGATGCATTAATGCAAATAACAATACGAGGGTATTCAATAAATTCCACAGCGTCAATCCGATGAAATCCGGTAACCAGGCAAATAGTCCAAAAGCCAAAGCAAATGCAGGGCTATATTTATAAAGATCATGATGCTCCTCGGGATACAGCACGTACATGTCTTTATTTTCTAATAAATGGAAATGAGCTTGCTTAAATATCACATAGTTATTATACCGGGTATATCGAGCCGGACCGTCATCAAATGATTTGAGTGGTGACTTGAATTGCAGATAACTTGCGATGATGGTTATGAGGATTAGCCCAAGGTAAACCATTGTTTTGGATCGGTTGTGGGCTAGTGACCAATCCATTTTCATCGATAGCGGGTATTTTTAATGACATTGCCAGGAAGGTTGTGCTGATAAGTTGACCCCTTCCACACACATTGACCATTGACATATACTTGATGTACTCCCTCACTCAATACGAATGGGTCCTGCACGGTAGCGAGATCTATGACAGCATCAGGGTCGAGTATGACGAGATCTGCAAAATAACCATGACTGATCTTTCCACGCATGTCGATACCCATATGTTGTGCACTGAGTGCCGTCATTTTATGGATGGCCACTTCTATAGGGAAAGCTTTTAACTCTTGGGCGTAGTGATGCAAGACCCTAGGGAAACTACCGACACCGCGAGGGTGCCTACCTCCACCAAATCCATCACTGCAGATATTGGTATGTGGCCATTGCATCAAAGTCACAATGTCTGACTCGGTCATCGATCTACCCATAACGGATTCTTCCGCGTTTTTCTCTCGGGCTAATTTAATGAGGTACATATAAGTATCAGCGGGATCTTCCTTACGCAAGATGGCTATATCGGCCAGGCTTTTGCCTACGTATTCCGGTATAGCGTCATACCTGGATAATATCATTCCTTCCGGTGGTGCAAGCTCCCGCAATGCAAACTCTGCACTTGCCCTATTATCAAAATCCCGATTTGGAAATTGAACCTCGAGGGTGGACAACCAAAAATCGTATGGATATATATCTGCGGTAATGTCTATACCCTGAGCTCGGGCCTCCTCGAGCCGCGCCAATAATTTATTGGCGATACCCCATTTAGATTTCATAGCTATTTTAAAATGAGAGATTTGCACCGGCAGATGGGCTCGTCTTCCTATCTCAATGATTTCTTCTACTGCTTCTTCCAATCGGATGTCTTCCGATCGCAAATGTGATATATAGCGACTATCCATATGAGCTGCGGTGATCGCCAGTTGCAAGACCTCTTCTTTAGATGAAAAGATGCCTGGATCATATTCCAGCCCGGTACTCAATCCAAGCGAACCGGCTTTGATATCAGCACGAAGGAGTTTTTTCATCGCTTTGACCTCTGCCTTTGTAGCCAGTCTATTGGCCTCTTTGCCTAAGATCTGATATCGCATTGTATTATGACCGGTGTATGACGCAAGGTTGACTGGCAAGCCGATTTTTAATCGATCTTGAAAATAGCTCTGCAGCGGCAAATAAGATGAACCATCCTGTCCTACGACTAAAGTGGTGATGCCCTGGCATAGAAAAGAGCTAAACTGGCTGCTATCGTCTAGATTGCGTGAATGATGGCTATGGGTATCAATAAACCCCGGGGCTAATACGTACTGGCTGAGGCCATCTATGACTTGCTCTCCAGGTTGGGCGATGAGGGTGCCGATAAGGCTAATGCGATCGCCTTGGATACGCACATCTTGGAGGGTGCCGGGACGACCAGACCCGTCTATCACGATAAAGTTTTTAAACAGGGTGGTGCGAGACTGGCCTCTTGACTCACACCAGGTGCATAAAAAGACGATAGTTAATCCTACTGCTTTAATCATGTCAGATAATAATCTTTATACTCCTTAAAATCAATTTGCCAAAAAACACTTTACTTTGTTGCTCACATCAGTCGCAAACCACTCATGCATATCTTTTATAATTCGAGGCATGAATTTAAGAAACTATTTGATGGCAATGTGTCCTATCCGGCACGATGCATATGCTTAATCATAGTACTTTCTGCTGTGGTGGCATGTCAAAAAGATGCAACTCCAGAATCTTCGTTTACCGTGCAAGGCAAAGTCATACACCATGCTACGCGTGCAGGTATAGCCGGTGTGAATGTCTATGTCCACTATGGCCAGCCTTGTTGTGGAGGGATCGCCCTAGTACTTGGTGGTGACTTGACAAAGACAGATGCCCAGGGCAATTATAGTATTAAAATCGACTATCCGAAGGATACATTATTGTACCGATTTATGACTTATTTAAAATCTGCAACATTGGTCAATAAGTATTACTATTCTCCCTTTTCTGAAATCCTGGAGTATGGTGTCGTGGAGTTTGAATATGATCAGATGGCGGCCCCACCACTTACTACCAAGCTTCCAGATCCATATACACAGCAGTGCAATTTTTCGGTGATGCCGGTAGGTGTGCTCGATATTTCATTTCTTGAGAAATCAGCTCCGGACGGAGATACTGTAAGCCTGTCCTTTAAAAGATTGGATAGTGGTGAAGTGTATAAAAGTTTTGTTTCGTCGCAGAATTTACCTCAATCCCGATTTCCAATACCTATACTCGAGGGTATACCAACAGAAATTAATCAAATCGTATCAAATGCAGGCGGGTACATGCGTGTAAAAAAAGATATGATCACCATGAATAGAGGGGAGCGCAGAAATTGGGTGGTGGAGCATTAATCCACAATTTGTTCATTTGAATATTAATGAACCATCCGATGATCGGATATCTATCGCATAAAAATGAAAAGAAGGCAGCCTTATAAAAACTTTGCAGATTCCTTACTATCTTCCACGCATCATGTCTATATTTCAGAATAAAACCATATTCATAACCGGCGGCAGCCGGGGCATTGGTAAAGCGATCGCCCTCCGTATGGCTCGAGAAGGCGCCAATATTGTGATTGCTGCTAAATCGGTAGAAGAAAATCCCAAAATCCCAGGTACCATCTATTCTGCAGCCGAAGAAATCGAAGCAGCCGGGGGTAGAGCATTGCCCCTACAGGTCGATGTGCGATTTGAAGAGCAGGTGGCTGCTGCGATCGCTAAGACGGTCGATACATTTGGTGGTATTGATATCTTAGTCAATAATGCAAGTGCCATTTCACTGACTGATACCGTACATACGGAGATGAAGCGGTATGATCTGATGCATGGGATCAATGTACGAGGTACATTTATGACGACCAAACATGCTCTACCACATCTAAAAAAATCTGCCAACCCACACATTCTGGTGTTATCACCGCCAATTAGCCTCGATCCCAAATGGTATGGCAATCATCTCGCGTATACGATGAGTAAGATGAATATGAGTCTCTGTGTCCTGGGCTGGGCAGAAGAATTTAAAAACAAAATAGCGGTCAATGCATTATGGCCCAAGACGACCATCGCTACCGCCGCTGTGCAAAATCTTTTAGGCGGGGATCAGATCATACGGATGTCACGCATTCCGGAGATCCTGGCGGATACAGCCTATTACATTTTTAAACGAAATGCGGTCACTTGTTCTGGTAGGTTTTGTATCGATGAAGAGATCTTAAACGAGGAAGGTATCTTTGATTTCACTCCTTATGCCGTAGATCCCACCTCGGAGTTGATGCCGGATCTATTTTTATAATGGGGTACTGACTAGTTGGGCTTTAGAAAAAATGAATTAAACTTTTTCCTCCCAATGAATCAGCTTAAACTCTGAAGGATAATGAATTTCTATCTTTCGATGATTTTACCGGAATAAAATAAAATACGTAACATGTACCGCGATTTTTTTATACAAGTTCCTACAACAAATTCGTACATTTAGGATCTAAACCCCAAATGCCCGTTTTTTTAGATTTTGTCTATAACTCGTGAAGAGTGTTTTGTAACCAGTGAGGTAGTACAGTGTTTTTTTTTGGAGTTTGATGTGTGTACATCGAGCATTTGACCAAAAAACTACTAGGTCATGAAATTTACTATTCCTATCCTTCTGGCGCTGAGCCTACCTTTGGTGATTTTATACAATACTAAAAATTCTGAACCACCACTTCCTTTTTTTATTGGACCAGTTGATGAGCATTCAATAGATTTGAATGTAGCTGGCACATGTGACAGTGTCATGATCTTTGTGCAACAACTCCGGACTGCGCCGCCATCCTGTTGTTTTCAAATGTTAGTAGACAATAAACTTAGAAATGCGATCACTCAGATCAAATTAGACATTAAAACAGCAACGTTTACTAATATCGTGGTCGAAACGAATACGGGATGGATCGTCAGTCAGACTCCGCAACAAGACCTTTTACTTACACATAATTCAGGATTTATTCCTTTGGGTGGGTGGTCGCCCCTTAGCTTTTGCTTGAAAGGGGGTAATAACCCGGATTCATTAAAAGTTACATTCAATTATAATGCTTTAGGATCTTCAGGTGCCTGTGCGATCAATAGTCTGATCTGTTCTGATCCTGCACCTTGTGATGCTGCTTTTACTTTTCAAAACATCACTGCATGCGGCAATGTGCAATTTTCAAATCAATCTACGGGACTTGCTCCGATCACACATGTCTGGAATTTTGGCGATCCAAACAGTGGCTCAAACAATGTATCCACTGCTCAGAATCCTTCACATCAATTTAGTAAATGCGGTAATTATCTGGTCTGCCTTAAATCAACTGCCATAGGTTGTATTGATTCCGTATGTAAGACTGTTTCGTACATAGATCTTATAAAACCTGTGATCGTTTGTCCACCCAATGCGATAGTAAACATGAATCAAGGCGATTGTTTTTACACGGGCACCATACCAAAACCCACCGCTACTGATAATTGTGACCCGATGATGGACTTCACCTGCTCATTAATCACTTCATCCAGCTCTATCCTGATTACTTCGCAGACTCAATTTCCAAAAGGTGCAAATACGATCACTTGTTTCGCAAAAGATGATTGTGGCAACCAAAGTACTAACTGTAATTTTATCCTCACTGTCAATGACAATCAACCTCCAGTAATAGCCTGTCCTGGAAGTGTCACTGTGATGGGCACCTACAATGCCCAAGGACAGTGTAAAGCAATCATAAATAATATAGCGCCTTTAATAGTATTTGAAAATTGCCCCATGTCGACTGTCTCTTATGCATTGAGCGGATCTACAACAGGTCAGGGCTTGACGAATGCCAGTGGCAATAATTTTATGCAAGGGTTAACTACGGTGACCTATACTGTTACCCAAATGGGAGGTACTGCTACAGGGTCTTGTAATTTTAATGTCACAGTCAATTGTCCCCCAATCAAATCAAAATGCGACAGCGTCTCGGCCTTTATACTGCCATTTCAAGCAATACCCTATGCCTGTACATATCAATTTCACATCAAAAATCAAGCAACTGCTATCTCCAAGATTCAAATTGATTTACATTCGGCGAGTTTTAATTCAGCCGGCATCGTCGCCCAATTTTCTCCGGTGATATCTCCCGCGAACCGACTTACCATCACACATCCTTCCGGTATACCGATTGGCAATTTTCATGTGACCGATTTGGGTATCAACATTGGCTCTAATCCGGATACAGCCATCGTCAAGTTTTTTTATGCGAATGGGTTTTCAACCTGTGATACCAATATTATCTTTAATTGTCCGGTGGATTCCACTTGTGGTTATGCCCCATCTTGTGCAGTCAAGAGCATCAGCCTCAACACAGGATTGGATAATAATGGACAAATATTAAGTCCGGGTTCTTATGACCCGAATTGGACCGTCACAAATTCTCCATATGTCGGTTCGTCTTTGCCCAGCCCTGCTGAGGTGATTCAAAAATATTCAAGTTGGGATTTTCAACCGAATAGCACAGCTCCGTGTTCACAATGGATCTCTGTATTTCAAGGCGCTACTCAACAAAATAATGTGTCCTTCCTACATCCTTATTCTTACTCCAGATGTTTTTGTGTTTGTAAAGATAGGTCTACGATCACGATCCAACTGTCTGCATTGGTTGACAATAATGCCAATTTTAGATTATACGATGCCGCAGGCGTATTGGTTGCTCCGCTTTTGTTGATTAGTAACCCTTCCAATCTTCCACAAGTATTTCAACTACCACCGGATGTATCAACGACCACATTGGTCCTGAACAAGGGCACTTATTGTATTCGAGCGGATGTGCGCAATTATGCCAATGTCACAGGCATCAATGTCTGCGGGAGCGTATCTGGTGAAGGATTAATCCGCACAGACTGTTGTGAATCCAATTCAAATATAGTGGGTCATAAATATTTTGATGCCTCTTGTACCGGTCAACCCTTTTCCAATCAACCCACCTTGCCCGGATGGCAGATTGTATTGTGTAATGCTGCAGGGCTTGCCATCGATACCACACTGACAGATGCCAATGGCTACTATGGATTTGGGCCCATTGCGCCCGGAAATTATTCAGTGAAAGAGATAAATCAACCCGGTTGGACACTTGCTAATCCTTTAAATAACCTGGTACAAGTGCAACTCGGCATCAACGATGTCAAAGAAGTAAATTTTGGAAACTGTCCGCCATCTTCGTGTGACAGCATATCATTTTGGGTAGAATCCTTAAAAACAATACCTCCTGCTTGTTGTTTTCGATTGCATATAGATAATAAAGCAAAGAACAAATTCCTACCGCTGCAAGTTAATCTGAATACAGCATCCTTTAGTAATGTAGTGACCGACAATGTAGGTGGTTGGATCAGTGGTCAGGGCAACCCTGGCCATCTTGCTTTGACTCACAATTCTAACTACATACCTGTTGGTAGCTTTACACCTATCAGCTGGTGTATCAATGCAGGATCTAATCCAGATACGATCACCATACAAGCCCAATTTCAACAAGGTCAAAATACTATAAACTGCGATACCAGTTTTGTGTTTTTCTGCCCACCTCAACCTGATACGACATGCGGCATAGGATGTAAAGCTGATAGTATCTCGTTGAATACAGGTGTAGATCATAGCACGGGCCAATTTTATGCCCCAGGCAAACCAGATGCATATTGGACAGTGACCCAGACTCCCTATCCGGCATACATCACCCCTAAGCCCGCCTATGCCTTGGCTACACCATCCTATTGGCATGATCAACCGAATGCAGCGATGCCTTGCTCTAGATGGATTAATTTTTCCGGAGGGCCATATCATTATGATGACAGTATCTATGATTTTACCCGATGTTTTTGCATTTGTAAAAACAATGCCGCGATACAGATCCATCTAAGTGCGCTGGCGGATAATCGAGTTGAGTTTACCTTATGTGATAGCACCGGGGCGACGATAGCTAACCTCATGGCCCCCAAAACTACCGGGGCACCATTTTTAAATCCGGCGAAGGATTCCACCATAAATTTGGTCCTGAATAAGGGAAGATATTGTATCAAAGCACGGGTATATAATTATGGACATACCTATACGGGATTTAATGTCTGCGGAAGTATAAAGGGCGATGGCCTTGTCAAAGAAATTTGTTGTGATCCATCTACCATATCAGGTATAAAATATTTGGATACTGCCTGTGTTGGTGCACCATACAATGGCCAGCAGCAGGGACTGCAAGGATGGCAGATCATCTTGTGTAATAATCTCGGTGTCGCTATTGATACAATGATCACTGATATCAATGGGACTTACAGTTTTAGTCCGTTGCTGCCCGGTTTATATACCATAAAGGAATTGAATCCACCAGGGTGGATTCCATCTTTGCCGGCCTCAGGCATGTCATCAATCTTTCTTCCTGCCAATCAAGTAGCTCAGGTCAATTTTGCCAATTGTCCTCCTGAGATTGATAGTTGCTGTAAAAGCAAATCCCTATTCGCACAACACATCGCTAATGCAGTACAATTGACCGTCATAGATTCCATGTGCAAGGCTAAAATCATTCTAAGATTGCCGGCTTGCGATTCGATGAAATTAATCGATTGGGGCGATGGCCAGATCACACCAGGATCCTATTCCAATGGTATGTGGATGCATACGTACACTCAAAGTGGGTTATACACCATTCAGATACCCATCACCGAATATGATATACATGGAAAGCCCTGTTTTGATACGATACTTAAATATACGATCGAGATGTATTGTACTTGCGAATGTGGCAATTATCAATTGAGCATGATCCAGGACGGAATCAAAACTCCAGCAAAATGTAATGACACGATCCGTTTTGGGTGTCCTGCACCGCAAAGTATATTCCTTACAGGGCATTTTAATTGTGTGGGTACTGATTCTTGTGTAGCACCTAATGTGCAATGGACATTGACAGGTCCATCCATCAATCTTTCTGGCAATGTATATGCAGGAAATATATTGATTCCGATCCCGGGTGCATTAAGTCCCGGATATTATACCTTGAATCTGCAGACCACTTGTGGCCAGAAAAAATGTTCTTGTAAAATCACGTTATACCAGCGGCCTTGTGTGATGGCAGATAGTTGCACGACTTATTGTACTGGTACTTCCTGGACTCAACTCAATACTTCCAGGATAGAAGATATGGTTGTTTATCAGGGACGATTGATTGTGGCGGGATTGTTTTCTACTATTGGGAATCCATCAGTCGTAGCAAACAATATTGCTGCATGGAATGGCACCGGCTGGACCGCTTTGACAGGCGGTGGGGTCAATAACGTGGTGTTTGACCTGGAAGTACACAATGGATTATTATATGTAGGTGGACAATTTACGATGGCAGGCAATATACCTGTGAATAATATAGCCACGTGGAACGGAACCACGAATACCTGGGCAAATATTCCTCAAGGTGGGGTCAATGGGCCCAACAAGAATGTATATACCATGTTATCCACTTCATCCGGATTGTTTGTTGGAGGTCTATTTAATTCAGCTGGGACTATACCTGTCGCCGCAATGAATATTGTTTTGTTGCATTCTTCAGGCTGGTCAATGTTGGCCAGTGGACTCAATGGACAAGTGCGAGCTTTAACGATAAATAATAGTACCAATCAAGTGGTGGCCGGGGGCAGATTTGGTATCGGCACCTTTAATCATGTAGCCATATGGAATGGAAGCTTTTGGAGTAAACTGGGTACAGGAGGAGCTGTGCAGGTTACGAGCACTCCACCTAATTCAGGCGATGGCGTACATGATATGATCAGTTTGGGCAATGATTTAATTATTGGTGGGCAATTTTTAAATGCCATAAATAATAGTGGTAATCCTATATCAAATACCCGTCATATTGCAAAATGGAATGGCGCGAGCTGGGGGGCCATGAGTACAGGGGTCGGTACCGGATTTGGAATCTATGATCTACATCTTGCAAACAATGAGTTATTAGCCGGGGGGCAAATTAACGTGATAGGCAATCAGAGTATAAACTTGTTGGCCAAATGGAATGGCACGACCTGGAGTTCACTCAATCACCCTGCTATCGGTATCGTACGATCCATAGCTTTGTATAGTCCCAATAACAACAGTCTGTGTAATCTTTATACTGGAGGCGAAGTCTTATTCAATCAACTGGTATGTACGAGTGTTGCCACGGTAGATAGACCAAAGACATTAGATATCACCGTCTATCCAAATCCCGCGCACGATAGATTGTTCATACAATTTAATGATGTCTTACAAGACGAAGTGTCGGTAAAAATATATTCATTGTTGGGTGAATCAATCGCAAATTACTCATTTGCAGATCGAGATCAGACGAAAACGATAGCTTTGAAGAATCTTCCGAATGCTGGTTATGTCCTAAAAGTTTCTTCGCGCAAAGGATCGATCATAAAAAAGATATTGGTGATGAATTAATTGAAAATGCTTATTGGTATATAGTCCAGGGCAATTTAAATCTATTAAATTGCCTTGACACTGTCTTTGTTGGGCAGGCTAAATATGCTACTCAATGATATAGAAATATACAGGTATGTCCTGTATACAAAATGTATCGACAATACCTTTGCTTTTTACTAATCGATCGTAAAAATATTCTCATTCATAAAAAACTCTTCATTTTGGTGCAAGTCAGTGATGGAATAACCAATCAGGTATTGGCCTTTAGGCAGATCAATCATACTAAGCTCGAGATCGTCTTCGCTATCTATCGTAAACGTATCACCTTCTAACCAATTGGATTCATCCGTGACGGTATTGTATTGTTCATACAGCAAGGTGATTTCGTCGCCCTCCTCTATCGTTATGGTCTCCTTTGGAAAAAGTCCTTCGTCATCGATTTCCGGAAGGATGTCATTCAATATAAAAACACCTTCTTCGTCTATGGTGAATTGAAGTGTTACCACCTCTCCATTTAACAAGACCGGAATTTCAACAATGGTTACGGGTATCAGATCGCCGTTATCTGCTTCAAATTCGGTATTGTACATATCAGCTATTGAGGCCGGTACGCCATTGAGTCCGACCCACTGCCCATCCCATTGGTATTGTATATCTACCCCTTGGTCCGTATAGATCACATCATCCGGTAACATTACTCCTAAAAAATTAATAATATCATCATCTTCTGTGTCAGGGGTCATCAGGACTACATAGGCTTCATCATAATCGTCGCTGGTACAGACAGCTTCTATTAGATTGTCCTCTTCAGTTACTCCATTGGGTACCTCTGGACTAGTACCATCTGCTAATGCATCGTCGATAAAGTTTTGTACAAAATTTTTATACGTTTCTGAAAAATTAATCTTGTTGTACTCTGCGACGACATTGGCTATTTTTTCCTTCTTGTCCAGTTTGTTGAATGGCAAAAAAACAGTCAAGCCACTTGCGTTTGGATTGGTTTTGTCTTTTACATGATAGACAACGGCTTTCTGAATAGCAGCAATTAAAGCATCCGCTTTGACACTCACAGAAGGCTCTTCTTTTTTTACATTTTTGGCAAAGTCTACGATATCTATGACATCTACTGATTCAGAGGGTTCTCTGGATGATTTGCCATATTCTTCAGTTTGAGAACGACCTTTGGAGACGGCTAAATATTTTATGGCACCAGTTTTGCGGGAAGTGACACTCAGGCTTTGGACAAATTCATCGAGCGCGGTGAGTACAGCATCCGTTTTAGAATTGTCAGTTACCGATAGTGTAATGCCTTTAGTTTGCTCAGCCATGGCTTGTGCTAAAAATCCGTCCGCGATTACTTTACCAAGTGCTGCGCCATCTTTGATACTGCCAGAAGTCATGGCTGAAAGAATGGGCGTATAATTCCATCCATGTCCAGGCTCCAACTCTTCAGAAGCGACAAAATAATTGGAAAATGTTTTGAAATTTGCCAACACTTCGATGTTGGCCATCAGGCAGGCATCAAATCCCAATACCTCAAATCGTTTTTTAGTGATGGTGTAGGCTTTTTCCATGGCATCTTTGATTTGCATCACCTTAAACATGTTTTTCGAAACTTCATCATGCCCAAAACCATCAATGGCGCCACCGTGATCCCACAAGATCAATGCATACTTATCTGCGGGGTATGATGCCTGACCCCAGGTGATAAAATCAGTAAGGTTTTTTACAGTAGCCATATCATTTGAAGCAGGGGTATAAGGAATTGATTTCATTTTTCCTTTCTCAATCATCCAACGATTGATTTTTCGCCAATTGATTCCTCCGGGTTGTGTAGAATTATCCTTATTAGCACCGCCTGTGGTCACAATGATATTTGCATTTAGATTAGAGCCGACGGCCATCATTTCTCTGAGGTCACTGGATCCAGCTCCGCCGCCACTTTCCAAATCTGAGCCTATCAAATAAACCAGGAATGTCCATTTGGTGACATTGCTCTGGGCTGTAAGATTCATCATGAATAAAGAGAGGGCAACTACAGTCAACATAGATAAGTACAGATTCTTATTCTTCATAGTATTGGGGTTGAATATATTAGGTATTGGTAATTTGGTAAAGATATACAGAAGGATCGTTATGCAAGTATTTCGAAGCAGCAAATTTTGAAGTGGTGTAATGTATAAGGTTTGCTACCGAATATACGTATCAAATTAGATATATGGTAGGATAATCCAGAGCCCGGAGCCTAATCCTATGTTCAGTTAAAAACAATTGACTTCGCTGAAATCCAAACCCATAGATTGTTTACCGTTTAATAGTGTGCATTCTCAATGTGATTACTGATATTAGAAATTGGCAGCCTTGTAGCCATAGGATCATATGAAGGAATATAGAATTTTTTTTTACTCCGATTCATTTACAAAATACATTTTCATCATTCCTTTATTCTTCACTTCAATTTCACCTCTATATTCACAAGTATGTGTATGCTTTATTAGATCATATGTGTTTTCTGAAATATTAATTTTACCTGGCACCGAATTGGACTCCATCCGAGCAGCAATATTCACAGTATCACCCCAAATGTCATAAGCAAATTTTTTTGTGCCGACGATGCCAGCAACTACAGGTCCTGTGTTGATACCTATCCGAATATCAAAGAACGGATCATCCGTAGAACTCGAGATTTTCGAATCTCGTACAAATTTGGCAATTTCTATTGCAGCTTGGATCATTTTGGTCGCATGGTCAGGGGTCGGGCTTGGCAAGCCTCCAGCACACATATATGCATCACCCAGCGTTTTAATTTTTTCCAGATCATATTTTCCAATGATTTCATCAAATTTGGAAAAATAGAAATCAACACGCTCTACCAATTTTTCAGGTGATAATTTTTCTGCAAAATTTGAAAAATCTTTAAAGTCTGTAAATAATACGGTTACAGATTCGAATTTTTTAGCCAGGACTTTACCACTTTGCTTCAATTCCTGGGCGGTCGCTTCGGGTAGGATATTTAACAATAAATTTTCGGATCGATTCCTTTCCCGTTCAATGATCAAATTTGCTTTCTTCATAAAAACATAACGCCGATATACTATGATTGCAATTAAAAAGATAAGTCCAAAGGCAATGAGTGAAGCAAAGACAATAATCTGTTGATTTTTCTTTTCCTGATGAAGCAAATCTACTTCTATTTGTTTCTGCGAGACTTCGAAATTTGTGCGAAAGTCGGCCATTTTCTGGACAGATTCAATGTTGTTCATGCTGTCACGATACTGGATATGTGCTTTGAAATAAATTAAGGCCTTAGGGTGATCGTTTATTTTTTGATAAAGTTCATAAAGTTTAAGATTAGCGTCACTAATTTGTTCTTTCAATCCATATCGTTGAGCAAGCTCAAGACTTTTTTTTGCATAACTGACAGCTATACTTCTTTGGCCCTGCCGTAGATAAATATCAGACATGTAGGTCAGATAGTTTGAAATGGGATAATAGTCCTGCAGTTTTTCTAGGATTTTTATAGCCTCATTGATTTTTGTTTTGGCTAATTCGTCTCTACCCTGTACGGCATACACCATCCCAATATTACCTAAGCTAAATGCCTGACCAAGAGGTGAATTGATGTTTTTAAAAATAACTTCGGCATGTGTCGTATACGTTAATGCCGAATCCAATTGGTTTGTATTAAAATATTCATCTCCTATATTGATCAATGCTTTGGCCAACGACAGGGAATCGCTTCCTTTACTAAGCACTTCTATACCTTTCTTATAATAAATGGCTGCATTCGTACTGTTCTTATTTCCGGAGTAACTATCAGCTATCGCGATATAGAGTTTGCCAATACCTGCCTGATAATTTATTTTTAATGCAAAATCCATGCTTTTAAAATATTCCTCCAAAGCCCTCGCCAGATCACCTTTCAAGCGGTAAGCATTGCCTTTTTGCAAGTAACCGTTATGAACCATTTTATAGTGAATGGAATCGCGCAAGGACTGCTTCACCAGTAAATCTGCATACTTTAATATACTATCAGGATTTTTTTCCTGAATAGAAATAGTAAACAGAACTTCAAGATCCGCTGGATTACGACTGGAAAGGACTTTAAAGCTATCTAATACACTTTGACTTGAAGACTTGGCTTCCTGACATAGTCCGAGAGGACAATATGAAAACAACAAAAATGCTAAGAAACAATGAGCATTGAACCTCATAATAACCTAACATTAAGTCATAGTCATTTTGGGGTCTATGTGATAATCATATAATTTACCATTCCTGTATACACTAAAGTCTATTGTGTAATCCATAGTTTTTCCAGGTGGAATGTTGCGCCCTTGTACAAAACCATCTACATGGGTATCGCCAGACCCATTTTGTTTTGGTCTAATTTGAATGCCTATACCATCTTGGTTGATCTTAATTCCCGAAATAAGCACATAATCCGTTAATCCAGGTGTCATATTCAATACGGCTCCCACCCATGCAATTTCAGGATTGCCATGAAGATTAGTATTAAATTTAGTTATATCTGGCGGGTCTATATCCCCTTGGTTATCTCCAAGATATACACAATTTTCAATTTGCTTTTGAGTGTCAGCATTAACAATCAAGGCAGTGTCTACATATAGAATCACGAGAACATCCGTTGTAGTTGGCATATTTTTGGGGGTTTATTAATCACTAAGTTAGTTCAATTATTTAGCATCTCCAAATGTCTTTATCGTATAATTGGAAAATCCTAACTAAATCATATTATACGAAGTGCATGGCCTTATTATATTTAAATGCAATAAAATCTAATTGGTCCTTTTCAGGACGAGCTTTTGATAAAAAACTGTACGTTGAATGGTCTTAAGGATTGAATTGAATGTTCAATAGCAAATGATACCAGAATATGCAATTTTAATTACTTTATTCGTCGATTAATTTCCGACTTTTTCTTTCTTCCTTACACCTACCACTAGGCGATTTGCTTATAAATCTTAGGTCATGGGTTACGAATACGACATTTTTTTATCTTATAAAAGAGGCAAAATAAGAGAGCAATGGATCCATGATATTTTCAGACCCCTGTTTGATGAACAACTGGAAGAAGCCCGAGGAGGCGCAAAGAGTAAAGTTTTTATTGATACTGTAGAAATTCCGGCGGGGGTAGACTGGCCTCAGTATTTAGCGACGGCCTTGTCAAAATCAAGGTGTATGGTTGCTATTTTATCGCCTTCTTATTTTGGATCCGAGTGGTGTATGAAAGAGTTCAATGCCATGTATAAAAGACAGAGAGAACTACGAGAAAAAAAAATCCTGGCCGCCGAACATGCTGTAATCGTCCCATTCGTCAAGCAAGGTCCATTAGAAGCTTTCCCTGATTTTATTGATCGAATTCAATTATTGGATTACTCCCGGTTCAATAAAGTAGGCGAAGCATTTAGAAATTCGGAATTGTATCTTGAGATGCAAGGCAAAATAGAAACGGATGCAAAGACCGCTGCCACTATGATAAAACATGCCCCGGACTGGTTGCCGGAGTTTGAAAAAACGGAGTGGTTGCATGGAGATAAGAATAGAATAGATGCAAAAGCTTTTATTCAATCGCAACCCACTTTATAATCATGGAAGGTAAAGTATATACATTCTACTCCTACAAAGGCGGCGTAGGCCGATCAATGGCTATGGCCAATGTCGGGGCCTTACTGGCAGTGTGGGGCAAAAAAGTGTTGTTGATAGATTGGGATCTCGAAGCCCCTGGATTGGAAAACTATTTAAAAGAAGGCAATGAACATAGTATAAGTGAGGTAGGTAAAAAAGAAGGCCTGATCGATCTCTTACTAAAACGAAAAAACGATGCGACATATGATGCAAAAAAAATCATCTGGTCTGGTTTTATCAGCAGCATTCCGATCAAATCCAAAGATGAAAATGTAAAGTGTTCGATAGACATACTCACCGCGGGCCGCAGAGATGATGGGTATATTCGCAAAGTCCGAGAACTCGATTATGGTAGTTTTTATGAAGAGTCTATGGGTGGAGAATATCTGGAAGTGATGCGCGAGTACTGGGTCAGCCACTATGATATCATCCTGATCGATAGTCGTACCGGGCTCACCGATAGCAGTGGGGTATGTACCATACAGATGCCGGATGCACTGGTGATGTTATTTACAGCGACCGAGCAGGGTTATGCAGGCACCTTGAATATCGCTAAGAGGGCCATTGAAGCTCAGAAGAAGATAATATATGATCGCTATGCATTAAAGATCTTACCAGTACCTACCCGCTTTGATTCTACGGAGTTTAAACTGCAACGGGATTGGCTTACCAAATTCGAACGAGGTCTTAAAGATCTCTACAAAACCTGGGTACCAGACTATCCCAATGATGAAAAAATCAATATCGATCATCGAAAAATTTTGGATTTAACTAAGCTTCCTTATGTGCCCTACTTTAGCTATGGTGAAAAACTTCCGGTGATCGAACAAGGGACAGCGGATCCTCAAGGACTAGGCTATGCCATTGAAACGATATCTGCTCTTTTAGCTCATGATTTAGAAGGGGCCAAACTCCTCGCGGATAATCGGACAGAATATGTGCGTCGAGCTGTCAAAGGCATATCTCCGTATGTAGAGTTTACTCCCACGCTGGATGTCCCAGTTCCAAAATCAGTATCAAATAAATATTTAGTTCCTGCCTTGATAGCTGCCGTGAGTGTCGTCTTACTATTAATGTATCTGCTAAATAGGAGATCCTCTAGTGCATTTTTGGCTAATGATCCTGAGGTATCGACTTTACAATACCAACTTGATGTAAAAACTCTTCAAAACAATCTAGCCACGATTGACACAAATGCGATTCAAAATATTCTGGATTTAAATAAGGATTTGAATACCATTGCTCGGAAGGGTGATACTTCAGCTGTTATCGTCCAGATTCGTCAAACGATTGAGCTTGCAGTACAGCGGGAGTTAGAGTTTTTTTTACCCCTCATCTATCCGGAGATACAATCTTATCATAAAAACACGGTTCAAAAACTAAAAACCGCAGAAGAGGGTACCGATACCCCACGCAGTCCAGTAGATAAGTATTTTGCAGATACCATTGCGCCCTTCGGCCCGTATCCGATGCTTAACAAGGAAAGCCTGCAAAACAAACTAATCCTGGCTGACTTAATAAACTATAACAATAAAATAGAAGAGTTTTCTATAGGTAAAGTCAGGGCAGATGCCAATGGATTCCAAATCGAATATCAAGAGCTAGCCAATTATTATTACAATGGACTGGACTCTGTATATCGAAGATCCAATGTTCCCTTATTGATTCCGGTGACCTTGCATTTAAACCATGATTTAAAAATAAATGGACTCAAATATGACCAACCCAAAGAAGTCCTAACCCAAGAGACTGCTAGTCCGGTTATAAAAACGAATACCACTAAACCAAAACCCATCATCAAATCAGGTACTAAACCTTCTACCACCAAACCAAGTCAAAAACCAGACATCATCGTCGAGCCCAAAACCAATACTAACCCACAAAGTACCAACACTACAACCGCTCAGACTCAGTATGAACCCAAAATTGATTCCACCATACGCAAAGAGGAATACGTAGAACTCAAAAAGGAAGAGGTGTTTAACACAAAAGCGGCCCAAACTCGAGTCGAGATCGTATTGAATGAAAAATCAAAACCAAGTTCTTTGCTCAATTATCAATCCAAAGCTATTTTTGAAGAACTTTCTGATCATAAAGCTTATCTACCAAGAAAATCCAGTAAATCTGAATATTTGGATAAAAAAGAGGCATTTAGTATATCCTCCAGTGTGATCCTCTATTCCAAATCCAATGTTAGTGAAGCCAAAGAATTGCAATCTTTTTTAATGAACAGATTAAAAATAAAATTAGAACTTAAATTAAGTTATTCTTCGGCTGAAAATTACTTGATCGTGTATTTGATGGATGAGTCGGAATCTGTTAAAAAACAAGGGATTGAAAATATTGAAAATATCCGAACGACAAAAAAATACAATCCTCTCATAAAAAACACCCCGGTAAAAAAAATAAACTGATAGCCGCTCGAAAGATGGGTTACTTTTGAAAGGCACTTCATTAATCTCTAAAAATATTACCAATCATGAAAGGAATACCAACATTGTTTAATGACATCATCCGCAAACAACTCAAAGTGTATGCTGCTTGGCTCCCCATCACCAATACGCTGAAGTTAGGGGACTACGGCATTATAGTAGGCGATCTATTTGAGCCTATTGGCAATATTGAAACCGATTTTGGAGTTGCATTCACCTCGCAAGTAGCACCAGATGCCGACATTGACTTTAAATCCTCTGGGGTGCGCACCACCAAATTTGTAGCTGGTGCCAAGGTCAGCGTCATACCTGCTGGTGCAGTTGATGCCAAAGTCAGTCTGGTGTTTGAAAAAGAATCGTCCTTCCTTATTCAGTCCCCATCTATACAGGTGACTCAGATTCCCAATACCAATGCCATTGCAAAAAAATTGATGGTTCATCCAGATTGGGATCGAAAATTTAAAGTAGTATTTAAGGTCCTGCATGCTAAAGAAGTGGTGGTCATAGCTACCATTGAGGCTGGTACTGAGATCGATTTTACTGGAGAAGTTCAAGCATTGAATAATCTTCAATTGGGCAATATCGGGTTACAAATATCTTCCAATAAATCGACCGGACTCAAGACACATGGTAAGGAAGGGGTCATTGGACTTGGATTATTCAGGATAAAAAATGCCCTCTTTAGTAAGCCGGAAATAGAACTTTTGAGGGGCAAGAAAAAAGGTACCCCTGTCAAATCAACAACACCTGAAGTAGAGATCAATGATGGGGTCGTGTGGAAAAATGATTTTTAAGAATCCGTTAATTGCCTTTGATTTTGAGGTTCACTTACCTATTAATGCATCATTCCAGGCATAAATTATCATTACTACAAATGTGATCGTGCAGTTAGCCCCTGTACAAATGACCAAGAGATCCATCTCCACGGGAGACATCACCCATTAAAACTCATCCTATGAGATCGTGTGATTAAAAGATATCTTTGCCTCCCTTTTACAAAATCAAAATTATGGATCTATCCCCTGCTTTAATTGCCCGATGTGAATCAAAATGTGAATTATGTGGAAGCACAGATGCTTTAGTGGCATATCGTGTGAAGCCCAAGTCCGGTCTACATCTTGACCATCAAATCGCAACGTGTGCCATCTGCAGTGATCTATTGGATCATCCTGAAAAAACAAATGTTGATCATTGGCGTTGCCTCAATGAAAGTATCTGGAGTATCACCCCGGCCGTACAAGTGGTCTCCTATCGTATACTTAACAAACTCAGGGATCAAGCCTGGGCTTTGGATCTATTAGGCATGATAGATCTCGACGCTGCCGTGCTGGAGTGGGCTCATGATGAAGAGGCAGGAGTCATCGATGCTGTACATAAAGATGCCAATGGAGCATTATTGTTGCAAGGTGACTCCGTAGTGCTGATCCAGGATCTCAATGTAAAAGGAGCAAACTTTGTAGCCAAACGGGGCACTTCAATACGCCGGATCACTTTAGTAAATGGTAATCCTGAGCAAATAGAAGGTAAGGTCAATGATCAACATATTGTGATATTGACCAAATATGTAAAAAAGGTAAATCCTGCATAAATAATTCAATAAATTTGAATACCCCTTGATGTGAGCATATTTCAGCCCACAGATAAAATACATAAATTTGCATCGTGATCATGTTTAAAGTTTTGCAAGAAAAGTGGCTAAAAACAATGATTCTTATTGCTTTAATATTTATTTCACGTTTGGGTGTTTCTCAACCAACCATTGAATCTACAAATCAAATTTTTGTTTCAGGTCTGGTGGACAAGCCTTTGACGATTACCTACACAGGACTGGAAAAAGAAAAAATCGTAACCATCGGCGATTTTAAAGGTACAAATCACTTGGGAGAATTTAAAAAGGAATATAAGAACGTAAAAGGTGTTTTACTTCTGGATGTATTGAAAAATCTAACGATAACCGCAACGAATCCTAAATTATTAAGTGAATATTACTTTGTGTTTAAAGCATCAGATGGATATTCCGCAGTGTTTTCATGGAATGAACTGTTCAATACAGAAATTGGCAATACTTTCTTCTTGGTGGTCGAAGCCGACCATAAAAGTCAAAAAGAATCCACTGAAAAAATATTAATGATTTCGACGAAGGACTTTAAAACCGGAAGACGACACATAAAAGGCCTTCAAAGCATCGAAGTGAAAAGGATTTAATCGTATTCTGCATTAGAATGTAATAATTACGGTATAAAATTCCTGAACAAGTTTACGTACATGAAGCTTGAAAAAAACACCTTCTGGGCGGCTAGAACAATAAAGTGTATTCTGCCTCCCTGATCAAGGAAAGTGGCCACCTGGCCAATTTATTCATATTTGACCACGTTTTTAATTATCTTCAAAACATTAAAACCCCCAAATATGAAAATCAGAATTGTTATTCACTTCGCGATGTTTGTTTTAATGATCGCCCTTGTCGGCTGTTCATTAAAAAACGAAAAGAAACAAATCTCGGACATTCCCATGTGCGGTACCGTTCAATTTTCGGACGGATGCAACAAAGAATTGGACAAACTTATTTCCTATGGACTAGCGCTCGTACATCACATGACTTATTTAGAAGCTGAAGAAGTATTTGACCAAGTGATCCAAAGAGAACCCAATTGTTTTTGGGGTCCTTGGGGCAAGGCACTTACCTACATTCATCCAGTCTGGCCTGATGCACCTACAGAAGATCAGATGAACACCGGACTTGCGATGGCTCGAAAAGCACTAACACTTGCTCGTACGGCGAAAGAAACTGCCTATGGACAAGCCGTATTGGCCTATTATAGTTTAACTAAAGAAAAAACAAAAAAAGAACGATTGATGGGTTTTATGGAAAATTGGCAGCTAGCTTATACCATCAACCCCAACGATATGGAAGCTAAATCATTTTATGCATTAGGTCTCATTGGTACTGCAGATCTTACCGATAAAAGCCTTTCGAATCAACTGAAGGCCGGTAGACTTGCCGAAGAAGTATTGCAGGTCATCGAGGATCACCCGGGTGGCTTTCATTATCTTATACACGCATATGATAGTCCAGGGCTCAGCGTCAAAGCGCTGCAAGCCGCTAGTCACTATGGGAAGATCGCACCTGAAATTCCGCATGCGCTTCACATGCCCTCACACATATACACCCACCTTGGTATGTGGAAAGAATCGATCGATTGGAATACCCGGTCTGCTATTGCTGCCATGGATACACTTAAAAAAGGCGCCATATCCTTTCACTATTTTCATGCGCTTGATTATCTCATGTATGCTCATTTGCAGCTGGGCGAAGATACCAAGGCGATCAAGCTACTTGATGACATTCGAAAACTGGTAAAACCATTTCAGATAAATCCAGCAACTGCCTATGCGCTAGCCGCTGCCGAAAGCCGGCTATTGCTCGAGCGCCAGAATTGGAAAGGAGCAGCAGAACTTACTTTACCGCATGCTACTGATTTTGCTTGGGAAAAATATCCGGAATTCGAAGCGTTGACCTATTTTGCTAAAGGAGTCGGCAGTGCGCGCAGCGGATCAGTAGTTGCCTCAAAAACTGCTTTGAATCGATTGAATGAACTTCAAAAATTGATCAAAAATGAATATTGGATCGGGCAAATTGAAGTCCAGAAACATGTTGTGAACGCCTGGTTGGCACATAGCCGCGGATCTAAACAAGAGGCTATAGATTTAATGGCTCTCGCTACACAACTGGAGGGTGCCACACAAAAGCATCCCATTACACCTGGCGAGCTCTTACCATCCAGAGAATTGTTTGGGGATTTGCTCCTAGAATTGAATCAACCGAAAGAAGCTCTTGAGCAATATGAACTTTCCTTGTTGCGCAATCCTCAACGGCTGAATAGTGTGTATGGAGCTGCGCTCGCTGCCCAACGTATGAAAGATGCGATCAAAACTAAACTGTATTATGAACAAGTCCTTAAACTTACCGCTACGGCAGAGGCTCAGTTTGATAAAAAGAAAAAAGCGACTTTGTATTTGACAGCTCAGGGTTAATGAAAGAAGAATTTATATGACAAAAGAGTATGTCTGTTTATGCCCAATTGGTACAAAAATGAGTTTTTTTTAGGCGGTATAAAAAAATTGGATATCCACGGTTAACCATTAATTTTGCATACTTTTTTTAATCCACAATGACCACCGAATCCAAGAATCTTGTATTGACGACCATGGCTGATCTATTGACTAGGCACAGAGTCGAGATCCTGGAGGCCAATCATCAAGATTTGGCGGCAGCAGGTCAGGAAGATCCCACCATAATAGATCGACTCAAGATCGATGATCACAAGATCGATGGCATGATCCAATCCCTCACCGAAACGATCTCTAAGCCAGACCCCATCGGAATATCGAGGTACCAATATCTACACCCGCAAGGTATGCAGATCATCAATCGATCCGCGCCATTCGGCACCATCCTGATCATCTATGAATCAAGACCAGATGTCACTATAGAAGCTGCCGCATTAGCTTTCAAAGCTGGCAATACCATCCTGCTCAAAGGAGGTAAAGAAGCCCGACGATCCAATTTGCTTTTAGTACAATACTGGCATCAAGCTTTGGAAATGCATCATATGTCCAATAGTTTGATACAATATCTGGACTATACCAGAGAGCAGACTACTGCGCTGTTAAAATCACCCCATACAAAAATAGATCTTGTCGTGCCGAGGGGTGGTGATGCCCTGATCGATATGGTTCGGTCATTATCTACTGCTCCTGTATTGGTCAGTGGCAGAGGCAATAATTTTATATTTGTTCATGCTCATGCAGACTTGAATAAAGCTTCCGAAATTATTTTTAACTCCAAGCTTCATAAGATCAGTGTATGCAATGCCGCCGATAAGATCTTATTTGATCGCCATATACCGGGCCTGACTGCCTTTATCCATGCGACCCATCAGATCCTGATGGCTTCCGGTGTAGAGGTCATAGGTGATGAATCTATCCGTCAAGCCGTACCGGATCTGGACATTCAGATCAATACTGATGAATCTGTACTGTATGAAGAATTTTTAGCAAAAAAAATCATGCTTTGTATCGTGCAGGATCTCGACAAAGCTATTTATAAAATCAACAGATATTCTGGTGGTCATACTGCGGTCATATTGACAGAGGATTTGGTTACGGCTCATCGATTTATGGATCAGATCGATGCCGCCTCCGTGATCCATAATGCATCATCCCGGTACACAGATGGCGGTCAGTTTGGTCTCGGAGCTGAGCTTGCGATCAGTACGGATAAATTGCATCATAGAGGCCCATTAGGCTTGGATCATTTAGTGACCAACAAATGGTATGTATACGGTGATGGTCAGATCAGAGAATGATAAACCAATCTATTTTAGCATGTTGGTCTGTGCCATAGCTGCCCCCCTATTCTAACTTAAACTATGAAAAAGAAACGTATCGTCCTCAAACTTGGCAGTACCACTTTGACCAGAGGCACAGCACTTATATCCAGAGGCAAACTCGAAGATATCGCTCGTCAAATCAACGAGCTGAAAGATGAGAATGAAATCATCATCGTCACTTCCGGTGCCATCGCAGCTGCAAAACATTATATTCAATTGCATCGCGGCAATCCCGTAGCAGTCAAACAAGCCCTAGCGGCAATTGGCCAACCAGTTTTGATGCGTTTTTATCAAGAAGTGTTTAATGATTATGGAATTAAGATAGGCCAATGTCTGCTGACCTATCGGGATTTTGAAAATGAATTATCAAGATCCAACACCCTGGATACGATCAATACGTTAATTGAAAACGGTTATATCCCGGTCATCAATGAAAACGATACCATTGCTACCGATGAGATCAAATTTGGGGATAATGATAAGTTGGGTGCTTTGACTGCCGTATTGCTCAAAGCAGACCTATTGATTTTGGCATCCGATATTGATGGGGTGTACGATGCCGATCCAAAATCACATTCGGATGCCAACCTTATTCTATCAGTGACCAACATAGACTCCATCGAGCATTTACAAAATGGCAGTATCTCCACGCTAGGCACAGGCGGAATAAAATCTAAAATCGAAGCTGCGAGAATATGTCAGGCTCATGGAGTGACTATGTGGATCGTGAATGGCAGTAAAGATGATTTTGCAGTAAAGGCGTTGAAAGGGGAGATTGCATACACTGCTTTTACTCCTATTCGCTAAGTCAATTGGGCTTGTCTGGCTTTAAATGGGCAACGGTTGAAAAAAATTCTAACTGCTGTTTTTAATTTATTTAAGCGCATTCATTCATACATATCGTTTACCTCTGCTTTAGCAAGATCTACCAGAAACTTACCCAAGTGATTGGAACACGCCGCTAAGAATGTTTTTCCTTTAGCTGCCGTAGCTGATGCAGGATTGCCTGAGCCTGTGTCTTTACTGATTTGCGTCCATGCTCGCTGACCCCATACCCATCCGGATTTTAAAGCTTGTATTTTAAATTTTTTAGTAGCTCCGTCACCGGCTACTTGAAGTGGTAATACCAGATCAGGTCTAAGCTCCAGCATACAACTCGTCTCAAACTCATCTGCATGATCACCTGGTTTTTCAAAATATTCTTTCAACGGAACAGCCTCCATCCAATTGAGCCAGCAACAAAATAAAGCAGGATTGTGATAAGATAATTCTCGAATGATGTTTCGAAAATGATTGGCACCATGGCCATTGACAATCACCAGTTTATGACATCCTGATCGGAGCAGTACATCGCATATATCTTTAAGGATCTGAAGCTGAGTACTGGGCAGGATATTCATAGAAAAAGGAATATCCAATTGGCCAGTCTGGATGCCATAATGTATAGCTGGTAATACAATTACTTTTGCACCTTGATCCCAAGCTTGCTGCGCAGCAGACTGGACTACATAATTCATTTGATAATTGTCTGTGCCATAGGGCATATGATAATTATGCGCTTCGGTAGCGCCCCAAGCCAGTATAGCGACATCATATGTGGTCGCCTTTACAGCTTGCCAATTGGTTTCCTCCAAGATATAAGGTCTGATCATGATGCGTGAAAGATAGAATTAATTTAATTGCGGAAGCGATGATGTGGAATATTTTAAGACCAGCCAGTTGAGGATTTACGGTCGAGATCAAATGTAAAGAACAACGGCTCTATAAATTTTATTTCAAATGATGGTGAGCCTAATACGTTATATTTATTCTACCAAATCAACCCTAATGAAAAAATCTACTCGCCGTACTTTTTTACATCGTGTAGGCATGTCTACTGCCGGACTGGCATTGGCACCGACCTTACCTACCTCAAATTTTCACATCCTACATTCCACCCTAGCTTCTCGATCTGCTGATCCGATTCAGATTGGATTGATTGGGTCCGGGATCATCGGACATTATGATACTGATACCGCCTTGAAGGTGGAAGGTGTCAAACTCCGGGCTGTGTGCGATCTATATACTGGTCGACTCGATCGAGCTAAAGAAAAGTGGGGCCCGGATGTTTTTACCACACGGGACTATAGAGTTTTGTTGCAACGAAAAGATATCGATGCGGTATTGATCTGCACTTCTGATAATTGGCATCAGAAAATAGCCATTGATGCATTGGCCGCTGGTAAACATGTCTACTGTGAAAAACCAATGGTGCAATATATAGAGCAAGGTCACGCCTTGATCGATGCACATCATAAAAGTGGCAAGGTATTTCAGGTAGGGAGTCAACGGGCAAGTTCTGTGGCTATTCTCAAAGCCAAGGAATATTATGAAAAGGGCATCATCGGCGAACTCACCAATGTACAAGCCAAGGTGGATCGGTGGAATGCAAATGGAGCATGGAATTATTCCATACCGACAGATGCAACTCCCGAAACAGTTGATTTTGATACTTTTTTAGGTACTGCATCCAAAGTGCCTTTTGATGCTACCCGATTTTTTAGATGGCGCAATTATAAAGAGTATGGTACTGGAGTAGCTGGCGATCTTTTCGTCCACTTACTCACCGGAGTCCATACTATCACAGGTTCAAAAGGACCGAATGAGATTTTTGCATTGGGTGCTCTTAATTATTGGAAAGATGGCCGCAATGCGTATGATCTAGTCAGTGCATTATTTAATTATCCATCCAGCGAACACCAACATCCCTTCCAGTTTTTTACTCAAGTCAATCTGGCGAATGGATCTCTTGAGGGTGGCTTTGGCTGTCAACTCATAGGCACGGAAGGTATCATTGATATAGGATGGAATGATTTTAAAATCCGAACCTTAAAACGACCCTCAGCCCCTGAATATGGAGGTTATGACTCGTTCGATACCTTTTCTGAAAAACAACAAAAAGAGTTTGTAAAATGGTATGATCAAACTTATAAAGGCATTTCGACAAAACCCCTCATCGGTAAAGAGATCTCATATGAATCGACGCAAGATTATGATGATCGATTAGATCATATGATTGTGTTTTTTAATGCAATCCGATCTAATGCACCCGGAGAGATCTTGGAAGATGCCGTATTTGGATTAAGATCTGCCGCACCATCTATAGCCTGTAATCTTAGTGCAGAGCTGGGCAAAAAGCTAATGTGGGATCCTGAGCTCATGGTGCTTGAGGTATAAGTTTGGCTCAGACGACCGAGATTAGTCCACGACCGTCAAATCACCTTTGAGTATCCGTCGATTGTTATCAGAAAATAAGACACTGGCAACATAGATATAGACTCCTGATTGGGTTTTTTGCCCTTTGAAGGTACCATCCCACCCAAATTGTACATCATTAGCAGGTATATTTTTGACTTCAAAGACGAGTGTGCCATATCGATTGAATATTTTTAAATAATCGATCATCTCAAGATAGGAGGGACCATAGATCGTAAATCGATTGTTACGGTCTGCAGTATTTCCTTCACTTAGTTTTAATATGTTAGGTGCATATGTTCTAAAATCACTATTTACTTTTACGGTAAATAGATCTTGAGCTTTACATCCGAGGGTAGTCTCTATTTCTACTTTATAGTTGATGTCCTGTTTTGGTTTTAATACCGCTTGTAATCGACATACATCACAGGTATATCCCGGAGAGCCTGTCCAGGAGATCTTTTTGATATCCGCGTTGTTTACATTCGTCAATACTTGGAGCGATAGAGAATCTCCAAATTGTAATATGGTGTCTTTGCCTACCTCGAGGGTGATTTTGGGTGGATTAGCAAGCGCAACGCCTTTTTCTAAAGCACACTGATGTCCATCGATCAGTTTCACGACATAATTACCACTGGCTAGTATATTAGTGGCTAAGCCAGGAAAGGGCATGTTGTTGATCAAAAATTGGTAAGGTCCTTTACTATTGATATTGTCGATCAGGATTTCTCCATTGCGCAGATCATTGCACGTTGGGTTTTTGGAGTTGATGGTATACTGCAGTGGCGCTTTGACGAGCAGGCTCGTACGCACGACACTATCGCAGCCTAGCCTGTTTTTTAAAGTGTCAATATAACTACCTGAAATAGTATATCGGGAATTGCCGACAGTGATGGCCAAGCCGGCACAGATCGTATCTATTCTATTGACTGATATAAGCGGCTTTTTCTGGACTTGCGCTGATAAAACTCGAGTGCAACTAAGAGCATCGGTGAGTGTGACCGAATAATTACCAGGGTTGGTATTGATCAAATCCTTAGTTTGAGAGCCGTCACTCCAAAGATATTTGTAAGGACTTATTCCACCTTGTGGGACCAGCATGAGTTGGCCGTCTTTTGAAACATCACAAGTAGCTATTGTGCTAGTGATCAATCCATTGAGCTGCATGTTTTCTCCGATGACCACGACATGTTGTATCATACATCCGGCATCATCGGTGAGCGTGAGCGTATAGCTGCCGGCCGGTCTATTTTGTATACTATCCGACCTCGTGCCGTCTGACCATTCATAAGTATAAGGTTTAAATCCCCCTGAGATCGTATTACGGATACTGCCTGTGCTGTCGCCAAAACAAGATACTCTGGTGATGGTTGAGCTCACTATCAATGGAGAGCCAATAACCAGCTCTACCGAATCCTCCACGATACAACCTGTAGCCGTGGTGATTTTCAAACCGTATTTACCTTGGGTCATGATCGTGATCGTGCTATCTGATGATCCGGTGCTCCATAGATAAGTGAATGGCGCGAGACCCCCGACGATCGATGGACTTAATTTGATCGATCCGCCTCTGCATAACCTAATGATCTTGTTGGGATGAATGCTAACCCCAAGTTTTTGAAGTGTCGTGCTGGTTATAGGCAACGATTTATTGATACCGCATCCTTTGAAATCAATCGACAGTCTAATTTCCTCGCCAGAAGCAGGGTCAGTGATGGTGATCGAGGGGGTCAGACCTATTACTTGATTTGCTTTATTCGTCCACCTATAGCCGGCGCCTAGGATAGTGCTGAAATAAAAAGTGGTAGTGCTGTCACAATTTTTTAAGGATTGGATATTTGCATTGAGATCACCGATGGTAGATTCTGTAATCGCTGTATTTTGACATGCGTCAGTGATTTTAAAACAGTGATTGGCCAAACTAAGATTAGTAAAAGCTAATGTGCTGTCGCTGGTAGTCATCGGGCTACCGATAAGATTTTGATTCAGACAGTCGATTTCTTGGATGACAAAAGGTTTAGTACCCTTAGCTATTTTTAATTGTGACAATAAAGTGTTGGTTTGATCACATTTAAGGGAAAGGTCTGAGATCAAGGAAGGTGGAGCATACGTGGGGACCGTAAATGTCAAGGAATCTATAGCGCACGTATTAGAGATATCTGAATAATTAATAGAGGCAATAGAATGTAAATAAATAGTATACGTTTTACCAGGCTCTATATTATAATACGTATGTTGAGCCGTATCATAGTTAAACCTGGAGATACGTGAAAAGTCATACCAATCAGCGGTGTTATTAATAAAGTAAAGGTCCAGATTTTGTGTGGCATAATAAGCCTTCCATTCTGTAAAAGATTTCCCCCCGCTGACCGTGACACTGCCACCAGCAGGACAAACTGTGATGTTTTCCAATTTGAGCTTAGCCTCGACCACCGGCAGATTGATCGTATCCTGCCAACAATTTTTTAGTGATTTGAGGATATAGCGTCCAGGTAACAAATTGTTGTAATAAGGCCCAAATTGAGTATTCACCGGGGCATTTGCTGCAATAGATTTGCCAGAAAGATCAGTGAGGGAATAAGGGAAAAAGTCAAAATCCACATTGAGTACGTAATATATCTTGCAATCGTTATTAAATTGATTTATGCCTATACGATATTTCGGAGCTTGAACCATTAGATCTCGGCTGTAAGAGCCCTGAATCAAACCGCAGGACGCAGATCGACCCTCGACTTTATATTGACCATTGACTAGATTCCTGAATACTCCAGATCCACTGCTATCGATCAGCACCCCATCTAATCTGCGTAGATAAAACATGTCGGCGGGTATAGTATCGCCTGAAAAACTATTACCACTCGTTCTATTATCACAGAGAAACGAGTTGACCAGACTTAATTTTATCGAATCGCAAGACTCTGTGACAGGTATGATATACTCACTCATGCAGGTCCATCGCGTACCACAACTGTCAGTGATGACTAAAGTCTTTTTACCGGTATTAAGATTAAGTATGGGTGTCGATGTAGTAATGGCGGTATATTTTGTAACAGGATTGCAAGTGATACATTCTACATCAAAACCAGACTTTCTGGGATTGTTTTGACTAATCGTCAAGGTCGAGCTACTAAATTCAGTACATTCTTTTTTAGTCGTAAAAGACAACTCCGGCCTGACCCGGTACATCAAGTCATTAGAATTGGAAAAATCTCCACATGCATCTTTGACCCCAAATGAATAATAATCATTGTTTTTAATTAGATCATTTATTTTTAAACCGGGTACCTGTGCGGAGGTATTTGCAAAATAATTAAATGAAATATAAGGACCTACACCCACATTGACTTTAAACTCCACGGTACCCAAGGAATAGTTTAAACAACCGATCTCCGTATCGACAAAATCGAATCGGCGAGTATATACTCCACAACCAGTATTGATCACGACTTTGGTATTGCATGTTTTTACAATATCTTTTAAAGCAAAACGATTGACCGAGTTTTTAAGCGTATCGACACCATTGACAATAAAAAACTGAAAAGGTCCCTGACCGCCGCGAATTCCGTTCACCATGATAGAGTCATGAATTACATTTAAAGCCCGGATGCGAACAAAATAATACTCGAGGGTATCAAGATCTATTGTTGCACTAGTGATGTAGGTCGAATTACAAGCATCTTCTATTTTCAAAAAATAAGTGCCTTCCGCTAAATTTGAATAAATATTTTGCGTGGTAGGTGGTGCATAGCTCTTGCCACCATCGGTGGAGATAGCATATTGTATAGGCGCACTGCCATTGCGCACATTGATGATAAAACTACAGCCACTGACTGCTACAGAAGCACTAGGTCCGATATAGTCGCCACCGACGATGGCAGCTTTAGTACTCGATTTACCATCTGCATCGATCACTTTCACCGTATACGTACAAGAGGTAAGACCATTGAATATTGGGCTGCTTTGCAGCGGTTTGTTGTTGAGACTACAGGTATTCGCTATGATTTCATAGGAATAAGGCAATTTGCCACCTGATGCACTCACCGTGATCGTACCTTTACCACTACAACTAGCATCTTGGGTAGCGACATCGATATTGATCTGGCTGAAAACAGGGCACCCAAAACAACATAGAATAATCAGCACACTCAGCCCTCGGTTCATAACACGAATTTAATACATTCTTTCGTTTGAATAAATGACATTTAGCTAAATCCAGATAAGATTAACCCTCAAAGGGATGATGAGCTTTGATTTAATACGACTCTAAGCCTTTTTTAAGAATCCGTTAAAGAATCTATGGTTAAATCTTTAGTTGTTGACTTCAAGACTGCTATGTTAGTGACTAAAAAGCATTAGTATATCTTGCATTTATTAAAGAAGTTGTTTATGGAGGGGAACGCGTTTCTAATGGATGCGTGAGCAAATTGTGCTCTTCTCATAGCAAACGCTCATAACAAGAAGTATCGGAGCTACCACATTCGCATTTTTTAAAGTATTTTTGTATTATGGCTGTTAAAACCAAACCCATCTTCAACAAACGTATCTTTTGGGATGTTGTCTTTGAAAAAATAAACTACGACACTAAGGCCAATTTTGTGATTGAGCGAGTTTTTGAGCGTGGCGATGTCGAGGACATTCGTAATTGTCGGCGGTATTATGGTGATGATAAAGTGCGCGAAGCCTTATTAAACGCTAAATTCTTGCCCGAGACAAGAATGTATTTGGCTAGCGCAGTGATTGATAGACCTATAACTGATTTCCGATGTTA
>JANOWJ010000175.1:0-53166 GCA_031417835.1 Saprospiraceae bacterium | reverse complement strand
AAAATTTAGCATTTTGGAAGAAAGCACATCAGGTAGTTCTCCGAATATACGCTGCCACCAAACGATTCCCAAAGGAAGAACAATATGGATTAACCTCCCAGATGAGACGAGCTGCAATATCAATTCCCTCCAATATTGCAGAGGGTTGTGGAAGAAATACAAAACCACAATTGAATAACTTTCTTGCAATCGCTGCAGGTTCAACCTCGGAATTACAATATCAAGTACTTGTTGGATTTGAACTTGGATATTTAAACCTCGAAGATTATACATATTTAGATACTGAATTAATTGATATTAGAAAAATGATCTTTGCATATGCTGGTAAACTTTAAAAAAAGAAATCCTGATTCAGATTCAGATTCAGATTCTGATTCTGATTCTGAATCTGATTCTGATTTTATCTCCCCTCACTTCACCAACACCAACTCTTCCATCTTGCCATATGTCTCATAACTATTCGTCACCACTTTATCACCCGGTTTTAAACCCACCAACACTTCATAATTATTTGGATTTTGTCTTCCTAGCGTAATATCTTGTTTATACGCAAGTGTACCACTTTCATTCAATTTAAAAATCCAGTTGCCACCGGTCGTTTGAAAAAAACCGCCTTTAGGGACTAAAATAACCACAGACTCATCACCCAGTGCTAGGCCTACTTGCAACGTTTGACCTCTCCGGATACCTTTAGGCACCTCCCCTTTAAACTCCATATCTACTTGAAATCGACCATTAGTCACTTGGGTAAAAATCTTTTTAATGACCAAAAAGTATTGTTTGTTAGAAAATGTAAAGTCACCCTCCAGTCCCGTGTAGATTCTAGATATATAATGTTCGTCGATATCCGCTCTGATCTTAAACCCGCTCAACACATCAAGCTGGCCTAAGCGCTCGCTTTTTTGCTTTGATTGTCCTATTTCAGCATCTAAGGATGTAAGTTGACCGTCGACCGGGGCACGTACAATGAGGTCTCCTACTTTACGGCGCATAAGTTGTAAAGCATTTTGCATTCTTGAGTACGATTCCTGCATCTGAGAGAGTTGAATTTTGGTAGATGAACTATCCTGGGTTAATATTTGCTCAGTAAGATTTTTTCTACGGACCTGATAATTGTATAAATTTTCAGATGATTTAAAATCTTGGAATCCTATTGCTTTTTGATCATACAATTTTTTGTTGAGTTGATAGAGACGAGTAGCTTCTTCCAAGGCGTTCGTAACCTCAGCCATTTGATTGAGTTGACGGATTGTATTTTGCTCTGTATTATTTTTAGTATTCTGCATTTGCGTCAAAACATCGAATACGGAAGTTTCTTGATTTGCAAGGCTCAACTCGAGGTCAGAATTACTAAGTTTGAGGATGGGTTGGCCTTTTTTCATCATTTCGCCGTCTTCGACAAATTTCTCTTCTACTCTACCGCCTTCCAAAGCATCCAGATAAATGGTAGTAATGGGCATCACGACCCCATTGATCGGAATAAACTCTTTAAAAGGGCCCTGAGTCACCTCACTGACCATCAATCGCTCCGTATCTACATTGAGTTTTGACTTGCCGGAAGATGACTTGAAAGCCATATAGATCAGACCACCTAACGCTAATATTCCAATGATCGTTAAGATTCGTTTCGTTGTCCAGGTTTTTTTTTCAATCGGTCTATCCACTTTATTTTATGATTTGCTTATACCACTACCATTATTCAAGACCATGCCAAAGTTTATATAATCTTGTTTATCAATTACTTACACAATTTTGTTTTGTTAAAAAGTGTACGTTTTTGATACAAATGTGTGCGGAAACGGATTTTGTAGGCTGACCTATTTTTGCATAGATGATAATGGACACAAAGAATGATGTAAATGAAATTAGGTGTGACCATCAACCGAGCAATTTATTTCTGCACTAACTATACCCTGCAACTTTTTAATAAAAGAAAAGTCCTTACTCTATAACTCATTTATGGTTTCTCGCCAGAATTTCCCGACTTTTGGAAAATATATGAAGCTTCGTGAAAGCAATATCCTTATCGTAGATGATGACCCGGATGTCCTGACCGCTGTGCGACTATTATTGAAACCTCTGGTCAAATCTATAGAATTTAGCCGTTACCCCGACGAGATCAAGTCCTTATTAAAACAAAAGGACTTCGACATCATCCTTTTGGATATGAATTTTAAAAGTGGAATCCAATCTGGCAATGAAGGGTTATACTGGCTACGGGAGATAAAAAAAGTCGCTCCAGAATCTTCTGTGATATTGATCACCGCGTATGGGGACATAGACCTGGCAGTGCGATCCCTCAAGGAAGGTGCAGAGAATTTTATACTCAAGCCATGGCAAAATGAAAAACTGATCTTAAGCTTACATGATGCTTTCAAAAAACAGAAGAAAAATCACGGCTCGCAGGTGACTAATGATATGAATCTATTGGGCGAATCAGATCGTATGAAGGATCTGATGCTCAAGGTCTCCAAAGTAGCCCCTACCGATGCAAACATTTTAATCTTAGGAGAAAATGGTTCAGGCAAAGATGTATTGGCACATCAAATCCACTATCATTCCAATCGAGCGGATAAGCCCTTCGTCAAAGTAGACCTAGGGGCACTCACAGAATCACTTTTCGAAAGCGAATTATTTGGACATAAAAAAGGATCGTTTACGGATGCTCGGGAGGATCGAATCGGTCGCATCGAAGCTGCTCAAGGTGGTACTCTCTTTTTGGATGAAATTGGTAATATTTCACTCACCCAACAAGCCAAGCTACTGACTGTCATTCAAAATCGCCACATAACCAGAATAGGATCAAATGTCCCAAGTCAAGTAGATATCCGGCTCATCAGTGCTACCAATCTACCACTAGTCGAATTAGCCAACGAACAACGATTCCGCAGAGATCTACTTTATCGGATCAATACTGTGGACCTTTTATTACCTCCTCTACGTGATCGCGGCAAAGACATCGAAGTCCTGGCCAAACACTTTTTGACGACCTATGGTAATAAGTATTTTAAACCTGATCTCACTTTAGGCCCTACAGCTATCCAAAAGTTGATGTCGTACTCCTTCCCTGGTAATATCAGAGAATTGCAATATACGATCGAGCGCGCCGTCATCCTATGCGATAAAGAAGAATTGACCGCAACAGAGATCATATTTTCCAATCTCGAAACTTCGGCTAAGCCCGTTGACATCGATGATATGAAACTCAGTAATGTTGAGAAAAACACCGTAATCCGGGTATTGGAAAAACACAATGGAAATATCACTCAGGCAGCAAAAGAACTCGGTATCACTCGGACAGCATTGTACAGGCGATTGAATAAGTATGAGATATGATTAATGATTAAATGATTAACCTTTTTACAATCTTTGTATCACATCTTCATATTCGAAGAAATCAAAAATGAATGATGTCCTAATGAACCGATGGCATTTAAACGATTTGAATGGAAAATAATTAAACGAGTAGCTTTACTCCTATTCACCATCTGTGTCCTGGCGGTCTTATTTGCAAAAGCATGGTATGGCTACACCATAATACCGCTCACGATCATCTTCTACCAAATTTACGACTTTTATCTTTTCAATAAAAAAGCATACGATGAGATTGCTCAATACGTAGAGTCTGTCCACTATCGAGACTTTTCCAGGCATTTTAATGTTCGAGAAGCTCCAAATGAATTAAAGACGCTCCGAGCAGGTTTTAATGAAATCAATGATACGATTAAAGACATTACCCTCGAAAAAGAAACACACTTCCAATATTTACAAAAAGTCTTGGAGATTATCAATACCGGTATCATATCTTATACTGAACCGGAAGGTGATGTAGTCTGGATTAATGAAACACTTAAAAAATTATTGCAGATCCCGTATTTGCGTACAATACATTCATTAAAAAAAAGAAATGCAGTATTATATCAAAACATCATCAACATCAGAAGTGGGCAACAAGAAATTGTCAAATTAAGTGAAGGTCTAAAGGAAATAAAAGTGCTGTTGAACTCCACTGCTTTTATGCTGAACAATAAAGTATATAAACTCGTAGCTATTCAAAATATAAATGAAGCCATCGATGAAACAGAGGCCAATGCCTGGCAAAAACTATTGAGTGTGATGACGCATGAGATTATGAATAGTGTGGCCCCTATTGCTTCGTTGGCAGATACATTAAAGTCGAGATTACTCAATGATACGAATGCTTTGGTGGAAAAAGAAGATCTCACCATCGGTATGGACACCATTAAAAAAAGAAGTGAAGGTCTACTAAAGTTTGCTCAGATCTACCGCAATCTTAATAAAGTCACGCAACCACAGATCAAAGCCGTACCAGTGCGCGAACTTTTTGCAGCCATGCACAATCTGATGAATCCTTCGTTGGAACAACAACAAATAGATTTCGACATTACGATCAAAGATCCAAATCTCATCCTGTACGCTGATCCCAATCTAATAGAACAAGTGATTATAAATTTATTACTGAATGCAAAAGATGCTGTAGTCGGACGACCTGATGCAAAAATAAACCTTTACGCCCTCGAAGAAAATCACAAATTAGTTATCAAAATAACCGACAATGGTGAAGGTATATCGCCCGAAGTCATGGATAAGATCTTTGTGCCCTTTTTTAGTACCAAAACCAATGGTAGTGGAATTGGGTTAAGCTTATCAAAACAAATTATGCTGTTGCACAAAGGCAATATACATGTAGCTTCAAAACCTGAAATGGGCTCATCGTTTGAATTAGTTTTTCCCAAAGTGAATGAGGGCTCGAAATGGGATATTCAATCAACGTTTATGTAACGTTTGAATTGAATAAATTCCCCCGAAGTACCTACTCCCATAAAAGATAGGACATAATGCCCTCTAATATCACTGGAAATATAATGTAGTTTAATCTGGCCATTCTGATCCGTTGACTGATCTGTCTGCCAGAGCAATATAGTCCTCAAGTCCGGAACATGCATTGGGTCTACTTCTGATCCTATCGATGTCACTTCAGCATTCTTATGTAAGCCACTCACAGGATATAAAAATCGTTGAGGCTCATCTCGTACATACGTATTAATTGAAAAAATCCCATTGTATTTCATGAGTGGATCAAATTGACTCTCAATGGATGTGTTACGCTGATAAAGTTCGATTGATTTAATCTTGCCAATGTCATAATTCAGCATGGCGTCCTCATTGGATTGAAAGATACCATCCAATAGGTACCATGCTGGCCATTGATAAAGTTGATTTTTATCCTTACTTCTCAATCGCAGTGACTTTTTATTATCAATGACCCGAGTCACACGCGCATCTAGCAATACTTCCTTAATAAATTCTTCTAATGTTTTTAATTCTTGAAAATCAGTCATGATAAACTTCCTATCCGGACGAAAGGAAACGATACTATCCTGATGGTGTCGGCTACTGGAAGGCGTTTCGCCAAACAAATCATCTACCATGCGCTTTTTACTATGTTGAATCATCCATGTCATGACATCCGAAGACCGTACTGCTTTTACCGTGGTGTTACGCAAACGATCAGTCCTAGCATGGCTTTGTTTGATTTCCACTTCCATCGGGTACCGTGTATTAGGATTCATAGACAGTATCTGCAGACTGTGAAGGCCTTGCAAATTGGGAAGAATTGTTTTGATATGGCCGTTATTGGTGCTCATTCTTTTAAAATGGCCAATCGTAGGTATGTACAATGACAAATACTTATCCTTTGACGGCAACTTACTGATAGGATGTTTCACCTTACCTTCTAAAACAAGTTGTTTTCTGATGCTATACATGGAAAATTGGGCGATGTCACCAGGATCACTTTCGATCACAAAGTTTAAGGTCGGAGTTAAACGATCCATCCATTCAGGCAATATCGTTGCAGAATAATTTCTGGCATGCTTGAGATCAGGCTGATCAGCTATGCCTAAAGTCAATTGTACCTTTGTTCGATCCTTTACGGAATCTTCTGATGAACGCGGTGGGCTGGTGGGTAGTATAAAATCCAAATTGGCTTCTGACAATATAGGTGGTCCCTGAAGGTCATTGTAAATTGGAAAAAAAATCTGATGCGAGCGTATGGTCGTCGTATCGAGCGTGTTATGATCCCAAACCGCATAACAGATCAACTCATAAACATTCTCCTGAAGCGTGATTGGCAGCGTATAACTCCCATGGATACTTTGACCATAGAGCTGATGGATTTGTTGCATCTCCATCTTTCCCGCAGGAGAATACAATTCCACATAGATTAACATGGAGTCTGACCTTATTTGTTGGACAGGATAAATCGTAAACGCCAATTCATCTCCCACGATATAACACGGCTGACTTAAATGAACTTGAAAGCATTGACTCCACATAGACTCCACACATACTAACTCAAGCATCAAGCATAAGATAATCCTAACCTTTAATAACCTGTACGTATACATAGCATCACATACCGACCAAAGTTGTAATACCTCTTTTTCATCTGAAAATAAAGGCATCCTATGATTTAACCTGCTTTTTCTCATTTCACTATCCACGTTTACCACCAATCCGGTTTAAGTATAACTGGCTCGTCAAATTCATAACAGTAGCAGCATCCTCCAAAATATATAGCGCCAACTGCTCCTTTGAGCCAACCACATAGGTCTAAGTCCTTAGTAGATGATAAAGGATATTGCGCCTTCACATCTGCGGCGTTTATTTTTTTTCTTATAATGTCAGATCCCGCGACAAGGACATACCCTAATACCCGTTCATTTTTATTTTTGACATTATAGATGTTACCCTGCACGTAGGCAGGTATAGGATCGAATATAGTACCATTTTGTTCTGAGACATTTCTTAAGTTTTTGAAATACTCATAGGCCTTTTCTGAAATGCGCTGTTGCACTACGCTGTAATAATGTATCTCGTAATATTGGTATTCGGGTTCGATCGATTCATAACCTACTTCAACACCATTAAGGCGCTGTTGGCCTTCATCCTTATTGCTATATATTTTCAATTCTTTAGATATCCTGGAGTTATTAAAATAGCAAGTGGTGGTGGTTTTAAAAGGTGTGCAATCGGGCATCGTTGTAAATTGAAAATCACTGCGCCAATCCCACTTCAAAAAAAGGTCCTTGCTGCTGTTTGCAAGATCAGTATGGACAGAGATAATACCTACTATGACCTTGCGGATATTTCCATCCCGTGAGATTTCATTTTTCAGACCAGCCTTCCAATCTAAACTGTCAGCTTTTAAAGGCGACAGCAGGATTTCCGGATCTGACTGATAGGTCCCACCATTATTCAATTCTATTTTCAAATAATAAGCAGCTCCTAGCTTAGACTCAAAATCGCCAGCAGCGATTTCATAACGGCCTTCAACAGTTTCAAGAAATAAATTTTTGACTACATTGTCCTCATACAAGGTAATCTTGGCAGCAGATACCGGCTGTGGTGGAACACCATATGCCAGGGTACGAGATAGCTTGACTACTAGGTTTTCATTCAAATTATGTATCAACGCATCTACCACCAAATTTTGCTCTACGAGCGTTGTATTAAAAGGCAACTCCTGAAGACATCCAGTTAGTAAAACGATCATAATTACCAAATACGGCGTTTGTCTCATTTGCGTGAAAACTGAAAATTATACGTTAATGAGGGCAGCGCAGCTCCTAAGACCGCAAGTTTATATCCTACTAATGGGTGATTAGGCGTTCTTCTATAAAATACAGAGAAGGCATTTTTACGAGCATAAAGATTATAAACTGCTAATGTTAAACTTCCTTTGTTTTTACTCGTGCGAATAGCTCCACGGGTCACTGTAAACGATACATCAAGACGATGATAATCAGGTATACGTAGTGAGTTTCGCTGCGAATAGTTTAAAAAAACGCCGCCATCACCAAGGTAAAAATCTGCAATGGGAGCGGTTTGCGGCCTTCCGGATGCATATACAAAATTGGCAGATAAAAACATGGTCTTTCGAATTTGAACATCAAAGACTACATTTAAATTGTGCGGTTTGTCAAAATTTGAGGCGTACCAATTTCCATTATTAATAATTTCATCCGGAAATAACCCCGGAGATTTTCTCAAGCTTCGACTCCATGTATAAGAGATATAGCCCGTTGGGTTGTTTTTGGAACGTTTAATGGAAAACTCTGCTCCATATGATTTTCCTTTCACCGGAAAAAGTTCTGTCTCTATACTTGGGTTTCGCAAAAGCTTGGCAAAGTCCTTATACTCTAAAAGCCGATCCAACTGTTTGAAATAAACTTCTAATGAAGTCTCCCATTCATTATTATTAAGATTATTGAAATACCCCAGTGACAAGTTATCGGCCAATTGTGGTTGTACATGGGTATTACTCAATTGCCAAAGATCTACCGGCGTAGCAGCCGCTGTATTCGACACCAAGTGGATAAATTGAGTAAGTCTGTTATATGCCAATTTAATTGACTTATTGGATGTCAAGACATAGGCTACACTTAATCTAGGCTCAGCGCCTTGATATGATTTTATAGTTTCCCCTTTCGCATAAGTCACAGTCTGAATTAAATTTTCCTTGGTGCGCGCCATACCAGGTAAGTATTGATTGACCTGCTCTGCCCCTATATTTCGATACATATTAAATCGAAAACCGATGGCAAGATTAAACTTCTTCCCTATTGAAAACTCATCATTGATGTAGATCGCTGCTTCGTCACCTCGGCTTTGTTCTATTTTTTCTTCAGTGATATTTTGTTCAAAAGTGGCTCTAAAATTTTGAGGTTCAGGTAGATATCGGATGCCATCCAGGCCAATATTGACGGTTTGTTTTTCACTAGCTTGCCAAGAAAGATTCCATTTCGTTTTGTAATAAACCAAGCCATTTTCCAATACATTTCGGACGATTGCTGTCTGATCTTCAAAATCATTGCGACTGTCAGAGTATAGCACATTGGCTGTCAACAATAGATTGGGCTTCAATTGATTCGTATAGGATAATACGTGAGATTGGGTCTGCCACCCATAACCAAACTCTTTAGCATAATTAAAATCATCTTTACTGGCATACGATGAAAATTGAATACTTGATTTTGAATTAAAGCGATGCGCGATTTTAAAATTAAAATCATAAAAACCTGCCCGACTAGACTTCAAATTTGGATCTCGCACTAACTTTAACACCCAATCGGAATACGTAAATCTTGATCCTACAAATAGAGATGTTCTGTTTTTTTTCAATGGTCCTTCAATAAATATTTTCGAAGAGATCGGACCCACACCCCCAAAAACTGACCACTGCTCGAAGTTAGGGTCTTTTAATTTAATATCCAATACAGATGAAGTCCGTCCACCATACTGGGCGGGGATGTACCCTTTATAGAGCGTCACGCTTTTGATGGCATCCGGATTAAACGCTGAAAATAAACCTAACACATGAGATGGATTGAGATGAAAGGCGCCTTCTTGCAGAATAAGGTTTTGATCGATATTTCCTCCGCGCACATTGTATCCGCTACCCACCTCTCCTGTATTGCTCACTCCTGGTAGAGTCAGAAGTGCTTTCAAAACATCTGTTTCACCCATAAGACTTGGTAATCGCTTGATCTCTTTGATGGATAACTCTGCTACACCAGCCTGGGCTTGAGCTAATCTGCGCTGTGCAGAACCACCTACGACGAGCTCTGGAAGTGAAAGTGAATTTTCAAATAATTTGATATCCACGATTCCATCGCTATAGACTTTGATCGGAAGTTGCACGTTTTGATATAAGTCAGACTCCACCATCAATGTATGAATACCTATAGGCACATGTATTTCAAATACTCCTCCCTGATCACTGTAGACTATGGTATCTACACCACTAATTTTAATAACCACGCCACGAATCGAAGTATCAGTCACCCCATCCGTCACGCGTCCTGTGATATGCGCCACACCAGAGCGTTGGATAGTAGCCAAGCTACCTACCACAATAGGGATGTCATCCATATTGGTTTCTATGGCTGACTTTTTTTTGAAATATTCGGAAAATAATTCTGTGTTTAATTTATCCGTACCGCTGATGATATAGAGGTATGGTTCATATTCTAGGAACGAAAGTCCGCTTTCTTTTAATAATTTGGATAAAACATCAGCTACCAGTTCATTGGTGAAGGTCCACGGCAGGCACACTCTGTTGAGTTGTTGAGTATCCTGATTATAAAATTTTACACGATAATTCTTAGATATTTCTGCCAAGACCTGAGTGATCGTTTTGTTATTCGTTTGCACACTTACTCTGATCTTGAGAGTACCGGCTTGACCAAATAAAAAATGCTGATATCCCATCAACAGGAATATCAGCATTTGAATGAATAGAGCAGGCCTCTTATGATTCAATCACGGCTTGCTTTTAATTGCTCGGAGCCATCAAGCCCATGTATTGATCTATTCTTGGAGTAATTACGATCTCGGTTCGACGGTTTGACTGCCGACCTGAGGATGAATCGTTGCCATCTTTAGGCGTATACTCACCTCTACCCCCAGCGGTCATCCGAGTAGGGTCTACCCCAAATTTTTTCTGCAGCATTCTAGCTACAGATGTAGATCGCAATACGCTTAAATCCCAATTGTCTCTGATCTTATCTGTACTGATAGACACATTATCGGTATGCCCTTCGATCAGGATATCGATTTCTTTATGATCATTGACCACTTTTGCGACTTTTCCTAATACTGCTTCTGCAGTAGCATTGATGTCATAACTTCCTGACTTAAATAGAAGTTTATCTGAGATAGACACATAGACTAGACCACCACGCACTTCGACTTGTACATCCTGGTCATTGATATCTGCTAGCGATCGTTTTAGATTACTCACCAAAGCCAAATTTAAAGAATCTTTCACTTGGATTTTTGTGTTTAATCCTTGGATATACTTGGATTGCTGATTGATCGCTTCCAATGATTTTTGCATGCTTTCTGCACCAGATTTTGTGATGATAGATAAGTCTTCTAATCTGCCGAGCAGGTTAGTATTGGTCTTGTTGGCCAACTCTAATTGTGTCTCCAAATTCTTTATTCGGGCTTGAGCCTCACTAAGTTTAGTATCTGATACCTGCATACTGGTCTTGATGTTATTTTGCTCATCCTGATACTTTTTTTGCAGATCCCCATACTGAGCCTGGCTCTGTTTAAGTTGAGTCATCAGATCCTTGGCTTCTGCTGCTGCCGTTTCCTTATCCGTAGTCATCATTTTGTGCTTCTTTTTGCTCACACACGCATTAGCCAAAAAGACGATCATACAAAGCGTAAAAATTTTATTCATATACATAGTTTTGGTGTAAAAATAGAAAACCTTACTTCCATAAACAAATATGAATTTTGATAACCCATATGATATTTAATCACAAGCTATAGTGACAGATAATTGTCATATGTCCAACCCCTTGATGGTCATACCAGTGTAGGCAATTCGCCCAGTTTTAATCTTTATTTCTTGAAAGGGAGATTAGTGACTGCATCACCCACTTTATTGCCCTGGATGACCCCGAGATCGATGCCTTCTCTAAAGTGAATGCCGCCATATAATCGAGATATAGCAGCTTCTTGAGCAAACTGATCAAAGGAACGAAATGCTCTAGGTGCTCCATTGATATCCGTCCTTTTTTCATGGGTACGGTCTATAAATGAATAACCATACCCAAACAGATCAGATAACACGCGTGCGGTAGCCCCGGATTGTACCGAATGCCCAGAAGTATACTCGGGAAATGGCGGGGTGGCCAATAGAGGAGTCCATGCAGGGTCAATATTTTGCCGGAGGTAAGTCACCGGTCGCATAAGATTAAAATCAAATTTACATTTCCAACAGGATACAAATGCATCTGACACTGCCATCCCGACTTTTGCATACGTTTCTGCTGCTTTAGCCAGGTCCTCTTTCTCCAATGTAAGAATTTGAGATGCTATTGCGACGGAATGACCAGGCGGAGTGCCTGGAGCACCGGGGTCGTCACTCCAGAATTTGGCAATATCAGTTTGGGCAGTGGATAGAGCCTTCGTAATAGCATAAACTTCTAATGATTGCGAATAAAATAATGAGGTCTTATCTGTCGAATATTCAGGATGTTTGAAGGGTTGAGACAGCTGGGTTATTCCCACTACAAAAGTTCGATTGTTTCCCCAAGTAGGCTGCAATGGAGTCAAATTTGCACCTGTAGGTACCCAAAAACCCGGTCCTATAGGTAATGTAAAGGGCGGAAAATTTCTCGTATACCCTTGATGGCCGCCATCTGACTTGGAATATTCAAAAATTGTATCCGCTATTGATATGCCAAATGCTGTACTACGGTCCAATACAGCTTCTGATACTGCTTTGAGATATTCAGTTTTATATGTTGCTCCCAGCAATGCCAGTCTTGGTTTTAGACCATCGGGGATGGCAGGAAAATATCTGTTGACCACTTGATTCATAGCCGCATTACATACTTGACCCCAATGGTATTGTTCTCCAGCTATAGGCTGAGGTAGTGCTGCTAGACCATTCAACTTACCACCTAGGCTCTGATATGTGGGAGTTCCATTGACGACGGATTCATATAAAGTAAGGCCCGCATATCCAAATAATCTGCTCGCCACTGGTGGTGAAAAACCTGCTGTTTGTTTTACCATGTCGCGCATAAATTCCATGTACTCGATGGCTATATTGCCATCTAACGTTTCTGTCTGACTGGGTATACCACTTTCATCCTTCTGACATTGAGTAAGGAATATGAGCAAAGCAATGCATAGCAGGAGTTTGAAAAATTTCATAGTCTTAAAATTTCATTAAATATATAACAATTTTTCTAAATTTCCTAATATTAGATCGTACAATATTAATAATTAACATATTACACATTAAAAAATATTGTAATGTATTATAACACCATTTTATTTTTCCCCAACAAGTCCTACAGACGAAATTACATATGAAATGGATTGAACGAAAGATCGAAATATTCATTGAAAATAAGATTGGATTCAAGAAGTACATCACCCGATTGGGGTGAAGGAATCCAATATAAAATGTTGACTTTTGCAAGTCATCGATAGTTCTTTTTAAACTAGTGCTGACAAATTCGATATCCATACTTAAATCATCTCACCTTAGTCGGCAGGTTTTTAGCTTTATAGTGATTTTTGGAATTTTACCAGGAGTGGGACTTGGCCAAAAATATGATTTTGTCAATTATACGATAGAAGATGGTCTCGTGCAATCGCAGGTCAACACGATAGTAGAAGATCCTTATGGTATGATGTGGATTAGTACTTTTGGTGGCATCAGCAGGTTTGATGGCAAAGAATTTGTCAACTATAACTTTGGCAATGGCTTAATGCATTCTTCATCTGAACTCGTTTTTTGCGACCGGACGGGAAATATTTGGATTGCCCATAACGGGCATATTCAACGATATGATGGCAAATCATTTAGAACCTATAAAATCACAGGTTTAGCCAAAAATAAAAGAGCAGCGGCTATGGTACACGCAAATGATCGATCCATATACGCTTTGTCAGCGGGCAAAATCTATAAACTCAATGAGGCCAATGCGACTTTTAACCCAACGACAGATTCCGCTATGGTATGCACGGCCATAGCTCACACAGCAAAGGGTGATCTTGTCGCTGCAGTTCATAAAAAAGGAATTTTTATTTTCCACCAAGGGCAATGGTCCCCAATGGTAGTATGGAAAGGAAAAGATACTACCTTATATGTCAGAGCAATTACTCCTAAGAAACAAGGTAAAGGATGGTGGGCACTGGCTACAACTGCATTGGTGTCCTGTCAGGATAGCACCTATCAGGTACAAACTCATGGTCTCCGCACCCCCATGTGGTGCATGGCAGAAGTATCCAAAGGTGTACTGTATATAGGCACTTCAAAAGGGGCATATAAAATTCACGACAATCAAAAGACAGAACATCTCACCGCACTGCAAGGATTGACTGATAATGCCATATATGATATTACTCAAGACCGAGAAGGCAATCTCTGGTTTGGTACGGATGGAAGTGGCATCTATAAGTACCATGAGCCTTCATTGATGACCATAGATCAAAGCATTGGTCTACGTGGCAATACGGTCATGGCGTTGAGCTTAGATAGCAGTGGTGCGATGTGGGCAGGATCACTCGAGCATGGTTTGTCCGGAATAAAAGATGGTACAATCACCTATCATCCTATGCCCACTAAATACCCTGAATCAAATAAAATAAATGTGCTCCTCACGGACCAGAAGCAGCAATTGTGGATCGGTACTATCGGCAGTGGGCTCTGGACTTATAAAAACAATCGTTTTAATCAGATTGGAGAAGGTATCAAAGGTTTCCCTCTCAATTTTACAGGGATTTATGAAAGTAAAGATGGCTCCATCTGGACTACTAGTGCACGAGGCGTCACCAGAATTCGCGGCCAGCAAATTGATATGATATCTGACATTCCCGGAGCTGCTATGGCGATGTATGAATTAAGTCCTGACTCGATGTTGGTTTGTCATTCAAATGGTATATCTATCCTTGATCATTCCTTAAAAATTCATGACTTACCTCTTGAAGGTACTCAGGGTATCTTTATCGGCAATATAGCACGATGGAAAAATTATCTCGTCTTTGGCACTATGGAAAATGGGATTGTATTATGGGATTACACTTCCAAATCATTGCATACGATACGGTGCAATGAATCACTAGGCCTTTCTTCTAATATGTGTTTTAGTGTGTTGCCTAAAGGGGATGCTATCTATACTGGTACAGTCAATGGACTTAATAAAATACAATTTGATTCAACCACAAAAAAATTTACGGTCAAGCATTTACATTCTGCCAATCATCGATTAGGACCTGAATGCAATCAAAATGCTATTTTAGAAGGCCCTGATGAAAACATATGGGTAGGTACGACTAAAGGCATCTATATCTTTCAGCCCTCAGATTCCAAAGAAATCTTACCACCAAGGATTTATCTTAAATCTATTGAAATCTTTTCAGCACCCATAGACTCAACGATCGCCCTCGATAGCATCATTGCGTGGAATGCTCTGCCAAAAACGTTGAACATTGCTGCCGGACAAAATCACTTAACTTTTACGATTACAGGTATTCATCATTCTGCCCCTATGAATCTTTTGTACCAGTATCAATTGGTCGGAGCCGACACTGCATACTCCAAGCCCAAAAATATAGCCAGTGTAATTTACCCTCAATTGGCCCCGGGATCCTATACCTTTAAGGCCAGGGCTTTATTAAGTAATAACCCTACACTATATTCAGAAGAAATCATATATACTTTTACGATCAATCCTAAATTTTATCAAACAAATTGGTTTCGTTTTCTCTTTTTAGTTTCACTCTTGATATTAGGTACAATAATTCAAAAATATCGCTTGAACTCAAAAGCTCGACACCGAAGGCTGATCGACGAAGCAAGACTGCAAGAGCAATTCAAAATACAACAACGGACATCAGAAGATCTGCATGACGACCTTGGCAACAAAATCACCAGATTGTCCTTGCTTACCGACATCCTCCAAACCAAACTTACGCAAGATGCGGATCAACTAAAAATCATACATCAAATCCGCGAAAATATCCAGGGCCTTTATATGGGTACCAAAGACATCATCTGGGCACTCGTACCTAAACAAAATAGTCTGTACGATGCCATCCATCGCATCCAAAATTTTGGGTCAGATCTTTTTCAAGATTCAACGATTGGATTTAAATCCAATGATCCGGATGAACAGCTAAAAAACTATAAACCTCCGTTTGAATTTAGCCGCAATCTGATTATGATTTGTAAAGAATCATTTCATAATGTTTTAAAACACTCCGGTGCCGACGCCGTCACGTTGGAATGTAAATTTACAGAACCAGATTTTTTATATCTGGCTATCCTAGATAATGGTATTGGCATCAAGTCCCCTATATCGCCCGCGAAAAAGGGAAATGGTCTGGATAACATTCAAAAAAGAGTCACTCGCCTAGGAGGCACTTTGGAGATTTTGGACAATACGCCTACAGGTACCATCATCGCGATGCATCTCAAAATCCCCCCTTCGGAGGGATCATAAAGTGCATAAGTTTAAGCAACTTTGTAAGCCCTACGACCTCTTAATCACTGAATATCATGCAGACTCGCATCATCATCATAGAAGACGACCAGACCATCAGGGATGCATTCTCCTATTTAATCGGGCTGACAGAAGGATTATGCATGGTCAACAGTTACCCAAGTTATGAAGCCGCAGAACCCTATCTCATCAGCGACTTTCCAGATGTCATTCTCTTAGATATTGAATTGCCCGGGATCAGTGGAATAGAAGCGATCTCTAAAATCAAAAAAAAATATCCAGCCGGTCAAATTATTATGCTCACCGTTTATGAAAATGAAGACCACATCTTTAAAGCATTAAATGCTGGAGCATCAGGCTACCTCACCAAAAACACACCCTCATCCAAAATCATAGAATCCATCAAAGAAGTCATGCAAGGTGGTGGGCCGCTCAGTGCACGTATAGCCAAAATGGTCATCCAATCCTTCAGAAAAAATCAGAATTCTCCGCTCACCAAACGGGAGACTCAGATCCTCGAAGGGGTCTCAGAAGGAAAAAGCAGAACTAAGATTGCTACCGAACTCTTCATAGATAAAGAAACTGTAAAATCACATATTAAAAATATTTATAATAAGTTAGATGTCAATTCTAAAGCAGAGGCAATCCGCATAGCCAAACAAGATAAATTGATCTAAGTCTATCAACTGACACGTTTAAAATCCCCCAAAGAGGGTGAATGGTTATCTAATGCTATATGATAGATTTGGGTCAGCAGATAAACTCATTCCTTGGGTTTTTTTTCAAATTATTTAAGCAGTAGAGTGTTTATGAATGGGACTGAACTCAACCTCAGTCTCATTTTTTATCATTTATTTAACCGTTGTTAGCCCCTGGAGCGCCAAATGGTCAATATAAAGATGGATTAAACTATTAAATTTGTATACTTTACCTTGTATAAAATTAATCCTCACCACATGAATAGATCGATCTGGATGAAAACCCTAGCCATCTTTGTTTGTCTCAACGCTATTTTTATTTTATTAGGACTCCGACGAGCAGATGCCCCGGGTGACAAATACGATCTGACTTTACACGCTGTAGCTAAAAGCATATCACAAAACCATGTGATCCCACAACCATATAACGACTCCTTATCCGAAAAGATATTTTATGAATACCTGGATCAAATGGATCATGAAAAAAACATCTTTATCAAAGCGGACATGGATGCTTTTACTAAATTTAAATACAAAATAGATGATGAACTTAATGGCGAATCCATTCAACTTTTTTATTTGGTAAAGGATAAATATAAATCTCGGGTCGTTGAATTACAATCGGCGGCAATGAATTGGTTTAAGACACCCATGGTCTTTGCTCCTAATACAACTGAACTCTACTACCCAATAAATAAAAATTACGCAGTGACGGCTAGTGAGCGTAGCAAAAATTGGGCAACAATGATCAAATATAAAATCCTTGAAAAATATGTAGATCTCAAGGAGGTCAGAGAGTTATCTACTGTAGATTCTATTAAAACTAGGCCAGATGCTGCCCTGGAGCTTGAAGCCAGAACTTCAGTGGAAAAAGTAATGAAAAAAGTTTTAGAACAGTATAGTACTCAAAATTCTGATGACGAGTTGTTTAGTGTGTATGTGAATAGTTTTGTCAATGTCATGGACCCACACTCCCATTACTTCCTACCGGTAGAAAAAAGATCCTGGAATGAAAGCCTCTCGGGAAAATTTTATGGCATTGGTGCTCAGATTGGTGAAGAAAATGGTTATCTTAAGCTGGTGACAATCAGTGTAGGCGGACCTGCCTGGAAATCCGGCGAAGTAGATGCTGGAGATCTTTTACTCAAAGTCGGTCAGGGAGATGAAAAACCTGTTGATATAGCAGGATTTTCCATACCCGATGGGGTCAAATTGATCCGAGGTGATAATAAATCAGTCGTCGCCTTGACTTTAAAGAAATTGGATGGCACCGTCAAAGTAGTGAAGCTCGTACGCGAAGAATTAAGAATAGAAGAAACGTTTGCTCGAAGCAATATTTTAAATTACAAGGATAAAAAATATGGGGTCATTAATCTTCCGAAGTTTTATACGAGTTTTGGGGATGACAATGGTAGAAGTTGTTCAGAAGATGTAGCTAAAGAACTTGAGCGTCTCAAAGCCAATCATGTGGACGGAGTGATCGTAGACCTTCGCAGCAATGGCGGTGGTAGTTTACAGGAAGTAGTCAATATGGTTGGACTGTTTATTCCGCAAGGCCCGGTGGTTCAGGTAAAAAGTAAGTCAGGAAGACCGGGAGTATATTTTGATCGAGATGCTAAAACCAACTACGATGGTCCCCTGATGGTCATGGTCAATGAATTTAGTGCTTCAGCATCTGAAATCTTTGCCGCTGCCATACAAGATTATCGCCGAGGTCTTATCATCGGCTCAGGCACCTATGGCAAAGGCACCGTACAACGCCCCTATAATCTCAATACGGATGCATCGACCGCTATGGATTTGGGCAATGTGCACATTACGATGCAAAAATATTATAGAATCAATGGATCGTCCGTACAAATAAAAGGTGTGGTCCCTGATGTTCGACTCAATGGATATTATGAAAACCACAAAGTAAAAGAGAAAGATCAAATCACAGCATTGCCATGGGATGTGTTGAATAGGCTACAATATTCTACGTGGCCCACTATCCCGGATATCACCATCTTGCACAATCATCTGAGCCAACAGATAGATACCCAACAGGCTTTTGCCATTTTCGATGAAAATGCAAAATGGCTGGCAGCCCAATCCGACTTGCCAAAAGTCATCTCCGAATCAGCTTATAAAACACTTGTAAAATCGATTCGTGACAAATCAGCATTTAATAGGAACCTCATGCGACTCAATGTCGATCTGGATGTGTATGGCATATTTGATGCTGTAGCAGATGCAGGTAGCCCCGTCACAGAAGATAAAATCAAGATAGATCGGAATAATCGGGTGACTAATTTTTATAAGCGAGATCACTATCTTCAGATCACTGCTGAACTCATGAATAAATCTATTCTTTCAAAACCGATGCTATCTTCTAATAACAATTGAGATATAGATGGGCAAAGTCGAAATCAGTATAGAGGTAAGTAATAATAAAGATATCTTCAAAGCCGAAGAGGCATATCATTCCGAAAGCTGATATTCGGGTTATTTCTTTGTCAAACGTTTTAGTCGATACTGGAGCAACAACGCTTTCCTTACCAAAAAAAAATATATTGAATTACTCGGACTACCGCTATCTAAGGAGGTCGTGGTAAGTACTGCCACTGGACAATACATCACTAATGTATACAATAATGCCCTACTTAAAATCCAAAACAGAAGCGCTTTAGTAGAAATTATAGAATTGCATGATGACTCTACCCCTTTATTAGGTGTTATTTCTATGGAAATACTGGGTTTAGAAGTAGATGTGATTAAGCATGAGCTTCAGATGTTGCCGGATCATTCAAAAGATACCTACTTAATGGCTTATTGAATGGTCTTTCTGCGTAAAAGGTATGACGCTGATCAAGCGTACTGTCGAACTTTTTGCACGCGAAAAGAATTAAAAAAACGACGCGATCCAAAAGATTTTCATAATCGCATACCTCTTAATTAATGTGGGTTAAAAATATGTTTAAGCTTTTTCCAACCAGATTATACATCTATCTGGTGCTTATAACAAGTTTTTGGTGATCAAAGAAATGATCGAAGCAACCATTCAAAAGTTGATAAATTTTCAGCTATTAAGTCCATCATTGAGCCTTGATTAAATTCTCAGGAAAATAACCATAACCCCTATGGTATTATCTATCAATCCCCATTTGATGCTGATCACGTTAACTAACTAGAATCATTGAAAAAAAACTTCGAATTTAAGTTCTTTCCATCGTCATAATATCTCTATCAAACAGATACAATCCACTTTTATCATCTCCTATCATCTCGAGCTTATCATTGCAATCTCTGGCTAATTTTTCCTCTTCCATTTGCTCTAAAACATACCATTGTAAAAAATTATTCGTCGCATAATCTTTTTCTGCTAAGGATAGCTCCACCAAATCATTGATACTGCTGCTCACTGCCAATTCATGTTTCAACAATTCTTCGAAAGCTCTTTTGAGTGACACAAAGGTGAGTGCAGGTTGTTTCAATTCAGGCACAATGGCAAATCCCCCCCGTTCATTTACAAAATGGATAAGTTTGAGCATATGCATTCTTTCCTCATCACTATGCTTGAAAAAAAAATTAGAGACTCCCTTAAGCCCAGGTTGTATCTCGGCCCAAGTACCCATGGCCAAATAGGCTTGAGAACTTTGCGCTTCCATCATGATTTGATTGTTCAACGCATCAGACATTTTTTTACTTACCATAGTTTTTTTCTTAAAGTTATAAAAATAGGTCCAAATGTGAAAATCAATTGTTCTCATTTCTGCACGTGCTGCCTAATGTCCAGCTTAAAAAGCTCCCAAAAAAGATAGCATTCTCTACTTCATATATTCGATTGACACTTCTTTAGTCCAAACCAAGCAATGCAGGATTTAAGTTAATACATTTTTGATCAATTTTGTTTTATAATAATAATTTTAACCCTCCGTCCGTTATAAAGTTAGAGTTAATGCCTTTATTAGTAATAAATCATATTAACTTTCTTAACCCACTTACCAATATGAAAACCAGATTTGTCAATACACTATTCATCCTCGGGACTTTATCTACATTTATACAATGTCAAAAAGATGATACCCCGGTCGAAATTTTACAAAATAACAAGTGGCAAATAACCAGCTGGATCGCCAATCCTGCTGTTGATGTAAATGGTACTAAACTCACAGAGCTTTCCGGGATCATCCAAGCCTGCTCTAAAGATGATGTCGTTCTTTTCAAATCCGATAAGACCATAGTTAGTGATGAAGGCGCCACAAAATGTAAACCTACAGACCCTCAGTCTGAACCTGGTGGAAAATGGGATTTGAGTTCAGATGCTAAAAATCTATACCTCACAGATACAAATTTATCCGGACTCACAGGCACCGTACAAGGCACTGTCAATAAACTCGATGATTCTGAGTTGAACGTGACGCTAAATAAAATAAATTTCGTAGGGTCTGTGATCAATTTGACATTAACCTTAAAGCCTTTATAGATACTTGTGACTTGTGGAAGATCACTGAGAGCAACGGCTTATAAATCTTTCAAAAATAAGTTGATATACCCAAACTAAATCCTGCAGAAAACGCAGGTGGATTACCTAACAAATCTTTTTGTTTTTGATATCTATAGTTTAACCGGAGTACACTTTGTGCTGACGGGCGGAAACTTACCGCAGGCATAACGCTCCACAATGCCTCACCTATGCTGCCGCTGGTTTCATTAAATGTACCTACGTTCCAATCCACGTATTCAAGTCGACAAGCAATATTGAGTGTAGCTTGGCTCCAACCCAACATTTTCTTTTTTAGTACAGGCTGGATAAAATCCACAAATCCTCCAAATTGTTTTCGCCCATATTGCTGAGTATAGCCATCCGGTACCTGGACATTTATCAGCGCCCATTCAGTGGTGAATGCAGTTTGAGTAGCCGCAATCGTAGTATTAAAGTCAAGTGCAAATACATTTAATGTTCTTTTTTCATCGAGAACTATACCATCGGCTTGATATTTATTGTACACACCACCCATGTAAGACAATCCCAACTCACCAATATTTTTTTTCCGTATTGCTATCTTACCAGTGTATAAGGGCAAGCCGCTATTCAGTTCTTCAAATCGCTCTGAGTTTTGTTTGCTTGAAGGCAAAAATGTTTTATTTTCCGAATTATCGATGATTGAATTATCAAAATTGCCTGATATATACAATTCATAGCCTAGCATCCATTCTTTTGAATACTTTTTGCCATAGATTCCAAATCCGGCATTGCTCCAGGTAGCCGGCAGCAATTGAGTGGAAGAAATCGGTCGATCAGTAAACTCCCACTTTGGGCCGTCATGATTTTGATTGAATGCACCTATGGGATTCAAGATCATCCCACCTCGTAAATTAAATAATGGATTGATCTCAAAGTCTACCGCAGCAAATTCTATCGCAATTTCTTTACCCCCCTCTTCAAATTCGATTTCACTTAAAAATTTGAGCCTAGACTGAATCGTACTGGATACAAATAAAGTCATGCGTCTAAATTGAAATTGATGACCATCGGTCACCCCATCAGTACCCAGGTGCTGCCAATTGGTTTCCAGATACCCGCCCAAGGCAACTGGCAGTTTATCACCAGTGGCAAATGGACGATTATAAATAGCATCCATATTCAAGTAAGTTCTGGAGGAATCCGATTCTTTTTGTTTTAACAGTATAGGATCTATCTGTGCGAAACAACTACTCCACACACTAAAATATACGATTGCAGCTGATGACTTTTTCATAAGGCTTTCAGAGAGATTTTGAGCTGATCAGATTCTAGGATCACCGGAAAAGTGCGCAGGGGCTTATCAGCAGGACCTTGAGTGAGACTGCCATCCTTGCTAAACTCGCTACCGTGTGCAGGACATTGCAGTGCATCACCGAATACCTGAAGCTCTGTCCCTTGATGAGTGCAACGCATCCAAAGTGCCTGATATTCACTAGCACTATTTCGATACACACAGATAGGATATTTAAGTTGTTGATTTTGCACGATGATATATTTTTTAAACCGTAGCTCTTCTTTATCTCTTATTTCAAAATCTTGCACAGGCACTATCAGATTGTCACCTTCGATGGTACGATCTAGCATTTTTATCGAGGCACAATTTTGAAACAAAGCAGAGATCGCGACCCCACCGATACATATCGCTCCGCATGATTTTATAAATTGTAACCGCTCCATTTGTTATAAAGAATTTAAAAACCTGAGCAACTTAGTTTTGTCAGTATCGGCCATTTTATTATAATTATTTAATGAATTGCCAGCTTCACCCCCATGCATTTTAATGGCTTCATCTATAGTATGAGCACGGCCATCATGCATCAGATAATATTGACCTCCTTGGGATGCTGGCGATAAACCCAAACCCCATAATGGAGGGGTACGCCATTCTGATGATGTAGCAGATCCTTCGGTATAGCCATCGTCTAAACCCGGACCCATGTCATGAAGCAATAAATCCGTATAGGGATAGAATGTTTTATTAGAGAGAGCTTTAGTCCTAGATTGACCAGAGCGTAGAGATTGTTTATGACAAGACTCACATCCTGCATTCATAAATAACGCCTTTCCAGCTTTGACATCGGGATCATTTTGTGCTCGGGAGATCGGTACTTTCAACATCTGAAGATACGCGACCACTTGCCTGATGGTGTGATCTGACACCTCAGGGTCTACCGTTTTACCGGAATATGTATCATGCGGTATGAACGTAGAGCTGATGCCCATATCCTGATTATAAGCCGAAACCGTCTGTTGTAACAAATCAAAAGTGGCTGCTTTTTTACCAAATCGACCGATATATTTACCATCGCGCTCTACTGCTTCGGATGGAACTTCCACAAATCCAGGGATCCTAATCCAATTGGGTACCCCCGAGACACCATCGTTATTGATATCATCTGGATCGGCCATGGCCAGCAGGTCTGCATCACTCACCAGCTCCAAAAAGCCCAATCCTGTATTGGCCGGGGGTGTCAATTTAGTTGAGGTTGCTCCGACCGGAATTAGTTCCGGTTGATATCCGGCTATTGCCCGATGTTGAAGCTGAGGACCGCCGAGATGCAAATATTGATTTCCTGTATGATCTTTTTGGCCAAATCGGGTCAAAGTTGTAAAAGGGTGGCCTTTACCGTCACCTGCATGGCAGCTGCCACAGCTCGTGCTGACAAATAAAGGGCCAAGACCAGTCTTAGAGTTAAAAACTTCATCATTAAAGGCAATATCTCCAGCCAAAAATTGGGCTGATTCAGACAAAGTAAGGCCTTCAATCGGGCCATCTAAGAGTTCTTCATCTGGAGGCAAAGCGGGCTCTAGAACACTACAAGCACAAATTAGACTGAAGACTAGCAGCATGGATGACTTCGACAGTTTATTAGCACAATATATCGCCAAACGTGTTGAATTTCTCTTTAAAAAATCAATTTTCATATACTGTAAATCTATTTTTAGACAAATCTAAATAAATATTTTTAATAATTGAATTTATTATTTAAAGTTTTCCACTTTTAGAATATTTTCAAGGGTTTAGTTAAAATTTAACATTCCATTGAGTACTAACCCATGAAGTCTTTTGTGTAAAATCAACCAAAGCCATAGTTTTCTTATACTTTTGCAGTTCATGAAAGGCATTTCATTATTCTTTGCAATGTATATTCTGGCATTAACCATGCTGCCATGTACTGATATAAGCAATGAGTATCATCCGACTGAAGAATCCACAACATCTTCTGCACATCATGACCATGAAAAAAGTGAAGATCTTTGTACTCCGTTCTGTTACTGTGTATGTTGTAGCCTGAGCATCATACCGACCTTCAACAGTATAGTTTCTCTATTTTTCAGAGCTGACTTTCCCAACAAAAAAGTCATAGATACTGTAGACTATCTTCCTTCGAGTTTCTTTTGCTCGATCTGGCAACCGCCAAAGTGGATTGTTTAAGGAGCTATTACTAGGTTCTAAATTTTATCTCCATCTTTTTTCTATCAGCCAATTAACTTTTGATCCCGGCTGAAGGCGGTAGCAAGTACTTTTTAGATCCACATAGCATCCTATCATAGCAAGAATTGAAAGCAATTAATCTTTCAAGGTTAATTTATTTCAAGTGCTAGGATATAATTTCCACTTGTTTCTCATTTTTCAGAGCACCATAATCCAAATTAAAGATGTTAGATAAAATCATAAAATTTTCCATAAAAAATAAGTTTATTATAGGCTTATTTACACTGGCACTGGTCCTATGGGGAGTCTATTCTTTGTCCAGACTGCCGATAGATGCATTGCCCGATATCACCAATAATCAAGTGCAAATCCTGACTACCTCCCCTACCCTTGCTGCACAGGAAGTAGAAAAATTCATCACTTATCCAATCGAGCAAGCAGTAAAACCTATCCCTAAAGTCATTGAGCTTCGCTCAGTAAGCCGTTTTGGAGTGAGCAACATTACGGTAGTATTTGAAGAAGATGTAGATATATATTGGGCCAGAGCTCAGATATCTGAGCGCCTTAAAGAAGCTGAAGACAATATCCCGGAAGGCTTAGGTTCACCTGAGATGGCGCCAATCAGTACTGGCCTGGGAGAAATCTACCAATACACCGTATCTGCTAAGCCCGGCTTTGAAGAAAAATTTAATGCCATGGAATTGAGGACTGTGCAAGATTGGATTATTAAACCGCAACTCATTGGTCTTAAAGGTGTAGCAGAAGTAAATACTTTAGGCGGCCTGCTCAAACAATACGAGATAGCTGTCATACCGGATAAATTACGAAGTATGAATACGACTATCATAGAAATCTTCGAAGCACTTCGCAAAAACAATGAAAATACTGGCGGCGCATACATCGATAAAATACCCAATGCTTATTTTATCCGGGGCATAGGCATGGTCAGCTCATTGGAGGATATCCAAAAAATAGTCATCAAAAACCAAAACGGTATACCTATACTTATCAGAGATGTAGCCGAAGTACAGTTCGGCAGCGCTATCCGTTATGGGGCAACTACTAAAAATGGAAAAGGCGAAGCTGTAAATGGTATGGTCATGATGCTAAAAGGGGAAAATAGTGCTGATGTAGTAAAGCGCGTAAGCAGTAAAATAGAACAGGTTAAAAAAAATCTACCGGAAGGTGTGGACTTAGAACCCTATTTAGACCGTACTAAATTGGTCAATAAAGCTATAGGCACTGTAGAAACCAACCTGCTAGAAGGAGCATTAATCGTCATTTTTATCCTGGTATTGTTGATCGGTAATTGGCGGGCAGGATTGATCGTCGCATCAGTGATACCACTCGCATTACTTTTTGCAGTAAGTATGATGCACCTCTTTGGAGTAAGTGGCAATCTTATGAGTCTGGGGGCCATTGATTTTGGTTTGATTGTAGATGGAGCTGTAATCATAGTGGAGGCGATAGTACATCGGCTACAAATAGCTCCAAAAAGTAAGCTGACTGCTTCACAAATGGATGAAGCCGTGTATCAAGCTTCTTCTAAAATAAGAAATAGCGCTGCTTTTGGAGAAATAATTATTCTGATTGTTTACTTACCTATCCTGGCTTTGGTAGGTATCGAGGGCAAAATGTTTAAACCTATGGCCCAAACAGTAGGATTTGCTATCCTGGGAGCTTTCATACTATCCTTAACTTATGTACCTATGATTAGTGCATTGTTTTTAAGCAAGACTACAGGCCATGACCCCAATATATCTGATCGAATCATCAATTTTAGTTACAAAATATATCAACCCATCCTTAAAAGCGCCATGCAGATGAAAGCACTAGTCATTGGAATAGCCATTTCATTATTTATTATTTCAATTGTTGTATTCAGATCGCTTGGCGGGGAATTTATCCCCACTTTGGAAGAAGGCGATATTGCTACTCATGTGATCTTGCCTCCCGGAAGTTCACTTTCACAAGAAATAAAGACGACCACCAAAGCTGAACAATTATTGAAAGCAAATTTTCCTGAAGTTATTCAAGTGGTATCTAAAATAGGCAGTGCAGAAATACCGACGGATCCGATGCCCATGGAAGTAGCCGATGTCATAGTGATTTTGAAAGACAAGTCAGAATGGACTTCCGCTAAAACAAAGGAAGATATGATGGAAAAAATGGAACTTATACTGGATGATTTGCCAGGGGTAACCACAGAATTTTCACAACCTATCCAAATGCGATTTAATGAGTTGATGACCGGCGTACGCAGTGATGTAGCTATTAAAATATTTGGTGAAGATATAGAGTTATTGGCCGGATTCGGAGATGATGTAGTCTCACAAATACAAAGCATCAATGGTGTAGAAGATGCACGCGCTGAAGTCGTGTCAGGCTTACCCCAGATTAATGTAAAATACAATAAAGACAAATTAGCTTTATACGGACTTAATGTCGGAGATCTTAATGCAGTAATCCGGACTGGTTTTGCAGGCGAAAAAGCTGGTGTGGTCTATGAAGGCGAAAAACGATTTGATCTGGTCATCCGCCTTCAAATCGCAAATCGCCAGGATATCAGCGATCTAAAATCTATGTATATATCTCTTCCTTCAGGTAGCCAGATACCCTTGGAGCAAGTAGCCGATATAGGTATCGAACGGGGGTTTTCTCAGATCAGTAGAGAGGAAGGAAAGCGGCGTATTGTCATTGGGTTTAATGCACGCGGACGGGATGTCCAAAGTATCGTACAAGAAATAGAGACCAAATTGGAGCAAAATCTTAAACTTCCACCGGGATACTATATTACCTATGGAGGCCAATTTCAAAACTTAATAGAAGCTAATAAGAGATTGACCGTAGCTGTGCCGTTAGCGTTGATATTAATCTTTATTCTATTATACTTCACGTTTCGCAGTGTGAAACAATCTTTATTAATATTCACCGCCATACCATTTTCGGCCATTGGGGGTATCCTTGCATTGTGGATAAGAGGTATGCCTTTTAGTATCTCAGCCGGTATCGGATTTATCGCATTATTCGGGGTAGCTGTCTTAAATGGAATTGTATTGATAGGTTATTTTAATCAATTAAAACAAGAAGGAATGAAAGAAGTCTGGGATCGTATTCAGGAAGGTACAAAAGTCAGATTAAGACCCGTTATCATGACCGCTGCAGTGGCTTCATTAGGATTTTTGCCCATGGCGCTCAGCAATGGTGCAGGGGCTGAGGTCCAAAAACCACTGGCTACTGTTGTCATAGGAGGCTTGATCACTGCCACTTTATTAACATTGATCGTCTTGCCAATCCTATATTACATTATTGAAGTAAAAATAAAGGGCTTAATAAAAATCCCTATTGGTGCCACAGGCATTTGGATACTTTGCCTTTTCATACCCTTTTCATTCAAAGCCCAAAGTATAGCCACTTTACCTGAGGCTTTAGAGTTGGCTCAAAAGAATAATTTATCATTGCAAGCATTTGAACTGGATATACAAATAAAGCAGTCCATACAAAAAAGTGCTGTATTGATACCTAAAATGGAAGTTAATGGTCTACTAGGCCAAAACAATAGCCGTCGATTTGATCAAAATTATATCGTTACACAAGAGATATTACATCCTTCATATGTGAAAGCTCATCAAGGATTAGCAGAGCAAAATACTACGTTGAGCCGACACCGATTAAATATTTCAAAACAAGAATTAATATTTGAAATCCGTCAAAGCTGGTATACCATCCTGTATCTGGATGCCCTGCTCAGTGTACTGATACGCGAAGATAGCGTAGTTACCCAGTATGTAAAAGCTGCTACACTTAAACTCAAAACAGGTGAAAGTACATTTTTAGAAAAGACTAGTGCAGATATCAGACAACAACAACTCCTGCAACTTAGGACACAAACGCAACTTCTCATCGATGTAGAAAAAAACAAAATACGGCAATGGTTAAATTCTCCGGAGGAAATGCAGCTGAGTCCGCTGGGATTTCAGCCCATCGAACTTTCAGTAATTTTAGACAGTATTTCAATCAGCAATAATCCAACGATACAATTGGCGCTACAACAAATACAAATAGCAAATGCTGAAAAGAAAGTAATTCAAACTGCCGCGTTACCAGATTTTAAAGCCGGCTATTTTATTCAATCCATTGCAGGCCCGCAGGACTTCGATGGTCGGATCAGAAACTATAATGCAGTACCTCGATTTCAAGGTGTTCAATTAGGTCTGAGTATTCCAGTATTTGGTGGTAAATATTACAAGGCGAAATCCAATGCTGCAGAGCTTGAGCTTTCTAAACAGCAAAAGCAAAGTGAGTATGTACAAACTCAATTGCAAAGTCAATTGAGGCAATTGATTGATCAGTATTCATTCTATAAAATCAGTTTGAATACTTATGAAAATACGACTTTGCCCAATGTTTCCTCTATCGTGGCTCATGCTTCACGCGCTTACACCAGTGGGGATATCAGTTATGTAGAATATAGTCTAGCGTTGCAAACAAATTTGGAAACTCAAAAAACGTATTTGGAAACAATTCATCGACTAAATCAAACAGCGATTTCTATTCAACTCATCATTAATCAATAAAACTAAAAATATGAAAAATATAAATATATCCCATGGAATAATTATATCGACAGCATTAAGTTTAATTCTCTTTCTGGTTTTTTGCAAGTCTACTTCTGACCAAAAAGGTTTGTCGGAATCGATAAAAGAAAAACCAGAGGTTGCACATTCGGATGAAGAACACAGTGATCATGCACATGAAAAAATGGTGCACCTTAATCAAGCTCAATTTGATAATGCCGGCATCGATACAGCATGGTTTGAAATAAAAAATTTAAGTGAAGTCATTAGCGCAAATGGTTATACCAAACTCCCACCACAAAACCAAGCCAAAGTAGGAGTGCCATTGCCAGGCACTATTAAATCGATTAAAGTAATAGAAGGTCAATATGTACGGACAGGCCAGGTATTAGCGACACTAGAGAGTATGGCATACAATAATCTGCGCCTGGATCGAGCCAAACTAAATGAAGAATTTGAGAAAGCAAAATCTAATTTAGAATATTTGAATCTGGAATATACCCGTCAAGAAGAACTATTTAAAGAAAATGTCAATGCTAAAAAGATTTTCGAAAAAGTAAGCTCAGATTTAAAAATTGAAAAATCTAAAATTAAAAACCTTGAAGATCAAATCAATATTTTAAGTCAAAATATTGCAATTGGTGGAAATGCAAATTCGCCCGTGATCAATATTCTGGCACCGATCACTGGAAGTATCACCGAGGTCCACATCAACATCGGTTCTGCAGTACAGCTTGGAAGCCCCTTATTTAACATAGTAGACAATTCCAAAATGCATGTTGATTTGCTGGTGTATGAAAAAGATCTATTTAAAGTAAAAACCGGACAATCGATTCGATTTATCCTTACTAATCAAGGAAATCAAGAAATCAAAGGTAAAGTATTTAGTGTAGGCAAATCATTTGAAATTGAAACGAAGTCAGTCGCCGTACATGCAGATATTATAAATGAAAAACAGATACTGATCCCAGGCATGTATGTCAATGCACTTATTGATATTGGCTCTAATGGTGTAAATGCTTTACCGATAGATGCTATTGTTAAAGCTGAGGGCAGAGAGTTTATCTTTCTATGGGAAAAAGAAAATATGGAATCCGAACACGTACATCAGGAGGGTGAAAAGCACGATGAAAGCGAAGAACATAAACATGAAGGTGAAGAAGGCCATAATGGGGAAGATCATGAAAAAGAAATCTCGTTTGCCCGGATTGAGGTAAAAACTGGAGCTTCCCAACTGGGTTATGTGCAGGTCACTCCGTTAGTTGAAATTCACAATGGCGACAAAATCGTTGTCAAAGGAGCTTACTACTTACAAGCGCACTTACAAAAAGCTGAAGGTGGAGGCGGTCATTCTCACTAAATACGATTAGGCATATTCTGAAGTTCACGGATTTTATGGACATATCCCTGATCATAGTCTATTCAACTTAAGCATTGTTTTACGCAAGTCTGAAAATATAAAATATGAAATTCATCACAAAAATGCCAGACTCACTAAAGACATTTTATCAAAAAGAATTAATCTCTGCCAGGATAGCCCTTGATGTAAAAAACTACGCTGTATCGTGGTATCATTTAGAAAGAGCTCACATACTGGGCCAACCCTTTCCTTTGGAACACACGTATGTTCATTGGAAAATGTTAGCCTTAGGAATAAAACTTAAAAACACCAAAGAGATTTTGGGTCAACTACCCCGCCTTTTCTTCGGTGGGGTCAAGTCATTTGTAGGGAAAATACCGATAGGAAATACAGGCGGAAGTAATGTACCGCCTTTAAAACCAATGGAGATAGCGGCTGAGCTGAAACAGATTATTCGTGAAAATAGTTAAGTTAATTAAAGACCTCCTTAAAGTAAATCGATGAAACATACACATCTATACGATGTACACGGCAAACAACTATGTTGTACGTTAGAAGAAAAAATTTATACCAACGCAGGGGCTAAAGAATTAATCCAAAGCCATGCCGATGACGACGGCCACGATCATTCTGAAACGAATGAATCCACGTTAAAGGCTTTTTTTCCTTCCTCCATAAGCCTGGTCTTATTATTGATCGCCATTGCAATGGATAGCTATATTCCACAACCTTGGTTTACAGGATGGGTTAGAATCAGTTGGTATCTGGTAGCATATTTACCCGTAGGCCTTTCAGTCATAAAAGAGGCCATCCAAAGTGTGGCAAAAGGTGAAATATTCTCAGAGTTTTTATTGATGAGTATTGCTACGATCGGCGCTTTCGCCATCAGTGAGTATCCTGAAGGCGTAGCAGTGATGTTGTTTTATGCGGTGGGGGAGGTATTTCAAACCTTAGCAGTAAAAAGAGCAAAGGCAAATATTAAATCATTGCTCGACCAACGGCCTGATGAAGTAACCGTACTCCAAAACAATGAAGCCAAAATTGTAAAGGCGATACAAGTAACCATTGGTGAAATTATCCAACTTAAATCCGGAGAAAAATTGGGTCTGGATGGTGAGTTAATTTCAGAATCAGCCTCCTTTAATACCGCTGCACTGACAGGCGAAAGCAAACCGGATAACAAACTAAAAGGTGAAACCGTATTAGCAGGCATGATCAATCTAAACACGGTGGCCCAAGTCAAAGTAACCACAGCTTATACTGATAGCAAACTTAGTAAAATATTAGAATTAGTGCAGAACGCTACTGCTCAAAAAGCCCCTACAGAATTGTTTATCAGAAAGTTTGCTAAAATCTATACACCAATAGTTGTTCTTTTAGCTATCTTAATTGTGGCAGTGCCTTACCTTTTGTCCCTATCTAATATTTCTGGTCTTCCGGATACTTTTCTAAATTACAAGTTCAGCTCATGGCTCTATCGCGCCTTAGTCTTCTTAGTGATCTCATGCCCGTGTGCTTTAGTCATTAGTATTCCGCTGGGTTATTTTGGAGGTATAGGAGCTGCCAGTAAAAATGGAATTTTATTTAAAGGAAGTAATTTTTTGGATATTATCGCCAATATCAAAAATGTGGTCATGGACAAAACCGGGACCATGACCGAAGGTGTCTTTATCGTACAGGATGTGATTTTAAAACCTGAATATAATAAGGAAGAAATACTAAAAATGGTAAATGTACTGGAAAGTCAAAGTACCCATCCTGTGGCAACAGCTATTTTGAATTATGTTGGAAAAATAGATAGCACCATCATCTTGAAAAATGCAGAAGAAATCTCTGGACATGGGCTCAAAGGTGAAGTGGATGGAAAAGAATTACTCGTGGGCAATTTTAAATTGATGGATATATACGGTATCCCCTATGATATTGATCCAGCTTCGATTGTATATACCTTGATCGCCATCGCTTACGACAAAAAGTATGTGGGTTATCTTACTATAGCCGACAGGATAAAAGAGGATGCCCAATATACAATAGACAAACTCAAATCTTTAGGTGTAAATACCACTATGCTCAGCGGGGATAAAAGTACAGTCGTAAAGTTTGTAGCAGATCAATTAGGCATCCACAGCTACTTTGGCGATCTACTTCCGGAGGATAAAGTGAATAAAGTAAAGGCTATAAAAGCTAGAAACGAATCGGTAGCCTTTGTAGGAGATGGAGTAAACGATGCCCCGGTCGTAGCCTTGAGTGATGTAGGCATAGCCATGGGTGGCCTTGGTAGCGATGCCACGATAGAGACCGCAGATGTGGTGATCCAAGACGATATGCCCTCAAAAATACCCATGGCTATCAACATAGGCAAACAAACCAAGCGCATTGTGTGGCAAAATATAAGCCTTGCTTTTATTATCAAAGGAATCGTGTTGATCCTTGGTGCTGGAGGTTTAGCCACTATGTGGGAGGCTGTATTTGCAGATGTAGGTGTAGCATTGCTTGCTATTCTAAATGCCATAAGAATACAAAATATGGACTTCAAATAAGGCCATTCTATTTTACCATAGTATCGCGACATATGGAAAATCGATAAAGGGAATTAAGAATTTTATAACTATTCCTATTAACATTTACCCTACCTTTGCACAGTATAAGATTTAAATGCCAGTCAGATCACCTTTTATACTATTCCTAATACTCAGCATTACCTTGATGCCTTCAATAGTATTTGCATGTGCTTCCGGATCAGAAAAATCTTGTTGCAAAAAAGAAATTACTAAATCTGAGACTAAAAGTCATTGCACTGAGACCTCACCCACACCTGCCGGTGACGAGGACTGCGAAGGCAATTGCGGCGGGGATTGTGGCCATAACAATTGTCACTGCTCTGGCACTACTTTCCATGTCCTTTTTATAGCTACTACAAAAAGTAATGTATTTCAGACTATGGTTGAAAAACAATTTTTCCCTAAACGGGATACGCCTCCGTCTTCTGGCTTTTTATCCATTTGGCTGCCACCTAAAATAAGCTAGGTTGACTCTTGACAGCCATTGGTCTGTCTCATTAAAAGCAAATACTTGCTATTGAATTTTCCTATTCTTTAAATTAAATCTTTATCCAATGAAATCAATGCTTTTACTATTGATGGCAACTTGGTATATGCCATCAAGCTCTTCGATACTTCCCCCAATTAAAAACAATAAAATGTCGTCCTTTATGGTGGATGGTAATTGTGCACAATGTGCCGCACTAATTGAAAAAGCCGGCTTTATAAAAAAAACAGCAATAGTACAATGGAATCAAGCCACTAAAATGGCCACTCTTCTTTACGATGCCACCAAAACCAACCCCTCATTTATACACAAGAGAATTGCATTAGCTGGTTTTGATAATGAGGAATATCTAGCGCCAGATGATGCTTATGCCAAACTTCCGGAATGTTGCCAGTATACGAGGGCACATAAAACCCATCCTAAAAAAATTACTAATATCGAGGTAGTTCAAAACAAAGAAAAAGAAGTACCCTCTGCCATAAAGGATACATTAATAATTTCTGAAAACAATCAATCTCCCAAAATAGAAAAAAAATCATCCAAACATACTGATCATGCTTCCCCTGACCTCTCCGAATCGTCCAAACTGGCAGAAAAAACTGAACAAACTAGTGAGCAGCATAAAAGCAAAGACAAAACGGCTGTACCATCGACTTCTAAAAACATACCAGTAAAACCTTCAGCAAAAGACCTTAGGAGCCAGGCGAAACCTACTGAAAATCAACCAAAAGTAAACCAACTAGTTGCCGTGTTTGATCAATATTTTGCCGTCAAAGATGGCTTAGTCAAAACGGACGGTAACACAGTGTCTACCCAAGCAAAAGAACTACTCAATGCGATCAACTTAGTAGATATGCAACTACTTAATCCAGCCGAACACACTGTATGGATGAAAATCTTAAAAGCTTTAAAATCCGATAGTGAGTCCATTTCTAAAACTACAGACCCCGCTCGCCAAAGACAATATTTTATGCCATTGAGCAATAACATGTACTCCTTAATTAAAGCTTCTAACCTGGGTATACCCATGTATTACCAACATTGTCCTATGGCTAATAAAGGTAAAGGCGCGGACTGGTTAAGCAAAGAGATGGCCATCAAAAATCCGTATTTCGGATCTCAAATGATGACTTGTGGCAATACGAAAGAAACGATCAAATAAATTAATCCATTTAAAATAATAAAAATGAAAACAATTAGTTCAATCCTATTGATTTATACTTTTTTTACTCTAACTATTTATGCTCAGAAATCTACTGCAATGGTGGATTCTAAAGGACATATTTATTACGAAAATAAAATAATTGGAAAAATATCTTCAGCCGGCAGCTTGGATCCATCCGGAAAATCTATGACTACTATTAATCGAGATGGCAATATCGTAGATACCGCAGGAAAGGTGATCGGCAAAGCTCCTAAAAATAATAATTTCCCGTACTATATAAGCGATACGGAAGAAAAATATACCATTGAAGAGCCTACTCACAACGGTATTTGCTATGTAAAAAACAAAAAAGGCGAAACGGTTTTGCTCTTGCATCAAAATTATAAAGCTCAAGCTGCATGTGCTATACATTGTTTGTATGAAAATTATTGTATGCCTGTAGAATCGAAACATAAACATTAACTTGAAATAAACCATGATGTCATAAATGATCTTATATAGCATATAATTAAGATAATGCTCATGTAAATGAACAAGTGCTGCTTTTATGATTGTACAAAACATACCCCAATTGTAGTTCACAAAAACCTTGAACTCACATTTTATGCCAAAATATAAACTAAAATGAGACACACCTATACCATTACTGGAATGACTTGCAATGGATGCAGGTCAAAAGTTGAAAAAACATTGAACTCGATAATAGGAATTGAGGCCACAGTGACCCTAAGTCCGCCAATAGCGAGCATTGTTATGGAGAAAGAAGCTTCAATATCAGATATGCAAACTGCTTTGTCTATTGCTGGACCCTATACGATTTTAAGGACCGACGAAAATAAGCCAAATCCAGAGTTCACTCCTCATCACACAAAACCAACCCTTCACAATCAGTCCATAACTAATAATGCAGAACTAGCTCGTAATACAAAAGGGATTAAAGGAAAATACTTTTGCCCTATGCATTGCGAAGGAGATAAAATATATGATCTACCTGGAGATTGTCCTGTATGTGGAATGCACTTGGTCAAAGAAGCAGAATCATTGGCTTCCAATGCGTTATACACTTGCCCTATGCATCCGGCAGTGATCAAAGATAGTCCAGGAGCATGTCCAATATGTGGAATGGATCTTATTCCAATGAATGCAAGCGATGGTGAAGATCAAAAGATCTACAATGAGCTTCTCAAAAAATTGAAAATCGCAATAGCATTTACGATTCCGATTTTTGCCATAGCCATGATAGATATGGTGCCCACCAATCCTTTACTTAAAGTAATGGATACTTCCAAGTGGAATTGGGTACAACTTGGATTATCGATTCCTGTAGTCTTTTATTCGGGTTGGATGTTTTTTATAAAAGCGTGGAAATCTATCACTACTTTAAATTTGAATATGTTTACTCTAATCGGAATCGGTACAGGAGTAGCTTTTATTTTTAGTGTAGTAGGCATGTTTTTTCCGAATCTATTCCCCATGGAGTTTAAAAATCACCAGGGCACAGTCTCCCTTTACTTCGAAGCAACTACAGTAATCCTTACCTTAGTTCTATTAGGACAATTGTTAGAGGCCGGGGCACACAGCCAAACCAATGGAGCAATAAAAGAATTATTAAAATTAGCCCCCGTAGAAGCAACTGTAGTTATCAATGGGGTCGATAAGATTATCTCCATCCATGACATTAAAAAAGGTGACTTATTACGAATAAAACCCGGGGATAAAATACCCGTAGATGGGAAAATTACGAATGGAGCAAGTAGCATAGATGAAGGCATGATCACAGGAGAACCTATCCCAGTAGATAAAATAATGGGGGACCCGGTGATAGCGGGTACGATAAATGGTAATAAATCGTTCGTGATGATCGCTGAAAAAGTGGGCTCAGAAACTATGCTTGCTCAGATTGTAAAAATGGTCAATGACGCCAGTCGCTCCAGAGCTCCTATTCAAAAATTAGCAGATCGGGTTTCTAAATATTTTGTGCCCATCGTAGTCATTGTCTCTATTATTACCTTTTTCATCTGGGCAAACTTCGGACCTGCACCTGCCTTGGTCTACGGGTTTATAAATGCGATTGCAGTATTAATCATAGCATGTCCCTGCGCTTTAGGGTTGGCTACGCCAATGTCTATTATGGTCGGAATGGGCAAAGGTGCTCAATCTGGGGTGTTGATAAAAAATGCAGAAGCTTTAGAGAATCTGAATAAAGTGAACGTACTGATCATCGATAAGACAGGTACCATAACCGAAGGCAAACCTTCCGTTGAACAAATCTTCTCTTTTGGTGCAGATGAAAAAGTGTTATTAAAATATATCGTTTCCTTAAATCAGTATAGTGAACATCCGCTAGCACAAGCAGTTGTAAATTATGCTAAAACAAATAATACTATTCCGGTCGAAGCAAAAGATTTTGAAGCTGTGGTAGGCAAAGGTGTGAAAGGCACCGTAGATAGTAAAAAAGTAGCATTAGGAAATAAAAAGCTTATGGAGCAGGAGACTATCTCCATTTCTGATGAACTTGAAAACAAAATGGCCGTCGAACAAAAACTAGGCAAAACTGTTTCTTACATTTCAGTTGATGGGAAAGCGCTTGGCCTGGTTGCTATCGCTGATGCTATCAAGTCCACCAGTAAAAAAGCTATCGCAGAATTAATGAATCAGGGTGTGCAAGTAATCATGCTCACTGGTGATCATATCAATACTGCTAAAGCAGTAGCTGATGAATTAAATTTATCCTCTTATAAAGCAAGTTGTTTGCCAGAAGATAAACTAATGGAAATTAAAAAATTGCAATCCGAAGGCAAAATAGTGGCTATGGCCGGAGATGGAATTAATGATGCTCCCGCTTTGGTCCAAGCTGACATCGGCATAGCGATGGGTACTGGTACAGATGTTGCCATAGAAAGCGCTAAAATTACTTTGGTAAAAGGCGATTTGCAGGGCATCGTAAAAGCCAAAAAATTAAGTCATCTTACCATGCGCAACATCAAACAAAATCTATTCTTCGCTTTTTTTTATAATGTGTTAGGAGTGCCTATAGCCGCTGGTATTTTGTACCCGTTTTTTGGAATATTATTATCTCCGATGTTGGCAGCTTTGGCCATGAGCTTTAGTTCAGTGTCCGTGATTGCAAATGCTTTGAGATTAAAAAGTATAACGCTTTAGAAGCAGCAGCTTTAAATAAATCACATCAAAAACACTAGCCATAGCATGACAGCGAAATTTGAAGCAATCATAAAATAAAATGAAAATGAAAATATTAATTTTCCTATTAATGTGGTCCGGTATTTTACAAGCGCAACATGAACAACATCAATCGCAGGATACCACCAGCAAAACAGTAGCTAAAAGCCCGCGCAAGGTCGCTATGTCGATGGTGGGTGAAAACCATGTGCATATTGACTATGGATCTCCCAGTGTACGCGGTAGAAAAATATGGAATGGACTGGTCGCATATGACCAGGTATGGGCCACTGGGGCTCATCACGCGACTGCTATTGAGTTTTCTCATGATGTCACGATTAAAGGTCAAAAGATCCCCATGGGCAAATATGGATTATTTACCATTCCAAATAAAAAATCATGGATTATCATCCTGAATAAATCTTGGGCTATGCATCTGGCCGATGAGTATAAAGTTGAACATGACATTCTCCGAATTGTCGTCAAGCCCAAATCCAAAAAACAATTGGTAGAAGCCCTTACGTATGAAGTAGTTCCCTTAAGTCCCACTAAAGGCACGATCAGAATTTTATGGGAACACGTAATGATAGCCTTTGATTTTGAAAATAATTAAAATTACAATGTTGAAAAATTTATTTACCACCTTGCTATTTGTTATAGCGGCATACCCTGTCATCAGCCAGCACGAACAACATAAAACTCCTGTGCCATCGGCTCGCCCCCAATCTGAGGAAATTCGGGAACCTCGTAAACCGATGAAAAAATACGTTGGCAAAACAATTCGATATGATCTTTATATCAAAGATACCATAGTGAATTTTACTGGAAAACCCAAAAGAGCTATTTCTGTCAATGGGCTTATACCCATGCCTACACTCACCTTTACCGAAGGCGATACTGCTCTCATATATGCTCATAATGAACTGGATGAAGAGACATCACTTCATTGGCATGGTTTGTTTTTGCCTAATAAAGAAGATGGTGTACCCAATCTCACCCAAATGCCCATCAAACCGCATACGACACACATCTACACATTCCCCATTATTCAACATGGTACCCATTGGTATCATAGTCACAGCGGCTTGCAGGAGCAGATAGGCATGTATGGCAATTTTGTCATGCTTAAAAGCCAAAACGATCCCACGTTTAGGCCTGGAATAGATGATATCCCTACTATCCCCATTGTATTAAGTGAATGGACAGATTATAACCCAAAAAATGTACACCGGATGCTGCATAATGCCACCGATTGGTTTGCATTAAAAAAGAATGCTGTACAAAGCTATGGCGAGGCTTTAAAGGCAGGCCATCTTAAAACTAAATTTAAAAACGAATGGAAACGAATGTTGGCTATGGATGTCAGCGATGTGTATTACGACAAAATTTTGATGAATGGCCAATCGGAAACTGTCGTAAAAGAAATAGATAAAAAACCACTCCAAGCCGGTGACAAAGTCAGATTACGAATATCTAATGGCGGAGCTTCCTCTTATTTCTGGTTGCGCTATGCCGGCGGTAAAATCACTGTGGTAGCCAATGATGGCAATGATGTGGAGCCCGTGGAGGTAGATAGATTGATCATAGCCGTATCAGAGACCTATGATATTATTGTGCCTATTCCAGCGGGAAATACCGCATATGAGTTTATGGCCACCACGGAAGATCGGACCAATTCTGCTTCTTATTTTATAGGAAGTGGTTTTAAACAATTGATTTCGCCACAACCGAGGTTAAAATATTTTGAAGGAATGGATATGATGAATGATATGATGAAAATGAATGGCGATTTGGATGATATGGGGATGAACATGAGCTTAAATCAAATGGACATGAACGTAGTCATGTATCCTGAGATCACAGGCGAAGTAAATACCAAAGTCATGGACGATGACCCGAATAGATACAATGCCAATGCATTGGCGGATATTGTTACCCTTAATTATGCCATGCTTAAATCGCCTACTGTCACCCGATTGCCGTCAAATGTGTCGGTAAAGGAATTAAAATTTGAATTGTCAGGAAATATGAATCGGTATGTATGGAGCATGGATAATAAAGTGGTTTCAGAAGCTGACAAAATATTAATCAAAAAAGGCGAAAATGTCAGAATGGTCATTCATAATGGATCTATGATGCGTCATCCGATGCACCTGCATGGTCATGACTTTCGGCTATTAAATGGGATGGGCGACCATGCTCCGCTTAAAAATATAGTAGATATCATGCCTATGGAAACCGATACCCTGGAATTCAATGCTAATGTGGAAGGGGATTGGTTTTTTCATTGCCATATCTTGTATCATATGATGAGCGGTATGGGCAGAGTACTGAGCTACGAAAACCAAGCGCCAAATCCACTTATTCCAAACCCTAAACTGGCCCAACGCAAACTATTTGCCGATGACAAAAATTTTCATTTTATGGCTGAAAATGATTTTGCATCCAACGGTAATGATGGTATGGCTATGGTCCAAGGGACCCGGTGGAGTATCGGAACAGAATGGCGGTTGGGGCATCATGATAGGCATGGCTATGAAACGGAAACACATATAGGTCGCTACCTCGACAAAATGCAATGGATCATGCCCTTTATAGGTTTTGATTGGCGGTATAGAAAACTAAAGGAAGGGGAAGTAGAAAAAAATCTTTTCGGTCAAGCCAACACAAAAGATAAACGACAACAATTTAGTCTTGGACTTGAATATACCCTCCCAATGCTGGTAAAAATACAAGGGGAAATATATCATGATGGCAATTTAAGACTTCAATTTATGCGAGAGGATATACCTATCTCCAAAAGACTGCGAATGAATTTTATGCTGAATACGGATACTGAATATATGGCTGGGTTTAAATATATCCTGGGACGAAATATAGCAATATCTACCCATTACGATAGTGACATGGGCTTGGGCCTAGGACTGACTTTGAATTACTAATCACAGGAATGAAATGAGCTGCCATTTATATGAAAGATGAAAATGATCGATTTGTTATAAAAAGATTAAAAAAAACAAAAATTGCAGCCAAACCAATACCAGATACTTATATTTGGTATTCAATCATTTAAAATGGCAACATTTAATCTTATTATTAATGGTCAGCGTCACAAAGTAGAAGCTGAAGACGATATGCCCCTGCTGTGGGCGATACGAGATCTCGTCGGGCTCAAAGGCACTAAATATGGCTGCGGGATAGCCCAATGTGGAGCATGTACCATACACTTGGATGGCAAACCAGTACGCAGTTGCCAATATCCGATCTCCGCAGTAAAGAAAAAGCAAAGTATTACCACCATTGAAGGGATTGGCACACCGCAAGTACTGCACGCCGTGCAAGCAGCTTGGATTGAAGAGCAAGTACCTCAATGTGGTTATTGTCAAAGTGGCCAAATCATGTCAGCCGTCGCAATGTTGACCGATCATCCCAATCCCAGTGATACAGACATTGATACCTATATGAGTGGCAATATCTGCCGTTGCGGCACCTACGACCGAATTCGCAAAGCCATTCATCGTGCTGCAGATATGTCCAAAACCAAGGCAATGGGAACAAATTGATTTTCCAAATAATACTTAAATCTTCATCCTTTAAATCAATACCGTCATGTCAACAACTATCGAAAGAAGGACATTTTTAAAACAAAGCATATTGGGTACGACCGGGCTCATCATCGGCGTACACTCATCGATAGCTGGCAATAGACTTGTAAAGTTAAGTATTGAAGATATCGGTACAGAACTAAATCCTTTTGTGCTCATCGATGCGATGGGAAAGATCACTTTGGTCAATAGCAGACCTGATATGGGCCAAGGTTCTATACAAGCCGTGCCTTCACTCATCGCCGAAGAATTGGAAGTCAGACTAGATCAGGTTAATATTATTTCTTCTGATGGTCGATCAAAATATGGCTCGCAACAATCTGGTGGCAGCAGTACCGTAAGAGGCCTATGGACTAACCTAAGACAAGCGGGAGCGGCTGCTAAAGAAATGTTGATTCAAGCTGCAGCCAATACTTGGAAGACTGCTCCTGATCAATGTTATGCTTTAGAGGGTGTAGTTTACCATAAAACCAGTGATAAAAAATTGTCGTATGGCGAGTTAGTCAAAGATGCAATCAAACTGGAAGTACCTAAAAGTCCAAAGTTGAAAGATCCCAAAGAATTTAAAATTTTGGGGAAATATAATAAACGCAGTGATATCCCAGCTAAGACCAATGGGACAGCTGTATTTGGCATAGATGTCGTGGTGCCTGGGATGTTGTATGCCGTGACGATCCATGCTCCATCAGTTCAAGGCAAATTGACCAATTATGATGCTACTCAAGCCAAATTAGTCAAAGGGGTAAAACATATTATCAAGACTGAGCACTCTTACCCTAATGGCAAGACCGATGCACTGGCCATAGTAGCAGATAATTATTGGTCGGCACTCAAAGCAAGTCGTCTGATTACGTGCACTTGGGATCATGCTGACCTCAAGATTAATTTGGATACGGCAAAATATTTTAAAGATGCCTACGAAGCTGCAGGACCAGATAAAAATGGCATCCGGGCCGAAGAAGATGGGGATTTTGATGCCTATTACAATTCGTCAGATAAAAAACTGGAATCAGTATATGAAACGCCTTTCCTGGCTCATGCTGCTATAGAACCTGTCAATGCAACTGCGCATGTCAAAGAAGATGGTTCTGTTGAGGTATGGGCACCGATCCAAGGCCCTGATGGTGCACTAAACGACACCGCTGAATTATTAAAAATTCCAAAAGAAAAAGTTCAAATACATCCGCAGCTTTTGGGTGGCTCGTTTGGTCGCAAAGCATTTATGGACTTTATGAAAGAAGCCATAGACATCTCGCGTCAGGTCAAAGCACCGGTCAAACTCATATGGACCAGAGAAGAAGATATGGCCCAAGGCCCATTCAGGCCAGCGATGCTGAGTAAAATGCGTGGGGTGATTGGGACCAATAATAAACCAGCAGCATTAAGTCACCATGCCATCGGTGAATCCATACAAGGGCAGCATTGGAATGGACTGATGAATTACCAAGCAGATTCTTGGTTGGCTGGTGAACTCAGTAAAGAAAATCATAAATACGGATTTGGAATACATCATTTATCCTACAGCCGCGTCAAGACACCGATACCTATACTCTGGTGGCGATCCGTATATGCTTCCAATTTTTCCTGGGGCCAAGAGTGTTTTATCGATGAATTAGCTCATCTCGCTGGCCAGGATCCAATAGAAGCTCGCAAACAACTACTGCGTAATTCTAAGCGAGATCTCAAAGTCATAGAGAAAGTAGAAGAAATCAATAAAGCGAATCCACTGCCTGCCGGTCACGCCAGAGGTATGGCGATGTTCCGATCATTTGAGTCTATGGCTGCTGCCATCGTCGAAGTGACTAAATCAGGGAATCAAATCAAAATAGTCAAAGTATACTCCATACTTGATTGTGGCCAATATGTCAATCCTGATAATGTAAAAGCCCAAACAGAAGGGAATATAGTGATGGGGCTGACCTCAGCGATCAAAGGTGGTATTACTTTTACTGGAGGTCAATGCGATCAAACCAACTATCATCAGTACCCGATCATGCGTATAGCCGAGACACCACTGATGGAAGTTCATATTATGGACAATCTGGAAAAACCTGGAGGGGTAGGTGAACCCGGACTGCCACCGATAGCCCCTGCGCTAGGTAATGCAATCTTTAATTTGATCAAAAAAAGAATTTATAAACTGCCGATTGATCTAAGTAATGTTTAACCTCTTCTGTGGATTAATTTGACTTTATTAATCAGATGTAAGTTCGTGTAAGCGCAGTGGCAAACCGGAACGCCACTCGTCATCCATATAAAGCTCTATACCATATTTGCCGGCCGATTCAAATTTCAATTGATTAAACTGTAATGCAAAATTTATAGTGGAATGATATCCTTTAGCAGGCCTTTGTACTTGAATCTTGCCTTCTATATTTTTCACCAGTTCATTGCCCTTACCATCGATGATCTTTAGTTTCATCATATGTTCACCACTCTCTTCTTCTGAAAACCTAAGTCTCAACGCCACACTACAAGATGCATGTACACATGGGTAGAGCTTAGGGAAAATCGTGTCAAACGTACCGACGATCACAAACTTGCCCTTCATGTCTTGGGCGTAATCACATAAGGTGAAAATTTCAATTTCCATAAAGTGAAATTACGAAATACCTATAAGAGTGCTTATTAGGCTTAGCAGCATATTCGCGGGCCGGCAATTCGTTTTTGCGGTGCGACGAATCCCATGTTGCGTAAAGTTGAAAGCGTGGGCAGGGTAGTATTCTGATCTGCACCAGATCACCTCTCCCCTAGCAGTCATCGGGTCAAATGAACTAAGACTATCCGCCAGAAAATACATATTAGTATAGTCTCTGAAATCCCGGCTCAGATCGATAGGCTCATTCATCAACGTTTGTACAGATTGCGCCCCCATTAGGTAACTGATGTGTCATCCAAGCATAATAAAAATTGTACGTAGAACCGATTGAACTTTTTGCATACTTCTACTTTAGGAATAATTTAAGATATAAAGCAGTGGTACATAAAAATGAACGAATTACTTTAAAAAAACATTTTACCACCATTCATAGGATATTAAAAAAAAAACGGAATCCTATTGAAGCCTAGACTTTGGTATAAAATATTAATGAATAGGTTTATCAGGAGCAGGTGCAGCCGCATGAAATTCATGTTGCACAATACCCGCGTATTTATCCATAAGCTCCAATACGCGATCTCGGCTATGTGATTTTACGATACATCCCATATGATGATCCATATCTTGCATAGTCCAGACTACTTCAGCATCATTAAATTTTGTATAATTCGGCGTTTTTTCTTTAGCCAGTGAGATCAAGACCCCTGCCTGATCTTTAAGCGGCTTTTTCGATTTATAAGGTTGCCCAGAGGCTATGGCGTATTCCACTTTTGCCCATTCCTCCCAAAGATTGAGGCCAGTAGCATATTCTACCAATTCTGCAATGTGAGCACCTCCTACTCTCGCAGAAGTTTCAATAAAATAAAATTTTCCATCATCATTACTCTTTAAAGCTTCAGTATGTGTAGCACTATATTGAAGATTAAATCCATTAAGAATTTGTTGGTTGAGCTTTTCCAGAGCTTTATTGTCTTCTGTAGAAAGGTCCATTGTCACAGAGCGAAATATGCCTCCTCCATGTGCCACATCAAATGGTGGTGCCAAATATTGACTACAACGTACAAAATCCACTATACCATCTTGCACAATACTGTCCATGTGATAGACCTGACCCGGAATAAAACGTTCCAACAAATAGAGATGACGCTCCTCACCTAGTTCGTTAAGTTTTTGCCAAAGCTCATCCCCAGAATTAATTTTTTTGATGCCTGTAGCTGATGCTTCTCCCCGGGGCTTAAGCATCCAGGGAGTAGGCGTCGTACGAATGAACTCATGCACCATATCATCGTTAAATACAGCTGTGAATTCGGGGACCGGTATTCCAGCTGATTTTGCTTTTAACCGCATAGCCAGTTTATCTCTAAAATATCGTGAAGTTGTTTGGCCCATTCCTGCAATTCTAAATTCCTCCCGAAGCAAAGCCCCTTTTTCTACATCAAAATCATCAAGTGATACTATTCGATCTATTTTTTCAGATCGCATGAGCCATGCAAGTCCTTTGATCACATCATTCATATCCCAATGATTGCGTTCATCAGCATCCATATAAAATATATTATCCAGACTTTCATGAGGCCAGGCTTTGTCTTCGTGCCTTTTTGAAGTCAGCAGCAACACTTTGGCTCCACATGCTTTGAGGCCTTGCATAAATCGATTGCCTTTGAAGTAAGAAGCAATACATAAAAAAGTAAGCGGTTTATTCATTCGGTTCTATTTGATAAGATCTTCGATATATTGTTTTAAGAGAAGGACGCCATATGCGGTTGCACTCCGTTGTTTACTAAAGTCCGAATCCATCATGGCCACACCCGCAATGTCGAGATGTACCCATGCAGGATGTTTTTCTGTAAACGCTTGTAAAAATTTTGCAGCAGTGATGGCTCCTGCTACTGGTTTTGTCGCCAGATTTTTGATATCGGCGATATCCGAGTTCATCTCATCTTCATATTCATCCCAGAGAGGCAATCTCCATACTCTTTCACCACTACTATCTGCAGCTTTTGTCATAGCCTTGGCCAGGTCATCGTTATTGGTAAACATACCCGCGGCTTTATACCCTAATGTCATAATCACTGAACCCGTCAGTGTCGCAAGGTCTATCATAATCTCAGGCTTATGATGATGGAGCATATAGGTAATGGCGTCGGCCAATATCAATCGACCTTCAGCATCCGTATCAATCACTTCTATGCTCTTGCCATTCAAAGAAGAAATCACATCACCCGGACGATAAGCATCCGGTCCTATTGCATTTTCTGCAAGCGGTATGACTGCCGTCACCTTTACATTCATCTTCAACTTTTCTATGATATCCATGGTACCCAACACTGCTGCAGCCCCACCCATATCACTTTTCATGAGATGCATATTCATAGGATCTTTGAGGCTGATACCCCCTGTATCGAAAGTCACCCCTTTACCGATCAAGCCGATATGCCGTTGTTTGCCTTTTATTTTAGGATCATATGTAAGTACCATCAGGTAAGGAGGTGTTTTACTTCCCTTGCCTACCGCTAGCAATGCTCCAAGACCATGTTGAAGTAATCCTTTTGTGTCAAGGATCTCTACGAATATATTTCTTTTATTGAATTTGTCTTTAGCCCAATTGACAATATACAATGGATTTTTTTCATTAGACGGAAGATTGACCAGTCTGCAAATATCCTTTTGAACTTCTGCCACCGTAAGTCCATCTATCAGTGGATCAGAAACTGATTTACCCTTATCTGTCAAAAAATAAAAACTTCCATAATCATCTTTTCGGTCGGTCCTGAAGTAATTTACCCGCATGTAAGCCATACTTACACCATTGCTTAAAGCCGCTATAGTCTTTGTTTTAAGAAAAGATGGAATCAAACAAACCGCATTTCCCTGTTCCTGGGTGGCTAATAATTTAAACAAGATAGTTCTTACTGACAAAGCAATTTTTTGATAATTCGCAGATTCATCGATGGCTATCAGAGCTATTCTATTTTTTCCGACATATTGGATGATGGATTTATGCTGTTCTAAAGATTGTTCTCGCACCAGTTTTATAGCTTCCAGCAGCCAAGAGGAGGATGGCTGCGATTCTAATCCAATAAGATATTTAATGGTCTTTTTCCGCTCCTTTTTTAAATACGGGATGATGATGACATCTTGTTGACTTACTTGGTCAAACTTTAGTACAGGAATTGAATTCATAGGGCGTAAAGATCAGAAAAATAAATACTTCATTGCAAAAGGAAATTCTCGACCCCAAAACTTTTCACTGTGTTGGCCCGACTCCAATACTGAAAAATGAATACGATCATTGGCAGGGTCGCTCGATTTCAATTGATTATAAAAATCCCTAGCGAAGCCTTTCATATTAGAAGCTTCTCGACCTCCGGCATAGAGGTAGATCAGCTGATCATGGCTGACCAGAGGTAGATAGATCATTCGATCATATAAGATGTCTAGGATTTTCCATAAGGCGGGGCTGAAGATCATTAATTTGCCAAAAACCTCAGGTTTGGTAATCCCAGCCATTAAACAAATGAGGCCACCCATGGAGCTGCCGCCAATGCCGGTATTTGGCTGATCGCTTATGCTTCTATACGTTTTATCGATGAATGGTTTTAACTTTTCCACGATCCAGTCCAAAAATAAATGCCCACGACCCTGTTCCGATTGATAATGTCGGATATAATTATATTCTTCAATTCTTTTTTTACCCGCATGATCGATACAGACTATGATGACCTCATGCCTGTTTTTTTCAGCCAATACGGCAAGTTTTTTATGAATATTCCAGCTTCCAAATGGAGCACCTTCTTCAAATAAATTTTGGCCATCCATCAGATAAAGCACCGGATACCGTTTATAGGATTGATAGTAATCATAGGGAAGCAGCACCGAAACTCTTCGTTTCTTGCGGGTACGCGGTAAGGTCACTTCGTGAAATTTTTTAATCGGACCTAGATCATCATCACATAGATGACCATTGACCCGCCATCGAGGTACCCATACACGGATGGGCTCATCCGGGTCATCTATGATTCTATTGTCTGTAACACTTCCAAACTCATCTAATTCTACATTGGCCCATCGACCCCGCAGAAATTTATATTCGATAGGCTGTTTGATCGAGGCTGGCAGGTCGAATTCGATCTGGTACTCCCCTTTTTGGACCTCTTTCATTTGGTATTCGTGTTCGTTCCAATTATTAAAGGAACCTGCAATACAGACAGGTTCACCAGATGTATCGGCCGTGGAAAGATGAATAGAGATAAGATGCTTGCGAACCATAGTTTTGTAAAGCAAAGATAGGTAGAAAGTGATAGCCTTCTGAGCCACCTTTTGATCAATTCAAAGAAGTAAACCAAAATAAAAAATTGGTAAATGATGCAACCAGTTCACTAAGACCACATTTTTTTAGGCAATTAACGATTGTACAAGTTGAACACACCCCCTCATTTTTCACCTCTCTTTGATTGATGAGGGATTAAAAATTCAAACCGATATCTTCAATATACATGGTATAATCGCCCTGTGTATTATTATATTCAGTGATGTAGATGGCAGAGAGTTTTGCATGATTTCCAAGATCAGAAATCTTGGTCGTGAAATCAGTCCAAGGCCTATCCACCAAAGTTACAGTGACTCCATTCCTCTCATTGATACCGAAATTGACTCTCCTGCCACTGGAACCTGTCCTACCGACATAGATACTTATAGTTTAGAAACCATTATACATCTTCGTAAATTGGGAAATACAGCCCTTCTACAACGACAGTAGAAGTCAATTCTTGTGCAGATTGGGAAGTCACGGTAGAATTATGTACAGTAAAAGTAAGTTTACCGGATATAGCACCATTAGGTACCTTCACTTCGATTTTTGTAGCTGATTTGCGTATGAAAATGGTGACCACGCCAGATGCTCCGACAAAGGATATTCCTATGACCAAGTCAAGATTGGTCCCTTCTATGGTGAGGTTTTCGCCAGGACTGATAGGATTGGGTGTAAGACTTGTAGTAGCAGGTAATACCACATCAAGCGCAGGATCGGATATTGTTACCACTCTAACTATGTATAATTCTAACGAACCTACTTACATGGCAATTCGATCCTAAATGTCTTAATTAATACAGCAAGAGCGATAGACTGACTTATCTCTCATGATTTGAGCATGATATATTGATACACTCAACGGCGATTACCGCAGTTCTGAGTCTTGAGGTTCGGAATTAGCTAAGTTACAAACCTGGTCATCCCATTTATAAACTACAACCGGATCAATGATCCTTTTTCAAATGCTCGGCCAATGCATCTCCAAAATCATTCTTTACATCTCGGAATATGCTGTGCACATGGTTGCCATTGTTTTGATAATTATCATATTCAATTAAAAACTCTGGGTGTTGTACACTGTAATAATTGGCATGATTGACCGTCACATCTTCTGACCCTGCCCAACTAAACCGAGCCTTGTCCCAACCAATTTTTTCGATACGATCCAGCATGTCTTTTACAAAAAATTTTGAAGCTCTGGAGATATAAAAAGTCACGAGTTCTTTAAGTTTAACTTGTTGAATTTTATTCAAGTCATTATAAAAAATTCCGCCAGGAGTATTTACGGTTGAGGTTCTTTCTTTATAGGCATAGATTTCTTTGGGCGCTTCTGCAGATACAATAGCTTTGGTCTTTTGATCGGCAGTGAGCGAAGTTAATAGATCGTATGCCAGTTGAGTTTCTTTCTTTAAGATTTGTTTGCCTTGATCCGGACCAGCCAATACGATAGCCGGATTAGAGCTATAAATAGATGGTGAGGCTGATACGACTTTGTCATCTTTAATCACATAATTAAGACAGATGTGATGGCCTTCATATTTCCAGCCCCATACTTTATCCATTTGACTGATGCCAAATAGTTGGATAAAATATTTCTTAGGATCTCGATGGGTGTCATTTTCAGGGCGACCTTCTACCCCACGGAGTATTCCTTCTAGCCAAGAAGCGCTTTTCATTTTCTCTAAAGTAGTTTCACCGGCCGTAGATAGCACTAGTCGATAAAATCGATCTAATTGGTCTTGACTTAAGGTATGCAGCGTGATACCTGTGCGATCTGTCCTGGGTACAAAATCCCAATTGACCCGCTGAGTATCACTAAATGGTTTTGAACAGAGTGCCAATTGCTCTTTTGATAATGAACGAACAAATTCATTGACAGCCAGTGATGGTTTGATAGCAGTCATGGCTTGCTGAGCGAACATGACCGTACTATCTATAAGTAAAATAACGTAGAGAAGGAATCTTAATGATTTCATTGAAATAAAGGATTTAAGTAAACCAAATATAGTCAATTACGCAAACTCTCTAAAAGGTGGTATGATAAGGGTGTAGGACAAAGTAGTTTTCTATGCTACACTCATTATCAACCTGCAGGTTACTAATCGCCTAGGCTAAGTTTGAGATCGAAGATGTATGCTTCATAAGAATTGGTTTACATTAAAATATGCTATCCATACTACTATCCATGTAAAATCTCCTTTGAATTATTCCATTTGACACTAAAAATGTACCATATGCCCTTTTAGTATTTAAACGCAAGGATCTACTACAGCAAAGCTCAACACTGCAGTAAAGCAGTAACCGCAATGGATATTTGTTTTTCTCCAATATTAGCCCATAGGTTTTGACTTTTCCTACAGGCTTATTACCAAAAGTCAATGCGTCAGTCTTAACTTTGGCATCCTTTAAAAGCCTTGACAAGAAAATGCCAAGCACATAAAACAGTAAAAGATGAAGTCTTTGCCTGATGAGTATAAATTCAAACAAATCATTGAATTTCAAAGCTATGCTAAACTTTCCACTAACTGGGTACCCAAACCAACCATCAGACCTGCGTTCAGGTTTCAATTTTGATTATTTCCGAAGGACTATTAAGGCCGAATTGCTGTGCCATCGCTCTTTCTTACCTGTGTCCATTCATTTAGTTGTTTATTGGGAAGAGGATATTTTGCAGCTAATTTTTCATTGACATCAACACCGAGCCCTGGAGCTTCATTAACATACATGTAGCCATTTTTCATTGTTGGGCTACCCGGAAAAATCTCCCGAAGCTCTGGCGAAAAAGTTACACTTTCCTGAATCCCAAAATTCCAAATAGCGAAATCTATGTGAGCGTTGGCTGCATGACCCACTGGTGAAACATCTCCAGGTCCATGCCAGGCTGTACGAATGTTATATGCCTCACCGAGCCTGGCGACCTTCATGGCTGGAGTGATGCCACCAATCTGAGAAATATGTATACGAATAAAGTCGAATAATCTTTCAGACATCGGCCCAATCCACTCATGTGGATTGTTATACAATTCACCCATGGCCAAGGGTACACTGGTTTGTTGTCTAAGCAACTTAAAATATCCAATATTCTCGGGTGAAAATGGGTCTTCAATGAAGAATGGTCTGTACTGTTCTAAATTTTTTATCAAGGAGATAGCCTCACTGGGTTGTATCCGTTCATGAATATCATGTAGCAGTTCTACTTCTGCACCACAAACTTTTCTTACGAGTTCGAACATATCCGGTATACCTTTTAAATATCTATAGGTATCCATATAATTATCATTTGGGGCACCAAATCCTGCAGCTTTGAAGTCAGGTTTTCCAAGACTAGTAGCGCCATAGCCACCTAATGCTTGAGTTGCTCCATATCCTCCAAGTTGAATACGCACATATTTAAAGCCTTGCTCCATTTTTTTTGTAGCATCCTCGGCAACTTTTTCAATCGTTTCACCACTGGCGTGAGAATAACAAGGAATTGCAAAACGGCACTTGCCACCTAATAATTGATACACAGGCATATTTGCTCGCTTACCTTTAATATCCCACAATGCTTGGTCGAGACCACTCAAAGCGTTATTAAGTACAGGACCATTTCTCCAATAAGAACTTACATAGGTAGTTTGCCACAAATCTTCAATATTGTCGGGATCCTTTCCTATGCAAAAATCGTTAAGATAGTCATTGATCGCAGAAATTACCGGATGAGCTCGCTGTCTAAAAGTAGCGCAACCCAATCCGTAAAGCCCTGGCTCGCTGGTCTCTACTTTTACGACGATCAATTCTATACCATTTGGACAAGTATAAATTGCTTTGACCTTTGTGATTTTTAAAGGGGGCAGACCAATTGTAGCCTTTTTGTAGACTTTAGCAACTTCCATATTGGGGTCCGCAAGAATTCCAAAAGTGCCTGCGGCAGCGCCGAGACTTAAGTTTTTTATTGCTTCACGCCTGCCAATTCCTGCATTTTCTTTTTTATCTTCCATGGTTTTAAATTAGTTAATGGTTCGTCCGTTATTTAAAAAAATGATAAAGTAGTGAAAATTTATTAATCAAAAAAGTTTTTGTCTTCTGCCGCCAGATATTGTTTTGCTGCTTTTACATTGAATTCAACTCCAAGACCAGGCCGGTCCCATACCTCTATGTGTCCGTCTTTTACAATATTGTTTGGCATCCCATCAATGATGTCATACCACCACTCCTGAACTTCTGTGGAGAACTCAAATGCGATAAAGTTTTGTGGCATGGTGGCGGCCACATTAACCTGCGCAGCGTTTCCGATCAACCCATCAAAAATGCCATGTGGTGCCATTTGAATTCCATGAAGGTCAGCATATTCTGCTATCCACTTAAGTTCAGCCATCCCGCCAACATCGGCTACATCTGGACCAATTACTCGAACTGCATTTTTTTCAATCAACTCACGAAAATTTTGTCTTAAATAAATTTGTTCACCAGTATGAATCGGTACCGTGGTGCTTCTGGTAAGTTCAAGATAGTCATCTGCATTGACATAGGGCCTGTAATCACCAGTAAGCATATCTTCCAACCACATAAGATTGTATGGCTCGAGTACTCTGGCCAACCGTATCGCATCAGATAACATATGACCTGGTCCGAGATC
>JANOWJ010000174.1:0-39342 GCA_031417835.1 Saprospiraceae bacterium | reverse complement strand
GCTCTTACAATTCAACAACTAAGTATTATGTTTGAAGGGAGGATGCGGTTGATCTAAAAAAAATTCCTACTCCACTTTGCCCTAGGGCAAAGTGGAGTAGGAAAGGCTCTGACACAGTCTAGTTTACATTCCCGAATCTGGATAGCATTTTTGAGTTATATAGTCTGAATGCCATAGACCGAATACAACTTAGGCTTGCTTTATTTTAAGCATATTGTGTCGATACCTTAGGAATAATCTGGATTCCAAAGTAGATCAGTTAGACTACCTCATTCTGAAACCCTGAGTAGATGAAATGGTGCCGAGGCTACAATCTGTTCTTCTCCACAACCTTCTCCAATTCATCCCTATAATTTTTGCCGATTGGTAATAATTTGGATTGTCCTTTTTCAAGCACCTCTACCATATTACCTACTACCGCTACAATCTTTTCCAAATTGATGATATAAGATCTATGGATACGCATAAACTTAGGTTGAGGTAATTTTTCTTCAAGGCTCTTCATCGTCTGCAATGTGATGATGCGACCGGTGTCGGTCTTGATGATGACATAATCCTTGAGCCCTTCGACATATTGGATCTCATTGTATTTAAGTCGTATGAGTTTTTTATCTGCTTTGACAAAAATAAAGTCAGGACCTGCTTCTAGCTCGTCCGGTTCTGCAAGGTGAGCAATGTTTTGGTCCATTGCTTTATTGACTGCTTTGAGGAATCGATCAAAAGCTATAGGCTTTAAAAGATAATCTACTGCATTTAACTCAAATCCTTCCAGCGCATATTGACTATAAGCTGTGGTAAAAATAATTTTAGGAGGTTTAGTTAAAGACTTGACAAATTCTATCCCGGTTAATTGAGGCATTTGGATATCCAGGAATACCAAATCAATATCATGCTTACGCAACGCTTCACCGGCTTCGATCGCATTTTGACACTTTTTAATCAGTTTGAGTTCCGGTACTTTACTGATAAAATCTTCCAGGATCTCCAGAGCCAAAGGCTCGTCGTCGACGATGATTGTTTTCATAACTAAGATTTAATGATCTAGATTGAGCGATAAATGTACAGTATATGCTTGAGGTTGGTCATCTATATCGATCGAATAACTGTCGGGATAGATCAACTCCAGCCTACGCCTGACATTGATCAATCCTATGCCACCTTGAGGCTTGGGTAGTATGGCGGGCATACCAGTGGATTTACTATTTTCTATTTTAAAATCTAATTTGTTTTCATTCAATTCCAATTTGACATACACATAGGCATCTGAGAGTTGATGATTGACCCCATGTTTAAAACTATTTTCAAGAAATGGAATAAAAACCAGTGGGGCAATTTTTTGGTTGGAGGTCTTTCCAATCACTTTAAAGTCTATGTCTACTAAATTGCTTTGACGAAGAGCTTCCAAATCCAGATAATTTTGAATGTAATTGATCTCTTTCTCCAAAGGTACCCGACGCTCATTGCATTCATACAGCATATAGCGCATCATTTCGGATAATTTGATCACGATTTCGGGGGCTTGATCCGATTTTTTCAAAGTCAATGCATACAGGCTGTTGAGCGTATTAAAAAGAAAGTGGGGATTGATCTGAGTTTTTAAAAATTTGAGTTCAGACTGCATATTTTGAGTCTCCAGATCTTTCATGGTCTGCTGCTGTTTGAACCAATCTACGATGATCTTGCCGCTGGTCGAAATGATCAGAAAGACCATAGAGACTAGAAATAGCGGCCCTTGCTGAGCCTGGATATTGCTTTGCAATTGAGGATAGCTTGATAATAAGATGTATTGCACTAATGTGCCAAGAGGGGTAGCAACTAAGGCAAGAACCACGAGGCCCACAAAATAGATAGCCAGATTATTGGTATTTAAATATCTGGGAATCAGATAATTAAGATTAATGTAGATCAGCAGGCCATACAAGAAAAGTCGGCTTCCATTGCTCAGTATCGATAGTCCTAGGGAATATGGGTTGGGGTCTACGATCAGCAAGATGACCAAAAAGATAATCCATAGGGTACCGTGCAACCACAATCGGGAAGTGGATACTTTTGGCAAAGAAAACGATGGTAAATTCATATAGTGGCAGGTCAGTAAAGATACAAGAAGGTCTGGATGACTCTTAAAATTAATAGACCAAGAATTAATTTGCCAAGACCAAAAGCCTTAGCCTATTAGTCCGTACCTTTGCGGATCTAAAATTTAAAAAAAGTAGATGGCGTATACTAAGATCGAAAAGTATGACGAAGAAGTGACTAAGAGTCTGGCAGAGCATTATCATGCTGTATTAGAGTCATTGGGGGAGGATACGCAGAGAGATGGCCTGTTGAAAACGCCTGAACGGGTGGCAAAAGCCTTGCAATATCTGACTAAAGGATATCAGGAAGATGGAGCTTTAATATTAAAGTCAGCGATGTTTGAAGAGAAATATTCTGAGATGGTGGTGGTCAAGGATATAGAGTTGTACTCGTTATGTGAACATCATATGTTGCCCTTCATAGGCAAGGTGCACGTAGCCTATATACCCAATGGTAAAATCGTAGGCTTGAGCAAGCTACCCCGGATCGTAGATGTATTCGCCCGCAGATTACAAGTCCAGGAGCGCCTTACCGATGAGATCCTGCATTGTATCAATAATACTTTACATCCTCATGGGGTAGCTGTAGTCATAGAAGCTATGCACCTATGTATGATGATGCGCGGAGTACAAAAACAAAATTCTGTAACAACGACCTCTGCATTTGTCGGTGAATTTCGAAAAGCCGAAACCAGATCAGAATTTTTGCATCTCATAGGCACAAAACTTTACAAGCAATGAAAGCTTATGTTTTCCCTGGACAAGGAGCTCAGTTTGCTGGTATGGCATCGACTCTTTATGAGCATGGATTGGCAAAAGATTTATTTGCTCAGGCTAATCAGATCCTGGGGTTCGATATATTGAGTGTCATGCTTGAAGGGTCTGATGAAGATCTCAGACAGACGCGGATTACCCAGCCAGCCATTTTTTTACATTCCGTGATTTCTGCACGTATTTCTGATCAATTTAGTCCCCAAGCGGTAGCAGGTCATTCCCTTGGAGAATTCTCAGCATTGGTAGCCAGCGGTGCTATGAGCTTTGAAGATGGCTTAAACCTAGTATATATCCGGGCAATGGCTATGCAAAAAGCCTGTGATCTAAATCCAGGTACCATGGCAGCTATCGTCGGAATGGAAGATGCCATCGTCGAAAAGGTCTGTGCTGATACACTGGGCATAGTCGTTGCAGCAAACTATAACTGTCCGGGTCAACTGGTGATCAGTGGTGAAATCGAAGCAGTCGAGAAAGCCATGCATACTTTAAAGGAAATGGGTTGTCGCAATGCCATCAGACTGCCTGTAGGTGGTGCTTTCCATTCTCCATTGATGGCTGTCGCAGAACGAGAGCTCAAAGAAGGTATAGCGGTTACGATATTGAATGTACCACTGTATCCGATTTATCAAAATATAGATGCAATCCCACATACCGATCCCGACGAGATCAGGACTAATCTCTTACTTCAGTTGACCGGCCCAGTCCGTTGGAGTCAGACGATCCAACATATGATCAAAGATGATATCTCGGAATTCGTAGAAGTTGGTGGAAATGGAAAGGTATTATCAGGGTTAATTAAAAAAGTAGATCGCAAAATTGCTGTGAGTAGTATTTAATACATTATTGAATGGCAAAAAAATCACCAAGAATAAAAAGTGGTAAACTGTTGCTCGCAGAACCATTTATGTTAGATCCGCACTTCAAGCGATCCGTAGTGATGCTATGCGAGCACGATCATCGCAATGGCTCTGTGGGATTTATACTCAATAAACCATTAAAAGTAAAGATCAATGATATGGTTCAGGATTTTCCAGACATTGACGCAGATTTGTATTATGGCGGTCCAGTCGGTACCGATACATTACACTACATCCATAATGTGGGCGATTTATTAGAAGAAAGTGTACCGCTATTGCGCGGAGTGTATTGGGGAGGCAATTTTGACAAGCTTAAATTTTTAATTCACCAACATCTTATCGGTCCTGAAAATATTCGATTTTTTATAGGGTACTCCGGATGGACCAAAGGCCAATTGACAGAGGAATTGGGTATTGGATCTTGGATAATGGCGGAAGCTGACCCTAACTACATTTTTAAAATCAATGCTCAAAAACTATGGAAACGAGTATTGGAAGATAAGGGCAATACCTATTCAGTCATCTCTAATATGCCAGATCAAATATCATGGAATTGATCTATAGTTCGTGTAAAATAAATAATAAAAAAGAAACACTAAAAAGTATAAGAACAGAATGCTCCAGTTAAAAAAAATCTATTTAAAGTATGGTGACCGGGTACTATTGGATGATGTCGGTGCAACGATATCTGATGGCGAAAAAGTAGCCCTGGTCGGTCGCAACGGTGCTGGTAAATCCACCTTATTAAAAATCATAGCCAAGCTACAACGGCCTGATCAAGGCGAGATCGATATGCCTAAAGGCGCTCGGGTGGCGTATCTGCGGCAAGAGATAGACTTTGATGATCAGACCAGTGTATTGGATGAAGCTATGAAGGCTTTTGATGAATTGAATGCTATCGAATTAAAAATATCCGCCCTCGAACATAGGCTGCATGATCATCTTGATGAAGATACGATGGGTGATGTACTGCATGAGTTGGAAGATTTATATCACCTGCGGGTAACCCTTGGTGGAGATACAGCACAAGCAGAAGCCGAGCGGGTTTTGACCGGACTTGGATTTAAATCAAAGGATCTTAATAAACCCTTAGCTCAGTTTAGTGGTGGGTGGAAAATGCGCGTGGAGCTGGCCAAAATGTTGTTGTGCAGGCCCGATATCCTCATGCTCGATGAGCCTACCAATCACCTGGATATGGACGCCATCATTTGGCTGGAAAATTATCTACAATCCTTAAGATCTACTATCTTGACCATATCTCATGATCGACAGTTTCTCGATAATGTGTCAGAGCGCACACTCGAGATCGAGCAAGGCCAGATAAATGATTACAATTGTGGCTATTCTAAATATCTGGTGGAAAAAGTCGAGCGAGATCTCCTATTAGAAGCTGCTTATACCAATCAACAAAAACTGATCGCTCAACGGGAGCGCACGATAGATCGATTTAGGGCTAAAGCGTCTAAAGCTAAGATGGCTCAATCTATGATCAAACAACTCGACAAACTTGAGCGTGTCGAATGGTCGCCTACTGACCTCAATAGTATGACGGTACGATTTCCTCCGGCACCAAGATCCGGAGAGATATCGATCAGTGCCAAAAATATCTCTAAATCATATGGTGAAAAACAAGTCATCACGGATATCGATTTTGAAGTTCGTAGAGGTGAGCGAATAGCTTTCGTGGGTCAAAACGGCCAAGGTAAAACCACCTTTATCAAGATCTTGACAGATATAGAAAAAGCAAGCCAAGGAGTAGTGACTCCAGGCTATAATGTCAACATTGGGTATTATGCTCAAAATCAGGCGGAGTCGTTGGCTTTAAATAGAACGTTGCTACAAACATTAGAAGATACATCACCTCCCGAAATGCGGCCTAGATTAAGAGCGGTATTGGGTGCATTTTTATTCAGTGGTGATGATGTTGAGAAAAAAGTAAGTGTATTGAGTGGGGGAGAACGAGCTCGGTTGGCCATGGCATGTATGCTCCTGAGACCGATCAACTTATTAATACTGGATGAGCCTACGAATCACCTTGACATTGATTCAAAAAATATCCTGAAAGATGCGTTAATCGAATATGAGGGTACTCTAATCGTAGTATCTCATGATCGAGAGTTTTTGCAAGATCTTACAGACAAAACTATAGAATTTAAAGAAGGTAAAGTCAAAGAGTATATTGGAGATATTCAATATTATCTTTCCAAGAGAGAGCTTGATAATTTTAGAGATTTGGAGAAATCGACACCTATAGCCAAGAAGGTCAAAGAAGACACCTTCACCCCTCCGATTGTCAAAGTTGAATTAAAAAAAGTAAATACGAAGTTAGAGAAAGAGATCGCAAAATTAGAACAGGATATCGCTAAAATCGAACTGTCGATGGCAGCAGAAAATTTTTATAGTACGGCTGATTCCAATCAAGTTATTCACAAATACAAAGAACTTCAAAAACAATTGGAGTCCAAGATGGAATTTTGGATGAATGGGTAAGTTCTAAAAAATAATTTGTTGCCTTATTTTTTTTAAATTGATGTTGCCAACCATTTTGGTGAGATCATTGATTGATCCGCATATTATTTGATCGATTATGAAAACAATTGTTTTAGACGAGCCGGGTAAATTCATAAGAATTGAGAAAGATAGGCCCCAGTATCCTGCTGCGGATGAAGTATTACTAAAAATTAAACGATTGGGAGTCTGTGGTACTGACTTGCATGCCTTTAAAGGCAATCAACCTTTTTTTACATACCCAAGAATACTTGGTCATGAAATAGCTGCAGAAGTTGTAGTACTAGGAGAGGATGTGCGTCATTTAAATATAGGTGATCAATGTGCTGTAATGCCGTATCGTAATGTACAAACTGACCAAGCCGTGCGTCGCGGCAAAACAAATTGTGGAAGTACTTTAAAAGTCTTAGGAGTGCATGAAGATGGAGCCATGCAAGAATATATTATGTATCCGGCTCAACTCGTATATGCTGCTAATGAACTCACGCTCGACCAAATCGCTATGATCGAACCATTAGCTATAGGGAGCCATGCAGTAGATCGCGCTCATATACAACCGGATGATATTGTATTGATCATTGGCGCAGGACCTATAGGTATCGGCACTGTGGCCATGGCTTTACTCAAAACCAACACGGTATTGGTCATCGATAAAAATCTCAATCGACTGGACTATATAAAACAAAAATTTCCAACTGTCATTACTCTGCCACTCAATGATACAGTTGAACTCGACCTTCAAGACATCCTCGATGGTGATCTGCCTACCGTGATATTGGATGCAACAGGCAATAAATCTTCCATGGAAAAATGTCCGGACTATATTGCTGCTGGGGGCACTATTGTATTTATCGGACTCTTCATCGGAGATATCTCGTTTTATGATCCACTCTTTCATCGCAAAGAAATTACGATCAAGTCTTCAAGAAATGCCCTTCCTGAAGATTTTACAAAACTCATTCGATTACTGCAGAATGGGCAGATCGACATCGAAGGCTACATAACACATCGATTGACTTTCGATTCTTTGCTAGAAAATTTTCACAAATTATATTTACCAGAGGAACAGGTCATCAAAGCAGTAATTGAATTTTAAATTATTAGCTTGATCAAGCTGAGTGAACTTTCCTTATCCAGCAGGCTTAAGAATTTCAGCCTCTCGTAGTCATTAAAAAGTAAAATCATTTTTACTGTAAGTTAACCTCACTTACCCCATTTTCTGAGTTGTTGTAACAGAGCTTTGAGGTCTTTGGGCAGTGGTGCTTCAAAACTCATTGGTTGTCCTGATGTTGGATGAATAATCGTCAGCTTTTCTGCATGTAAAGGTACTCGGGCCAAAAGTGGCTTTATCGGGGTTTCATCTGATAGTGTTAGTTTTAGATTTTTCTTTTTTATTTGATCGATGGTGATCGGTACGCTGGAGCCATACAGTGGATCATAAGCTATGGGGTAGCCAATGCTGCATAAATGCACCCTGATTTGATGCGTACGACCGGTATGGATAATTACTTTTAGAAGCGTAAACTCCTTGAAATTTTCTAGGGGTTCATATTCAGTGAGCGCTTCTTTGCCTTTTTTATGTACGACCATGCGCCCCGGATGATAAGGGTCTGAAGCAATAGGTATATCGATTTTACCGGGTTCGAAGACTTGGCCATGTACTATAGCGAGATAAGATTTATGATTTTCGTGACCTGCAAATTGGTCATTTAATGTTTTATGCGCTGCTTCATTTTTAGCATATACAATGACTCCGGTAGTGTCCTTATCTAATCGATGCACCGTAAATATTTCTTTGCGCTTATCGAGCAACGTATGATATAAGGATTCTTTATCCTGATCCCATCGATCGGGAATAGACAATAAGTGTGCAGGTTTATTGATGACCACCAGGTCTTGATCTTCAAAAATGATTTCCAGGTCACGCATGGGTAATAACTAATTGATTGAAGCGCTTATGGCCGAGTATAAAATAATGAAATAAAAGACTGCCTTTAAAAACACCGGATTGATTAAACGTTTTGAGCGCTGCCAGGCGGTTCGTCGATTTTCGTTTAGTTATGATGTCAGGTATCCAAGATAATACACTAAGGTAAGCGTGCATCACTGCAAGAAATCCCTTGATATTTCCTTTCAATAAAAACACCATAGCCGCTAGACCATCTAAAACAAAACGAAGAGGGATCAAATACACTAATTTTAAAGCACTCTCATTTTTAAGTATGGTCGCCAAATTGTTTCTAAAGTTTAAAAATATTTTTCGATTGGAATGATAGGGTAGCGTCCCACCACCGATATGATATACAGCGGTCTGTGGTATCGACTTTATGGAGTAACCACATCGTTTTGCTCGCCAACACCAATCGATTTCTTCCATATGGGCAAAATATGCTCCGTCAAACCCCCCTAGGTCATGAAATATCGAGGCTCTGACCATCATAGCAGCACCACTGGCCCAAAAGATCTCTCTAGCAAGGTCATATTGTCCACCATCTTTCTCAAAGTGATCCAATATCCTACCCATGCATAATGGATAGCCCAGTATATCCATCCATCCACCAGCGGCTCCTGCATGTTCAAAATATTCAGGTTGATGATATGACAAGATCTTAGGTTGGCATGCAGCGAGCAGGGTATCCTGCTGCATTGCATTGAGGAGTGGCGCCCAAGTAGATCTAAGCTCTACATCACTATTGAGTAAAAAATAGAAGCTCGCATGTACTTGTCGTAGTACTTGATTGTAGCCTTCCGCAAAGCCATAATTTTTTTCAAGTTGGACGACTTGTATCTGAGCGTAATTCGTTTTGATAAAATCTATTGAATCATCTGTACTTGCATTATCACCGACGACGAAGTGCGTTCCGTGAGGTGAATGTTGAATCACGGATGGTAAAAATCGTTCAAGATAAGATCTGCCATTGTAATTCAGGATGACCAGAGCAGTGATGGGATCAGCGCTCATCCTTGGGATTTGTATTCGTGTTTTAGGTAATTTTTGATGAGGACTTGGTCATTCTTGATCTGTGCAAGTAAGTCGGTTTGAAGATCAAAGTGCATGTCAGGCCTTATAAAATGCAGGACATCTACCCATGCTTGTTCACCATAAAGATCTTGATCAAAATCGAACAAATTCACTTCGATTTGCAATTCGCCTTTGAGATGTGTGGAAGATCGCAGTCCGATGTACATCATGCCATCTTTTTCATAGGTTTTCCAACGCATCCTCACCGCGTAGACGCCATGCTTGGGGATAAACTTGGATGCATCATTGATCATAATATTAGCAGTAGGAAAGCCCATCTGTCTACCTAACCGATCTCCTTGTACTACTCGACCGGAGATAGGATATGGATAACCAGAGTATTTTCGAACAAGATCAAAGTCACCATCAGCCAAAGCCTGTCTGATCTTAGTGGATGATATAGCAATGCCATCTATTTCGAAGACCTCAATTTGATGCACTTCATAATGATAAGAAGACCTAAGTTCAAGTAAGATATCTTTAGTACCCACTCTGCCTTTCCCAAATTGATGATCATAACCTAAGACGACTGCTCGAGGTTTGAAAAATTTGATTAAAAAATCCTCGATATAGTCTTTGGGTGATTGCGCAGCAAACTCAGGAGTGAACGGCACAACAACTACATGATCCACCCCCAGCGATCTGAATAAAGTAATTTTTTCATCTAGTGTGTTCAACATCCGCAGACTTTGGTCAAATCGGTTAAGCACAAGTCTAGGGTGGGGATGGAAGGTGATCAATACACTTTGTGTCTCGTACTGTTTGGCAAAGTGGAGTAATCCCTCTATGATTTTACGATGACCGCAATGTACACCATCAAAGGAGCCCACAGTGATGACTGAATGTTGCAATTGAGGGATATCATCCAATCCAAAGTGTACCTCCATCTACGATATTGATTATAATATGATCAGAACGCAAAAATCCGAAATTCTGGCTTAATACTAGAGACTAATTTTGAGCATGAGGACAATCACTTAGATTTAGTTTATATAATATTTTATAGTTCATGACATTGTGCCGCGCAAGCACTAATATTGCAAGATGACAAGAGATGATTTATTTAAGTTTCTCGGCACTATCACTGACCCATTGACCGGGCAAAACTTAGTATTGGCGAATAGAATTCAAGATCTGACCATTGACGGGCAGAAGGTACAAGTGATCTTATCATTCCCGCCCAAATTAGAAAGTCGAATCAAATCAGAGATCAATTTTAAAGTTCAAGAGGAATTTTCACTTTTTGCACCCGGTTATACTATAGATCTTCATTTTGGCAATCCGGAAGGATCCCAAAAAAAAAGTTCTAATCTACCTCAAATCAAAAACATCATAGCGGTCGCATCCGGGAAAGGTGGCGTAGGTAAGTCCACCGTCAGTGTCAATCTGGCTTTGGGTATGAAGGAAAACGGTTATAAGGTGGGCATCCTTGATGCTGACCTTTATGGCCCGAGCATCCCTATCATGATGGGTCTAAAAGGTAAACGACCGAAAGTAGAGCAGGTGTATGGGGTATCCAAAATCGTTCCTTTGCAAGCATATGGTATCCCAGTCATGTCCATTGGATTCGTCGTCGAGCCCGAGCAAGCTGTGGTACTTCGAGGACCGCGGCTCGCAGGTATAATGAAACAATTTTTGGAAGATTGCCTTTGGCCGGAGTTGGATATACTAGTGATAGACTTGCCACCTGGTACTGGCGATATCCAACTCACATTGGTCCAGACGGTACCAGTGACAGGGGCAGTGATAGTGACGACACCCCAGCAGGTCGCCGTGGCGGATGCGATCAAGGCAGCCAATATGTTCCAAATGGAAAGTATAAATGTGCCCATTTTAGGTATCGTTGAAAACATGGCATGGTTCACTCCTGCAGAACTGCCAAATAATCGTTATGAAATATTTGGCAAAGGTGGCGGTCAATATCTGGCTAGCCTATATCATACGAAATTGTTGCAACAGATACCTTTAGTCATGTCTATCGGTGCTGGAGGTGATGAAGGAAGACCAGCTATACTCTCGGAACCGGCTGATGCTACCGTGGTTGCGTTTAAGAGCCTAGCACATAATCTTATCTTACAATTGGATCAGAGAAATAAAAATATAGCTCCTACTCAAAAAGTGACTATGAAGCAGTAGGCTTAAGACTCCGATCATCGTGCAGCTTTATTAGATCTGTAATGATACATAACAGTAGTGCTTTAATGTCTTTATGTCTCAGAGTGATAAACCTTGGAGGTTGTAACGATTTTAGCGTAAATTTGCAATACAAATGGCCCTTTCCAAAAAACTAAAAGAAAGAAAAATACAAGAAATCGATCATGCCTTGAATGAATTACGACCTCATCTTGCAGCAGACGGTGGCAATGTAGAAGTACTTGATTATACCGAAGAGCTAGATGTAAAAATAAAATGGTTGGGAAATTGTGAATCCTGTTCCATGTCCGCATTTACGTTAAGAGCCGGCATCGAGCATGTGATTAAATCCAAATTTCCGGAAGTCAATTCAGTCATTGCAGTCACTGGCTAGATGGAGTCTCTAAGTTGGTCCAGGGCATCGCTCAATAAATCTATACAATCTGCTCATTCCTGCTTATGCGTGGGTTTGGATACCGATAGGGCCAAAATACCGTCGTCATTTCAAAGCGATATAAACGGTATTTTTAAATTCAATAAAGCGATCATCGATGTCACCTTACCGTATGTGGTATGTTATAAAATCAATGCGGCGTTTTATGAGGTTTATGGACCATCTGGATGGTCGATGATGGAAGACACCATAGAATATATCAGATCAAAAAACAAATTCATCATCCTTGATGCTAAACGAGGGGATATAGGCAATACCGGTAAAATGTATGCCAGTGCGTGTTTTGATGCGTTGAAGGCAGATGCAGTGACTGTGTCCCCTTACATGGGCAAAGATTCTGTTGATCCATTCTTGGGCTTTAAAGATAAGTGGACGATTCTACTAGTGCTCACAAGCAATGAGGGAGCTCAGGATTTTCAATTACAAAAGATGGCAACCGGCCAATTTCTGTTCGAAAAAGTATTGCAAACAGCTTCTGAATGGGCGGACCACAATCAGTTGATGTTTGTCATCGGTGCTACCAACGCTGAATATTTGCAACTCGTGCGAAATATCGTTCCCGACTATTTTCTATTAATTCCGGGTATAGGTGCTCAAGGGGGGGATCTAAGAGCCACGATAAAATCGGCCAAGACAAAAGATGGAGATATACTGATCAATGCCTCGCGCAGTATACTTTATGCTTCTGATGGGACTGATTTTGCCCTAGCGGCTGAAAAAGAAGCCCGAGATATTCAAAAAATAATGGCGGAATTCATCTAATAATTCAAATTTTCAGAATTAAATCTAATTATTTCGCGTTTTGCTTGCAATGTTTCGTCCAAAATTAAAAACCTTTAAAAATTGAAATACTTTATGAAAAAACAATTTGTCTTACTCGTGGGTCTAAGCTTGATCCTGGCGTCGTGTGCCAAAAAGACTGCCGCTGTGATCAAGAAAGATGTGCCAGTAGCCACTGCTCCAGCGACCGTAGCTACCACCAAATCAGATGATAAAGCGGTGTCTATTTTAAAAGGATATATTGACGCTATAGGCGGCAAAGAAAAACTTATGGCTGTAAAGTCTATGATGACTAAGATGACGGCTACGACGGCTATGGGTGACTTAGCTATCACTCAATATATGAAAGATGGCAAATCCATGATGAAGACGGAGATGGGAGGCAGTGTCGTGATGGAACAGATTTTTGATGGCACCACCCTTCAAGTGTCCGGTATGGGTGGAAAGCAAAATATGACGGATGAAAAATCGATCGCCGGTGCGAGAAAACAAGCTCGGCCTTTTGACGAACTCGATCAATTGTTATCCGACAAATCAATTAAAAAATTCCTGGGGACAGAAGATCTCAATGGCGTAAAAGTAAACAAGGTCTCCACCTTAGATCCTGACAAAAATGAAACAACCCAATATTTTGATGTGACATCTAATCTTTTGCTGAGGACGATTTCGACCACAGATGCCATGGGACAAAAAGCTACACAGACCATAGACATGAGTGATTACAAAGATGTCAGTGGTGTAAAATTTCCGCACAGTATAAAACTCACCGGTGGATCAGTACCTTTTCCGTTGGACATGAAAATTGCGGCGATGATGATCAACAGCGATCTACCAGATCAATTATTTAAAATTAATTAGTGGAAAACAAATAACATGAAAAAAATAGTGTATTTATTTGTCATGATCTGTATGCACCATTTCCTGGTTGCTCAATCGGATGCCAAGTCTACAAGTATTGTGCAACAAGCAATCGATGCTGCCGGAGGAAAGGATAAGATGATGGCAATCAAGACGATGACCCGCAAAATGGAAATAAATATGCCTTTCGGGACCTCAGAATCAGAATCGTATTACAAAAATGGTAAGTACTATGCAAAGTCCACCATGGGGGGCAATGTAGTCATGGAGCAAAAGTATGATGGTACCAGATTTTCCATGAATGGTATGCAAGGAGCTCAAATCATAGACGATGAAAAAATGGTCAAACGGATGTCTGCTCAAGGTAAACCATTCCCTGTGCTTGATTTACAAAATGAAGAAATCACTTTGAAACACGATGGTACATCTAAAATAAGTGGCATAGAATGCGACAAGATTCTATCAAAAGATATCGATGGCAATGAAACAACACTGTTTTTTGATCTAAAAACACATTTTCTGGCTCGAATGATATCTAAAAGTGAAATGCAAGGGACTATGGTCGAGACTACCATAGATTTTAAAGATTATAAAATGGTAGATGGGCTACTTTTTCCTCATACCATGAACTTGAATACCGGACAGTTCCAAATGGAAATGAAAACGACAGAAATCAAACTGAATGCTGACATCAAAGACAGTATTTTCATCATTGATTAATAAAAAAAAGTTACCAACCTATTTCTATAATAATCCTTTGTCGAACCTCCTGTATCGATTAGATTCAGGAGGTTTTTTTTAAGCTCATCATTAAACTTTGTATGAAAACCAATAGCGCTTAGCATTGCTAAATGGGATAAAATGAGCAAATAATGGTCTAAAAAATAAAAGGGCTATTGAAGTTAAAGTTATCTCTAAGCAGCATAAAAGGCGGAAAGCACGTTAGATAATAAAAACAGCCCCTGTAATAACGGAAAAAATTACTCCTGAATAGACTCAAATTGTATCGAAATTTTCAGGGGCTGTGCTCTCTCACTTTATTTCTAACGCAAAAGTTGGCAGGAAAATTTCTTGGCCGTATTATTAATTTTAAGTTAATAGCAATATAATACTGCAATTAACATTAAAACAATCCGAAACTTAATTTTTGCTTATAAAGCCTTCACTTCTGTAACCAGATCCTGTAAGACTTTTTTGGCATCTCCAAAAAGCATCTTTGTTTTTTCATGGTAAAACAAAGGATTATCGATGCCGGCATATCCAGAACTCATGGATCGCTTAACGACCACTACTAATTTAGCATTCCAGACTTCAAGTACGGGCATACCATATATAGGACTAGACGGATCGTCTTTTGCAGCAGGATTGACGACATCGTTAGCGCCAAGCACTAGGACCACATCCGCTTGGGAGAGCATATCATTGGCCTCCTCAAGATCTATGAGTTTGGGATAAGCCACATTAGCCTCTGCAAGTAATACATTCATATGACCTGGCATTCTCCCGGCTACTGGATGAATAGCATATTTGACCTCTACGCCATTGGCCTCGAGCAGATCTTCAAGTTCCTTGGTAGTTTTTTGGGCTTGAGCTACAGCTAAGCCGTATCCGGGCACGATGACGACTGACTTTGAATAATTAAGATTGACTGCAAGATCGCTGGATGAAATTTCTTTGATTGGTTTTGCTCCTGCAGCTTGACCGACAGCAGCTGCCGCAGCACCACCTCCAAAATTGCCAATCAATACATTAAAGATAGATCGATTCATGGCTTTACACATCAGGATAGTCAGCAAAGTACCTGCTGCGCCCACTAAAATACCGCCAGTGAGCATGGCCTTATTATCATATAAAAACCCACCTGAAGCTGCAGCTACACCTGTGAATGAATTGAGTAATGAAATCACTACAGGCATATCTGCTCCTCCGATAGGCATCACAAAAAAGAATCCGTAAACGATGGATAATATAAAGATCAAATAGAAAAAAAATGGAGTCTGATCTGGTCGGAGGAAAATTACATAAGCTAGTAAGAGCAGAATTAAAACCAGAATAAGAATGTTGACGAGGTTTTGCCCTTTAAACGAATAATCTTTGATTTTACCATTCAACTTGCCCCATGCGATAACGCTTCCTGCAAAAGATATAGATCCAATGATCAACCCCAGGAAAATGATAAGCAACATACCGCCATCGAGGCCAGAGAAAAAATCAGTTTGTCCGGCATAAGTATGAGTAAGGTGATTAAATTCAATCAATGAGATAAGAGCAGCGCAAGCACCACCCATTCCATTAAAAAGACTGACCATCTCTGGCATAGCCGTCATTTTTACTTTTTTAGCAGATACCCAACCCACCAAGGTGCCAATGACCAGCCCTCCGAAAATCCAAAGATGATTAGACAGCATATGACCTTGATCGTCCCGGTACAAAAAGATCGTACCCACTATAGCTAAGATCATGCCTCCTGCGGCAATAAGATTGCCGCGTCTAGCAGAGGTAGGTGCAGACAGCATCTTGAGTCCTAAAATAAAGGTGACTGCTGCGATCAGATAGATGAAGGTGAGTAGACTTTGGCCCATCGCTTTGCTATTTGGTTTTCTTTTGCTTAAACATTTCTAACATTCTATCGGTGACCACAAAACCACCAGCTACATTGATAGCTCCCAATATCACCGCCAGGAATCCCAGGATCAGAGCAAGGTAATTGCCCGGCTCAGCCTTACCCATGACGATGATAGCACCGATGATGACTACTCCGTGGATTGCATTGGCTCCACTCATCAGTGGGGTATGCAATACGCTCGGTACGCGACCTATCACCTCTATGCCAAGAAATATCATCAGGAGGACGATATAGATGATTTGCTGATTACTTTGGATCCATTCTAACATGAGGGTCGGATTTTGATGATGATTAAGATTTGGTGATACAGGCTGCGTGTACAATTTCATTGGATGCGTCGTAATGAACAGCCCCGTCTTTAATCAATAGCTTTAAAAAATTCAAATAATTATTGCTCAGCAAAAAGCTAGCATCTATAGCTACACTATTGGCTAGATAACTATTGCCTAAGACTAAGATGCCATTGTGATTGATCGTCTGCTTGTCTTCTGAGGTCTCACAATTGCCTCCGGTAGACGAGGCCAGATCGATGATGACGGATCCTGTGCGCATACGGGCAAGGGTATCTGTCGTGATCAGTACCGGAGCTTTTTTGCCACGGATCTGTGCGGTGCAGATGACAGCATCAGATTTGGATGCCTTGTCTTGCACCATCTGGCGCTGACGAGTCAAAAACTCTTCAGATTGTTCCACAGCATAGCCGCCGGCTCCTTTATCATCGCGAGCACCCTCGACCTCTACAAACTTGCCACCGAGGCTTTCAACTTCTTCTTTGACCGCTTTGCGGGTGTCAAAGACTTCGACTACTGCTCCGAGTCGTTTTGCTGTGGCTATGGCTTGGAGTCCCGCTACTCCTGCACCTAACACTAAAACCTTGGCAGGCTTGATGGTGCCACTGGCTGTCATCAACATCGGAAAATATCGGGGGAGCATATTAGCGGCTACCAGAACTGCTTTATAACCTGCCAAAGAGGCCATAGATGATAAGACATCCATAGATTGCGCTAGTGAACTTCGAGGTATCATATCGAGAGAGTACGCATGCACCCCTTTGGATTTGAATGGATCTGCCACTCCACCGATCTGATAAGGTGCGAACATGGATATAATCGAAACGCCAGGCCTGATATAGCTGAGATCTTGCTCTGTAGGCGGTAGGGCGGATAATATAATATCTGATTGACTTAAAACTTCACTGCGAGATTCAAATTTTACTTTCGGACCAAACACATGATCTGGTATAAATGCTTGATCGCCACTTCCTTTTTCGACCAAAAGGGAAGTAGTAAGTTTAAGATATTTCTCTACAGTATCTGGTACCAAGGCTATCCTCGGATCCTCTGCACTTGATATAATCCCTATTGTAAACATTTAGGTTAAGTTGAAATTTGCCGTCGCGAAGATAGGAATTTCACACTTAGAGACGGCACACTCAATGGTTAAAAGCTAGGGAAAATTACTGAAAAAATGTTCACTCCTCTTCTGTAAAATCAGGATGAAAATATCGATACACAGTTGTGGCTTTTTTAAGCCCGATGACCGGTTGCAAAGCTTCGACAGCGGCTTCTTGCACTTTAGCCATCGATCCGAAGTGCTTAAGTAGGTTTTCGGCAGATTTTTTTGCGATCCCGGGGATATCGGTGAGTCCTGTTGTGAGAAAAGAACGAGACCGCTGATCTCGATGAAAACTAATCGCAAATCGATGTGCCTCATTCCGGATTTTTTGAATGACTTTGAGCGACTCCGACTTTTTATCTATATAGAGAGGTAAAGGATCATTAGGAAAGTATATTTCTTCTAGTCGCTTGGCAATACCGACCACCTTCACTCGATCTGCCAACCCCAGAGCAGAGATACTGTCCATAGCTGCACTCAGTTGACCTTTGCCGCCATCGATGACGATCAGATCCGGTAGAGGCTTGGCTTCATCGAGCAATCGACGATATCTTCTATGGACTATTTCTGCCATTGAGGCAAAATCATCAGGCCCGGTCACAGTCTTTATATTATAGTGACGATAGTCATTTTTAGAAGGTTTAGCATTTTTAAATACGACACAAGCCGCCACGGGATGAGTACCCTGTATGTTGCTATTATCAAAACATTCGATATGGACGGGATCTTTATCCATCCGCAGATCCATGCGCAATGTGGATAGAATGCGCTGCGTGGCGATAGGCTTATTAGAATGGGTGGCTAATTCACTTTTTTTCTGAAGGATATAATACCTCAAGTTTTTTTGTGATAATTCTACCAGCTTTTTCTTATCACCACGTTGCGGCACAGTCACCTGGACTTCATCATCTCCCAGATCTACAGCAAAGGGTACTATGATCTCTTTGGCTATACTGTTGAAAATATCTCGGCATTTAAGTACTGCATAGGCTAGGATGGTATCTGGCTCTTCATCGAGATTTTTTTCCAATTCGAAGGTATGAGCATTGATCAATGCACCTTTGATGATCCGTAAATAATTGACGGTGGCTTCTTTTTCATCGATTTCTATGGTAAATACATCCACATCGCCGATACTGGGGTGTACCACCATAGACTTAGATTGGTAATCATCGAAAGCATCCAATCGGATTTTGTAGCGTTGGGCAGATTCAAAGTCCAGTCTTTCTGCTCGATCGTTCATTTGATCTCTGAGATAGCCTTTGGCATCGCCAAAATTACCATTCAGAATATTGCGCATTTGTCTGATCCTGTTATTATAATCAGTCTCCGACTCATGGCCTTCGCACGGGCCGAGACAGTTTTTGATATGATATTCGAGGCAAACTTTAAATTTTTGTTTCTGAATGTTTTCAGGTGTCAGCAGTAGGGTACAATTTCTCGTAGGAAATATAGTTTTTAGAAAATCTAGAATAATTTCCGCCTTAAATTTTGAAGTATAAGGGCCAAAATATTCTGAGCCATCTCTATAGATTCTCCGGGTAAAAAATATGCGGGGAAATCGTTCTTTTTTGATGCATATAAAAGTATACGTTTTTCCATCTTTCAGACTTACATTATAGCGAGGCTGATACTTTTTGATGAGCGTGCTTTCGAGCAAAAGCGCATCGTGCTCAGTCTCTACCACCAAATAATCCAATCGCTCCGCGTGTTTGACCATCGTGGTGGTCTTAAATCGTTGGTTTTTAGATTCTGTAAAATAGGAAGTAGTGCGTTTTAATAAATTTTTTGCTTTACCTACATATAAGATTTCACCTTTGCCATCTAAAAACTTGTAGATGCCCGGCTGATCCGGGATCAGGGTCTGGATGAGTTTGAACGCCTCTTTGTTCATTACCGATCGCTTATTTTTGAGATCATTTGGTTGATCAAATGGCCACTGGCCGGAGCCAGGGATAAACCTAACATACCGTGTCCGGTATTGATGTAAGCATTGGTATATTTTGGGACCCTCTCAATCAAAGGCAGTCCGGTAGGGGTGAGTGGGCGATATCCAAACCAAGGTGTATACTGCTCGAGTGACTTTTGTTTATAATCAGGTAAATACTCCTCTATGGTACGCAATATGCCCTGCACTCTATTTTTACGGATCAAATCATTAAATCCTGCGAGTTCCATCGTGCCGCCCAATCTAAGACTAGGGCCCATGGGGGTGATAGCCACCCGACCTTCCATCAGGATCATCGGTGTACTCATTTGTGGCTGTGCCTGTGGGATGGTCACATTGTAGCCTTTCCCTCCTTGAAGCTGAATAACGTGACCAAGCTTTTTAGTCAAACTTCCAGTCCAAGCGCCGCCAGCCAACACAAACGCATCGGCCTCGATGTCTCCATGATCCGTAAAAGCTTTGTTGATTTTATAATTTTTTACCTCAAAATCAACCACTTTAGTATTTGCATGCCAATAGATGTGTGGTTGAGTTAATGCTTTGATCAAAGAGGCCATCAATCGGTGAGGGTTGAGGTGCATGTCATCTATATAATGCACACCTCCGAGAGCTCGGATTTGGACTCCTGGGTTGTGACTTTCCAATTCTTGCCTGGACAGTATCAAGGTCCGAATCCCTAGTGCTTGGGCTCGTTGAGCCAATGCTTTTTCTTCATCCAATGCATGCTGAGTATTGCAGGCCATGATGATCCCTTTACCCTTCAAGTCCATGTCCAGTTTTTGCAGATCGAGTTCCCGATAAAGATCCCGCGACCAATTGAGTAAGGCAGCCAGCGGCCCTATATTGTTTTTGACATGGCTATAGCTGGCATGTTGAAAGAATTGGTAACACCAACTTATAAAGTCGACATCCAATCTAGGTCGAATATAAAAAGGACTGGATGAATCAAACATCCACTTTAGGCTTTGACGAATAATACCTGGAGCAGCAAGTGGAATAAAATGACTAGGGCAAATCATGCCTGCATTGCCATACGAAGTCCCTTGGGTAAAATCACCTTGATCTATGATGGTGACTGAATGACCATCCTGACTCAAATAATACGCTGTAAATAATCCAATTACTCCACCACCTATCACACCTACATGCATGGCACAAAATTACAAAACCTGAAAGCCAAATGCATAAGGATCGTCGTCATCTATAAAAATAGTATTGTACCCCGTTATTTTAGCCCACCCCTGGATGCTGGGTATGATGGCCGGCCTACCATGGTACGATATAGTGTCAACGACGCGGCCGATAAATTTGCTATGGATAATACTTTCATGAACAAATTCATCACCGGTATTTAATAATCCCTTGGCTGCCCATTGCGCCATGCGCGCGGAGGTGCCCGTACCGCAAGGTGAGCGATCTATAGCTTTATCGCCGTAAAAAACCGCATTGCGAGCAGTCGATCCTCTATCTCGAGGAGCGCCTGTCCATAAGATATGCGAGCAAGAGTTGATAGTATTATTTTCAGGATGTGTAAATGTGTATTTATCGTTGATTCTTTTTCTCAATTCGTAACTCCACTGTATGAGATCCCCTGCCTGGTAGGCATCGATGCCTTTGTAATTTAATTGTTCGTCCACAATGGCATAAAAATTTCCACCATAGGCGACATCTATTTTTATAGATCCTAATCCAGGACAATCTACTTCCAAATCACGAGCCTCCAAATAAGAAGGTACATTCGTAAGGGTCACGGATTCGACTTTTTGGCCGTTCATAGTATAATCGATCAGTACCAAACCTGCGGGAGCTTCCATACGGATGTGTCCGGGTTGTTTAGGCCGGATCAACCCATGCTCTATCCCTATTGTGATCGTTCCGATCGTGCCATGACCACACATCGGCAGACAACCGCTCGTCTCAATAAACAATACTGCAATATCGTTTTTTGGATCATGTGGCGGATAAAGGATGCTGCCGCTCATCATATCATGACCCCGCGGCTCAAACATCAGCCCTTTGCGAATCCAATCATATTCTGCCAAAAAATGTTGTCGCTTTTCACTCATAGAGTTGCCAACCAAATGTGGACCACCACCGGCTACTAGTCTTACAGGATTGCCACAAGTATGAGCATCGATACAAAAAAAACTTTGGCGCATTTTTGATTTTTTAGTTACAGATAAACTGGATTTTTTTTTAAAAGATTGGATGATAACCGATAGATCAGCTTAATTTTATTTTTTCTTAGGATTTTTATCATTTTCCTTTTTAATGATAAATGGTAGTTGGATATCCAACCAGTCTGAGGGTTGATCAATCTGCACAGTAAGTATATTGCCTAAATAAAATTTTTCATAAAGCAGTACATCGTTTTGAAACGAAGTAGAGGAGTAACTGTCCTCTTTCAATGGGAAAGTGCCTTTGCCGTACGCCCTGACACTAAGCATTCCACTAGCATTCAAATATTCCTTTGTATCACCCAGGGTCCCATCATTGAGTGTGAGTTTATTGCCTTCTATTTTTTCTACACCAAATTTTTTCTCACCTTTTTTGACCACTACAGTTTTTAACACTCGCGGATATCGGATCGTGATTGTACCACGTACTTCGTCAAACAGCAAGGGTTTATATTCGTCGTCTTCTGGATAAAATTCCATAATCCCCGAAGCTGGATCGTAGAATCCCTGGCTTTCATACGTTTTGATCAATTTCCCTTTGAGGTACATCTGAGCATCTTTAAAATCAGGCAAAGCGTATGCCGTCTGGATATAGTGATTTGGCAATTTATATTGTACTTTCCACTTCGTCTCTTTCGCCCATTCGTTGTATACTTTTATGATCTTAAGGTTTTGAGCGGTGGCAAACAAGGTGGTGTCGGGTGAAATCAACTGATTAAAATTTTTAGGCACATAGTTTTGATATCGTTCTTTATCTATTTTGCCTTTGCCGTCTTGCAGTGCAACCAAAGGATTTACAATGACTTTTATTTTCTGTTCTACATATTTTGTGATAGTGACCACCTCGATATAGTCTATTTTGCCATTGGCTTTGATATATAAGAATGATCCTTTGCCGATATCATTCGGCAACTTTAAACCTTTGAGCTCATTGGGCTCACCAGTCAAGATCATCGAGGAATGACTATGAATGTCCAGAGGTAATCCTTTAGCATTAAATGCATAAAGATGTACATGCTCATAGTCTTTATCAATCCATGCTGCGGCGAGATCATTATCTATTTTTAAAAGCCGCACTTTAAAAGTGTCCATAGTCTCCATTTTATTTAACTGAGCTTTTGTCAGCTTCAGTTTGGCTATAGTCAGCGGTGCTTTGATCAAGGCATCGCCTTCTACGCGGACGATTTCAGTAGCTTTTTCACCCAACAATTTGATAAATTGACTGCTATTAAAATTCACTTTAAACGAGATGGTTTGCTGGATGCTGGAATCGATGCGGATCAGATTTTTGCCAGCTTTGTCTGCTGCTTTGGTCCAGGTCAGCGTCGCATTCACCAGATCGGGGGTCGGATAGAAAAAATTATCAGATTCAATCAAGACTTCATCCTTGTTGAAAGGGGAGGTCCTAAAGGCGAAACTGTTGATAAAAGCAGCATTCATTTCTTTAAGTGCACTTTCTGAAATCGAGACTGGTAACGGGTCATCTGAAATCCTTTCATTGACTTCATGACTGGATGGTTTAAAATCCTCTACCATAGCCTCTCGTAATTCTTTCTCCAATTCTTTCATAAAGGCAACGGTGTCCTTGATTGGTTTTGCTTTTTTTTGACTGTAACCATCATTTGCAACAAACGAAAAAATAAAAAGAAGGAATAAGGTTTGTTTCATGATTTTAGGGATTAAGGAATATTTAATTAAAAAAACGATTGATAGGATTTTATCCGGTAAAAGATTTTTGGTCAAATGTACTTTACGCCACAAATTTCGCAATTGGGAGATAATAAATATCAAGGTATAAATTTAGGAGCAAGTAGCTAATATTTTTGCAATTTTGCACCCGATTTATTATATATTAATTAGTTATATGTATTATTATTTAAAAGGTAAACTGGCTGCGATTCATCCGACCTTTGCTGTGATCGACTGCCATGGGGTAGGGTACCATGTCCATATCAGCCTACATACTTACAGTCAGATCGATAAGGCTCAGGAGGTGTCCTTATTCACTCATCTGGCTATAAAAGAAGATGCACATGTGCTGTACGCATTTGCCCAACTCGATGAAAAATCACTCTTCCTGCTTTTGATCTCTGTAAGTGGAGTCGGTACGAGTACTGCCCAATTGATTTTGTCTTCCCTCACACCGGATGCAGTGCGGAGTGCTATCCTCCGGGAGGATGATCTGACTTTTAAAGCCATCAAAGGAATCGGTGAAAAAACGGCTAAACGAATCATACTGGATCTCAAGGATAAAGTGGGTAAAGAAATGGATGGCAAATCGGCATCGGGGTCAGGCCAAATTCATCACAATACTTTGCAGGCTGAAGCGTTATCTGCATTGATTGCTTTGGGCTTTCAGCGGCAAAAGAGCCAACAAATCCTGGCCGTGATAGTTCAAAGACAATCAGTTCAGAGCGTGGAAGATCTGATCAAACTGGCGTTAAAACAACTTTCCTCATAGATCTTGAGGCATCATATTAAAGATGAAATTAATGTGTAACTATTTTTAAATTAGAAAGTTATTTGTTAATTTTGCCCTTTTAACGTTGTGAACCGATCAACCTCATTTTGTACTTTTAAATCATTATCTGAATAAGATAATATTGAATCTTAAGGATGAAGTCAGTCAATTATTGTATCATATGCTTAATCTGTATCAGCGGACTCCATTTCCTGCGTGCGGCACCGCACGACCTGCCCGATCCTTATCTTAAGGAATATTTAACTGCAAAACCGGACACGACTCCAGCCCAAAAAATCAGGCTGCCTCAAGACAAAATAGATCCTATTCAATTAAAGGATCCAAGTGCTCTGGAAAAAGATATTCAATACGATCCAGAGACCAATAAATATATCATCACCGAAAAACTTGGTGGCGAAATCCTCAATAGTACTTCGATGACATTTGAAGAATATGTGAAGTACAAAAACAAACAACTTCAACAAAACTACTTTAATGACTTATCGGGTAACTCGGATGGCAAAAAAACTTTTGGCAAAGACCCTGTAGATAAAGTTGATATTAAAAAAACGCTGATAGATCGACTTTTTGGTGGTAATACAGTCGACATCAAGCCGAGTGGATCAGTCTCATTTTCACCCGGTCTGAGCTATCAGAATATCAAAAACCCCTCCTTGCCTATTTCATCACAACGCAACCTGACGCCAGATCTGGATCCGGTGATCCAGGTGAGTATGAAAGGGAAAGTAGGAGAAAAGATCAACTTAGATTTTTCGTATAACACCCAATCCACATTCGAATTTGATGATGTGATGAAACTCACCTACAACAGTGATCAGTTTAGCGAAGATGAAATCATTAAAAAAATAGATGTAGGGGATGTCAGTCTGCCTTTGCGGACTTCATTGATCCAAGGCGCACAAAAGCTGTTTGGTGCCAAGGCTGAGCTGCAATTTGGCCATTTGCGGGTGACTGGTATAGCCTCTCAGATGAGGACTCAACAAGAGCGGATCAATCTGCAAGGAGGGTCACAGGTGTCTGAATTCGAAATCCAGTGTGATGAGTATGATGAAAATCAACACTACTTATTTGGGCATTACTTCAGGAATATCTTCGAGCGATCGATGATCAAGCTTCCTTATATCAATACCTTGGCCAAAATAGATCTCAATAGTATCCAGGTGTGGGTGAGTCCGGATCCACGAGATATTAATAATCTTCGTCAGGTAGTAGCGTTTTCGGATCTCGGTGAATATGATCGTATGAATAGTGTCAATCCGGATTTTTGGCGAATGGGTACATCCCCGCTCATCGATCCGCAGTACAATGAAAAACTGCCTTCTAATAAAACCAATAGGATCTATGATGAATTTTTATCCAATCCTGCACTGAGGCAAACTGATAAAGTAGTCAGTGGATTGCAACGACCACCCTTTAATTTTTCTATCGGTCGGGATTTTGAAGTTTTCAAAGGCGAGTTACTCGATCAGCGCGAGTATACCGTACATCCTGATCTTGGCTATATATCTTTTCGCAGAGTAGTACGACCCAGTGATATCGTAGCGATTTCTTTCAAATACACTTTTAATGGGAAAGCATATAAAGTAGGGGAATTTACGCAGGAGGTAGTGCCTGATTCGCTTAATGTCATCGTCACTAAGCTGATCAAACCACGATCAAACAGGATCGATATCCCGATCTGGGATTTAATGATGAAAAATCATTATTCATTGCGATCTTATGGGATTGGAGAGGAAGATTTTAAACTGGATGTACTCTTTGATGACCCAGGAGCTGGTGAAAAACGATTCCTACCTGAAACGGAGCTCAAAAGCATCCCATTATTAAATTTACTCAACCTCGACAAACTCAATCGTCAACGAGACCCTTTTCCGGATGGTGTATTCGATTATGTGCCGGGACTCACGATAGACCCGCAAAATGGTAGGATGATGTTCCCTGTATTGGAGCCATTTGGAGAAAGTCTGGGTAAAAAAATCTCAGATCCTGATCTTAGGAAAAAATATGTGTTTCAACAGTTGTATGATTCGACTAAAACCCAGGCCCTCAATTTTCCCGAAGCCAATCGGTACATCATCAAAGGCGAGTATAAATCATCCAATAGTGGTGAAGTATCTTTAAACTCATTCAACATTCCACAAGGATCAGTCAAGGTCAGAGCCGGGGCTCAAGAGCTCAGGCCTGATCAATATGAATTGGACGCTCAGACCGGGCGGGTGCGAGTCACAGATCAGGCGATCATCAGCTCAGGTGTACCAGTGAGCATAGAATATGAAAACAATTCTCAGTTTGGTACCAATAACAGGACCATGTTTGGCCTTCGTGCAGAGTATGACTTTAATAAACATCTGAGTGTCGGCGGTACAGTCATGCGCTTGTTTGAAAGACCCTACACGCAGAAAGTCAACATCGGTGAAGACCCGATCAATAACGGGATATATGGATTGGATCTGGTCTATAATAATCAAGCCCCTTGGATCACAAAGTTTTTGGACAAACTCCCGTTACTCAATACTAAAGAGCCATCGAAAATCTCATTCCTCGGTGAGGTAGCGGCGTTACGACCCGGCCACTCCAGAGCGATCAATCAAGGCAAAGACAAGGGTGGTACAGCTTATATAGATGACTTTGAAGGCAGCACTAGCAATCAGGATCTGGCCAATCAATACAACAAATGGTTTCATTCCAGTGTACCTTCCAACAGCAAATTTGCAGAGGCTAGTCCGGCTTTTAGTGATAATATCCTTACGGGTATCAATCGGGCCAAATTGAGCTGGTATCGCATCGATCGATTGGTCGATGGGGGGCGCAGTGCCAGTGACCCATATGCAGCGCCAGTGCTGATCAGAGATTTGTTTCCTCAGCGGGATATTCAGCCTGGTTTCAACAATGAATTGTTTACTTTTAATCTGAGCTATGATCCTTTCGAAAGAGGGCCATATAATTTTGATCCAATCAATGGCACCAGCGTCTCGTCGGGTATCGATAATAATGGGAAACTGCGAAACCCCAAGTCGCGATGGGCTGGTATCCAGCGGGGTTTGTACAATACTGATTTTGAAGCGGCTAATATTGAGGCTGTCGAATTTTGGATCCTGAATCCATTCATGCCAAAGTCAGATGGATCGCCCATCACCACTGGTGGCAATATGTATCTAAATCTAGGGGATGTCTCAGAGGACATCATGCGCGACGGTATTATGTTTTTTGAAAATGGGTTGCCGACGACAAAAAGCAATAATAGAATCGACTCGACGGTCTGGGGTAGAGTACCTTTGGTACAAGCTATTACACACTCTCATAATAATGATCCGGAGATCCTCAAACAGCAAGATCTTGGCTATGATGGATTGGATAATGAAGGTGAACGAAGATATTTTGCTAACTATCTACAAAGCTTGCAAGGCGTCAATCCGTTGATAGCAGAACGGATCCGCGAAGATCCAGCCAATGATGATTACCGCTATTTTAATGATTCATCCTTTGCTACCGGCTTGGATGTAACCTCTCGTTATAATAAATGGAACAATCCTGAACGGAACAGTAGTTTCACCGAGCAGAGTGGTACCATCATCCGCAACTATACTCAATATCCCGAATCTGAAGATATAAATGATGATAATGCGTTTGATCAAAGTGAGGCTTATTATGAATATAAAATTCCAATGTTTCCGGATCAAAAGGGCGGGATGGCGCTCAATAAATATATCACAGATACGATCTCGGCGCGAGGCAATATTTGGTATCGGATCAAAATTCCTGTAACTGCTCCGGATTCTACAATTGGCTCGGTCAGTGGCTTGAGAAACATTCGATTTATGCGCCTTTATGTGACAGATTTTGATCAATCGGTCACACTGCGTATGAATGCGATCGATCTGGTCAGGAATCAATGGCGTAAGTATAGATTGCCCTTGTGTCTAGGGGATAAGATCGATGCAGATTTTAAATTTGATGTCAATGATGTGAACATCGAAGAAAACGGCAAACGATTCCCGATACCTTATGTCGTCCCTGCAGGCATCCAACGGGAGAATACAATAGGGCCCTATCCAAACCTAAGGCAAAATGAACAATCTATAGCATTATCCGTCAAAGAGCTCGAGGGAGGCTGTGCCGCTGCTGTCTTCAAGACCTTGAGGATGGACATGCGTAACTATGAGCGCATCAGAATGTATGTACATGCAGACTCTAAAGAGAATCTGAGTAAAGAGGAATTTTCCACCTTTATCAGAATAGGTAGTGATTTTACCAATAACTATTATGAGTATCAGATACCAACATCACTCAGTTTAAAAGAAAAAGTGATTCCCGGCAAAGAATCGCCTGAAGTCTGGAAGGTTGAAAATGAATTGGATTTTGCCTTGCAGGCTTTTGTAGACCTCAAGAAAGAGCGAAATGCTGCTAACGCACCCTTGGATCTTGAATATTCTAAACCGGATCCTGAAAATCCGGAAAGGCGAATCGTCGTATTGGGCAACCCTACATTGGGTAAAGTAAAACAGGTATTGCTAGGTATGCGATTTACTAAAAAAAATAATATCCAACACAGTGCTGATGTCTGGTTCAATGAACTTAGGCTCAATGGGCTAAATGAACAAGGTGGCTATGGGGCTATAGCCCGACTCGACCTAACTTTAGCAGATTTGGGCGACCTGTCGATCAGTGGCAATCTTAATACGATCGGGTGGGGTGCATTAGATCAAAAGGTGCTGGAACGACGACAAGAAGACCTCAAACAAATAGATATCAATTCCAATCTTGAATTAGGTAAATTTTTACCAAAAAAATGGGGTATCAAAGTGCCTTTGTATACTCAGATGAGTATCAATACCAGTGCTCCTAAATTTGATCCTTATGATCTGGATTTGAAACTCAAAGAAAAACTACTCGAACCGCGAAGCAGTTCAGATCGCGACAGTATTCGTAAGCAAGCCCAGGATTATGAGTCCATAAAAAGTTTCAACTTCACCAATGTACGCAAAGAGCGCACCGGTCAAGGCAAGCCTATGCCCTGGGATATTTCCAATTTTAATTTCAACTACTCATTTACTCAGACCAATAATCATGATCCGATCGTCGAAGAAGATCAGGAAAATATTTATAAAGGAGGGTTTAATTATAACTATGCTCGTCAGGCGAAATACATCAAACCTTTCAAAAAATTGGTGAAAAATGATAAGTATATCAAGTTTATCACTCAGTTCAATTTTAATCCTTTACCCAATACGTTTTCCTTTTCCACAGGTTTAGATCGTCGATTTAATAATCGATCATTTCGTTTTTCTACACCGGAATATGGACAGTCGATCACCAAACTTTTTTATTGGGATAGAAAGTATAATCTGCAGTGGGACCTTACCGAGTCTTTTAAGTTTTCTTTTAATGCTTCCAATAATTCGGCTATTGACGAATTGCAAGCGATGGATAGTCTCGGCAGATTAGACCCCAATTACAATAAAAAGGAAAATGATCAAGTGATCTGGGATAATATCCGTAGCCTCGGCCGGGCTAAAAACTACATGCATAATTATAATGCGAGTTATACCCTGCCTACTCGTCATATCCCGATATTGGATTGGATACAGGTCTCAGCACAAGGCAATGGTACATTTGCCTGGGTGGCGGGATCTGAAAATGTAGTTGATTTTTTAGGCAATGTCATTCAGAACGGACAAAACCGTCAACTGTCAGCTAATTTTAATTTTGATGCCTTGTATGATAAGTGGGATTATCTCCGTAAAATCAATCAGCCAGCAGTCAAAGAAACTACGCCCAGAGCTCCCCGTACCCGTGACCGTACCGCACCGGGAGTACCGCCGGCTGCTGCCGATGCTGCTAAGAAAAAAGAAGCCGAAAAAAAGGATCGACAACCTAGTTGGATGGAACGGATACTGGTACGACCCTTGATGAGTATTCGCAAAGGCCGGTTGACTTATTCTGAAAATCTGGCTTCGTTGGTGCCTGGCTTCAGAGGTGTACCTAAATATGTAGGACTTACGAATGGGTTTGATGCGCCTGGATGGGCTTATATCATAGGTATGGATCCCACGCAAACTTGGCTCGATGACATTGCTCGCAATGGGATGATCAGTGATGACATTCGGCTCAATCAACAATTTTCAAGAAATTATACTCAGACCTTGGATACCCGGCTTACGATTGAGCCTTTCAGTGAATTCAACATAGAAGTGTCCCTTACCAAAAATTATACGCGCAATTACCTTGAGTTTTTTAAAGATGATGGATCAGGCAGTGGTTTCCGGCACTTAGCGCCGACCGAAGTAGGGTCATTTAATATATCGTATTTAGGTATCAATACGCTTTTTGGCAAAAATGTCGATACGCTGTATAAACAATTTGAGCGGAATAGAACTATTTTTTCAGAGCGAAAACCTAACAAACCAGGAGCAGGCATCCATCCATTGGAGCCCGAGTATGCTGAGGGGTTTGGCAGAAAACATCAGGATGTCATCATACCTGCTTTTTTGGCTACCTATACGGGTATTGATCCGAGTGTGGCCGGATTGGATGTCTTTAAGACGATACCTCGGCCTAATTGGCAGTTGACCTATGCTGGGTTGCACAAATTGCCATTCCTCAAAAATGTATTAAGTGGTGCAAGCATCCGTCATGGGTATTCTTCAAAATTGTTGGTCAATCAGTTTAACTCAGATATCTTTTATGATGTAGATTCGGCATATCGCACCAAGGCATTGACCAAAGATTATTATGCTCGTATTGAGATCCCTAATGTAGTAATGACGGAATCTTTTAGTCCATTGATAGGGATAGATTTTAAAACCAAAACAGATCTACAGTTCAACTTAGACTATTCTATTGATCGCAGCTTATCATTGAATATGATAGACTATCAGCTCATAGAACAGAACTCCAAACAGTTTACAGTGGGATTTGGATGGCGACTAAAAAATGTGGTGCTACCATTTGTCAAGGCTAAGCCTACGCGCACGCGACCCGCTGCAGGAGAGCCGACTACACCAGATGCTGCACCTGATGCTCGGGGTAGAAATCGAAGTGCCAAAAAAGGCAATGACTTGAATTTAAAATTTGATTTGTCTTTTAGAGATGATCTGACCAATCAACGCGTGCTGGATCAAGAACAAAACGTGCCCACCCGAGGTGCAGAGACCTTGAGTATAGACAATTCTGCAGAGTATGAGGTGAATGATAGAGTTTCACTGCGGTTTTTCTTCAATTACAATAGGATCATACCGGCTGTACAGGAATCGTTTCCCATCACGACGATCCGGGGTGGAGTGACTATCCGGATGACTCTGAAATAACCGTATTTTTGTCCAACGACATCATTACTTCCACGCTATGTTCTATTGAAATAGTCTGGAGGTACTTGTCGAAATTTTACTATGAATAAAAAAACCATATTGCTGATTATTATCACGGTGAGTATAGCTCTGATCGGCAGTATACTTTTACAGATGTATTGGATAAGACTCACCTTAAAAGAACAAGAGCGTCAGTTCGATCGCGAGGTCAATCAGGCTTTGGCCACTATAGTAGATGAGATTGATAAAAGAGAACAAACTTTTCTGGACCGATATGCTGAATATCCCAGAGAAGAAAGTGAAAAAATATTAAGAGATCATACTAAAAAGAGCATCATCGAGCGCTTGGGCAACCGCAAAGGACTATTGCAATTGGATTCTTCTTTAAAAAAAGCAGTTCATAAGCTGGGTGAGCGCAAAGAGCATAGCGAGCGACGCGAGTATCACTATGGGATCTACTCTGAGCGGGATTCAGGTATTGTAGTGATAGACAATAGTTTTACTGTGAGTCATATTTCAGGCAATATGTCTTCAAGTGGTGTCAAAAGTGGTTTGTACACGACCCCATATACTGCCAATCTATTTCAAGTAGAGGAGCGAATCAATGAAAGACTTATAGTGCGCAAAGAAGGGAGCTTATTCCTGTATTTGCCATATCGCAAACAAATCATATGGGCTTCCTTATTGCCTGCAGCGATTGGGTCATTACTCTTTACCATATTAATTTTGGCTTGTTTTGCATATACTATTTATGTAATACAACGCCAGAAAAAAGTGTCTGATATGAAGAATGATTTTATTAATAATATGACCCATGAATTCAAAACTCCGATAGCAACCATCTCGCTCGCCACAGACTCTATCAACAATCCTTCTATCATATCTAATCAGGATAAAGTCCTTCGATTTACGAAGATTATAAGTCAGGAAAACAAACGCATGCTAGGCCAGGTAGAAAAAGTATTGCAGATGGCACAGCTGGATAAAAAGGACTTACAATTAAATATCTCTGAGATTAATATTCATGATTTGCTCAACAGTATAGCAGAGCATGTCAACCTTCAGATCAAGGGTAAAAAAGGTAAACTACAAATGACGCTTGGTGCCACTCACCCCGTGATACAAGGTGATATGACCCATATCTCCAATATCCTCTATAATCTGTTGGACAATGCCAATAAATATACTCCGGATAGTCCTGAAATAAAAGTGACGACCCGATCGATCAATCATGGTATTGAGATCAACATCGAAGATAATGGTATCGGCATCAGTCGAGAAAATCAAAAATATATCTTTGAAAAATTTTATAGAGTGTCGACTGGCAACCTGCATGATGTCAAAGGATTCGGACTAGGGCTCAGTTATGTAAAAGTCATGGTAGATGCCCATCAAGGCAATATCCAGGTCAAAAGCGCAATTGGCAAAGGCAGTATTTTTAGCCTGTATTTCCCATTAAAGCAGAATAAAAATTGACCAAAGATTTCATTTGGTTTTCATTAAGTAAAAAATTATCATCGTAATTTTTAAGCTTAAGTTATTGATATACACCCAATTAATAAATATTTTTAGCATGTATGTGAAGGACGAATCGATCAATTGTTAAAATTTCACTTTTCGTTAAAATTTATATTAGGAATTAAACGTTAACATTGTATATAAAATTTAATCCCCTATGGTAAAAACGAACAACAAGATCTTATTAGTGGAAGATGATCAAAACTTCGGCGATGTTTTGAGATCTTACCTTGAAATGCATGACTTTGAAGTGACGCTGGCTACGGATGGCCAGGAAGGTTATGAAGCTTTCAAAAAAGACCATTTTGACTTATGCATCTTTGATGTGATGATGCCTAAAAAAGATGGATTCACGTTGGCCAAAGAAGTGCGCCAGAAAGATGCTGAAGTACCTATCGTATTCCTTACCGCCAAGACCCTTAAGCAAGACATCCTTGAAGGCTTTAAGACTGGCGCTGACGATTACATCTCCAAACCGTTCAATTCAGAAGAATTATTGTATCGTATCCAGGCTATCCTCAAGCGCAGTAAAAAAGCTGCAGATCCACGAGAAGAGATCAAAGAGTTTACCATCGGAAAATATCATTTCAATTATCCATTGCGATTATTAGTACATAGCGTCACGCATAAAAAAGATAAGCTATCTCCCAAAGAAGCGCATCTATTGCGAATGTTTTGTATGTATAAAAATGATGTGTTGGCTCGTTCTGAGGCACTCACAAAAATCTGGGGTGAAGACAATTATTTTACCGCTCGCAGTATGGATGTATTCGTCACCAAACTTAGAAAGTATCTTAAAGATGATACAGACTTAGAGATAGTGAATATCCATGGCAACGGATTCCAGCTTTTAGTCAAAAATGAAGCCGCTGTATAAGTAATAATTGCATAACCTTCGTTTAGGATAAAGAGGAAATGGATTGACACTGTTTCCTCTTTTTTTATTAGAATGAATAGTTTCAAAGAGATGGAAAAAATCCAAGTTTATGTGACCGGAGGTACTTTTGATAAAGACTACAACTTTATCACAGGAGAATTGTATTTTAAAGACACGCATCTAAAGCATATGTTTGGCAGAGGTCGTTGCGTATTAGACATCGATATCAAGACATTGATGATGGTAGACAGTCTAGAGATGACGGATGATGACCGGCAGATCATCATCCACAATTGTAAGCGCAGTCCGCATCAAAAAATCATCATTACACACGGTACGGATCGAATGGTGACTACTGCTACAGCTATCGCTCATGCTCAAATCACTGGTAAAACGATCATTTTGACTGGGGCTATGATCCCGTATGCTTTTGGCAATTCTTCCGATGGTTTTTTTAATCTAGGTGCTGCATTAGCATTTGTGCAGACATTAAGACCGGGAGTATATGTATCGATGAATGGTCGTTATTTTGATTGGGATAATGTTCGAAAAGACATGGATACAGGATTTTTCGAAGAATTGAAATAATGGGGAGTCGAAGGATTAAAACCAGGATTTTTTGTAGATAACCTACTTGACTACCAATGTTATTTGTATTAAATATATTCTTTATATTTCAGAATTTGATTATTTTTGATCGGGCTAACCCCTTGAAACTGTTATTGCATTGAAAATCAATACTTTAAATTTGATTCCTATGAAACATGTCGCACTCATTCTTCTCATCCTAGTCATGTCCATCGCCTTAAATGCTCAGGCAGATAAGGATGCCATGTCGGCTACCAAAGACACCATCGATTACAAAGCAACAGATGCCATCGATAAGAAGGCTGTGAATGGCATCGCATTTAAACGAGCTATCATAGACTATAAAAGTCCCAATGCCGGGTCCTTAAAAAACATAGGCAATTTTAGAGAATATAACAGCGGATTTGAGATCGGCTATGTGCGTGATTTTGGCCAAAATTTAAGAGCTTATGTACCTGTACGAGTAGGGGTCTTTAAATTGAATGACACGGAAGAAAATATCACATTCGGGGAGCTTGATGTGCAATTGCAATATCGATTTAATACTAAAAAAAGAATGCTCAGGCCCTATCTTTTGGGCGGAGCCGGTGTCAATACAGAAAATCTCGACACATTCAATGTGCAAGTCCCACTTGGTGCTGGTCTAGATATCCGAATTGCTAAAAAGACTTTTATCAATGTACAAGGCGAGTATCGGCTTTCCCTGACAGAGCAACGCAACAACACTCAGTTTTCTATAGGATTCATCCATTATTTTGGCAAGTCCGGGCCCAAGCCTGATAAAAAAATGGAAGAGGCTATGACCAAAGATGCCGATGGCGATGGCGTACCGGATGATTTGGATTTGTGTCCTAATAAACCTGGTCTCAAAGAAATGTCAGGATGTCCGGATAGCGATGGGGATGGCCTGGAGGATACCCGCGACCTATGCCCTGAAGTAGCCGGCATCAAGGCACTCAATGGATGTCCGGATAGTGATGGGGATGGAGTGGCCGATAAAGACGATGATTGCCCTAATTTAGCAGGTACTAAAGCTAATCGGGGATGCCCATCAACAGATACGGATAATGATGGAGTGATAGATGATCTAGACGAATGCCCGACTGTAGCAGGCCCAGCCTCTGCCAAGGGATGTCCTGACCGCGATGGTGATGGGGTGGCAGATCGGAGAGATAAATGCCCAAATGTAGCTGGCAGATCTGCTAATGGCTGCCCGGATACGGACGGAGATGGAGTCGACGATGGCGAAGATCGATGTCCCAATACCTTCGGACCTGCGTCCAATAAAGGGTGTCCCGAAATCAAAAAGGAAGATAAAGAAACCTTAAGTCTCGCGATGCGAGATGTACAGTTTGAGCACAACAGTGCCACCTTGCGCAGTGACTCGTATAAGATTTTGGATCAAGTGTCTAGGATACTTAGTACCTATCCTGAATATAAAATCGAAATCGGAGGTCATACAGATAATACCGGAGCAGCTGAAACCAATAAAAAACTCAGTGAACAACGGGCACGTACCTGCCGGGATTATCTGATCAGTAAAGGGCTCGCATGGAGTCGGGTAGCGTCTCGTGGATTTGGTCAGACCAAACCTATCGCTACCAATGAATCACAACAGGGTCGAGCGACCAACAGGAGAGTAGAGTTTAAATTGTACCTGGAGTGATAAGTGACTCCAAGAGAAATCAAAATGTTTTCAAGATCACCTCTTTACCGATGATAGTCTCTTTATCATAGAGAGAGATGACATACATTCCTGACAATATAGATTCAAGGTTTATGGTAATCTTTGAGTCGACTAGTCGACCAGTGTGGATCAATACGCGCTGCCCTATTATGTTGTGAACTTTTATCGTAAGGTCACCTAATGCTTTGGTAGAAGCGATTTCTAACGTGACCAAATTGTGCGTTGGGTTTGGATATACTTTTATGGTTGCATTTGATAGATTTAGAGTTGGGGTCAGAGCACAAGATGGACAGGTAGACACCGAAAAGCATGCTGCCGTGTTAGGCACTATGATTTGATCGCACCCTTTTCCCGGCATCCCACAACTGACTTCTTTTTTGATCCATTGCAGTACAGAGGTCAGAGCCTCTTCTTCCGCTATACCTAAATCATGATCACCTCCCTTTATGGTCGTGAAGTGGTATGGGTGACCTAACATTTGTTTTCGACAGGCGATTTGATACGAGCCGACACTATTATTAGCATTGGGATCCACCAGATTGCCTTTATCGTAATATGCTGTAACATCACAGGTGCCATGGATCAGGTACAATGGATCATTTTCTGAAGGTTGGATAAGGTCCAATGGACTTTTGATGGATTCGGTCAATTGGTTCAATGGTCCAGCTACAGAAATAATGCCTGCTATTGGAGTTTTAGGTGTCAATCTACCCAGACCATTGACATATGTGCTTGTAAAATCTTTTTCTTCCAAGTAGGCATAGTTGAGTACGGCATTGCCACCCGCACTATATCCAGCTAAAAATATCTTGCTTTTGTCTATATGATATTGATCCGCTCTATCGTAGATCCATTTGACAGCATCGCGCACATCTTGTAGGGCTCGATAGGTATTTTGAGTGCTATTGATGATGAGGGATTGCAAGGAATCCGGATCAGTCAATGAAGGTAAACGACCGATGCGATATTTTACACCGATGGCGATCATGCCATGTTGTGCAGCTCTCAATAAAATATTGGCGGCACCATCTTCATTGCCAAACACGTAGCCACCGCCATGTATATAGATGATAGCAGGTCGTTTATCCGTACTACTTCGTGCGTAGTGATCATACGGCCGATATACATCCAGCCATAAAGCCACGGGCTTGTTTAAATAATTTGGTTTGGTCGCATATAGGATATTGTTTTGTATGATGGGTAGGGTATGCGGATACGTTTTACTGACATTTTTAATCAATAATGAGGTGTCGGTGCAATAATTGGCATGATACCATGAGGTAGGAGGTGTGGGCGGAAATAATCTTGAATCCCTGTTATAATAAAACGCTCTTCCTCTTCCATCATTTGGCCGATTTCCGATGAGTTTAAAACTTGATTCTCTGGAGCCCGAAAGCTGAGTAATATTTCGGCCTATTGTACTATTTTCCGGTAGGATGACTTGTACAGGTTTGGAAGTTTGGACTAATGCAGTATTAAAAAAATATACTCGGGTATTATACCACCAATAGGGCAATTCTTCGATGACTTGGTATTGACACGCCACTCCGATGATATTGTTATTAGCCGAAACAGCATAACTCAGGGTGGAAGTTGTATTTAATTTTAAAGATTGAACGTATGTTTCTTTTCCTGAGGTATCTATCCTGCTCACACGGATCGAGTCATTCGTCATATAGGCCATAGCATAGGTGCCATTACCAAACGATGCAAATCGGGCAGGGATATCCGTAAAATTAAATTGTTGGATGATAGTCCCATCTGATTTAGATACTTTCAAAATCCTTGACTTCCCCCATCCATGTAGCCCTAGGCCAATATTAAAGTTTTGATCAAAATCCAACATGATCGGGGTTTCGAAAAAATTAGTATTGTATTGTTTACTCCAAATTGAGGACAAATCCGCAGCACTTAGACTTTGCAGATATATATCTGTACCAAATCCGCTGTCACCGGAATAGGCTACATAAATCAGATTGCCTAATCGCAGTAATTCTATATTGTCTCGTACTTGAAAGGAATCCACTTTAGGATAATAAAAGTGATATAGATTGCCACGTACGGGTATAGGATTAAAGTTGGAGTCAATTGTAAAAAGTACTGCTACCTGACCTTTACGACCCGGAGCACAATCGGTGCATAGCCCGACTATAGTCGATACACTGGTTAGATTGTCAGTATAAATATCAGTAAAAGATGATGCGGCGCCTGGCAACAGTCCTTTGAAAACTTTCCATTTTTTTGCTTCACCATTTGGCGCTATATTAGCGATCACACCGTGGCCATTAAAGTTGCCTACAGCTATTCGTTCATTGCCATCCATTCTGTTGAAGGTGCTTTGATCTTCAAAAGCATAGCCGTAGGCTTGCTCGTAGTGATAAAGCCCATCCTGACCTGCCAGATCGATAAAAAAAAAGGTGAAAACGAAAAAAAGAAAGTGGAAGGGCTTCATCGTTATGCTTTAATATGCTCAAATTAATCAAATTTTGATTGATGTTTGAGAGATAAAAGTCATTAATTGCTTTCTTCTTCTAAAAGTGGATTTTCTGATGTTATCATCTTCTTCTGACTTCTCGCTTTAGGTTTAATCCCAACACAATTAAAGCCTGAAGCCATGCAGGAGACTTCAGAATCAGAAAATTCAAACAAATCTGAGAGGCGGAGTCATACCGCGCAACTAACTAATTTACTTCTACAAGTGCTGACTTGTGATAATTCTCCAAGATCTTAATGTCGCCATCAAGGTACTTGATAATTTTAGCTAGGATATCTTTTCGGGTCTCGTACCGACCTTGCTCGATACTGATCAAATGAATTTGACTCAAAGCCAAGCGCTCGGCCAAAGAGGTTAGGCTTAGCCCTTTTGATTCGCGCATTGCTTTGATACTGGATCCCAGGTTTACTCGTTCAGCTTTCTTTGCATTCATGGTTGTTTTGTATTTATAGGTAATAGATGGTGGTTAAACATTTATTTGGTATTTATTATAACGGGGTTTGAAGCATCGATGGTATGTCGAAGGTATTGACATTAAATGTACATTATTTTTTTGATTTGATTTAATAAGTGGCTACTCTGAGGGCCGGATGAAATTATTTCGGCAAATTATTCCAGATAGACCAATTAAAAATTGGCGAGCAACTTCGGATCGGTTCCAACAAAAAAGCCCGGCTTAGCCAGGCTTTTTTTATTTATCTAATCGAGTAAGGAGTATCAGATTAGCACCCCAAAAACGATATTTTCTTTTATTGATTGCTTCCGGGAGTTTTCTTGACCGG
>JANOWJ010000173.1:0-9042 GCA_031417835.1 Saprospiraceae bacterium | reverse complement strand
CGCAACAGCGCTGGAAGCGACGATCACGAATGCCATTGCTGCGACAGATATATCCGCAGGAAATAGCTGAAGGAACATGGCCTGATTTTAATACCTCATGGTCGCGACTACTAGAATTGGAGAATACCCAACTTAGATTGCTTGAAGCTTGTGAGACTTTTAAAAGCCAGACTAAATCTTTATCGATAAATGATCATGTCAAGGAGGATCAACTGCTGGTGTCTGTGATCATGCCGATCTTTCAATCTGATGTGAGTAAACTACGGCTTGCCATTCAATCTGTACGATCTCAGACCTATCCCCGCTATGAACTTCTCATCATATACTATGGTGTGCTACCGGTATTAGATGGCCTAGAAGATCAAGCCGATTCAAAAATTAGATGGCTAGCATCTGATCAGGCCAATGCGCCATATCAGCGCAATCTGGGCATCCAACAAGCTTTGGGCGACATCATTGCTTATCTGGACGACGATAATGTTTGGTATCCCTACTACCTTGAATATATCGTAGCCGCTTATGCACATCCTCAGGTTCAAAGCACGTATACCGCTCAGATCGTAAATCAAATCGATGGAAACCTGCAATTGCTTAAGGCTATTTCATTTGATAAAGAAAAATTTTTAATCGAAGGTGGTATTGATGGCAATGTATACGCGCATCGAACGGAATTGTATGCCCAATATGGAGGTTGGGATACAGAGCTCAATAGATTGCAGGATTTAGATTTAATCTTGAGATATAGTCAGGCTGCGCCGCCATATTTTGTACCTATAGTTGGGGGAGAATATTTGGAAAACCGGCCTGGCAGCATAAGCGTCACTCAACCCTTTTTTTATAACCTGTGGATGGTTAAGAAAAAAAACTTAAAAAAATTTAGCCCTTCCTTCCGCGTATTGACTTTGTTAGCGTCTTATCGGCAGATTTCAGATCGAAATATTTATTATGACCTACAGGCTGTTGAAGCTTATGGTATTGATATCGCCGTCTGGGCTCCTGTGCTAGACAAGGCTCTACAACCCGAAAGCCATTTTAAAATGTATCATGGTGATCTTGAAAAAGCGATCAAGGATTTTCAACCGGATATTATCAACAGTTATGGGTTGAGCGCAGTCACGTTCTATCAAGAAGTTTTAGATAGGTACAATATTCCGATTACAATCAGAAATCTTGGTTTTGAAAACAATCAAATATTTATAGCTCAATTAACAGGTTCTAAAAACATAAAACGAATTTTCGTTTTACCCGAAGCCTTAAATCGATTTTATCCCGAGGAAAAGTTATTCGTATTGCCCACCTCGATCCATAGCGAGCTTTTTATACCAAGCAGTGAGAAAAACAAAAGGCAAGTCATTCAATATGGCTCGAGTCCTGACATTAAAAGCTTAGAAGGCTTTATTCAAATAGCTTTAAAATGTCCTGAATTTGAATTTGTATTGGTTTTGCCGATTGCCATGGCCGCCGTGGATATAAAACAATCGATCCTGAGTTATAATCATAAAAGAGGCAACCCTGTGAAAATCATTGGACCGGCACAAATAGAGACTGTGGCCAAGGTGATTCGATCCGCGGGGATCTATTTGTGCCCTCAACATTCAGATAATCATTTTGCAATGTCTTTAGCGATCAAAGAAGCATTAGCCGCTTCGTGTATTGTCTTAGTGCAGGAGAGTGAAGGTGACAGGCCATATTATGCAGAAGTAGTTCAATATTTTCGATCCCCGCAAGATGCAGCCAATCTTATTAAAGCTAGCTCGACTTGGACGGATGATTACTGGAAAACACAAGGGGCTAGGAATTCTGAATTTGTGTTTGAGCATTTTACGGCAATTGATACGATGAAACCAGTTATCACGTATTGGCAGGAATTACTCCTGACATAGCCGGGACTCACGTGGAGTATATCCAATTGATTACTGCATCTATACCGAAGGTGAAAGTAGCACCGTCTATACTTATGTGTTATTTTAACATTGCCTGATTACGCGGACTCCTTTAGCATTAGCCAGAAGTCGCTTACACTTTGATAGTTTTCCATTTGCCTTTTTTGAAAAAAACATAACAGGCTAGTGCAACACCACTTTCTGCGATTGGGATAGATACAAAAGCGCCGACTGGACCATAATTCAACGTATGAGCTAAAATATAAGCCAAGGGAATTTGAAAGCACCAAAATCCTAAGAAATTAATCCAAGTCGGGGTACGGGTGTCGCCAGCTCCGTTGAATGCCTGCATCATGACCATGCCGATGCCGTAAAAGATATAACCTGTGCCGATAATCCGCAATGCTTGAATCCCAACTTTAGTCACTGCCTCCTCCTGAGAAAATATGCGAATAATGGGCTCAGGGAAGACTACAAAAAGGAAAGTAACAAACGACATAAAATAGGCATTGTACTTTGCTGTGAGATAGACTGATTTTTCTGCGCGCTCAGGTTCATTTGCACCGAGGTTTTGGCCTACCAGTGTAGCTGCCGCGTTGCTCAAGCCCCATGCAGGCAAAATAAAAAAGATAACATTGCGTATAGCGATCTGATAGCCTGCACTGGCATCTGTGCCGCCGGTATCTGCCACAATACGAGTCAATACGATCCAACTGCCAGAGGCGATTAAAAATTGTAAAGTAGCAGGCCAGGCTATTTTGACCAAGCCACGTAATATGGTGAGGTCAGGCTTGAAGTATACCCACTTCATCTTGAGTAGACCTTGACCATTAAATAAGTGATAACACTGGTAGATGACACCTGCTCCTCGACCGATCGTCGTGGCTATGGCCGCACCCGTCAGTCCAAAACCACTCCAACTTCCAATGCCATATATCATAATAGGGCAAAGTATAATATTCAGGCCACTGGCAAGCCAGAGACTGCGCATGGCCATGGCAGCATTGCCAGCGCCACGAAAGATACCATTGATGAGGAATAACAGGATAATGACGACACTACCACCGAGCATGATCCTAGCAAATGTGCTCCCCGTGGCTATCACATCCGGTTGGGCACCCATCATGTGCAAGATCTGAGGGGCAAATACTGCTCCAACAATACTGACGATGACCGTCACCCATAAGGATATCACTAATGATTGTGCGCCTGCCAAGCTGGCAGCATCAGGATTTTTTTCTCCAACTCGACGGGCGACCATGGCTGTAGCAGCAGTACTCAATCCGATAGCTGCAGAATAAATCAATGTGACTACTGCCTCTGTGAGGCCTACTGTAGCGATCGCTGACGGCCCAAGCTTGCCAACAAAAAACATATCCACCAATGCAAATACGCTCTCCAAGCTCAGCTCCAGGATCATGGGGATAGCCAACAATACAATTGCTTTATTGATATTGCCTGTTGTATAATCGGTTTCTTCGCCCCGAATAGACTGTTTTATTATTTTTAAATACGTACTGAGCCGGGCCATCAATGTCTCTTGGGATCTAACATTTAACACTGCTATAGCTGCAGCATAATTGATAATTGAAGTGTTCTGTTTTTGAATTTTTCAGGTATGAGAATAAATTCTTTATTTGGAGTCAATGATTTATAACTGATGTCAAAATCATCATTAGATACATCGGATAGACCCCATTGATATCTGGCACCTATATAGAGGCCACCGCTTAATCTGTAATGGATAGCACCTGTAAGACCATAGTCTAGGGTGTTGTATTTACTTCCATCCGGTTTGGTACGGTACTCATAATATGCACCTGTACGCTCAGGTAGTGTGATCTGATCCCCCTCCAATCGAATAATTTGAGTAGTGGGGGAAGGGACAGTCCCTGCTTTATCTTTATAAAAATTTTGTTCCAATAAAAACTTAAGTGGTCCGACTACTGCATTGCTATTTTCACGAGTGCCCGAATATTCCAGATCACCTCTGCCTGTAGAGCCTACCAGGACCGACATATATCCACCTGCCGATACATCTATTCGTTCAAAAAGCAAGGTATAGAACATCAGAGGTAGATCTATATAATTGTTGTTCACTGCTACTCTCATTTTTCTAGTACCTATCGTCTGAATAACTTCAGTATTCTTACGTATCCCCAGATAGCTTGCGCCATTGTATTCATATTTGGTGCCTTTTTGAGAAAACATGAGTTCACCCCGAAGACCCATAATGTCTGAAAAACTGTACGAAAATGCCGGACCGATATGAAACCCAGGCAACGTGCCCAATGAAGCATTTTCTCCTGCATTACCATCAAATTGGGCATAATTTAGTCCTATCCTTAAGCCCAAATGAGTCCCCTGGGATTGCAAGCTCACACAAATAAGACTCAAAGCCAACACATATAATATTTTTCTCATATATAAATGATTTAAAATTGCATTCTAAGGCCGCAAAGATCGTAAAAAATACGAAGTGTATGTGGCTTCGATATGTCTCTAGGCTGAAAGGCTATGCTTGCTTTTGCAAGCTTACTCTCGCCCTAGGATCTTAGACCACAATCCACCGAAACCATCAAACTTTCCTTTATTCCAAGGATTGGTTTTAATTAAACGATGGGTGATGGCAGAATCTCGTACTAACGGATAGTTAAAATTAAAATCACCAATCGGCTCCGCCCAACCATGCATCGTACCAAATCGTAAATCATGAAAGTAGGGTATACCATCTTCCAAAATACTGATACAATGATATCCTTTGGCAAACCGTATGAGTTTTACATAATCGATTTGATGTTCCAATCCAGCCGCAAGATGATCTTGAGCCGGAACGTAAGTAAAATCAACGTTCGGAGCATCTGACATTATGGAATGACTTCCAAAATAGTATCCTGAATCTGATCGCGCTATAGTACCCCACAATAAATTATTAAGTGGGCCGGGAGTGATGCTTTGGCGGGTGACTCGTAATGTTTGATCCCTAAACTGTTGATTAAAAAAGGATTCCATGGTGATCCGGTTATAAAATGTCCAACTGAGGTAGCAGCCTGCTAAGATCAAAGCAATTGTGGCAAATCGATTTTTGGTGAGTACCAATGGCTTTTTGCGCATCAAGACCACAAAAGCCATCAGCATAGGCAATGTAAATAATGGATCCGCAATAAATATGGTGGTGTAAGAGAATCGATGATTACAAAAAGGCTCCAAAAGACCAGTTCCATAATTGGTCAATGAATCAATGAATAAGTGGGAGCCGGTGCCTAGCGCCAGCAATAACGCCCAACGATACCATGGAATATAATCTTTAGCATACAGGTATGCCAATATCTTTCCACCAACCAACGAAAAAAGGAATGCAAATAAGATCGAATGTGTAAAGCCTCGATGGCTCAGTAATGAATCTACCGGATGTACAAAAAAAGCAACAAACACATCCAGATCTGGTACAGTATCTGCGATTGCACCCCAGACTACTGCCTTACGGCCTACTTTCTTGCCTAAAGTCAGTTGGCCGAGACATCCTCCCAGTACGATATGCGTCAAAGAATCCAATGAGATGATCGATTAAAAGTGTTAGTTGGCTTTTATTTCCTTCAGAGCGGCCACAAAAGTATCCAATTCTTGAGTCGAAGTATATATATTAGGCGTGATCCTGCAACCGTGCACGTTGGCACCATCGATAGGCACTGTAAATATTTTATATTTTTCGAGTAGAGTCTTCGCCAGGTCAGCGGGTTTCATACCTTTCACGCCTACGTTGGCTATGCCACAAGAGCGATGAGGTTCGATCGGTGTGTTGAGATCAATGTGGCTTAACCCCCTTACTTGAGTAGTCCAATACTGTTGAAGATACCGTAATCTAGCTTCTTTGCGAGGCGCACCAATCATATCATAATACGCTATAGCGTCCATGACAGCAAGGTCAGTATGCACGGGTGGGGTACCCGTATGGTTGAGCTTACGGATATCATGATCAGCATATCCGGTATCTCCAAACAGTTGCCAAAGTTTTGCTATTTTATGTTCTTTGACATATAACAGGCCTGCTCCCAAGGGTGTACTCAACCATTTATGTAAACTACTGCCATAATAATCACAGCCGAGATCATCGATCTTATATTGGAAGTGACCCACACAATGAGCTCCATCTACGAGTACATCTACTCCATGCCGATGGGCCATGTCACATATTTTTTTGATTGGAAGGATCTGACCGGTGATATTGATCATATGCGACACCATCAGCAGTCTGGTATTTTTAGTGATAGCACTTTCGTATAAGGTGACGATTTCTTCATCACTGGTCGGATGTAAGGGCACATCTACTTTTTTGGAGATGAGCCCATAGCGTCGGGATTGGAATTTAAACATATCGATCATGGCTCCATAATCTTGGATAGCCATCACCGCTTCATCACCTGGCCGCCAGTCATATCCGGCGATCACTGTATCGAGCGATTCAGTAGTATTCCGAGTCAGGATTACTTCTTCATATTTTGCACCGACTACCCGAGCTAATTTTTTACGAATTTCAATATTGTCTTCAAATCGGTGATTGCGCATATACCAGGACCCTTGAAAATTGATGTCTTGGACTCGTTGGAGATGCCGATCTAGAACTTCCTGGGGCATAAAACAATAGTAACCATTCTCGAGATTGATATAGTCTGGTTTGAGGCGATATCCTTCCCGGATTTTTGCCCAAAATGCTTCATCGGAGGCTAGTGCCTGAGGTGCCAGATGTTTATGTGCGGCCATCAAGTCTTTAAGATTGGTCAGATAGCCACCTGACACTAGCCCCAGCACACCCATTTTTTTGATAAAATCTCTTTTATTCATCCTGGGAAATTACAAAAGAAATCAGATCATTGGGTATTGATTTTAGGTTTTCTGATATTTTTATAATTGGCTTAAAATGCATGTTTTTATTAATTTTAAGCTAATTATAATTGAATTCCATGATTGAAATATTTGGAAGATCTAAAGAGATAGAAATATTGCAGGAGACACTCGATTCCAGAGAGTCCGAATTCCTAGCTGTTACAGGGCGAAGACGGATTGGTAAAACATTTCTAATTAAAAATTTTTATAAAGAGAAGATTGTATTTAGCCTTACTGGTGTTCAAAAGGGTACGATGGCAGATCAACTGGCCAATTTTGCGCGGGAAATGTCAGTACGACAGAAGAAAAAAGTCGAACCACCTAAAAATTGGCAGACAGCATTTTGGGAACTGGAGGGATATATTAAATCCCTAGGCCGAAAAAAGAAGAAAGTTTTATTTATAGATGAGCTCCCCTGGTTGCATACAGCCAGATCAGGATGTATTCTATTTTTAGGTCATTTCTGGAATTCATATGCAAACTGGGAAACTAACACCATCCTGGTGATCAGTGGATCCGCCACTTCGGTCATTATCGATAAAGTCTTTAATGATAGAGGGGGCTTACACAATCGAGTGACGAAACGAATTTTCCTCAAGCCATTCACCCTTTTCGAAACCAAAAGTTATCTTCAATCGAGAGGTGTCAACATGGATTTTTATCAATTGACGACTTTGTATATGGCTATCGGAGGAATACCGTATTACCTCAAAGAAATCAAGAAAGATAAAAGTGCAGCTCAATGTATTCAGGAGCTTTTTTTTACAAATCAAGGGCTGCTGAAGGGCGAATTCGAAAATCTTTACCATGCATTATTTGCGAATGCGGAAAGCTGTATCCCCATTATAGAAGCATTAGCAAAAAGCACCTACGGCTTGACGCGCACTCAGCTCCTGCAAGCCGCCAAAATACCCAATGCGGGCAGTACCACGCGCATCCTGACCCAACTTATAGAATGCGAGTTTATTGAATATCTCCTGCCCCGTGGGGTACGATCAAATAAAGGTAAATATTTGCTCATCGATCTGTATTCAAGATTTTATCTCCGCTTTGTACAAAATAAAAAGATAAATCATTGGATGACTGTAGCCAATACGGCTCAATGGTATTCGTGGGCCGGTTATGCCTTCGAAATAGTATGTCTGATGCACATCAAACAAATCAAAAAAGCCCTGGGCATCAGTGGTATTAGTTCATATCACAGTACATTTTATCTCAAGGGGGATGATCAGATTAAAGGCTCACAATTGGATCTGATCATAGATCGCAGGGATCGATGCATCAACTTGTGTGAAATTAAATTTACCGCCAAAAGATATAGTATGTCGAAGTCTGAAGCAGATAATCTAAGGCACAAGGCCTTTGCGCTGGAGAGTCAACTCCCCGTCAGAAAATTAATTTTTCCGACCATGATCACTACCTATGGCTGCCATCGGAATATGCACTATCTGGGGGTCATAACAAACGAAGTCACGTTGGAAGGATTATTTTCATAATACTTATAAGTGGCTTAAAACATATCATATTGGCAATTTTAAGCCACTTATAAGTATTCAGGAATTACCGGAATTCACGCTTTAAAATACAGATGAACTAAATAAATCCAATTGATCCATTTTAGGATTCGTAGGCTCTACCCACTCTTCGATCAATGCAGAATCATTTTCACTCACCTTGCCGACTCGAGCATCTACGGGATAGGCTTGCATAGATTCGTCTGGATAGGGTATGATGAGTTGTAGGGCCTCTTTTGCAGAAAGAGTAGGATCGATCCATAACTTTTCCTGACCAGGCAATAAGATGGCAGGCATACGATCATGTATTTTAGACATCATCGTATTGGCAGGTTGAGTGATTAGCGTAAAAGATTCTACGATTTCACCTTCGGGGGAGGTCCACTTTTCCCAAAGCCCGGCGATCGCAAAAAGTTTTCCATGTTCCACTATGATACGGTAAGGCTTTTTCTTTTTCCCCTCGGTCTGCCATTCGTAAAACCCATCAAATGGTACGATACAGCGTCGCTTTTCCAAGGCATTTTTAAAGGTTTTATCCTCTATTGTTTCGATCCTGGCATTGATCATCTTATAGCCTACCTTTTTGTCTTTGGCCCAGAAAGGTATCAATCCCCACCGCATCGGACGAAAATGGGTAGGGTCATTATTGCCAATGACCGGATGCATGTGAGTCGGAGCTACATTATAGTTAGGGATTGGATTATATCGTTCCAGATCTTCTGAATAAAACGTAGCCTGGAAGCGGGCTTCGAGTTCTTTTT
>JANOWJ010000172.1:0-1987 GCA_031417835.1 Saprospiraceae bacterium | reverse complement strand
ATGTTCATTAATAGTCCGCACATCTACACTGAATAAACCGGCAATCCTTTTCTGGCTCACCCAAAAAATTTCTTCTTCGAAAATCACTTCTACTTTTATATTGCCTTGTGGCGTTTTGTGTGCCTTGTCCCGCAAATGGCGGGATGCCTGACCTGGTGGTTGGGTCAGTTGCTGTCCATAATTGCTTTTACTTTTTTCTGCAATAGTTTTTTATCTGGCAGGTAAAGCTGATACTTAGAAACAAAGATTTTATTGGAAATTCCGCCCATTGCATACTCCACCATCACTTCATCTTTTTCGGCTGAAAGAATGATACCGATTGGTTCATTGTCGCCCTCAACATTTTCTTCGTTTTTGAAGTAGTTAAGATAAAGGTTCATTTGTCCAATGTCGCCATGCGCAACATTTTTTATTTTAAGGTCTATCAGTACAAAGCATTTTAAAATACGATGATAAAATACAAGGTCAATAGAGTAGTGTTTATTGCGAAGGGAAATTCTATATTGTCTTGCTACAAATGCAAAACCTTTACCCAATTCAAGTAAGAACATTTGCAGGTTATCAATAATTTTTTGTTCAAGGCCTTTCTCTGTCATTTTATGGCTTTGCGGAATTTTGAGAAAGTCCAGAACATAAGGATCTTTTACTGCTTCTGTTGGATGGGAAACAATATGCCCTTTCTCTGAAAGATGTAAAACGCCTTTCTTGTCTTTGCTCAATGCAAGCCTTTCAAATAAGGAAGAATCAATTTGTCTTTCCAGTTCCCGGTAACCCAGCCTTTCATGGATTGCCTGTTTCTCATAAAACTTTCTTGCATTATCATCTGATACAGCTAAGAGGGTAATAATATGTGTCCAGCTTAATTTGGCAGGCACTGCCTGCCAAATTGAATAAGCCAGGTAAAACCTGCGCATATCCAGCACATTCCGCCTGCCAAATCCTTTGCCGTAGCGGAGCCTTAAATCTTTGGAAAGCTTTGCCAGCAGGTCACTTCCGTACTCTGCCCTTTCTTTTCCGTGCTGTTCAAATTCCACTATATGCCTGCCAATTTCCCAATTGGCTTTTACAAGTTCTGTATTTACAGCTTTAATGGCATGTTGCCTTGCCTGCTCAATGGTAAAGCCAATGTCTGCTAAAAGTTTTTCGTATTTTGGTTTTTGAACTTTCATGCTACAAGCCGTTATTGTTTGTCATTTGAAAACCATTAGGTCTTTTACCTTGTTAGGTATTTCATCCATCAGCTTTTTATAATCACTAATGCCAACTACTTTGCCATTATCAACTTTGCCAATGAATATTACACCACCTTGGGCATTGGCAAAACCACAAACCCAGTCCGGTAATCATCGTGCCAGCTTTGTTTGTACTCTGTGTTTTGTTGTTCGGGCATTTATCAAATTTTATTTTTGCATGGTTGATCAAATGTAAAGGAAAATATTTTGGGTGTATTGAAGTTGAAACCCATCCTTATTGTAAGTAAGAATTTGAATATAGGGTTTCCAGCCCTTAAAAACGAAACGAGCCGAAGGTCGTAGGCCACAAAATGTGGGTGGGTACGATGATTATTCTTTAAAGAATTTTTTTAAAAGTAAAGAGCCAACGGGTTCGTATTGCTGCTGTTGGGATATTCAGGGGTATGTCGTTCAGCCCTTATTCCGCAGTTCAATAGCTAACCAAAAGAACAGGATTTATTCGTCCAGCCCCAATAGAAGCAATACGGTTGTTATCGGAAGGCTCTCAGGGTCTTCCATAGTTCTTTGAAATTGAGGGGTTTTTAAATGTGGATAACTTAGTACAAAAAAAGTTACTTAAATGTTTATTAGTAACTAAATAGTTACTATATTTGTGTAACAAAACGCAAACAAAATGAAAGCAACTACATTAACTACCAAAATTGAAAGAGAATCAGAAAAAGCTATTATGATTACTGTATCAGGTAATTCATTAAGGGCTAAAGATTGGATTAACATTAATTTTTGGTTCCCAA
>JANOWJ010000171.1:0-31715 GCA_031417835.1 Saprospiraceae bacterium | reverse complement strand
CAAAGGGAATGGCGATAGGTTTCATTACATCGCTACCTGTACCCGTTGCCAGCAACAGTGGTAATAAACCAAATATGTCAACCAATACAGTCATTAATTTTGGCCGGAGCCTGAGCGCTGCTCCTTCATATACGGCTTCTTCAATATCACTGTTTTTTAAAGGTTCGCCAGATTCCTTTTTTTTGCGCACCTGGTTGTACAGCGAATTATTTAAATATACCAGCATTAAAACGCCAGTTTCTACTGCTATTCCAAACAAGGCAATGAACCCCACAGCCACTGCTACCGAAAAGTTTACATCAAAAAAGAAAAGAGAATATGCTCCTCCTACCAGTGCAACAGGGATACTGGACAATACAATTAATACCTCCCGGTAAGTATGGAAAGTGAAATACAAAATGACCATGATAATGAGGAGTACGATCGGGATCAGGAGCTTTAACCTTGTTTCTGCCCTAACCTGGTTCTCGTATTGTCCGCTCCACTCAATAAAATAACCTTTTGGTAATCGTTGAACAAGGCTCTCCAGTTTTTTTTTCGCATCATTAACTGTACCCCCAAGATCTCTTTCCCGCACATTAAATAACAAAGTGCCACGCAGCATCGCATTTTCTGAAGTGATCATGGGTGGGCCTTCAGCTATATACACATCAGCCACTGCGGAAAGCGGAATAGGTCCATTGGGGCTGGTAACCAGCAGATTCTTTAATTGCTCTATATTGTTACGAAAATCCTGGGCAAAACGGGCATTCACTGAAAAGCGTTGTCGCCCTTCAATTGTAGTGGTAATATTCATTCCACCAATGGATGATTCAACCACCATATTAATATCATCCACACTTAACCCGTAGCGACCAATTTCTTCTCTTTTAATTTTTATTTCGACATACTTTCCTCCCACGATCGGTTCAACATACAGATCTTTAACTCCCTCTACCCCTGTTAATGCCGCTTTGAACTGTTGTGCCAGCACGTTTATCGAATCAAGGCTTTGACCATAAATTTTTACCCCTACATCTGTACGGATTCCAGTTGACAGCATATTTATCCGGTTTATGATCGGCTGCGTCCATCCATTAATCACCCCGGGAATTTGCAGCTTACCGTTCAACTCTTCAATGATCTTGTTTTTCGTCATTCCCTTTCGCCATTCTGATTGTGGTTTTAGCAAAACAATAGTTTCAATCATGCTGATGGGGGAATTGTCGGTAGCCGTATTGGCCCTTCCTGCTTTACCCAATACATTATCCACTTCAGGCACGGTTTTGATCAATTTATCTTGTACCTGCAGAATACGTTTTATTTCGGTATTGGAAACATCTGGAAGCGTTACCGGCATAAATAACAATGAACCTTCATCCAGCGGTGGCATAAATTCTGAACCTAACCGCATTACAAATGGAATACTTAAAACTACTAGGAGAAAAGCAATGAGTATCGTTGTTTTTTTCCAGAGTAGGCACCAACGGATTATTGGATTATACAGCCAAAGAAAAAACCTAGAGACCGGATGCTTTTTTTCGGGCCGCATTTTTCCTTTTAGCAGTATTGTCATTAACACTGGCACCAAAAAAATAGCAACTAATGCAGAACCGATCATCGCAAAGGTCTTTGTAAGAACCAGGGGTGTAAATAATTTTTTTTCCTGGCCTTCTAGGAAGAGTATTGGAGCAAACGATACCAACGTGATCAATATAGAACTGAAGACTGCCTTCCCCACCAGGACAGAGGAGCTTTCAATTCTTTTTAATCTTTCTTCATTTGAAATCATAACAATTTTTTATTCTGCTTCTTCCGTTATAGATTTTAAGGCGTTTTCTACCATTACAATACCGGCATCCACCAGGTCGCCAATTGCCAGCGCCACACCCGCAAGCGACATGATATTGGAGCTTACATTAAACCAATCCATCATTATGAAGGAAATCAATACGCTCATCAGGATGGTTATAATTACTACTAAAGCACTGCGTAAATGCAACAGGAAGATGAATAGCACAATGGCAACAACAATGATCTCTTCAATTACTGCTTTTTTTAAGGTGTTTATCGTAGCCTCAATTAAATCTGATCGGTCATAAGCCACATGAAACTTTACACCGGCTGGTAAACCCTTTTCAACATCTTTAATTTTCTCCTTTACTTTATCTATAACTTCTTTCGCGTTCTCGCCGTATCGCATGATCACTATTCCACCCACTTTTTCTCCTTGGCCGTTTTCCTCTACAATACCGAGTCGCAGTTCGCCACCCATTTGTACTGTGGCAATATCCTTAACCCGAATGGGAACAGAACCCTGCTTCATTAATGGTATCTCTTCAATGTCTTTTATCTGGGTGATATAGCCGATACCCCTGACGATATAGCCCATATCTGCCATCTCAAATTTTCTTCCGCCAACATCATTATTATTTGCTCTTACTTTTTCAATTACATCCATTAAAGCAATATTATAATAACTTAGTTTGTGGGGATCAATTACGATCTGGTATTGTTTTTGAAATCCCCCAAAAGAGGCCACTTCACTTACGCCTGGTACGGTTTGTAAAGCGAATTTGATGTACCAGTCCTGTAATGCCCGCAGTTCTCCAAGGTCAATTGATGGCGCATCTAATGTGTACCAGAAAATATGTCCCAAACCGGTGCCATCCGGTCCCAATGTGGGAACTACATTCAGGGGTAACAGGCGCTGGGCATAATTAAGCCGTTCCAATACCCTGGTCCGGGCCCAGTAAATGTCAACATCATCTTCAAAAATTACGAATACAAAACTCATCCCGAACATGGAGTTCGCCCGGATGTTTTTTATTTTAGGAATGCCCTGCAGGTTGCTTACTAAGGGATAGGTTACCTGGTCTTCCATGATCTGCGGGCTTCGGCCCATCCATTCCGTAAATATGATAACCTGGTTTTCCGACAAGTCAGGAATGGCATCTACTTTAGTGTTTTTTACCGAGTAGATACCATACATTATGACCGCTGCCGCAATCAACAGAACCACTATACGGTTCAACAGGGCCCATTTAATAAAATTACCAATCATATTATTAATTTAAAGCAGAAACAATCAATTGGATCAAATCAATTTTATTTGAATCATGCTTTATAGTATTGCACGTGACCACACCTTCTACACCTGCTAATTGCAGGTCTTCAAAAGAATTTCCTGCAAATATTGCATGGACACCAATCACCACGGGTGGTTTCATTCCTGCATTCTTCAATTGTATTACGGTCTCCTTCATCGTTCTTGCAGTTGATATGATATCATCAATAAGGACAGGCGTGTGCTCCATATATTTCTCCACATGAGGCAACTTAACTATTACATTCCGGTCATCAATTCGTTGTTTCATTAAAATGGTAAATGGCGAATTGCTGTTTTTAGCCACTTCCGAAACCCATTGTTCACTTTCCATATCAGGTCCTATTAGTACCGGTTTCTCTATGTTTTTAATAATCCATTCAGCAATAACTGGTGCAGCATGCAAAACCATACAGGGAATTGAATATAATTCCGCCATATCATGTTTGCGATGAAGGTGAGGATCTATGGTGATGAGTTCATCCACCCATTGGGACACTAATTGAGCGAAATATTCTGAAGTAACTGCTTCACCGGGATGAAATTGGATGTCCTGGCGCATATAGGACAGGTATGGAGCAATAAGAATAAGTTTTGAAGCTTTTAATTCCCTGCATAGTTTGGATAAATAATACAAAGGAATGATTTTATTATCGGGATGATGGAGACTGCATACAATTACACAAAGCCGTCCTTCCAATGGGGATGTTATGCGTAAATAAGTTTCTTCATCGGGAAATTGTCGTAAAGTAAATTCCGCCATTTCACCATCAAGTATCTTACAAATCTGTTCAGCCATTTCCTCGTTGCCGGGCATACCAAAAAATATCTTTTTCATTAGCCTATCGTTATAAGGTGAGGAATGGTATCTAAATATTCTTTTGCATATTCCAGTTCGCCTTTTGTTTCTGCCCAAATCCTGAACAATAGATCTCCGGTTGAAATTTTTGTGTGTAGTGGAGCAAAAAATTGTAACCCTGCTGACGGTGATCTAGGGGCACCGGCGAGTTTTGCAAGTTTAGATAGTTGCCGGTTATTTATGATTGTAACTACACCCTCGTGTAATGATTTTACATCAAAAGAATATTGGGCCAATTTAGGTTCTTTCCATGCACCCTGTGCGACACAAATGGATTTGAATTTTTCAAATGCATCACCACGCTCCAGGATATGTAATGCTTTTCCAAAGCCATCCATATTGTGTTCAGAATCCACTAAATCCAACATGGCTCCCGCAAGGGTAACTGCTCTTAATTTAAGTTCCCGTGGTGCATTTGGTTCGTTCTGTAATACTGAAAGCACATCCATCGCTTCCAGAGAAGGGCCTATTCCCACACCTACTGGCTGTGTTCCATCTGTGACAATAGATTTTACATTTAATCCTACAGCTTCCCCAACCACTTTAAAATTATGCTCCAACCGCTTTGCATCTTCCTGTGTCCTTACTTTTGCTGTTTCGCCAACGGGTATATCAATGACTACATGTGTGGAACCCGCCGCCGCTTTCTTAGAAAGCACTGATGCTATCATTTGACCCTCGCTGTCCACATCCAATGTTTTTTCCACAGAAATAATAATATCATCTGCCGGGCTTAAGTTAATAGACCCTCCCCAAGCCAGACAACCATTCTGTATTTCGACCACTTTTTTGATATGCTTTAAGTCGAGATTTATGTTTGTGATTACTTCCATGACATCTGCGGTACCGGCAGGAGAAGTAATTGCCCTGGAAGAGGTTTTGGGGATGTAGTACCCCGCTGCAGCTATGATGCTCACCACGATCGGTGTTGTTCTATTGCCTGGAAGACCGCCAATACAATGCTTATCCAGTACGATTGGTCTGGTCCATAAAAGTTTATGCCCTGCCCCTATCATCGCTTTTGTCAGCGATATAATTTCATCCAATGATAGATTATCACCGGAGCAAGCAGTAATGAAAGCCGCTAATTCCACATTAGAGTACCTGCCTTTTATAATATCTCTCATTATTTCTGATAACTGCTTTTCTGTAAATGTTTTACCATACATTTTACCACGAACAAAAGCTATAGATTCAACAGGTTTTAAGTGATGTATTCTAATTTGATCGCCTTCTTTAACATTCAACCGTTTAATGGCTTCCACAGATAATCCGGCTTCGTCATGTTGAAGAAGGCCGGATTCAATAACATTTAATGTAGCCACGATATCATTTCCATTGGCTTGCACAACTACTCTGGTCAATGCAGTAAAACCTTCAGCGGTGCATATATGACAGTCAGACCGCATATAGATTATATTCTCCCGATAGGTGTCAATGCCGAGTGACTTTACTTTAAGCTGGTTCTGTTCCATTTTTTGATTTTTGATTTTCTTTTTGATAGGCATAAAGCGTCCAACACCCTCCTAATCCATCTACCAGACCAAACGGAAGAAAGGATTTGTCGATGCTACCGGTCAGATAAAGCAGGAATATTACAACTGGCGCGGCCAGTCTGGTATGAATAGTATAAACCGCGAATTCAATATTTCCACTGTATGCGGAACGGATATAATAATAGGAAGAACAAACTAATACAAAACCTAACAATCTGATCCAATCTTCACCGACCATTGAATTATTGAAAAGCGGAAGGATTCGATGTGGGATAAAAAACAATATTAAGCCCATGACCAATGAATAGGCGCCAAATATTCTGATACTATTTAAACTAGCTCTCATTTGCTTTGTAATAAAAATATCCCAGCCAACATGACCAATTGAATCTTTATGTTTTGATTATCCATTGCTTTTAATAAGTTTTAAAGTTCTTGTGATCTGAATAATAATGATGGAAGAAAAAGAGGCAGAAAGAATAATGATCCATTCGTTCAGTGTCATGGGGATTACATTCAATGCCTGCCGCACATAGGGTATTTGAATAACGCCTATCAAAATGGCGACGCTTCCTAATACTGAATACCAGACATACTTATTTTTAATAACCTCGTTATTAAAGAATGGTCCACTACCCATATTAAATACATGAAATAGCTGGCAAAAAATAAGGGTAAAAAATAAGATGTTGTTGCACATGGCTGTATCCCATGGCTCTCCATCATGGTATACATAGTGATTGAAAACTACTGCCCCTGTGCTTACTGATCCAATAACTATTGCATAAAAGAAAATAAGTTTCCAGCGACTTTTATCAATAATAGGTTCGGATGATATGCGGGGCGGCAATTTCATAATATCAGCGCCTCCTTTAATAACACCTAGAGCCAGCGCCGGCAACAGGTCGGTAATAAGATTTATGAAAAGTATTTGCAGTGGCAATATTTGGAAGTGCAAATTGAGAATAGCTACAACAGCTATTACCAGCAATTCACTCAAGTTACAGGAAAGCAGAAAAGTTACAAATTTTTTAATGTTCTCAAAAATAATACGCCCCTGTTTGATAGCTACCACAATAGATGAAAAGGAATCATCCTTTAATACCATGTCTGAAACTTCTTGGGCTACCTGTGTCCCCCGAAGACCCATAGCAATACCGATATCAGATTTCTTAATAGCGGGTGCATCATTTACACCATCACCGGTCATACCCACCACGTATCCTTTTTCCTGGAATACTTTTACCAGGTCGAGCTTATGCTTTGGATTAACACGAGCAAAAACTGAAGTATTGATCCAGCGCTCTTTTTCTTCTTCACTCAACTCCTCAAATTCCTTCATATCCTTACCAATCACAGGTACTTCATCTTCTTTTGATATACCCAATTGCGTTCCTATATAATGTGCAGTGGAAGGATGATCGCCTGTGATCATAACCACTTTAATGCCGGCCGTTTTACAATCGTTAATAGCGGCTTGTACTTCAGGGCGTGGCGGATCAATCATACCAACAAGCCCGACAAAAACCAAATCATCGCTTAAGGACGAAGGCACGCTATCAATCTTTCTGTATGCCATGCCAATCATGCGCTGGCCGGAGGCAGAAGATTTTTCTGCTCTTGCTAGCCAGTGTTCTCTTTTTGTTGCATCCATCGCCAATTCACTATCTTCAAAAATCTGTGTACACCTCAGCAATAACTCCTCTGGAGCCCCCTTTGCAAAAACATAATATTTGCCATCGTGTTCATTTAACGTGGCCATGATCTTTGTTTCGCTGGAGAAAGGTTCTTCATCTTTTTTTAAAAAGTCTTTATGTAATTTGTCAATGTCTTCACCCTTATCTTTTGAAAATTTCAGTAAAGCAATTTCTAGGGGATCCCCAATTTCTTTTGTTTCTTTTCCGGATGTCTGAATATCCGCTGTGTTGCATAAAACAGCGCATTGAGAGATCAATTCCATCTGCTCAATGTTACCGGTAAAGGCCACATCCTTTTTCCATGAGCCGGAAGCGGTATCAACAAAAACCACTTCCATTTTATTTTGTGTGAGTGTACCGGTTTTATCCGTGCAAATGACATTGGTGCCACCTAAAGTTTCTACGGCGGATAATTTTTTTACAATAACCTTATAGCGGGACATTTTTAGCATGCCTTGTGCTAAAGTCATTGTTGCTACGATCGGTAACCCTTCCGGAATCGCAGCCACTGCCAATGCAATAGCTGTTTGCAGCATTTCAAGAATGGGCACCCCATTAATTAACCCGGTGATAAAAATAAGCATCACCAGACCTACCGTAATTTTGATTAGCTTTTTACTAAACTCTTCCAGCTTCTTTTCCAATGGAGTTGCTGCCTGCTCTGCTGATTGAACGAGGTTGGCAATCTTTCCCAATTCAGTTTTCATACCTGTAGCACAAACCAATATATAACCATTACCTTTAGAAACATTAGTGGCCTTAAAAGCCATATTTGTGCGGTCTCCTAGAATGGTAGACTCAGGTAAATCAGAGGCCTTCTTCTCAACAGGTACGGATTCTCCGGTAAGTGCCGATTCGTCAATAAGTAATTGCACGGCTTTAAATATTCTTCCATCTGCTGGAATCATATCACCAACCTCTGCAAATACAATGTCGCCAGGTACTATTTCTTCTGAATTAATTTCAGTAAGTTTTCCATCACGAAGCACTTTTGCAGGTATAGAAGAAAGTTTTTTTAAAGCCAGCATAGAACGTTGCGCTTTAAATTCCATATAAAAACCCATGGCAGTATTGATGAAAACAACCATTAAAATAGCAATGCCATCTAGCCATTCTTTAAACCAGAAAGACATTGCTACTGCAAAAAACAAAAGATAAATAATTGGGCTTTTAAACTGATTTGCCAATATTCGCAAAGCACTATGCGGCTTAGCTTCATCAATAGCATTTCTGCCAAAACGCTCAAGCAGTTCATTAGCTTTTTCAGTGGATAAGCCTTGGTCCGTATTGCTGCCCAGCAATGAAATGGCTTCTTCAATTTTTATTGCATGAAAAGCCAAGTCATTCCCAGTATTTAGCATTACTTATTTGTTTATTAATTAATTCATGCCCTTCGTTAGCGGGACGATTAGGTCATAAATTGATTTGCATAGTTTAAGCTCCCTGATTCAAGTCTATGCTTCATTAAGGGCGTTTAGATGCTTAGATGAACACATGTAAGCATTTACAAATAATGGAACGCAGGCAGGAAAATTATCGTTAAATACTAATAATTAAATTTCATATGTATCAAAATTAATTGCATTTTTATATCGTAAAAATGATATCTGTCAGAAAATAATATGAGAGCCGTCATTTAATATAAGAGTAATTAAATAAAAATCATACTTATCGTATATGTGCATTATTACATACTTTAAGTGTAGTCAATCCATATCGTTCCTGTATATTTCTGATATGGAATCCATCACTCTTTGTTAACGCCATTCCACACTTTGGGCATTTGCCAGGCTTGTCCGATTTTACTTCCGGATGCATCGAGCAGGTGTATATTTTCATTATTTTCTTTTTTTGGTGTTGTTTCTGGAATGTGGAATATCTTTGTTCATTGATTATTTGTGTGTTATTTCCAAATTTTTAATAGTAGGAATGGGACTGGCTTTTACTAACTAAGCTTCCTAAAAGCAATGATCTTCATTGTTGACATCCCCATTTTTTGTTGTCTACCATACCACCTGTCTTATGCACAACACACTATGAGAAACCTAAATATTTTGTTGTTGAGGTTTTACTATTCCCATTGATGCTAACATTCGCATTTGGCGAAGTAGGTGTGACAAGAATTATCAATATATAAAGGTGAGTTTAATAACTACGGAAAGAGTTACAGAAATAAACAAATATGTTGCATCATTCACTGATTTTAAAGTGATGTACCTCTGTACAGTGATGGCTTTTATTAGGGTCTTAACCAGGTTGCCTTTTAAATGAGCAGGAGAATTATATAATGCGTTTCTGAGATGTATTTATAAGATCGGGTTGATAAAAATTTTAATTCTTTCGATGAAAGCTATTGGGCTACTTATACCAATGGCATACTTGGTAACCGCCGGACACTTTGGGGAGTAAGGGAAAGAAACAGATAATAATGGCAATATTAAGATGAAACGGTTTCATCAGAATTACGAATATGCAAAAAGCCTAAAGCGGCCGTAATTAACGCCATCATTATAGCTTAACAAAATGATTAAAATGAGCACAAGTGCCTTATAATCAAGGCGGAAGACCTCATGTAGCCTTTTCATTCATTGGGTAAGTCTGTTTTCCAATCCCTTCGGTTGTTCTAACCTATTCAGTTCTACGTTCTGCATAATCTTTACATTTTGACAGATGTTTAAGCATTGAGCCATGACTATATAAAAAAATCGAGCTAACCTATATGCTATTTAATCCAAGATACCTCATGATGAGCCTATAGTCAGCAATAATTGGGCATTGAATAACCTAGACTCCAGAAAAGATGATAGTACTCATGATAAATACTGATTATGATCATTAATAGGATTTAAGCGTTTAAGGATCTTTACGTGTACAAAATCCAAAAATAATGAAACAATTGCTAAACAAAAAGGTTACTATCCTACTTCAGGGGATAGTTTTCTTGACTTTCTTATCCTGTCAATCAAAAGGGGTAAAAAAAGATATTCCAGTGGTAGATGTAAATGAACTTACTAAAAACCAATCAGAAGTACATGGTAAAGAAGTCAAAGAAGGAGATCTTTTACTCAACTTACCACTAGATGCTGAAATGGCTAACCGAGGAAATTCAATATATAGTGTCAAATGCCAAAGTTGTCATCGACTGACTTCGGAAAAACTGGTCGGTCCGGGCTGGCAGGGGGTTACAACAAGGCGTAAACCTGAGTGGATTATGAATATGATAATTAATGTGGACATGATGCTAGAAAAAGACCCTGAAGCACAAAAAATGTTAGAACAGTGTCTGGTGCGAATGCCGAATCAAAATATTAGCTCTACCGAAGGTCGCGAGCTGATAGAGTTTATGAGAAAAAACGACGGAACTAAATAAATTACGTGAATACATATAAATAAATTTCTTATGAAATCAAAAATTAAACAACCACTATCGATATACCTGTTGATACTACTGCTTTATTTGGTTGCTTGTAAACCCCGAGGTATACAACACACAATAAGTTCGGATGCCGCAAGTAAGGTGTATGTAGCACCTGGCACTCATGATGAGTTTTATAATTTTGTGTCCGGTGGCTTTAGCGGACAAATGTCAGTGTACGGGCTACCCTCAGGGAGATTGTTCAGAGTTATACCCGTATTCTCCGTTGATCCTGAGAAGGGATATGGCTACAGTGAAGAAACCAAACCAATGCTTAACACCTCTCACGGGATGGTACCATGGGATGATTTACATCATATTTCTTTGTCGGTAACCGATGGAATTCACGATGGCAGATGGGCATTTGGCAATGGCAATAATACTCCTCGGATAGCCCGAATTGATTTAAAGACTTTTAGGACAGCTGAGATTATTGAAATTCCCAATAGCGGGGGTAACCACTCCTCACCGTTTATTACAGAAAACTCTGAATATGTAGTTGCGGGGACACGCTTCAGTGTCCCTATGGATAACACCAACGGCGATGTTGCCATAAATACATATAAACAAAATTTCAGAGGTACTGTAAGCTTTATAAAGGTCGATCCTACCTCAGGTAAAATGAATATAGCTTTCCAAATCCTATTGCCTGGAGTTAATTTTGATTTATCTCGGGCCGGCAAAGGCAAATCACACGGTTGGTTTTTCTTCAGTTGTTATAATTCAGAAAAGGCAAATACGTTGCTTGAGGTAAACTCTTCTCAAAAAGATAAAGACTTTATACTTTGTGTAAATTGGAAAAAAGCAGAAGAATACATTAGTCAGGGAAAGGGTAAAAAACAAGTGGTAAAATATGCGCATAATGTCTATGATGAGAAAAAACATATGGCTACCAGTACCATGGAAAAAGAAGTATTGGTCTTGGATCCAAAAGAATTATCCGATATCGTATATTTTATGCCCTGTCCCAAATCACCTCACGGATGTGATACAGATCCTACCGGCGAATATATAGTAGGTAGTGGCAAACTAGCTGCCATAATCCCTGTTTTTTCATTTACTAAAATCCAGCAAGCCATTGCCACTAAAACTTTTGATGGAATGTATGACGATATCCCGGTCCTAAAATATGAATCTGTGCTTCATGGAGAGGTCGCAAGACCCGGATTAGGCCCATTGCATACTGAATTTGATGCTAATGGCAATGCATATACTTCATTTTTTGTTTCCTCGGAAGTCGTTAAATGGAATTTACAAAGCCTGCAAGTATTAGATCGAGTTCCTACCTATTATTCTGTTGGTCATTTATGCGTACCTGGTGGTCCTACCAAAAAACCCTGGGGTAAGTATATGATTGCCTATAATAAAATTACTAAAGATCGGTATCTACCCACTGGTCCAGAACTCACACAAAGTGCACAATTGTATGATATAAGTGGTGATAAAATGAAATTAATCCTTGATTTTCCAACCATAGGTGAACCGCACTATGCAGAAGCTATTCCCGCATCGCTAATAGAGAAAAATTCAGTAAAGATTTATAAAATAGAAGATAATCAAAACCCATGGGTAACCATGGGGGATGATCATGCTAAAGTGGAGCGCAAGGGCAATGAGGTCCATGTATATATGACCGCCATTCGATCCCATTTTGTACCAGATAATATAGAGGGTGTCCGCCTTGGTGACCAGGTTTATTTTCACGTGACCAATCTGGAACAGGATTGGGATGTACCCCACGGCTTTGCAGTCAAAGGAGCCAATAATGCAGAGTTGCTAATCATGCCTGGCGAGACTCAGACCCTATTATGGAAACCAGATCGTGTAGGAGTTTTTCCAATGTATTGTACAGACTTTTGTAGTGCATTACATCAGGAAATGCAAGGATACATTAGAGTCAGCGCACCAGGATCCACTGTTCCGATATCTTTTAGCACCGGAGCTTCTGCACCCGTTCAATAATTTAATTATTAAACTCTAAAAACTATGAAATCAATAATGTTTTATTTAGGAATCATATTTTTATCTTCATGCACTAGTACTGGTGAAAACAAGCAAAGTATATCTTCTTCAAATGTACCAGAGTTAAAATCTGGTCAATCGGCAGTGGAAGACAACGAATCCATGAAGGATGTAGTAAAGGTCGCCATTGGATCCAAAGACCATACTACATTGGTGGCTGCAATAAAACAGGCTGAACTTGTGGATGCTTTGTCTAATGCCGGTCCATTTACCGTATTTGCCCCAACCAACGAGGCTTTTGCTAAACTCCCTGCCGGCACAGTAGAAAGCCTGATGAAGCCAGATAAAAAAGCAGATTTGCAAAATATCTTACAATATCATGTGATGACATCTTCTTTGAAATCCACATTTTTTAAAGATGGAATGGCTATGGGGATGGTGAATGGCGCGAATATAACCTTTCAGGTCAAAGACGGAAAGGTCATGATAAATAATACAGCAACTATCCTGGCTTCAGTACCGGCATCCAATGGAACAATTCATGTGATTGATGCCGTATTATTGCCACCAAGCAAATAGACCATAGTAACAAAGACCCATCTATATGAATACTCCGCAATTGTTAACAATTCCTTCCAGAATACTTATGGCCTTTGCTTCAGGTATGTTGGTAGCGGTGTTTTTTCTGCCAGCATGGAGAATCGATCTTTATGCGCCGCAATATCCTGAAGGTTTAATTTTAAACATCTGGATCAATAAACTTACTGGCAATGTGGATATTATCAACGGTCTAAATCACTATATCGGCATGAAACCATTTTCTGATGCATCCTTTCCAGAATTCAAATACCTGTCATTTGTGGTGTACTTCTTCATGGCCTTTGCTTTTTTAATTTCTCTAACCGGAAAACGTAAACTTTTAGTTGCTTACCTGATTTTGGCTACAACTGGCGGTGTGTTAGCTATTTATGATTTTTACCAGTGGGGTTACAGCTATGGGCATGATCTGGATCCAAAGGCAGCCATTCAAGTACCAGGCTTTTCTTATCAACCCCCTGTATTGGGACATAAAAGGCTGCTCAATTTTGACGCTTATTCTTTTCCTGATATAGGTGGGTGGATTGTAATTGCTTCTGTGATTTTGGCGTTTGCTATATTTTTTTATGAATGGTATATTCACAAAAAAAAAGGGTTGGTAGGACAGCCAGTCAAAGCAGTATGCATTTTTAGTATCATAAGTCTTTTCAATGCATGCTCTAGTGCACCTGAGCCATTAAAAGCCGGACAAGATGCTTGTTCATATTGTCATATGACGATTGTCCAGCCGGAATACGGAGGAGAGCTTATCACTCAAAAAGGAAAAGTTTTCAAGTTTGATGATTTTGCTTGCTTAACAAATTTTATTAACACAAACAAAGAACTTCAGATAGAAATAAAACATATATATATAACCAATTTTGCAGCTATAGACCAGTTGATAGTCGCGAATGATGCATACTTTTACCAAAGTTCCATGCTAAAAAGCCCAATGGGATCTAATACTTGCGCTTTTAAAACAGAGGTAGAAGCTATCCAGTATAAAGGGAAAAACGAAGGCACAATTACAACTTGGGCCGCCATCTTGAAAGCAAAATAAATGGTAAAATACTTTTTGATAATTCTTTTATTTCCACATCCTCTATACTCCAACAGTTATAAAATAGTCCCGAATCAAACTCAGGAATCTATTAATACCACTATACAAAATGCTAAACCACATGACACTATAATATTTCAAGATGGTATATTTCATATTCAAAACCTTATAATCTCTAAACCCCTTACTCTCGTCGGTACCCACAAGGCCGTTCTGGATGGGTCAGGTAAATATGAGATAATGATAATAAGTGGTGATTCAATACAGGTTTTAGGATTAACTTTTAAAAATTCTGGATATTCTTCCATGAATGATTATGCCTCCATAAAAATCATCAATTCAAAACATATCACCATTGAAAACAACAATATATTCGATGCGTTTTTTGCCATACATATCTCCAATAGTTCATACTGCACCATCAAAGGCAATCGAATCGAAGGAAGGTCCATCTCAGAACAATTAAATGGCAATGCCATTCATGCGTGGAAAAGCAAATATTTGAACATAGCAAACAATACATTAAGTCGACATCGTGACGGTATATATTTAGAATTCGTAACACACTCATCGATTACAGGTAATCACAGTACGCAACAAATGCGATATGGCCTTCATTTTATGTTTTCCAATGATGATTCATATACGGGAAATTTCTTTTCCCAAAACGGTGCAGGAGTTGCCGTGATGTACAGCAAAAAAGTAGTTATGAAAAATAACAAGTTTACGAAAAATTGGGGTCCATCTGCCTACGGCCTTCTGTTAAAAGATATCAGCGATAGTGAGATTGAAAACAATGTATTTGAAGAAAACACCAAAGGGATCTATATGGAAGGTTCTAATCGAATAAAAAATGAATACAATGTTTTTAAAGAAAATGGTTGGGGCATTGTTTTACAGGCAAATTGCTCTGATAATTCTTTTACCTATAATAATTTTATTTCTAATTCCTTCGATGTATCTACAAATGGCCGACTCACATTAAACATGTTTGATCACAACTATTGGGACGAATATGAAGGCTATGATTTGAACAAAGATGGAATAGGTGATGTGTCTTATCACCCCTTAAGTTTCTTTTCAGTCCTACTAGAACAAAATCAAAGTTTTTTAATCTTCATCAAAAGCTTTATGATGACCTTGTTTGACAAAATGGAGCGTGCCATACCAAGCTTGACTTCTGACGAATTTATTGATCAAAATCCTAGCATGAGGCCTATCCATTTATGATTAAAATAAATTTTTTAAGCAAAAAATATAAAAACATAAAGGCGCTACAGGATATAAATCTGCAGTTTTCGCAAGGCCAATCTATTTGTCTTATAGGTCCCAATGGCTCTGGAAAGACTACATTAATAAAATGTTTGTTGGGGCTTGTCTATCCTGATGCTGGTACAATAACAGTGCAATCCATACCCATAACATCAGGCCCTTCCTATCGCAATAAAATAGGGTATATGCCTCAAATCGGAAGATATCCGGATCATATGAAAGTAAGTCAACTCTTCAATCTCATGAGAGCTATACGGCCATCAGATTCTCTCCGGTTGGATTACGAGCTGTACGAATTATTTAATCTCGATCAAATAAATAATCAAAGAATGCACACATTGAGTGGAGGCACCCGTCAAAAAGTCAGTGCTGCCCTTGCATTTCTTTTCGATCCTGAAATCTTAATACTTGACGAACCCACTGCAGGGCTAGACCCTCTATCATCCGAAATATTAAAAAAGAAAATTGTAAAAGAAAAAGGGAAAAATAAATTAATTTTGATTACCTCGCACATATTGAGTGACCTAGATGATCTTTGCACTCACGTAATCTATTTACAGGAAGGTAGACTCTTGTTTTTTAAAGATTTTGTATCATTACAACTTGAAACTAAAGAGCAAAAATTGAATAAAGCCATAGCGCTCATTATGAAATCCAACAACACCATAGCCTCAAAATAAAAACAAGATGTTAAAGCTTGCCACCTATGTCCTATATGATGTTTTGCGTAACAAAATTTTATTGATCTATACTATTTTGCTATTGTTTATTTCAGTTGGTTTGTTTCAAATGGAAGAAAACAATAATAAAGCCATGCTTGGAGTACTGAGTATAATCCTAATCGTGATACCTTTAGTAAGTCTAGTTTTTACCACCATACATTTTTACAATTCATACGAATTCATGGAACTATTGCTCACGCAACCACAAAGTCGATCAAAAGTTTTTTATAGTGAATTTCTTGGTGTAAGTATCGCCCTATTAGTGGCATTTATAATTGGGATTGGAATCCCTGTATTGCTTTATACTTTCAGTGTACTCAGTGTATATCTATTATTGTCAGGAGTAGTATTATCTTTAATTTTTTGCTCCATTGGTTTTCTGATATCTACCATTTCGAGAGATAAAGCAAAAGGAATAGGAATTGCCTTAATGGTTTGGTTCTATTTTGCCTTAATTTATGATGGAGTCCTTATGATTGTGCTGTTTCTCTTTAGCGACTATCCAACAGAAAAACTCACATTTCTCTTTTCAGCACTTAATCCAATAGATCTTAGTAGAGTTTTTGTGATGCTAAAAATGGACATCGGCGCATTAATGGGATATACAGGAGCAATTTATAAAGCCTTTCTTGGGAAAAATACCGGAATCCTGTTTAGCATTACCTTAAATGCTATATGGATTGTGCTCCCACTATGGATGGCTTTAAGGACCTTTAAGCAAAAAGATTTCTAATAATAAAAATCTTAGATTTTAGAATTTTTAACAAAATCCAATTTTAATAGTAGTGCAGTTGCCCTAGGTAATACACATTATAATCTTTTCCTATTAAAGAAACAGTCCATAGACAATGGCATTAACAAATGGTGAACCTTATTTATATTGCCTAAGTGCCGGAGGGTTTAGTGTTAAATTTTTTGTAATCAAATATCATATTATCCGACAAATATCGATACCGGATGAAAATACAAATCATAAGTGTACTGGACGGATTGATAGTAAAAACGCCAGATAGCGCTCGATATATTTTTGGTAAATTACCTGGTACATCTACTACAGTGTATGAATCATCTCAAAGCTCTAATGAACCATCTTATAATAAAACATCTTATTTATTACTTGAATCTAAGCAGTAAATAAAAATTTAAATCACAAATATACCCTAAAATCGTTTCCAAAATAAGACAAGAAACGATTGCAAAGTTGGGCTTAACACAAGATAAAAGATGACTCTCATCAGCTATTCGCAGGATAAAAATCATTAGACCCGGCATAAAACTATTGCAAAAATAGTACAAATAATCATGACATATGAATATCAAGTCCAATAAAATTATGTCCATTGCTGCTAAAACTTTTGATAGAACATTCGTTGAAATGCTTTGTTGACCTAGACATACCTAATTTTAACCAAAGTTGTTAATATGTCCGATGTCAAACTGATGTATTATATTAGCTGAACATGTCTATTCCTAAAATCAAAAAGAATGTTGGTACTACATTTACATTAAACTATGAAGTCCGAATCATTCGTGGGGGACTACCCTATTTTTCGCTACTAGAAAAATTGATTCTGGAGGCCAAGGACACCATTCATATTCAATATTACATCTTTGACGATGATCAGACCGGGAGTCGCATTATAAGTTTGTTGAAGGATGCAGCCCACAGATGCGTTAAAATCTATATCATGGCCGATGGATTTGCTTCGCAAAGAATATCACCATTAAATCTATTATCTCTAAAACAAGCTGGCGTTCAATTTAGATTCTTTGAGCCATTTTTAAAAAGCAAATATTTCTATTTTGGAAGAAGGTTACATCATAAAATGATTGTAATTGATAGTCGGCTAGCAGTAATCGGTGGACTAAACATCAGCGATAGGTACAACGACCTGCCCAATAAACCCGCATGGCTGGATTTTGCATTGTATGTAGATGGCCCTTTAGCCCAAGAACTATGTATATTATGTTGGAAGACTTGGAATGGATTTCCAAAAAATATGGGAATTACTCCTTGTGAGAAAATACAACTCCCATGGGTAATCGATAACGTTACGCCTATTCGAGCTAGGCTTCTACGGAATGATTGGGTACGCGGTAAAGTAGAAATATCTAGCGCGTATCACCGACTCCTACGTACTGCTCAGGATGAGATCACGCTACTAAGTAGTTACTTTTTGCCAGGTCAGTCGCTGCGCAAACTCATGGTCCAAGCCGTACATCGGGGTGTAAAAATCAAGATTATAACTACGGGGCATTCGGATGTCTGGATCACGAAATGGGCCGAACGTTGGCTGTATGATTGGTTATTACGAAATAAAATTGAAGTCTATGAATATCAGAAAAATATCTTACACGGCAAACTTGGAATCTGCGATGGAAAATGGTTTATACTGGGATCCTACAATATCAACGATTTAAGTGCATATGCTGGTCTTGAACTCAACCTGGAGATAGCAGACATAGATCTTACAAGACAATTTCAAGACATTTTGCATCCTTTGATTAAGTATGATTGTATTCAAATTACTTCGGATGTACATTTAAAATCGAAAAATATATTTATTCAATTCCAACGTTGGCTTACATTTGAATTCCTTCGCTTGGTCTTGTTTTTATTCACCTTCTATCTTAAACAGAAGATTTAATGGATACTAAACATTCGGCGGATAAGATTTGCAGCCACTTGCCTATCCCAATATTTAAATCTGCCCCTTTGCACCACAATAGAATTATCAGCTTTATCCTTCAAAAAATAATGGAATACAAATTTCTGTGTAGGATCCTGCCACCCTACCATTTGTCCAAACCGAAGGTCATTAAAAACTAGGGTATCACCCCAATATTCTACGGTATAAAAACCTTGTGAAAACCTTTTTAATTTTGCAACTTCTTCATGATTAGCAGTAGCATTCAATAACGAATCATCTTTGGAAAAGTACTGGAATGTCATGGTCTTCTCACGGTCAAATAAAGATAAAAAACCTACGTGAAACCCATGATCGTCAGCGGCTACCACATACCAAAGCCAGTTTTGTAATGGGGCAGGTGTAGTAAAGTATTCAGTATAATAAATTTCCTGTTGGGTTAGAACTGCTTTTACTTTATGATCAATGGTGTACTTATTTATTAAACAATAACAAACATACATAAGGCTTAAGCTCAGCCCCAATACAGCAATCCTTTTATTCCATATAAGGCTTTTCCTATAAACTAGAATAAACAAGGCTGCAATAAACGGACTAATGCTAAAAAATGGATCGGCTACATATAAAGTATTGAAGGAAATCCTAAAATGACTAAAAGGCTCAAGCCACCCTGTTCCATAATTATTAAAAGCATCTAAAAAGATATGAGCTCCTATCACACCTCCGAAAAACAGAATCCATCTTCGAAAGGAGATGTTATGAGGTTTATGCCATCGCTCAGCGAGCAAAGCCAACACGGGCGTAATCAAGGCAACAAATAAAATCGAATGTGTAAAGCCCCGGTGCGCCAGTAAATCACTGGCCGTATCCATCCAAAATGAAGCTACAAAATCAATGTCCGGAATGCTTTGAGCCACAGCTCCCCATAACAGTGCCTTTTTACCTAATTTATCACCGGCAAAAACTTCTCCCATACAAGCGCCTACTACAAGATGAGTGATGGAGTCCAATGTATAAGGGTTTGGAATTAGGAAATGTAAATATAGTTAATTTACTTTTGACATCATGCTATCCGATTTATGCATAGACCATTCATTCACTAGGGATTGGACACGAACACGCTATTAAATTTCGATGACTCATTATTAGGCTTAAAAGCCAACAGAATCATGAATCTAAGAGCATAACTCTGCACTACAAACTAATTGTTTCAAGATTTGCTCAAATTCTTCGAATCAGATCTTATGGTGATTGTAAGATTAACTGATGTTTCAGCTTGCGTCCCGGGATCATGGCAAAACAGCTAATTAAAAAAATGGTAACCGGATAACAATTTGTTTTTGCCTTTATAAATGTGTTTACAAACCATGCGCTGGAATATCGGGTTTAAAATGATACTAGAAAAAATACCCTCTATTTTCTTATCTTGAAAAACAAATTTGAATAATTCTATACGACAAAATAAGCTAGCTAATTAAGCATGTTGCTCAATTTGGCTTCGTTCATGATTATGATTTTACTCCCATGTATCTCAATCAATTTATCGGCTTTAAAATCACTCAAAGTCCTGATCAATGACTCTGTGGCAGTGCCTGCTATACTGGCCAGATTTTCGCGGGAGATATCTATAGAAAAATGAATATCCTCCGGTAGCTTATATTTTTTTGAGAGCGTAATCAGTGCATCGGCCACTTTTTTACGCAAGCTATTATATGCTAATGAAATTAAGTGCTCTTCCTGCTCAATAACATTCTTTGCCATTAGTTTCGCAAACTTTCTAAAAAACCCGATATCTTTATTAAGCAGGTTTTCAAATTCTTCTTTCGGTATTATCGCCAATTCGGTATCCTCAATCGTTTCTGCGGAATCCGTATATACACTTCCTTCAAAAATGGCAGTATAACCCAGAAAATCTCCTTGATTAAACAGGCCTACTACAAGTTCTTTCGCGTCATCATTGGTTTTGATGACCTTCACCTTACCTTTCAAAATATAATACAACTTGGACGGCCTGTTACCGTCTGAATAAATAATTTGTTTTTTCTTGTATCTATTAATGTTGCAGTCAGCAGTAAGCTCCTTGATCAAATCACGATTGGGATTATTTGCTTTCAGAATTTGCTGTAATCCTTCAATACCAGGTAAAAGCTCTGCCTTAAGGGCATCAATTTTTTGCAACCGTCGTTCTATGGCTGTCAACAATTCAGTACCGTTGAATGGCTTGGAAATGTAGTCGTCAGCTCCAAGATCCATACCTTTTCTAAAATCTGAACGCTCAGACTTGGCCGATAAAAAAATAAATGGAACATGCGCCAAATCTGGGTATTTCTGAACTGCATGCAACACACCATAACCATCCAATTCAGGCATCATGATATCACAAATGATTAAGTCAGGCTTTTCACTCAACGCAGATTCAATCCCTTGAATGCCATTCGCAGCTGTATACACCTTGTATGACGCCAATGATAGGATCTCTGCTGTATTTTCACGGATTTCATCATGATCTTCAATAAGCAATATTTTTTTCATAGCAAATTTAAATTATGAAAAACTCAATTCAAAAGTCGTTCCCACTCCGAGTTGACTCCTACACGCTATAGTACCATTCATATATTGAACATATTTGGAAACAATATGTAGGCCTAGCCCAGTTCCTTGAATATTCGCCGCGTTAGAGGCGCGAAAAAAGCGCTCAAATAGATTACCTTGGTCTTCATTAGGTATTCCAATACCGCTGTCCCTTATCGATAAGTTCCAAGGTCTACGTTCGGAATTAACATTTACAATTATGGGCTGATCTTCAGGAGAAAACTTAATGGCATTGGATAATAAATTGAGTAAAATATGTCGCATGAGCGTTGGGTCCAAGTCCAGTATCGAAGGACCGTTTTGGACATATTGTACTACTTGGCCTTTCTTAAGAATGGGTGTAATTTGATTTATAGATGTGTCTATAAGCACACTAATATCAGAAGGTACTAACTTTGTGATTACTTTTCCTTCCTCTATCTTGCCTACACTCAGAAAATCATCCAAGATAGAAATCAGAGAATTTACAGAGGAAATTATTCGATCGATGTGTTTATCTCTTTTGAGTTGATCGTCACTCGTAATGTATTTTTGTAATAAATAGGCTGATGAATTAATAGTACTTAGTGGAGTTCTAAATTCATGTGATGCCAATGTAACAAACCTTGATTTCAGCTCACCCAAATGCCGTTCAGCTGCCAGCGCTTTCTCAAGTTCCGACTCAGCTTCTTCTGTTTCCTTTATTTGGAGTTGGAGCTTTGATATAGCTTCTCCTAAAGCCATCGTCCGTTCATGTACTTTCTGTTCAAGCTGAGCATTAAGTGTTTTTATACTGTTTTCATTTTGTTTGCGTATAGAGATATCATTAATAAAGGATATGACATAAATTTCTTCTTGAATTTTATACGTACCCAATGAAATTTCAACCGGAAATTCAGACCCATCCTTCCTTTTTGCATACAAATCTAGTCCTAAACCCATAGGCCGGCTCTGAGGATTCGCCATATAAGTTGCGTTATGTCCTTTATGTTTTTCAAGAAATCGAACTGGAATCAGCAAATTAATACTGGATCCAATCAATTCTTCTTCCAAGTAAGAAAATAAGTTACATGCAAATTTATTGACTAATATAATGTTTAAATCCCTGCCTACAATCACAATTCCTATGGAGGCAAAATCTAAAAAGGCCTCTAACCCTTGCTCCTTTATAAGGTTAATAGTCGGTTTTAGTTTCATAAAGTCGTTTAGTCTGGTATTGCAAATATACTGCAATTGAATTACTCGCTTACTGTATCAGAAATTAGAGGTAGAAGGCAGGATTTCTCATTTTTTTGATTAAAAACATTCTATTTAAAGAGCATTGTAGGAAAATCTGCCACATATCCAATATGGCAGGCCAACCAGAATAGATACGAACATTGATGTCGAAGAAGCAGAAATCTGCGAAATAAATTCCTATGATAACCCAATAAAGGAACAAATGAGCGTAATCATGGAATGATCAGACTGCAATATCTCCTTCCACCGTAAGTTTTGAGGAGATTTCATTGAATGGATTTTATTTTCAATGACTTACCATCTATATGAATAAAGTCACCTACTTGGCTGTCCTTAAATTCCTTGTAGATCGGAGAATCTTCAGAAATACCTATTAATAACTGATGGTCCCTGAGATGGAATTTTGGAGTTGCAACGCCCACGAAAAATAGAATCTGATCTGTCCAGATTAAGGCTCCCGGCTCTATTGAGGTGCATTCCTTACCTTCATAAGATCTTAATTTCTCTAGGTCATTTAATGAAAAAGATAACAGACTTTGGTAATGTTCGATCATTTCGGAAGAAAAATTCAAGTAGGAAAAATCATCCATATCCACGGCCTCAGCTTCGGGAAGTTTTGATTCCTCTTTCAGGTCTTGTAATGTTTTGTTTAACTCCAAACTCAATTGTTCAAGATGATAAATCAACTTTCCAAGTATTACATTTTTTTCACCAACCATATAGATTAAGTTTAAATATCCTAATTAATAGCTTCTATGATACTCAGTGCCATACTGTCAAGGTACAAATCATACAAGTTTACGACCAGTCTTGGCAATTTGGTCTTTGGCAAGACCTACAATAAGTGCAATGTTATTTACAGCCATTTGAAAAGTTACACCAATGCCTTATTCGGATTGCTTTATTTCTTAGTTGTTTTCTTGCTTTTATAAATCATCACAGCACATCCTGCATGTCGTAATACCGTCTCAGCGACACTCCCCATCAGCACTCTATTCATACCTCTACGACCATGTGATCCCATGACAATCAGGTCTGATTTAAATTCTTTGGCGACATCTATGATCGCCTGAGCCGCATCCATTTTGTCACTGATCTCATACTTAACTTCCAAAAATGGGCGCTCTTTTTCCAAGACTGCGGCCAATGCCTTCATTTTCGCTTCAACTTCTTTTTTCGCTTTATCAAAATAATCATCCAGCACTACATTTGACATCCCACTCAATGTCCAGTCGTAATAGTTGGGCCTCGGTAGGACATACAACAACTGAAAAGAGGAAGAGTTTTTTTCAGCCAACTGGACCGCAATTTCCAAAGCTTCATCAGAGATTTCTGAGAAATCCACCGGACAAGTTATCTTTTTGATTCTTTTCATACCCAGAATTGTTTTATAATTCAATAATGGGACAAAAATGCCGGATTACCCATTTTAAACCAATGATATGAATAGTATCCAAGGCTGATCATAGTCATGTGTATTTAATTAACTTTTGGGAACTCACACAAGCTATCCGACAAGGAATTGACAGTTTTTTAAATCATTCGGAAAAAGTATACAGGATTTTAATATATTTGCAGCGCTTTTTCAAGGTTAAGCTGTTTGACTTTGAATATTCGATAAGCTCGGGAAGTAGTTCAGCCCGGTAGAATGCCTGCTTTGGGAGCAGGTGGCCGCAGGTTCGAATCCTGTCTTCCCGACTGATTGTAAGGTGCTTGGATTTTATTCAAGCACCTTTTTTTATCCATTAGGTTTTCCAAAAGTAGAGGTAAAAGTGTTATTTCACCCATTACGGGGGACAAGTATTCAGTTACCCTGACATTATCTTGCATTTAGTATTGTAGTATTAACACAACCATTAACCCAAAATGAAGTTCATATCTCGTTTCTTTTTTTCAATATTCTTGCTTTTGATTATTCCAAAAATGGTCCATGCTCAATTGCTGAGATTACCTGATCCACAGGTGACGAATCTAATATGTCGTGTAGGCAGGACAGTCGGCGTGACAGATATTTTAATCACATATAATGCCCCTGCTATGCGAGGTCGAGATGGCTCGATCTGGGGGACTACGATAGTTCCTTACGGATATACCGTGTTAGGTTTTGGGTCTATAGTCGAATCACCCTGGCGAGCCGGTGCTAATGAAAGTACAACGATGTCTTTCTCCACGGATGTGTTGATCAATGGTAAAAAGCTGCCTGCAGGCACGTATGGTTTTTTTATGGCGGTGTATGCGGACTCCACTGTGTTGATTTTTAATAAAAATGTACAGGGTTGGGGCAGTTATTTTTATGATAGTTCGCAAGATATAATGCATGTCACTACCAGACAGCAAAAGAATCAACCGCAAAGTAAAGAGCGACTGGAATACAATTTTCAAAATCAAACTGATCGATCAGTGGAGGTCGCACTAGAGTGGGAAAAATGGCGGATTCCTTTTAAAGTAGAAGTTGATCTCATCCAGACCACATTAGGTTCGATTCAAACTCAAATGAGTGGAGCCATGGGTTTTGACCCAGCAAGCCTACAAGCGGCGGCTGACTGGTGCCTGAATAAAAACATCAATCTCGATCAAGCCACTACCTGGATTACCTCTGCTACTTCACCCAGTCTGGGCGGGGTACAGACTTATGCTGCATTGACTACCCAATCCGGACTATTGGCTAAATCCGGCAAAAAAGATGAGGCTGACAAAATAATGGCCATCGCCATAGAAAACGCAAGTTCGATTGAATTACATGGGCATGGTCGACGGCTTTTGGCATCAAAAAAGCCTGCAGAAGCAATGGCAATATTTGAAAAAAATTACAAAAAATACGATGGCAAGTGGCCTACCGCTGTCGGGATGATGAGAGGTCTATCTGCTACCGGTAAACTGACTGAAGCACTAAAGTATGCTAAAATAGCTCTGACTCAAGCCCCGGATGATATCAATAAGAAAAATCTAGAAGCATCGATTAAGACTCTAGAAGGTGGTAACCCCTTATAAGTGCATCTTATTGAATCACCACAATATTCTGATCACTTTAGCTCTCTGATTTTAAGATTTTTAAACGCTACAGCATCACCGTGATCCTGTAACAAAATGTGTCCAGCAGGAGCAGCAGCGAAACCGTCGTACTTGGCATATTTACTTCTGGCCACCAAAGCTTTAAAAATAATAGTATTACGCTCATATTCTACCACCTTAAACCCATTGAGCCAATGCTGGACCATATTGTTTGGAGCTACGACAATCCTACCCTGATTCCACTCTCCGATCTTGCGTTGAAATCGCGGATCGACCTTGGTGGAAGGTATCAAATCATATAAACTGGCCAAAGTCCTATTGCCAATCACGCCTTCTTTGGCATCCGGATGTTTGGCATCATCCAATATCTGGTACTCCACACCTATACCTGATTTACCACCTGAATCAAACGATTCATCTACAAAATATTTTAAGCCTGAATTGGCACCTTCTGACAATTTAAAATCAAAGACCAACTCAAAACTGCTATATTTTTTTTTAGTCACAATGTCGTTTCCAGTTTCTGAACCATCACTTTTATCCATTGTGATGACACCATCTCTGATTGACCAGCGTTTATTGGGTGAGTTAGTACTATGCACATTGCGCCATTCATTGAGATCCTTGCCATTGAACAACAGTTGATATCCCTGGAATTTTTCTTGATCACTAAGCGAATTTGACATGAGATTGACCACAGGCGTAGCATCCGCTGGTTTAGGCATCAGACCCGTCGTCTGGATACGGATATTGCGCCATTTTATTTCAGTACCCGCCTTTTGATCTTTACCTATAGAATGTACCTGCAAAGCTATAAACCCTTCCAAAGTCATATCATCGACTAAGTTAGCGATGGGGATGCCATTGACCCAAGTCCTGATCACAGGCCCAATGGCTTCAATCCTATACGTGTTCCACTGGCCTTTTTTAAAAGCCATTTTTGAGATCGGGTTGATATTAGGTATATACAGCCAATCCCGACGCGCTTCGTCATAGATACCTCCGGACCATGCTCTGTCGCTTGGATCGATTTCCATTTGGTAACCATGTACCCGGCCTTCTTTGTATTCAGCCTTAGACAAACTCCTAAATTGAATGCCAGAGTTCATGCTGTTATCCACTTTCAACTCCAATTCTAAAATAAAGTCTCCATAAGTCTTTTCGGTCACAAGAAATGAATTGGGGGTATTGGCCACGGTGCTACCGATTATTTGACCTTGTTCCACTCGATACTTCGCTTGCCCGTTGAGTTGTTTCCAACCGACTAGAGATTGACCATCAAAAAGGTTGATCCATGATTGCGCAATCGCAGGCAGGCTGCTAATAACCAATAGCCCTGCTAAAATTATTTTTTTCATTATTTATTAGTCTTGAGATTTTACAAACAATAAAGCCCCATAATTGGGGCTTTATTGGAGAATAATTTAGTTTAATTTTAATATCCAGGATTTTGTGGGAATTTTTCTTTACCGCCATCTACCCTGTCGATTTGATTTTGAGGGATAGGCCTAAAAAGATGAATATCTTTTACCCCTGCAGCCCCTTCGGGGTTATGCTTTTTAACCCTTTCAACCAAATTACCCCATCGCTTAAGATCTAGCCATCTATATCCTTCGCCCAATAACTCACGTGCCCGCTCGTCGAAGATCAAGGCCATATTAGCCTGATCTGCGGTAATCTTCATCTCTGAAGATTTGCCAGCATAAGCTGAACGCTCACGAATAGCATTTATAAATGGTACCGCATCAGCGTTTTTGTTTTGTTTGATTAAAGCTTCTGCTACCATCAAGTATGTATCGGCCAATCTCGATACCATAAAATCCCGGCCTCCTTGTACTTCATTGATGCTCGCTCGTTTTGGATCCAAAAATTTACTCAACACACCAAATTGCTTCTCCTGATACATACTGGGTGTGAATACCTGATATTTTTTAGTTGCTCGTTCAGCTAGTGGCATTTCATGACCAGGCATAAATATGCATGTATCTCCTACAGCAACCGTGATCGACTTTTTGGATTGATCTAACGATGTACTAAATGTACCGGCTTTAGTAGCGTAAAATACTTTTACAAAACTTTTGTCATATCTGGAATCAACGGTTCGGTTTACCATAACCTCATTATAGGTATAATTAGTTGGTCTTAATCGTTTCCAAGGACGGCCTACTTCAAGCACTCTGCTCATACCAGGCTGAGTATCGTATTCCATCAAATAATATAAGTGCCATCTGTTGCCATCTCCTCCGGCAGATAACAAATCATACGAATATTGCACCGAAAAGATAGCTTCTGTATGTTCATCATTTCCTAAAACCCAGATCTGACCAAAATCGGTTAATAATTTTTTACCATAATTATTAATTACGTTTTTACCGAATGTCTCAGCTTTTGCAAAATCTGAAGGAGTTCCGAAGGACCTGTAAGCTTTAGTCAAATAAACTTTGGCTAACATATTTTCAACTGCAACTTTAGTATATCGACCCCATTGAGCAGAAGAAGCAGGCAAATCTTTTAAAGCTTCTTCAAAGTCTTTAATGATTTGAGTATACATTTGTTCTTCCGTCGCTCGACTTATAGAAGTCTCAGGGCCAGTGGTAGCCTTTAACCTAAGATCAACCCCACCCATGAGTTGAGTTAATACAAAATAATAATGCGCTCTAAGTGCTTTGGCTTCAGCTACTCTGATCAATACAGTAGCAGCAGGCACGCCAGTCACTGTTGCGCCGTTTTCTATTATGGTATTTGCAGTGTTGATACTTTTATAAAATTCATCCCAAGTCAATGAAACCCAGGCATCCCGAGGATCCAATTGCGAAGTATATTGATTGTAATATTTAAAACTACCATCAGCCCCATTGGTATACGTATCTGTGCCCATTTCCAACATCGTCATACCGGTCTCGCTCCCATAAAATTTGCGCAGACCCTGGTACATCGCATTACTGGCATCTTGAAAACCTTGAGCAGTGGCGATATAATCATTCCCTATGAGTGAAATGACTTTTTCTTCTAGAAAATCGTCACAAGATTGAGTACTAATCAGCACAGCGACCAATACTGTCAACAACCTGATATGGAGAGATTTTTTTAAAATAAAGTTTTTCATTTTATTTAATATTAAAATAGATTGAGAGGATTAAATATACTAAAATCTGGCACTTATTCCAAATGAAATGGTGTATGTTGAAGGCGAACCGTCTCCGGTTAATGTCTGACTGATATCTGTCTCTGGATCGACCCCTTTATATTTTGATACAAAGGATGAAAACAGGAATGGTTGTTGAATGCTTGCAAATGCCCTCAAATCTTCCATTCTTAATTTACGTGTTAAGTTATCGGTAAAATTGTAACCTAAGTTGATATTCCGGACTTTAAGGAAAGAGCCGTCAAACAATGCGATCGAACCATTGTTTTTAGGAAATTCTTGATTTTGATTCGGTCGTGGAAAATCATTTGTAGGGTTAGTCGGTGTCCAATAATTGATGTCTATATTATTGTATCGGCCAAACAATGTATTATTAGAAAGGTGAAAGTTGCTTCGAATTAATTGACCAAGACGAGCATAAACAAATGCAGAAAGGTCAAAATTTCCGATTTGGATTCTATTGGTGATACCACCTGAGAATTTAGGTACCCCAGAGCCCTGGATCACTCGATCATCAGAATTAATTTTACCATCATTATTCACATCTTCAATTTTGATTTCACCTGGAACATAACCATAACTTGCTGCTTTATCTTTTTCCTCCGTCTGCCAGATTCCGGCTTTTTTGAGATCATAAAATACCGATAAAGGCTGACCTATAAACCAGGAGTTGCCGATATCATCTACTTTACCATTGTACAATTCAACGATTTCTTCTTTATTAGTAAAGAATGTAAAATCAGTCGACCATTTAAAATTACGCTTATTGTCAATGTTTATAGTATTAATTGTTCCCTCAAAACCTTGATTTCGGGTGCGCCCGACATTCGTGGTCACAGCATTAAATCCAGTCGAAGTGGGGAGTTGTCTGGATAGTAAAAGGTCTTTAGTATTGACTTTATAATACTCAAATGTGCCTCCTAATCTACCATTGAACAAACTAAAATCTATACCCACGTTGGCCGTGGTAGAAGTCTCCCACTTTAAGTCGGGATTGCCGATAGTATTTGGTTGATAACCGAATGCTGCTGCATTACCCCAGTTGTAAAACGTTCTTCCCAATAGACCTTGAGTTTGATAAGGTGTGATGGCTTGATTTCCTATCGATCCATAGGACAGTCTGATTTTCATATTATCTATAGCCTTGATATCTTTCAGGAAAGGCTCGCGAGAGATATTCCAAGCTACTGCTAATCCAGGAAAATAGCCCCATTTTGTATTGGCACCAAACCTTGAAGAACCATCAGCTCTCATGGTAGCAGTAAGTAAATACTTTTCATCAAAATTGTAGTTTAATCTACCCATAAATGAAGCAATAGCCCACTCTACCAGATTGGAGCGAACACCGCTGATGGTAGCCGCATTTCCGAGGTTCGTATTGAGCTGTGTCTGAGCAGGAACTCCTTCAACAGTAATCCCAGAACTTTCAAATCGATCTTTCTGAATAGATTGAACACCTGTCAGGTTAAAATTATGCCGACCTAAAGATTTATCAAAAGTCAAGATATTTTCAATAGTATAATTGTAATTCGTAGCATTATCTAATGCAGCAGAAGGTGGAGCTAACCGACGCTCATTGGTAAGTGTACCTCTGAAATTATCCAATTTGAAAGTTCTGATGTCCGGTCCAAAATTGAATCGGTATTTTAGATTTTTACTCAATTGCAGTTCCGCAAAAATACCAGCAAATGCTCTTGTAGTTTTATTTCTATTTAAGATCGCACCATCTACGATTTCAGCAAAAGGATTAGATCGCAGACCATCAGCAGTTGGAAGGAAATTTAATGTCCCATCATCATTATAAGGCTTACCCAATGGATTCTCACGGAGTGCTCCTCCAATAGGGTTGAAACTTTCACCATTTCGTATAGAAAAGTTGATAAAGGATGACATACCTATCTTTAATGCGCGAAAGACCTGATGATCGATGTTAAATCGCATCACATTCCTATTGTAATCTGTATTGTATACCACTCCATTATCCTTAAAATAATTGAACGATAAATACATATTCGTTTGCTCGGTACCTCCGGCAAAGCCAATCTGTTGATTTATTATAGCCCCTTTGCGCAATAGACCTCCAATATAATCTGTAGATCTACCTAGTTTAATACTTTCTAATTCATTCACTTCAAATAAGGCTTCATCTGTAGTATATTTATTGGTAGCGCGGTATGCCTCCCGTTTAGCCTCAGCAAATTCTACTCCGTTCATCATATCAATGTCATTTAATGTTTCAGAAACACCATATGAGCCATTATACCAGACAGTTGGTTTACCTCCTTTACCTCTTTTGGTGGTGATGAGTACCACACCATTTGCACCTCTGGACCCATAGATTGCAGTCGATGACGCATCTTTAAGTACTTCCATCGAAGCGATGTCGCTTGGGTTAATGTCACCAATACCTGTGGCCAAAGGAATACCATCTAATACATACAATGGGTCATTGGATGCATTAAAAGAACGGCGCCCTCTGATCACCACACGAGGTTCAGCTCCTGGTCGACTACCCTGCTGGATCACATCGACACCAGCTACCCGGCCTTGTAATGCTTGCTGCGTATTTGTGATGGTGACTTCCGAGATATCTTTTGCTTTAATAGTTGAGATAGCTCCGGTCAACTGGCTTTTTTTCTGTGTACCATACCCTGTGACAACCACTTCCGAAAGAGCCTTTACATCTTCGGCCATGTTAATCTCAAGGTTGCTCTGATTTCCAATTGCAATTTCCTGATCCATAAATCCGATGTAATTAAGTACTAAAATACTATTGTCGTCGACGCCGGTTAGTGAAAAATTTCCATCTACATCTGTCACAGTACCAAGTGCAGTATTCTTTATATTGATGCTGACTCCGGGAAGTCCCGAACCTGTACCATCATTCACCTTTCCCGTTATCTGCCGGGTCTGAGCAAAAGATGTGGTGTATAAGGTTATAAATAACCCCATCATT
>JANOWJ010000170.1:0-25176 GCA_031417835.1 Saprospiraceae bacterium | reverse complement strand
CGTTGCGGTTCGCCGGCAAATCGGCGGGGCCATTGGTGCAGTGATTGGTAGCGCCAATAAAACCAATCCGTTTGGTCTGGGCCATGGTGCCGCACCATTCGACGCGATTGGAAGTAAGAATTTGTTTGGTTTGCTTAGGGTTGGCACGCAATTGTTGCGCGATGGAAAGGGCACGTTTTGAATTGGCGTAGAAATTAACTTCCATCTAAATTCTCTCGTGCAGTTCGCTTTATTACCACATTCATCCAATATAGTATATCTATAAGTCACTAGATACATACAACCCATCGTAATAGTCGTGTCCCTAGAAAAAAACCGACTGACTTGACCACAATTATAATGAAAAGTGACATTGTTCCACTCCGGTAGTGGAAGGGTGGGATTCGATCGGACACAACCATAATTTTTTGAATCTCCGCAAGATTTAATGGTTGGAGGAATACCGTCAATCTTCCACTGAATTTTTTGTTGGCATATGGCTTGATTACCACAAAGGTCCGTGACTAACCACAAGCGGATATGGGTAGCTATACAATCCGTTACGGTCACATCTAGTTCATTATCAAACCAATTAATGTGGACAAAACAATTATCTTCAAATTTTGGGAATTCTGTTGGGTTTGGATAACCGTTTCCCAGATCTGGATTGCATCCTAAATATAAATCTTTAGGACAATGCGTGATAGTCGGAGTTTTATGATCTATCATATATTTGATCTTTTGCACACATCTTGCTTTATTACCACATTCGTCCTTAGCTTCATACGTTCTATAAACTGTTGTTTCGCAATCCACAGTGACAGAAGAATCCTTTACAAATTTTGCCGGTATCAAGCCATCACAATTGTCTATTGCAATAGGGACAAGGCCTGCTTGCATTGGCTTTCCAGGTGCTATCAGGATATCCTTAGGGCCTGGATTGCATCCTAAATTTGTGTCCCTTGGGCAATAAATAATGGGCGGCACCAAGTCTTCCTTCCAGTGAATTCTTTGCTTACATTCAATCGTCTGACCGCATGAAGTGATCAATAAATAAGTACGAGTAAGCGTCCAATTACAACCTAGCTGCACCTTTACATCGTTCACAAAGATTTTGGAAATAATTTTGCAATTTCCAGGTCCTGGCTTGAACTTTAAATCTGGAGGAGGGATAACTTTCGGATTACAACCCAGCTGAACATCCAGAGGGCAAACCTGAGAAGGAGATGGCTGAGCATTGAGTTGTCCAGCAATAAAAAGGAAAGAAAAAATCAAGTTTTTCATAATATATTGTTTTAATAATTATGTTGATTAAACCTATTATGTCCTGATTATCAATGGTAATAACGTTCCAAGATTGAGGAAAATCGTTCCAATCACCAATTGCCACTGAAACAATGCCAATTTCGGCGACCAAAATGTTAGCAGACCATATGTCTTGTAGAATTTTCTCACTTAAAACCCATGAGCTTGAGATCAATTTCAACCTCAATAGTCGATCTTATTGCCCCACTTGTGTCAAAGAATATGAAGCTGCCTATACTCTGATGGTGTCAAATCAGTCTCCTTCTTAAAAAACTTACCAAAATAATTTGGATCTTTCATCCCACAGGCCAAGGCAATATCAGACACGGATGACTTTGGATCAGTAATCAATAGTTTTTTGGCTCGAGCCAATCGTTTCTGTGTGATGATTTGGTGAATTGAAAGGTCAAAACAAGAAGTGCATTTTCTAAACAATTGTGTCCTGCTTACGGTCATCTTTTGACATATTTGGTCCACATTCAGTTCCCCTTTCGACATTTCCATATCGATAAGGTTAATCAATTTTTCTACAAAAGGATCATGATACTTTTCAATCGCATCAGAATCACTCAATCTATTCGATAGACTTTTTTTGATTTTTTGCCTATTTTCCAAAATCTGAGCAACTACTTGTTGCAATTCATTAACTGAAAATGGCTTAGGAAGGAAAAGATCAATGGAGGATTGATAAGCAAGTACTCTGCTTTCCACATCTGAAAGCCCGCTGATCATGATGATGGGGATATGACTTGTCAATTCATTGGACTTGACTTCTTTAGAAAATTGAACTCCATCCCAATCGGGCATGATCCTATCGGTCAAAATTAAATCAGGCAAAGAGGAGATAATATGAGACCAAGCTAATCGCGCAGAGGAAAAAGATTTTATAGCATATGATTTTGGTAAACAAGAGAAAATAAATTCTGCCATACTGGGTTCATCTTCCACAATAATGACTTCTATTCTTTGGGCATTCTCTATTCTATGATCTTCCGTTTCTTCAGTGCCAGTTACAGGCAACCATAGTTTAAAAATACTTCCATGCGGGACGGCATCCTGATAATGCACCTCGCCACCATACCAGGTGACCAATTCCTTTACCAAGGCCAGACCAAGGCCTGAACCCCGATTGCCCAAAGATTTTGTATAGAATCTATCAAAAACATATGGCTGATCATGCAGAGGTATGCCAGGGCCATCATCCGAAACGATTACTTCCAATTTTGAATAGTTCAAATTTAATTGAAGCAGAATAGCACTAGCTCCAATGGCATGATCAAAAGAATTTTGGATCAAGTTATATAATATGCTTGTGACATGCGATGAGTCAATGGACAATTTTCCATCGTCATCAATCGAGCTTTTAAACTCGAGTTTTAATCGGAGATTTGTATTTTTGGATTCAAAAGAATATAGAACTGCTTTAGCAAATTCATTGATATTAATCTGTGATGCTTCCTGTTGAATTATAGACTGGTCTATTTTTTGGAGTGTTTCCATTTGTAAAACTAATGTACTGATACGTTCTGTATTTTTAGTTGCAGTAATTAGTAATGATTCTATTTCCCTTTGAGTGATTCCGTGGTTAAGTTTTTGTTGCACTAATTGAATTGGGCCTTGGATTAATTGCAGTGGAGTTTTTAATTCATGAATTAGATTTGAGAAATAATGTGCCCTGGTTTGAAGAATTTCCTTATCGTGTCTAAACTTTTGTTGTTGTAATTGATTTCGAATTAATTTTCTAATAACCCAATATGCACAAAGAAGAAATAATCCTATAAAAACAAATTTTGCTATCAGAGTCTTAAACCATGGTGGTGAAATAATAATTTGTAGCACTGTGTGTATATATCCGTTCTGGTTAATAATCAGCTTATATTCTCCATATGGCAGGTTGTCATAAATTATTTTTTCTCCAGGCTTCCATTTTAACCAATTTTGATCTACAGACTTTAGCTGATATTTTACATCGGACTCAACAATAGAAGATTTACGGGGTTGAGATAATATAAAACTTATTTTGTTTTGGTCAAATTTTAATTTAATGTCGTTGAGAAACAAAATATTTCGGATACTGTCTTTAGTCACATCATAAAAAGGCAAGTCATTGACCATACAATAAGTCAGGTAAACAGTGTCTGTAATTTCAGGCTCTATAGGAATGGAAACAGGGTCAAAGATCAACACTCCTTTATCTGTACCAAATAACAATCTGCCCCTACTATCCCTAGCAGAAGAAGAAAACAGAAAATTATTAGAAGGAATGCCGTCATTTTCGGTAAAAACTTGAAAATGATTAGCCGGCGGAATCCATCTCATCAAACCATGACCAATAGTACTTAACCACACTAACCCATTGAAGTCCGTCTGGGTGGACATTATTTTTTGATCACTAAGTCCATCTTTTTTAAGCCATCGGTATTTAAAATTGCCTGTTTCGTCAAAAACAGTCAATCCAGACTCCGTACCCAGGATCATTCCTAAGTTTTTATCTTCATAAATATCCATGACCACTTTGGAGCTAAGGCTTTTACTATCACCTGGAATATGCTTGATTTGTTTTTTTAATTTAATACTTTTTTCGGATGTATTAAAAACAAAAGCACCTCCGGTAACTGTCCCGAGCCATAGTTCATTATTACTTCGCCACAAACCACATACGACATCCGGATGAAGCACACCATTAGAATCTTTTACTTCATAATAATCAAATTCAGTTAACCGTAAATTGCTTTGTACCAGATATGGGGCCGAGCCAAAAATAACGCGTCCGGCCTGTACACCGGTAAAATAGGTATTGATGATTGTCTTCTCTGGTGAATAAATTTTAGTTTCAAAATGTTTCTGAAGTTTAAGATCAATGCGAAAAATAGTATTATCAGGAGTGCCCCCAAAAACATATTCTTTAGAGACATCAAAAGAGGCAATCCGAAGTTTATTCCATTGTTTTTTGATATGCCCATCATAACTATATTCAAATAACCCTTGGACTCCTCCGATCCAAATGGATGAATCGACAACTTTAATATCTCTGGCATGTATGGCTGAAAATTTTTGAAAGACCGGTTTCCGGTAGTTAATAAATATCAGTCCCCTGCTGGTACAAATCCAAATGTTTTTATTGTGATCAACAAACCAATCGATGAATCTAAATCCAGAATGATCTCCGACTATATCCCGCACATCGACCACCTGACGACTGGATTTTGATGCGAAATTATATGTCCACAATTTATCGTTTGCCATATAATAATCATCTGATCCTCTTTTATTCAGTATCGAGCTCCTTATAAATTTTTCATTATTGATACTTAAGACATTTGAAGAATCAACTCCATGAGTTGAGACATGATCAATGAAAACAGGTTGAAATTCAGTATCGATAGGCAATAAGTTTAAGTGATTGATCAGTTTTGGTTTTGGCCATTGACCTTCCCAATAAAATAAACCTACCTTGGTTTTAATCAACATGCCTTGGGCATATTTTTGAGCTGAGACTAATATAATGTCAGAGATCTTTTTGAAAACTAGTCCTTTCGAGTTTAAATAAATACCTTGACTTGTAAATATCCAAATATACCCATTCAGGTCAACCTTCATTGAAAGAATAGTTGGAAGATTGGTATCGTCATCGCCTAGAAAATATGATTTAAATCGCCGAGTCATCGGATCTAATCGAGCAAGGGCTTTGTGCATGCCGATCCATAAATACCCATGCAAATCTTCTACTATTTCAAAGACTCTATTTTTGGGCAAGCCTGTCACATCGTCTGCATCAAATTGTATGGTCGTGAACTCATGCCCATCATATCTACATAAACCATTTTCGGTGCCTATCCAAATAAAGCCATATCTGTCTTCAAACACTTCTTCAATCCAATCATTGGGCAACCCATCTTTTACGGTAAATAATTTTACCTGGTCTTTTGTATAAATTGGTTGACCGTAAGCTGCGCAACAAATGGTAGTATATAAGAAAAATATTAATAAAAAGTCTCTAAACATTCCATTTACAGCTCTATCAGATTATAAACAGTATTTGAACTTAGGACGATTTGAGAGGCGATCTATAATTACATAAAAATTATAAGTGTGAAAGTAAAAACATTTTCACTGGTGGAAACTTCTACTCATCACACCCAACACATCACGAATGCTATGCCGCCAATAAGTCCAATCATGCACTCCATCCCGCATTCGGTACTCGTGAGGAATACCTTTCTCTTTCAACAGTTTGTGCATAGCAGCATTACCCGGACTGAGGAAATCATCATCACCACAATCAATATAGTATTTGACAGTTTTGATTTTTTTGATTTGGTTGGTATCGCTGACGATCCGAAAAGGGTCATTAGCGGTATAGGTACTGTTGATCCTATCCTTTCCTTTGAGGCCTTTGCCATATAATACAGAAAATATGCGATCATATGTACCTTGATCAGAGCCTATAGTGGATGTTTCTTCAAAAAATGCAGCACTTAAGGGTGCACAATGTGCGAAAAGATCAGGATGTTTAATTGCAAAAAGGAAAGAGCCATAACCTCCCATACTGAGGCCAGCAACGCCTCTAAACTTCTTTTCTTTACGAATCCTGTAGGTTGATTCAATGTATGGCATAAACTCAGAGAAAAAATAATCTTCATAAGGCATGGAGCGATCAAAATTATTGATATACCAACTCACACCACCATCGGGCATGACGATGATCATAGGTGATGCTTCACCTTTCGAGATCATATCATTGGCGATGTGTTCGATTTCGCCGTATTGCGTCCACCCTGTCTCATCATCAGTATAACCATGCAATAGATAGAGTACCGGGTAGCTTCTGGCGGAAGCATTATAACCTGGAGGCAGGTATATAGAATACTCCATTTTTTTACCAAAAAGTTTACTTTGAATGCTTAAGCTTTCTAAAACTTGTCCTTGGGCAGTGAGCTGGAATACAAATCCCAACAAAACCAGGAATACAGAAAAATATCTTTTTTTCATATCATTAAGGATTAGGGTCGGCAATTTAACGAGTATTTAAGAACCTTCATAGTTATTGTTACGTTTGCATTACATAAAACACGTTTGCTTTTCAATTCATGCTCCATGATCAAATCTAATTTCTGCTCATTTCCATGGATTTTATCGATCCTAGGATTACTAATCATGAGTGCTATAGCCAGTTCCGCTCAAACTAACCAACCTGGACGCTACCTCAGCAATAAAGACGCCGACCCAAAAGCCAAGGCCTTACTCAAACAAGTAAAAGATCAATTAAAATTGGATAAAGGGACTGTAATTAACTTTAATTTTAAATATTTTCCTGCGGAAGGGTCTACCACTACCCAAAAAGGGAAATTGGAAATCAAGGGGAAAAAATTCAAACTAGACCTGGTCGACCAGGAGCTTACTTCAGACGGGCAGACGCTCTGGACATACCTAAAAAAACGAAACGAAGTTCAAATTCAATCCGCTTTGGAGATAGAAAACGATCCCTTTTCGCCTTTCCGCTTATTGCAGATCCATGATTCACCGGATTTTACTTATATTATGAACGGTACTAGCAAAGAAAATAATGTGATCTATGATATTATTGAGTTCAAACCGCTGGACCATAAAGCAGAATTTTTTAAAATCAAGTCCGAGATAGATCGCACTACTAAAAAATATCACAAAATCGTATTATATCTCAAGAATGGCGACCAATATGCCCTTGAATTGGGTGCTCAAGCAAGCCAGTTATTGCCAGATAAACTTTTTACATGGGATAAGAATTTATACCCTGGAGTAAAATTGGAAGATTTGCGTTAAGATCAGCTACTGTTGATTCTCCGGGCTTGGTTGAGACTATTCCGCTTTCTAGCTACCTTAGCGGTCTTTAACCAAAGAAAAAAAGTATGTCTGATTTGAAAAAAGACGCCCTGGAGTATCATCAGATGGGTCGTCCAGGTAAAATAGAAGTAATACCTACAAAACCCCATGCCACCCAAAAAGATCTTAGCCTTGCTTATTCGCCAGGTGTAGCAGAGCCATGTATGGCTATTCACGAACATCCTGAAGATGCATATAAATATACGGCCAAAGGCAATTTGGTAGCCGTCATTTCGAATGGTACAGCTGTCTTGGGTCTGGGAAATATAGGAGCCTTGGCCGGCAAGCCAGTGATGGAAGGCAAAGGACTATTATTCAAAATCTATGCGGACATCGATGTCTTTGACATCGAGATCAACGAAACGGATCCTGACAAACTCATCGAAACGATAAAGGCCATCTCCCCAACATTTGGCGGGATCAATCTCGAAGACATCAAAGCTCCAGAGTGCTTTTATATTGAAGACAGATTAAAAGAAGAATTAGATATACCTCTGATGCATGATGATCAGCATGGTACTGCTATCATCTCTTCTGCAGCATTACTGAATGCATTGGAAATCGTGAATAAAAAAATCGGAGAAGTCAAAATAGTTGTCAGCGGCTCTGGTGCATCTGCCATATCCTGCACACGATTGTATAAAAAACTGGGAGCCAAACCTGAAAATATAGTCATGTTGGACAGTACAGGCGTCCTCCATAAAAAGCGAACGGGTCTAAACAAACAAAAACTGGAATTTGTAACTGAACGAGAATTGGAGACGCTCGAACAAGCCCTGGTCGGCGCAGATGTTTTTCTAGGTCTGAGTGTAGCAGGTGTGATGAAAAAGGAAATGTTGCAATCAATGGCTAAGGATCCAATCGTATTTGCACTAGCCAATCCAAATCCTGAAATTACCTATCCTGATGCTACGGCTGCTCGAGAAGATGTCATCATGGCTACCGGTAGATCTGACTATCCCAATCAGGTAAATAATGTGTTGGGATTTCCATACATTTTTAGAGGCGCACTGGATGTGCGAGCAAAAGTCATCAATGATGAAATGAAATTGGCTGCAGCAAAAGCCCTAGCCGACCTAGCTAAACTCCCGGTACCTGAAGAAGTGAACTCTGCCTATGGTGGCATTAATCTTCACTTTGGTCCGGAGTACATTATTCCAAAGCCTGTAGATCCCAGACTGATCACGACTGTCACGATAGCCGTCGCTAAAGCTGCTGTGGAATCCGGCGTTGCTCAAAAGCACATTGAAAATTGGGAAACTTATTCCGAAGAACTTACCAAACGATTAGGCCTTTACAAACCATTGATCCGGCAAATCCGATCCAAAGCAAAATCAAATCCAAAACGTGTAGTTTTTGCAGAAGCAGAACATTATAAAATACTCAAAGCTGCTGAGATCTGCATTGAAGAAAATATCGCTAAACCTATTTTACTAGGAAATGAAGACAACATAAAAGAACTCATCGCGGAGTATGAGCTCGCACTGGATGATGCCATCATCATCGATCCCAGATCCGAGAAAGAAGAAGCAAGACGGAGTGAATTTGCCCACACCTATTTTAATAAACGGAAACGTAAGGGCGTCACGCTCCGCTCGGCACAAAACTCGATGGTAGAATGGAATTATTTTGGGTTGAGCCTCATAGATCATGGTGATGCTGATGCCCTTGTGAGCGGATTGACTGCTAATTATCCTGAATTTTTAAGACCTGCACTAAGATTGTTTGGTAAATCAGATGATGTCAATATCGTGGCTGGTATGGATATCCTGATGACTAAACAAGGACCTTTGTTTTTTGCAGATACTATGGTCAATCTCGATCCGGATGTAAAAACCATCGTGGATATAACGCTTCAAACTGCTGCTGCAGTAAGACGATATGGCATAGAGCCCAAAATCGCCCTGCTATCGTATTCTAATTTTGGCTCTGTAAAAGGATCGGTGCCCTTAAAGATGCGTGAAGCTATCACCATCCTGCATAGAGATCATCCGCAGCTTCTAGTGGATGGTGATATTCAGGGCAATTTTGCAATCAATAAGGAATTGGTTAAAGAAACATTTCCATTTTCAAAACTGGTGGATGGTCCTGCAAATACGTTGATCTTTCCTAATCTTGCGTCATCGCATATCGCATTCAAACTATTGAAAGAAGGAGGTAATCTGGAATCCATAGGGCCTGTCTTGGTGGGCTTAAAAAAATCTGTTCATATCTTATCTTTAGGGAGTACGGTGAGTGAGATCGTAAACATGGTGAGTCTGGCAGTCATGGATGCTCAATTGAAGGAGTGAGTGATGAATTATAAATGATGAATTATAAATGATGAGTGATGAATTATGAATTATGAGTTATGAGTTATTGGGGGTTATTAAAATCTTTAAAAAAGTAATATTATGGCGGGCAATCAATTTGGTGAAATATTTAGAATAAGCACATTTGGAGAATCCCATGGCAAAGCGGTCGGTGTAGTGATCGATGGTTGTCCGGCGGGCCTTTTCATCCAACCAGAGTATATTCAAAAAGAAATGGATCGGCGCAAACCCGGCCAATCCAATATCGTGACTCAACGCAAAGAGGCTGATGAAGTAGAAATCCTATCTGGGGTATTTGAAAACAAATCAACCGGCGCCCCAATTAGTATGATGTTGAAAAATTTAGATCAACACCCATCCGACTATGATCATATCAAAGATAAATTCAGACCCTCACATGCAGACTATACGTATCAGACTAAGTGGGGTCATCGCGATCATCGTGGTGGCGGGCGATCATCGGCTAGAGAGACAGCGGCACGAGTAGCAGCGGGTGCAATAGCCAAATTATTTCTTCATCATCATGATGTACATATCCATGCCTTCGTAAGTCAGGTTGGCGAATTGATGTATACTCCTGATTTTGAAACTTTAAACATTTCAGAAATAGAATCCAATCCTGTGCGCTGTCCAGATCAAGATATGGCCACAAAGATGATAGATCTGATCAAAGAAGTCCGTAAGGATGGTGATACCATAGGCGGGGCAGTGACCTGCATCATCAAAGGTTGTCCACCTGGGTTGGGTGAGCCAGCCTTTGACAAACTCCATGCTGAGCTTGGCCACGCAATGTTGAGTATCAATGCGTGCAAGGGATTCGAAATTGGGTCCGGATTTGAAGGTGTGAAAATGCGAGGCTCAAAACATAATGATGTTTTTTATAAAGAAGGAGATACCATTAAAACAAGAAGCAATCATTCAGGAGGAATTCAAGGTGGAATCTCCAATGGTATGGATATCTATTTTAGAGTTGCTTTTAAACCCGTAGCAACGATCATCCATGATCAAGAATCAGTGGATGTGACAGGCGAATCTGTCTCTGTCACAGGTAAAGGAAGACACGATCCATGTGTAGTGCCCCGCGCTGTACCGATCGTAGAGGCCATGGCTGCATTAGTGCTTGCCGATCATTTTCTAAGACATAGAGCTTCGAGAATGGTGGACTTGTAATGACGAATGATTCGAATGATTCGAATCATTCGTCATTTTCCCGACTTTGTATTCATTATCATGATTTTTTGCCAGATTTTTGCACTCAATCCTTGAGTCAAATCACTTAAATCATTCACATGAGAATGTACGATTTCATCTACCATGTTTTGAGAAAATAAGGCTCCAATCTTGCTGATGATCGCAAGCATTTCAGAGCAATAATCGAGATAGCGGGTCAATTCAAATTCTGACATCGTCCGTATAGGGGATGACATTGTAGGGTGTACCCCTGTGATGTAAATCGGATCTTTGGTGAGCTGATGCATATCGATGACATGAGCCAGACTTCGAAGTTTATGCAGTGATTTTAATGCTCGTCGTCTTTTGATTCGAGTCTCTGCACTGATCAAAAAATAGGCTGCGAAAGAAAAAAAAATTAAATCATTGATAGCCGATTCCGTCACTTGAAAAATATCAGTAACTCCGATACGATGCAATACATCCGGTTGATCTCCCAGCATCGTATTATAAATAATTCTTAATACAGATATTAAAATGAACAACAACGTGACCACACAGCTCCAGGTACTTATCCGGACCCACCAGATAGGCTTTTTTAGATTGTGGGTGATGACTTCAAGTTCTTGTGCGATCCGTTTAAATTCGCTACATACTTTAAGCAATCCCTCATTGGGAAATCGCTCTTTAATCCTGGATTCTAATTGAATCAAGGTAGTTAAAATTTTATCTGCACTTAATTCAGAATACTTATCTACCATTGATTCCTGTTTAGATTCATTTTCTAATATAAATGCTTATTCTTCGAGTATCTGATCGATTGATTTGCAGTATGCCACCCACAACTAAATCCTTCCAAATCAAAGTTGGCGACTCTAAGTCTACTTTAGTGTTCTCAAATAAAACTTTAATTGGCTTATTCTTCATACGAATACGTTCACTACCATTTCTATCGTATGTACTATAATGCAGAACCAACCCAATAGTATCAGATATGAATGGGTAATAGTATTTTCCAACTTGTTCTTTATAAATAGCATGTTGAATTATAGAAGTAGATTCTAGGATATGTGCTACCGGGGGGGCAAGGTCAGGATAAAACTGCATGGATTTTAAATAATGGCGGATATAATCTCCATACCCATCGGTAAGCCAGTTTTCATCTTGAAGATATTTGTTTTTCCCATCGTGATCCACCATATATGTAGCCCAATTTAATTGGCGAATAGAACGTTCAACCCAAGAATGATCTTTTGAAGAATAAGCATACTGGAGTTGAGCTGCTGCTTGTCGGGAGGTGTGGCTGTTGCCAGGTACGCGGTATGCAGTTTGTTCATTTATCGCTGTTACGCCATAAGGGCTCCATTTCATATTACCCAAGTTGTTATACACCCATGTAAAAATATTTTTGACTATAGATTGCCAGTCTGCAACTATCTCCTTGTGGTTCATCGCAAATTGGGCGAAGGTGATGGCATTGATCTGGGTATCACTCCATCCGGGTACATCTTCGAAAAATGGGCCCCATTTATTGTTTTTTACAGGAAAGATCAATAACCATCTGATCATCTTATCAAAAGAAGATTTATATAAACTGGTGTCCCCTTTGTTCATGGCGATCAACTCCAACCACAATTCCATCGTGCCCGACCAATTGGTGGTGTAATCGCTATATAATGTGTCTATTACACCATTAGCTTTATGCTCAACATGGACACCTACCTGGCTTGTATTTGCATTGACTTTAAAAGGCATAGGGGAGTGATATTCATCACCTGCAGTAGTCTGTCTTGCCAAAGTATTGGCTATACGTATGGCTGAATTTAAATAAAGGTCTTTGGTTACGTTTGGATATAATTCAGATGAGGTCATTTTAAACAATCGCAATAATTCGATTGCAAAAGATCCTGCTTTATCTGGCTGTAGGTAGCCTTGCCCGAGGACCATATCACCATCATAGCGCCCTGAATAAATGAGGGTATTGTACGGATACGGCAAATATGACCATTGATCGCCAGCTCCTGATAAGCTATGCGAAATATAATAGTCTGCCATAAACCGCATATTTTCTTTTATACGTTCATCGCCTGTATAAGCATACAATAGTCGCCAAGATTCCAAAGCCATGGCTATTTGGTCACCACCTATACCACGAGGATCATTGCGCTCAGGCCGCCATACCTGATGATTCATATAATATGGCAGTCCATTCAGATCGGTCCGCATGGTATCCCAAAATCGCCAGACTTTATGGATCATTTGGTCATAAGCTATAGCGGGATCTATATAATACCAGGGCAAAATATGACCCTGCTCATCGGTTTTAATATGATGATACTGCAGTTTTTCTTGTGCATATATCGCCCAATAAAAATTTAATACTATGATGATCAGCACTCTTCGAATCCTCATCTTGGTTTATGTGGTTAAATTTTGGACCAATCTATTGATTTAAATGTAAAGTAATATCCAGATTTCGACATATTTTAAATTTCACCCCATTTACCTGTAGCCTAAAAAACCAAATGTACCAATGGAGTTCAAGTAGAAAAAACAATTGCAAAGTTCCCTTTGAAATCCAAATCGTTATAGACTGCGGTGAAATACTTTACTATAATTTAAATAGCAATACACTATTTGTATTCCATTTATGCTATATATGTATTATACTTATTATGTGTGTTTTATAATATATTAAATGAATAATTTGATCCGCTACAGCCCATCCGTCTCATATGACTCATGTCGTCTTTACCCGACCCACCTGAGCTACCAAGTCTGATTTTTGACATGTCGCCCTACCGATTTCCACAGCTATCCAATAAAAATTAGGTATTCTAGATTAAAGTAAGCGGTCCAATAGGTAGTCATCGAATCCATAATATTTGTATTTTAACCTCTATTTAGAACCTAACAGTGTATGGACATTGAAATCAAAAATCTGGATCATGTAAAGATCATCAACATTTCCGGAGATCTAAATGCTGCGACCTCTACCGAAGCTGAAGCAAAAATCACTCAGTTAATCATGGGTGGCAATCGCAATCTAATTATTGATCTTGAACGGCTTAACTACATATCCAGTGCCGGCCTTAGAATTTTTTTAGCAGCTAACAAATTAATTCGAAAATCGGATGGAGAAATTCGATTTTGTCGTTTTAATAAAACAGTTAAAGAAGTTTTTGAAATATCCGGCTTCATGATGGTATTTAAATATTTTCCTGATCTCAACTCCGCTATTGAAAGCTTTAGATGAAGTAAAAGTTATGAGTATGCAGATCACGCTTACTAATCAAATCAGAGATATAGAAAGAATCCACCGAGCATTAAATGAATATCTCTGGACTATCCGCATCGAAGATTATGAGCGAAAAAAGATATCCATTACAGTCGATGAAGTATTAAGCAATATCATAAAATACGGTTATGATGATGATCTTGAGCACACCATTACTTTTCATATAATCCCCCTTCATGGAAGTATTGAACTTGAATTCATTGATGATGGCAAACATTTTGACCCGTTGGATTACCTGCGGCATCAATCTAATGTGTTGTCAGAAGATAAAACCGGAGGATTCGGTTTGAAATTAATTTCTAAATTAATGCATGACATTCATTACAATCGGAATGGCCATCAAAATATATTGAGAATAAAATTAAACTACAAACCTCAAGCATGAAACCAACCTTTACTATGAAACAGTATACTTATTTCCTTTTCTGCATGACTTTGATGACTCAAGTCGCAGCCCAACCAAAAGAATTTATACCTCGATATTTTGTTGGGAAAGACTCCACGCTCTATTGGAACAAAAACCTACCTGTTTTTATACAATTATCCACTACACCCGAAGGTGAAGGCATCAATCTAATCAGTAAAGAACAAAGCCAATTTACCAATCCTATCTATCTGGATACCGAAGGGCCAAATTACATTAGAACCAGGTATGCAGTGGATAAGAATACTCGCGAAGTCAAAACTCCAAAGATTGAAGTTCTATTTGAGGTAGTCAGTGATGGAGCAGCCCCCGAATCGCAAATCATACTAAAGAATGCCAACCATTATGTGGCCAATGCTAAAAACTTCTATGGAAAGGGTTTGAGCTATGAATTAAAAGCTCAAGATCGATACTCTGGGGTTAGAGGCATCTATTCTGCGATCAATAGCAATCAATTCGAAGAGTATGGTCAACCCATTATAATTACTCAAGAAGGCGAACATACTATACAATACTATTCGGCAGATCAAGTGGGTAATACAGAAATAATCAAGTCTGCTATAGTAACCATTGATATTACACCACCAGCGATTACACATAATATCAATGGTATCTCAGATAGCAATACTATAGCTGGTTCTTCTACAATATATCTTACGGCCACGGACAATTTATCCGGGGTGTCAAAATCCTTTTATCGCTTTGATGATCGACCATTTGTCTTGTACACTGTAAATCGGTTGGATTTGAATAGCCTAGAAGATGGGGATCACCGACTTGAGTATTATGCTGAAGATCACGTTGGTAATCGGAGCGATCCATATGTATTTAATTTTTACTATGATAAACTCGCTCCATTAACTGCCACTGATATTATTGGCGATAAATTTCTATATCTAGATAAAGTTTATTTTTCTGGCCGAACAAAAATGAAATTGACGGCCATTGATAATAAAGCCGGAGTCAAAGAAATTAAATATTCAATAGATAATACTGGATTCAAAACATATGAAGATCCATTTTATTTACCTAGCGTACAAGGAAACCATGTCATTAAATTTTATTCTGTTGATCGATTGAGTAATCAACCAGGAGGAGCTGAGGAGTACAAGCATAATATAAACTTGGTATTCCTTGATCTCACAGGTCCTGATCTTAATTATTCCATATCAGGCCCTTCCTTCAAAAGCAACAATGAACTTTATGCAGGGCCATTAACTACTTTTCAACTCTCCGGACAGGATCAGCAGTCGGGCCTTCAATACATCAGCTATAGCGTCGATGGTCAATTGGCTGAAACCCGTTACGAACGCCCCTTTGCTCTAAACACCACTTCAGGTGTTCATAAAATTGAATTGTTTGGCTATGACAATGTAAATAACAGGAACATCAGTCAAGTGGCGTTGAATTACGATGGTGACCCACCATCCATTTTGCCAAATTATAGTGTAGGCAACAATGGTCTTAAAGATAATCTTGAAGTATTTCCAGGGCATATGGTATTGTTTTTAGCTGCCACTGACACACAAGTAGGGAATGATAAAGTCTTTTATAAAATAAACAATAATGCAGAGCTAGTGTACACCAACGCTTTAACCAATTGGCAGGCAGGTAAAAAATATGAAATAAAAATTAGATCCGTGGATAAAGTTGGAAATGAATCGTCCAAGACTATTTCGTTCTATATAGCTGAAAAATGAACTAACCATGAAATCGATTTTTTTCAAACGGCTGCTACCACTGTATATCATATGGTATCTACCATGGCAGGGCTTGGCTCAGGTGCAGCCTTTATCCAGAAACGATTCAGCCTTCATCATCGAGGCAGAACAAAATTATATTCGTGCATTATCACAAAATAATCCTAAACAAGCATCCTTTCATCTCAACGAACTTGCGTTTAAATATTGGAATCAGAACGACTATAAAAAAGCAATTGAATATTATGAGCAGTCTCTGAAATTCAACAGCGGGGTCGGTAACGAAAATGGCGAAGCGATGATTCATAGCAATCTGGGTTTATTGTACGCAGATTTAAAAAATTATCAAAAGTCTTTAGACTACTTTCAAAAAACATTAGCTGCCCGTCGATCCTTTGATCAGAAAGAGGGGACTATTCAGGCCTTGATAAATTGCTCCATGGCACTAAATGCCATGAAAAGATATTCAGAGTCCATTGTGATGTTGGAGGAAGCTTCTACCCTTTCAAGACAAATCAAAAACCAAGATTTGATGCTGGAATATTTATTAAAAAGTTATGCTAACCTGTCAGAGACCTATGAGAAATCAGGCGATCTTAAAAGATCAAGACATTATTATGACTCTTATAAAATATTTTTAGAGAAAAGTAAAAGCATGGATATCGATCGCTTGAGAAATTCAGTAGAAGAAGAAAAAATGCTTAAAGAATTGGCAGTGATCAGCGAAAAACAAAAGGGTCAAGAATTACTCCTTAAACAATATGAGCTAAAAAAGGCAGAGCTAGAATTAACTAGTACGGATTCATTAAATAAACAATTATTCGATGATTTGGACAAATCTCAAATCCAATTATTGGCCTTACAACAAAAATTGCAAATTGATAGCTTACAAGCTACTCAGGAACAAATGCGGAATCAAGTCACTATTCAGCAAGAGCGCTCATTACGAAATGTTTTAACCATTGCCGCATTAGCCCTTCTGGCCATTAGTTTTTTTATTTATCGAAATTTTATTCAAGAAAAGAAATCCAAGCTGTTATTGTCAGAAAAAAATGAAGTCATCCAAACACAAAATAAAGAGCTGGCAGGATTAAATAGAATTATTGCCAAACATAATGAGCGGATGAAAAATGAGTTGGATGTTGGCAAGGAAATTCAAATGAGTATGTTACCAAAAATATATCCATCCACCCAATTTTTAGACATGTATGCATTTTTAGATCCTGCTCGCGAAGTTGGGGGAGATTTATATGATTTTTTTATGGTCGATGACGATCATTTATTATTTGGCATCGGTGATGTATCTGGCAAGGGAGTACCTGCTGCTTTGTTTATGGCGGTCACAAAGACTCTCGTAAAAGCTCATGGGGGTATCGTCAGATCACCTGCAGCAATACTTACGGCAGTCAATTTAGACATTGCGGATTCAAATGAGCAATCCATGTTTGTCAGCTATTTTCTAGGCGTGCTGAATGTAAAGACCGGCTTGCTAAAATATGCGAATGCAGGCCATCTTTTACCTATCCGAAAATTGAATGGCCGATGCAGCAATCTAGACGGGCTACATGGTCCTGTATTAGGGGCCATAGAAAATTATAAATACTCGGATGCAGAAGCAATGATTGCTCCGAATGAAGCCATATTATTGTATACGGATGGAGTGACGGAAGCCATGAATGCCAAGCATGAGCTGTATTCGGATGACCGTTTACTTGATTTTATTCAACGCTTCTCTATACCAGACGCTAAGGCTCTGATCGAATCTGTGATATCTGATGTGAATCGCTTTACGAAAAATGAACCACAGTCTGATGATATCACGATGCTAGCTATCGTAAGAAATCCAGTTTCAGACCGAGCCTGAGCTTCATTCTTGATTAGCCTCTAGTGTCATACCATCGTAGGCCAATACGATATTTAGTGGCGAAGCCGGGGCATAGATCTCCTGATATCGCCTACTATCGGTTAAAAATTTATCTAATTGAATGTCATCGAGCATGTGATCGGCATGAAATAAGCATAATGTATTGACATTTGATAATGTAGCTAATTCAATAGCTATAAGATTACTGGAATGTCCCCAGTTCTGTTTAGTATATAGGTGATCGGCTAGATTAAATTGTCCATCGATGATCAATATATTCGCATTTTTATAAAAATCTATAAAAGCATTTTGCTCATTATCTACTACATCATGATGTTCGATATCAGTACTGTATACTATTTTATGACCATCCTTGTGAAATGCATACCCATAACTTAATCCGGGATGAGGCTGTTCGATAATCGAAATTTTGATGCCCCCTATCGGATATTCCTTTTCAGGTTCCATTTTATGAAAACTGATGTTTGCTCCCATATCTTCCAATAAAACAGGAAAAAATGGTGGGTTTTGTTGTCTCATTAATGTGTCTTCCAGATGATCATGACATCCCCAAACCCGAATAGAAATCCCCTGGATGTACGCTGGAATAAAAAACGGAAATCCTTGAATATGGTCCCAATGTAGATGAGAAAGTAATATATTGATGACCTTTGGTTTGGTGTCCTGGTTGCTAACCAAGTATTTTCCGAGGTCCCTTATACCAGATCCTGCATCACAAATTATAATCTCCTCTCCACCCTGGATCTCCACACAAGGGGTGTTGGTACCGTAGGTCGACTTTATTCCGAATGGAAGTTTTTCCATAAACTCTTCTAGGTTCGAATGTCGATTTAACCCTTCTTGAATAGCTTTTTCTAAAACATATCTTAATTTATAATCAACTGATTCAATCTTATTAGAAGATGGCAGAGATCCTCGACAACCCCAAAATTTTACGTTCATAACTGCTGATTTTTTTTCAAATTCAATGTGTCTCCAAGTAACCTAATTTCTTGTAAAATATCAAAAGTATGGGAGAAAATGACTTGGGATCTTTATTTTTATCTGAGTTTTACTTTCAACTGCCACACATGACAAAATGTGTAGGTAAGCCATACCTCACCCTGTTCAGGGTAAAGAGCCTTTGGTAAATAATGAACTTACCAAGTACATTAAAAAAAGAGCCTCTCTGTTTTCACAAAGAGACTCCTGATATTAAGATTCCGTCTTACTTAGTATTTCACACCATAGCCGTCAGTCCTATTATTGTGTAATTTTTCACATAGCACATCAATAGATCGCCACCATTTTACGAGTAGCTTTAAATGTATCACTTTCAAAACTATAATACAAAACTCCTGATGCTCCAAGCTCCTGTCGTGACATCCAGACTTCTTGATAGCCTTTACTCCATTCTTTATCGATCACCTTGATTGTGCGACCAGTAATATCGGTGATCTTCAGTAAACCCTTACCGCCTTCGGCAAGATTGAGTCCAATCACTGTCCTTAGATCAAATGGATTAGGATAGTTCTGAAACAATGCTGATTTGTTATGGATTTCCTGACCATTTTTACTTACAAATCGTAAACTAAGATTGCCAATCTCCCCTCTGCCTTCATAACTCTCTGCTCGGGTAAATTGTGATCCAACTCGCATCACCTCAGATAATCTACCGTCCCTATTAGCTACAAACCGCATGGTGAATAAGACTGCATCTTCATTGACATCTACACTTGTATTCGTATTCCAACTCATTGTGATCAGTCCATCTGAGGACCATCGGGTACCAATGTTCTGATCTGTCATTTGGATTGCTCCTGACTCAATGTACTTAAGCCCTTGTACCATGGACAATGTAGACGCATTACTAGCTCCTTTGTCCATTGACCTTTGACTTTGGTCCATGTTCATCTGTAAAGTGCCCTGGAAGCCACTGATCCCTTTAAAATTAGATGATTTGAACGCTACCTCTATAGTCTCTCCGGCCTTAAAGATTCGTTCCTCAATATCTAACATCAGTCCAGTCTCGCCGCTGCGGATCTCTGTACCCATCAGGCTATGAGATAATGCACTACTATTGACATCTCCTATTTTTACTCCGATAAAATCGCGGACCATATTTTCCTGGATATTCAACAGTTTATCCTCGGTAGGATAACCCCATGGATTATGGATATCGACAAAGTTGTGCGACTTCGGTACAAACTTCCAGCTCGTATTATTAGGTACCTTATCGTAAATACCTAAAATCAGTTTACGCAACTCTATCAAGTCAAGCACGCTGATGTCATTGCTGTTATTCACATCTGCTGCGATCATCTTATACGCTGTCTTTAACTTATCTGAGCCCAGGATATGTTTCTGGATCAACACCAAGTCGAGAGTACTCACTCCATTCATCGGATTGTCATCGCGCAATGCTTTGATACTTTGGATACCTTCCATAGGCAGACTGGTAAACGTATAGCCTCCGTCGGATGAAGTCTTGAAGGCCGGTATGCCCGAGGCACTTGCGCCCTTTAACTCCACTGTCGCAAACTCTACTCCCTCCCTATCCTCATTGTATAACCTTCCGGTGATATTGGATAACGCCAAGGTCGTGTCTTTGCAGGCTCCGCCATTGATGACGCCATTATCCTGAAGTAAGACATATGTTCTGCAGAAGTCTTGATTGCCCGATAAGTCAGTCACCCAGATTTCTAGCTCTATCGCTTGCTCCCTGCCATTGGGAATATCTGTACACCTCATCACCCGACTTTGCTGAGAGATATCTTTGGTAAAGCTGAATTTTAGGTTGTCCCGGCTCGTACAATTGTCTTCACTCGCACGATCCAGATCTTTAGCCCAGATCTCTACTGTACCTGTACTCGGCATCACCACAGTCGCTACGCCATTGAGACAATATGGTGTCGGGGCTTTACCATCTTTGATCGTGACCTTCATCGTACATGTGTCTTCGTTATCACAATAATCTTTGCCGATGATGCGGATCGTATAGACGCCGGTCGCAAAATTTCCTCTGATCGAGGTCACACTCACCCGCGTCTCTGTACTGCCATCTGGTCGAGTCACATCTGTACGATATAAGATTTCTTTAGCACAGTTATCCGTGCCCTGGATCGGTATATTTACTTCCGCCAGACAATTGCCTAGGATCAAAATCGTAGTGTCTTTACAGGTCAATACTGGTGCCTCGTAATCTTTCACTTTGATGATCTGCACATATTTGATATAGCCATCGCCATTATCCTTCAAGTGCCGCATCACACATGGTCTGTCTACAGTATCTGCTCTCAACCGATCATCTACGATCACATCTGGATGTATCGTATGTGCGTTAGGATCACCTGCCTGTCCGGTAGGCAGGTAGATACACCAATCGATCAGTGTCCAGGTGCGTATGATTTTATAGCAAGCTCCATCGGACACAGTGGAGATCTCATCTTCATACCGCACTCCTACTTGTTCACATTCGTCATCGCTTATCTTTGGTTTTCCGGTTTTGCTCGTATCGGTCGCATTCGTTGCATCACAATTGACTATCAGGTCTTCCGGGAAAATTACTTCAAAATCACTTCTATGCTTCACAATTACTTTTTGTGTCGCTGTCACTGGATTACCACATTTGTCTTTTATCGTCCAGGTCCGTTGGAACCAGCCTTCACCACAACCATTGAGACTGCCGATATCGCTTATCTTCAAGGAGGCATCATCCAATTTGCAGTTGTCTGTGAAACTAAATTCATTGCCTAGCAGCGTCCGCGAAGGTCTGTTTCGATCAAATAAAACCATTTTATCAAAGTAAAATTTAGGGTCTACTTTGCCCGCTTGATCGAGACTATCTAATAATAACCATGGTCTACAATATATAGGAGCCCAATTATCGCCACTAGGACATGCTATTGGTGCACTACTATGTTCAACTGCTTGTATATGCCTGTCGATATATGTACTTCCTCCATAGTAACCGTGAATAACTCCTTTTGGATCCTGGATCACTCCCGGCCAAGTACTGTAGGTCTCCCCGTTGCTGCAGAACGAGCGTGCATAGGCACTGCCGCCAGGGGCTTTATCACAGTATATCGTGATATCATCCAGGCCATCGACCATTGGTGCTTGTTTATCATCTACCAACACCTGTACCATACAATCATTGTACAATCGATACTGTGGGAAGTTAGCTCCCTGATTTGCAAAATAGATGTCGCCGTAATTATACTGTGCATGATCTTGATAATAAGCGAGGCTGGCCGACTTACATAACCACGGACCCGCTGCATCACAATCCTGAAGTCCTTCCTCTGCAAAGAAACTCTTGTTGTGGATGATCCTATAGTTTCTGTAGGTATTGTAACAGAACCACTCATGCACCCCACATGGCCAGATGTGTGGATCCAGTCTAGGCATGCTGTCTGCCTCGTAGACCCGCAGTACCACCTGATTGCTTCCACAATCATTCATCTGTAATGTATCATCAAATACATAACAATTGATCCATTCTTCGATCGTAGCATCATACCATGGTTTATTGGCCCAGTATTCTGCTTTGCCACAGCTATCTATGATACGCTTTTCATAATCTTTTCTTGCCTTCTCGATATCGGCCATATAGGCTACTGCATAATGTAACGTTCCAACACAATTATCAAAACTGCCATTATCCAAATCTTTGGCCGCTATAGAGGCCCAGCATGACACCGGATCTACAGTCACTTGAGTAAACTCATGACAAACCGGATTAGGTGGAGTATTATCAAATACTTCAAGTATAGCTCGACCTTGAGAAAAATTACTGCAGCCATCTGTTAGGAGAATTGTCACTATCGTTCTACCTGAATTCACCCATACCGTAGCTGGCAATTGGCCTGTGATGATCCGGGTGATGCCTGTCGCTTCATCTATATAAGGATAGGAATAAGTCTGGGTCACGCGACCACAATCTATCACCTGCAAGGTATCCAATCTAAAGGACGCCCTGCAATCATGAGGATCTGCTTTTACAGGTGCATGCTCTATATTGATTGGTATAGGTGGGGTCTTATCTTCGACTACGATCGTTTGATAACATACTGAGTCTTCACCCGTACACCAGTCTGATATCGTCCACGCTCGTCTGATTTTATAGCCTCCGCCACATGCATCCAATTTGTCATCGGTATAGCTGACCGTAATTTTACAACTTGGATTATTTGGAAATAAACTTACTGAACCTACTCTCGGTGCTCCACTTCGGCTTGGATTACTAATCGAGATGCCTCCCGAAATAGCTAGACTACAATCTACGACCACATCTGGTGGACAGATCACATCACTCAACGATAATCTTCTTATAAAATATTGTTTATCACACTCCACGCTATTGCCCCAGATATCACTCGCCAGCAGACGCCTGATCACTACTCCCTGTAAGCCCACACTATCACAACCATAGTCAATGAACTGTTCCCTTATGATCTGTACCTTGGCTGGTCCTGAACAATTGTCGTTAACAGTAATATTAGTAGGAAGCTGACTTAATTCAAAACAGGAAATTGTATCAGCAGTGCAATCCAGCTTAGGAGGCGCTTTATCTTCTACACATATAGTCCCCCAGCAACTGTTATTGCAATAAGGCAAATTAATAGATACGGTAAAACAATATCCGAGATGTTCTCTGGTAAAAGTTGCATTAGGTACTATTCTGCCCGCAGCATCCTTGATGATCACCTCGTAGTTGGAGGATGGTAAAGTCTGATTGATCAACAAATCAAGCGGAGTAACTTTCTTTTCACAATCGATAGATAAATTTACTTTATTGTTGCACACTAAACCACCCTGGCAGGCAGGTGTAAAGTTGATCACAATGGTCAAAGTAGCTGTATCGCACAAAGGTGGTTCCCCATCATCGCATACATAGTAAGGTACATTAATAGTCCCTACAAAACCTGTTGGAGGATTATAAGTAAAACTTCCATCCATGTTAAGCGACAAGCCAGCGGGAAGAGCTCCGACAGGTTTCACCACCAATGGATCGCCGTCAGGATCCCAATCGTTTGGCAATACGCTTCCACTGATCGGTGTATTCATTTGTGTAAGGAATACATCATTACCTGCAAATGGCGGATTATTACCTTCATCCGGTCCGTCTTCTGGTATTTCAATATAAGCCCATGCCTGGTCACACAATGGGGGAATACCATTGTCGCAGGCTTCGTATAAGAAACTATCAATGCCATTGAAACCCATATTAGGGGTATATGTAAAACTGCCGTCAGGATTAAATACCAGGGTGCCATTAGGTGGCAGAATCAAGGTCATAAAAGTAAGCGGATCACTTTCAGGATCGATATCATTGTTAGCTACCGTGCTGGTCACCGGAGTGCCGGGGAATGTCATAAAATAATCATTCAAAGCAGACGGCGGATCATTGCCTTCCGTAATCGGCATCACAGCTATATAGGCCCAACTTGTATCACACAGTCCCAAAGAATTACAAACTACATATCTAAAACTGTCTACACCAGTAAATCCTGCATTTGGAGTATAGGTATATGTTCCATCTGGATTAATTACAACCGAGCCGTTAGGTGGTCCAATGTCAGGAGTAGTATTGTAAATCAGGCCGTAGCCGTTTTCGTCATAATCATTGGTAGATAGATCTCCATCTACAGGCGTATCTATCAAGGTGCCATTGTGGTCTACTTCCGCTACCGGGAATCCCGGTACTGTGATTGCTTGCAGACAACTGGTTGAATTATTACAACTATCTACTGCTGTCCAGGTCCTGTTGATTATATAATTGCCGGGGCAATTGCCGGGCACGGTTACATCACTAAAGGCAATATTAGTCACTACATCGGTGCAATTGTCGGTTGCTGTGGCCGGACCACCTGTATTGGCTGGCGTAGGTGCTACATCACAATTGATGGTCACTGGGCCCGGACAGGTTATGCTTGGGCGGGTCGTGTCCTGTACTGTGATTACCTGCAGACAGCTTCTCGAATTATTACAACTATCTACTGCTGTCCAGGTCCTGTTGATGATAAAATTGCCGGGGCAATTGCCGGGCACGGTTACATCACTAAAGGTAATATTGGTCACTACATCCGTGCAATTGTCGGTTGCTGTGGCCGGGCCGCCTGTATTGGCTGGCGTGGGTGCTACCTGACAATTGGTGGTCACTGGGCCCGGGCAGGTAATGCTTGGGCGAGTCGTGTCCTGCACTGTGATTGCTTGCAGACAACTGGTTGAATTATTACAACTATCTACTGCTGTCCAGG